>JACRFD010000084.1 GCA_016218025.1 Ignavibacteriales bacterium
CTACAATCGACTGGCGATGTAAATCTATTCCAGAATATAACATAAAGGTTCTCCTGTGAGTGTTGATAATTTCTTTGATTTTTCGGCTAATCAATCATACGAATTTTCTTCCATTCATGGGAGACCTTTTAGAAATATCAACAGTAGCAACGACACTCGATTTTATTGATATGAATTATTGTACTCGTTCAATGTTTTCGCTCACAAAGAATTTGTCTGCTTGTAGTTCGCTCAAACAATGCGTTGCTATTGCAGACATTATACGCAAGCAAAGGTTTTTTTTCAAAAGCATTTTGCGACACACTTTGTCGGATACCAAACACACTAAAGGACAAAACATATGACACAACTCAAAAAGAATGCAAGAATCGCTGGATTATTCTACCTGCTCATGGCGGTCACCGGTCCTTTCGTGCTCATCTATGTTCCCGGGAAGTTGTTTGTTACGGGGGATGCTGCCGCGACAGTTGCCAATATCTTTGCCAATCAATCGCTTTTCCGGGCGTATATTGTGGTGGGGCTCTTGTCTGAGATGTTCTTCATCTTGACTGTGTTGGCGCTCTACCGTTTACTGAAAGAGGTAAACTGCCAGCTTGCCAAACTCATGGTGATATTGGTCCTGGTGGAGGCGCCGTTGGCGTTCTTGGGAGTAGCAAACCAAATCGCCACCCTTTCGTTCGTGCAAGGCTCCGATCTCCTGGCTGTATTCGACAAGCCCCAACGTGACGCTCTCGCCACATTACTAATCAACATCGACAGACAAGGAGTCCCCGTCTCCGAGTTGTTTTGGGGTCTATGGCTGCTTCCTCTTGCATGGCTTGTCTATCGGTCGGGCTTTCTACCTCGCTTCCTTGGCGTGTGGTTGTTTTTGAATGGTATCGCATATGTAACAATAAGCTTCATTGGTATGCTTTTGCCTGCACATGTACAGATCGCCAACACGGTAAGCTTTCCGCTACTTCTCGGCGAAGTAGCATTTTTACTTTGGTTACTGATTGTTGGAGCAAAGCATAAGTCACCATCTCAAAATGTATCTGCGCTCGGTTAAAGTGTGCTGTTGTAATATTCTGATGCCATAGACCTATGCCTGGAGAACAAGTATAATAATGAACCGATATTTTCAAAACTAAATCTAACATCATGTTCGGTGGAACAATCCGTTTTCAGATATTGATTTTTAATAAACAGTTTTTATATTATCTAAATGTTCATTATCTCATAATAAGGTATAATCAAATGAAAAAAATTATTACCATTATTCTTCTATTCATGTTTTCAGTAACCACGCAGTATGCACAATGGACACAAAGTGGATTGAACGGACAAATTGTACGTACAATTAATGTCGACGGAAACAAAATATTTGCAGGCACAGATAACGGAACTTATCTTTCTATTGACAATAGCTCAAGCTGGACATCTCTCAATAACTCACCAATGAGTGCTTCTACTCAAGTGATGGCAATAGTTCATAACGGCAATACGATGATTGCCGGTACATGGGGACAGGGAATATTTATTTCTGTGGACAATGGGACTAACTGGAGTTGTAGTTACCCAAACTATAACTTTTCCGTCAATTCGTTGGCACTTTGTAACGATGGAAGTATCTTGATTGGTGCAGGCGGAGTTTGGCGTTCAACAGACGACGGTACAAGTTGGGCTCAAACTTCCGACCAGGGATTGATAAATGCAATAACCATTAATGGTGTAGAGGTTTTTATTGGTGAAGGACAAAATTCTGGAATCTCTCGCTCAACCGATAATGGAGTAACCTGGTTAGATTGGAATAATGCACTAACACGTGGAAGAGCTGTCAGGTCGTTAGGCAGATGCGGTGGTTATATTTTCGCCGGTTTTTTTTCGGAAGGAGTGTATCGCACAGCAACGGGAGATTCAAACTGGATAGCGGTGAACAGCGGATTACCGGATAATGGCGCGGGCGGTGTTCCAACAATTACCGCATTTTTGACTCACGGAAATAATATCTTCGTGGGTATTGCAGGAAGCGGTATGTTCTTATCGACTAATTATGGCTCAAGCTGGGGTCCGGTGAACGACGGATTGACAAGCATAAATATACGCTCGCTGGCAATTTACGACACGTTACTTTTGACAGGTACTTACGAGGGCGGAGTTTGGTTTCGTCCGTTGCCTCAGATGGTCACCGATGTAGAAAAAGAGAATTCAACTCCGACTGATTTTGCACTTCTACAGAACTATCCCAACCCATTCAATCCCAACACAAATATCAGTTATCACCTGCCAACACAAAGCTATGTTACTTTGAAAGTGTTTGATCTGCTTGGCAGAGAAGCTGCATCACTTGTAAACGAAGTTGAAGAGGCGGGATATAAAACAGTTTGGTTTGATGCTAACGGATTATCTTCGGGAATGTATTATTATCGTTTGAAAGCTGGTAGGAATTCTGAGACAAAGAAGTTGTTGTTACTGAAATAAGTGGAAACCTCTCTCTATAAAATCGAATAATAATTGTCGCTAAATACTTTTGTTTAGTTGAATGAGAGTTGTATATTTACAAAATTGTTTTGTTATTTTACCAAATGTTCACAGATACTTTCAAACCTTAAAGGATTAGAAACACAATGAAAATACTTATATTCCTTGCATCTCTCCTGTTGTCTACACTGAGCATCCTTGCTCAATCTCGAATTGATGAATCCGGTTATCCACTGTCAACAACGAAGAAAGCAAATACACATTCTTGCACAGCGACAAATGATACAAGTTTTACATTTGCCGATACTCTGCACTTCCCAGCCGGATATTCGCCGCGTCCCGGGCAATTCTCAAAAGATGGCTTGGAGTATTATCTCTCAATGACATTCGGCTCTTATCGTCAATTGTACGTATTGAAAAGAACGGTAATTGGAGAACCTTTCGGTGAACCTCAGCTTTTAGCAGGCACAATAAATGATACTGTCTACCAAAATAATCAACCGAGTATTACAGCGGACAGGAAAACAATTGTGTTTGTTAGATCTCCAGGAGGCACTTGGAATGAGAGTGATTTATATATCGCCATCCGCGCAGATACTTCTTTACCATTTGACTCAGTCAGATCTCTGATAGAAATCAATTCTCCCGATACGGCAGATACATATCCATGGATTTCTCCCGATGGCTTGCGGCTCTATTTTACGAGAGGTGATGGTATCAACGACAACTTATTTATGTCAACTCGAAATGATGTCAATGAACCATTCAGCGCACCGCTTCTGTTAGATATTGACTTCATCGCCTCCAGAAAGATCTCTTGTTGGCTGAGTGCCAATGAGCTTGAAATTTATTTTACCGCAGGAGAATCAGGCGACAGCGTCATGCATTCGATCCGTCAGAATCCGTTCGATCCATTTCCTGCGCCTGTGCTGGTTCAGAGTTTGAGCAAATATGGTTTTGTATCGGGCATAAGTATTGCAGGAGATGAGCTTTATTTATATAACGTCAATCTAAGTGGAACAAAGCGATCAATATTGACTTTCCACCGCAATCTTACTTCTGTTGAAGAGAACATCTCAGATAAGCCGGTAGATTTTATATTGAATCAAAATTATCCAAACCCATTTAACCCATCTACAATTATTAGTTACCAGTTACCTGTGAGTGGTAAAGTAACACTAAAAATGTATGATGTACTGGGTAATGAAGTTGCTGTGCTTGTTGATGAATATAAGCCCACAGGAAGTTATGAGGTTGAATTTAACTTGGTACGTCATTACCGCGAAAGCAGGAATCTAACAAGTGGAATCTACTTCTATCAACTTAAAGCTGGTAACAATATCCAAACAAAAAAAATGATATTACTCAAGTGAGAACATTATGAAAAAAATTTTCTTGCTCTTAATTCTACATTGTGCATTTACAATTTGTCAATCTCAGAGTAGTTGGTTCTGGCAAAATCCTTTGCCTACAGGAAGTTCTCTTTTTGACATGGCCGCAGTAAACGAGAACATTTTCTATGCCTGTGGAAACGGTGGTGTTATCATAAAAACAACAGATGGAGGTTCTACCTGGATTAACCAGGAATCCTATACTACAGAAACTCTTTTTGCACTTTTTTTCGTGGATGAAAATACAGGATGGGTAGTTGGTGCTGACGAAAATGGAACAATTAGGAAAACAACTGATGGTGGAAATAACTGGTTTGAACAAACTCCTCCCGCTGTTCATGCTTTAAGAGATGTATTCTTTTTAAATGCCAATACCGGTTTTATAGTCGGTTCAAGCGGACATCTTTTTAAAACCACGAACGGTGGAGACAATTGGACTCTTTATAATACATCAACGAGCGGTTTATTGTTTTCAGTTTTCTTTGTTGATGAAAATACAGGTTATGCATCAGGACAATCAGGCACTTTAATAAAAACAACAGACGGTGGCTTGAACTGGTTTAATCAATCAAGCGGACACACAAAACATATTTTTTCAATTTATATGATTGATGCAAATAACGGTTATGCGGCAGGTGAATGGGGATATATTCTAAAAACTACAGATGGTGGTACAAACTGGACAAAACCTTTTTATAATTGGACTTCTCAGGAATTGCAAGATATTTGTTTTATTAATTCCACCACAGGCTTTATAGCCACTCGTAGTGTAAAATATATGATGACAACCGATGCAGGAGCAAACTGGACCGAACTTTATACTCCTTTCGATGGCAGTTATTACGCGGTAAAATTTCCAAGTTCAACTACTGGTTTTATGGTTGGTGGTGGAGGAACGGTTTTAAAAACAACAAATTCAGGACAAAATTGGATAAGAAAGTCAAGTGGTTACACAACCTATTTAAACTGTGTTTTAATTTCTGATACTCTTAATCTTTTTGCCGGTGAAGAAAATGGAAATATTCTGAAGACAACAAACGGAGGAACAAACTGGACGGAAAAGACTCTTCCTGGTTACGGTGATGCGATTTACTGCATAGAAAAATTCGGAACTAGCAATTTACTTGCAGTCGGTGGGTTAGGCGGTGTTTATAAATCAACAAATCTTGGTAATAACTGGACGAAGCTTGATCTCGGTTTAACTTCTAGTATTTATCTTGCAAAATTTTCTGATGCCAACAACGGCTTTATAATGGACGAATATTCGCACTGCAAAAGGACTACCAACGGTGGAACGGACTGGAGCGATCAGACTATTACTCCATCTGGTTATTTATTGAAAGGATATTTTATAAATGATTTTTTAGGGTGGCTTCTTTATAATAACGGAACGGTATTGAAAACAACAGATGCAGGGTACAGTTGGAATCAAATGTCTGCAAGCACAATGTCTAGTTTGAATGATTTGTATTTCATAAACGAAGACACTGGATTCATTGCTGCAAATCTTGGTATTATTTATCGTACAACTAATAGTGGCATAGATTGGACACAGGTTTCCTTGAATACGCTGGCCCATATTTACACAGTTGGGTTTAAAGATGAAAACACCGGCTGGGCAGGAGACGGGTATGGCAATTTGTACTTAACAACAAATGCTGGAATTGATTGGACAAAAGAAAACAAGATACACCTTGGTGGCGGACCAAAAGCAATTAGATTTGTAAATCCCAATACCGGTTGGCTTGTTGGTGATAACGGAATGATATTAAAAACAACTGATGGTGGAACTGTTTTTGTAGAAGAAGAACCCGATCAAATAACACCAAGTAGTTTCACTTTGTATCAAAATCATCCCAACCCATTTAATCCAAGCTCTACGATTACATTTGACCTACCCAAAGCATCACACGTTATTCTCTCCATATACAACCTACTTGGCCAACAAGTTGCTCTGCTGGTTGACGAACAAAAACAACCCGGCAGATATGACGTACAATTCGACGGATCCAAGTTGCCAAGCGGAGTATATTTCTATAAGCTAACCGCTGGGGACTTCATTCAGACGAGAAAGATGTTGTTGTTGAAATGATGAACTACTATGATTGATGATAAAAATATTCCATTTCAAACAATAGATTGGACGTCAATTCCTAAAACTGAATATAAAGGCGAAAGCGGCAGCGCATTTTGGCAGACTGTCCAGTTTCCGGGATTAAGGATACGGATAGTCGAATATTCAAAAGGTTACTTAGCGGATCATTGGTGCCAGAAAGGACACATTGTACATTGTCTGGAAGGAGAATTTGTAACCGAATTACAAAATGGCAAGGAGTTTCGCCTGACTAAAGGAATGACTTACGTTGTTTCAGATGATCTGAGTTCACACCGTTCAAAATCAAAAGACGGAATAAAGTTGATGATAATAGATGGCGATTTTCTGAAACAAAGAATTGAGCAAGAGTAAAAATAACCGCCATCATCTGACAAATCAGTTTATAGCACGTACCTGCTTAAATCTTTATTCTTAATTATTCCGCTGAGAGCGTCTTCAACCATCTCGCGTGTTATGTTTATGGTTGTGTTAGAGTATTTATCGGGCGCATCGAAAAGAATATCTTCCAATAACGTTGTCATAATAGTGTGGAGACGCCGTGCACCAATATTCTCGACCTGTGAATTGACCTGCGCCGCTAACTTTGCAATCTCGCGTATAGCATCGTTGCCGAATTCGAGTGTTACACTTTCGGTACCGAGTAAAGCAGTGTATTGTTTGATTAATGCATTTTGAGGAATCGTAAGAATCTTGAAAAAATCTTCCTCGGTCAGACTCTCCAGTTCAACCCGGATAGGGAATCTTCCCTGAAGTTCTGGAATCAAATCGGATGGTTTCGCTACATGGAATGCACCGGATGCAATGAAAAGTATATGATCGGTTTTAACCATGCCGTATTTAGTAAGAACCGTTGATCCTTCCACTATCGGTAGAAGGTCGCGCTGAACCCCCTCGCGCGAAACATCAGGACCGCCGGAATGACCTCTCTCGCCTGCAATTTTATCTATCTCATCAATAAAAACAATTCCTGAATTTTCAACACGCTCGAGCGCTTCTTTCACAGCCGATTCGGTGTCAATGAGCTTTTGTGTTTCTTCCTGAATTATATGAGCACGCGCTTCGGCAATCGTCATCTTGCGCTTCTTGGTTTTCTTCGGCATGATACTGCCGAACATTTCTTGAATGTTCATTCCCATTTCTTCAGAGTTGAAAGGACCTAAGACCTGCATTGCCGGAATCTGAGATGTTGTTACATCAACCTCTATCATCCTTTCTTCTAAATCTCCTGAACGGAGCTTCTCTTTAAACTTCTCGCGTGTCGCTTTGTTTTCATCAGTCTCGATTCCGTTATCAATTTGGTTTGGAACCGAATCTTGCTGCTTGCGGCGAACGGGAGGAATTAATAAATCGAGAATTCTCTCCTCTGCCTGACGAATAGCTTTATCCTGAACTTCTGCCGCCTTCTCTCCTTTTAACATGTTGACAGCGAATTCGGTAAGATCGCGAATCATCGATTCAACATCTCGACCCACATAACCAACTTCAGTAAATTTGGATGCTTCTACTTTTATGAAAGGAGCGTTTACAAGTTTCGCTAAGCGGCGTGCAATCTCTGTCTTTCCAACTCCGGTCGGTCCAATAAGAATTATATTATTGGGCATTATCTCTTCGCGCAATTGCTCCGATGTCTGCAGTCTTCTCCAGCGGTTTCTTATCGCTATCGCAACAGACTTCTTTGCTGCGTTCTGCCCGATGATATATTTATCAAGCTCTTTTACAATCTCGCGGGGTGTTAATTCTTTTAAAAGGGGTTTGCGTTGTTTCTTTATCATTATAATTCTTCTATCGTAATCTTTTTATTAGTGTAGATGCAAATATCTGCAGCGGCTTCAAGAGAGAGAGTAACTATTTCTTTCGCCCCCAGATCGGTGTGCGTCTTTAACATTCTTGCAGCTATGAGAGCATAATTTCCACCGGAACCTATTGCTACAATACCATCGTCAGGTTCTATCACTTCACCTGTTCCTGAAATTATAAGCGCTTGTTCTTTATTCAGAACAGCAAGCAGTGCTTCAAGCTGACGGAGGTATTTATCGGTGCGCCAGAGTTTTGCAAGCTCAACAGCGGCTCTTAGCAAATTGCCGTGATATTGTTGCAGCCTGTCTTCGAATCTTTCGAAAAGCGTAAATGCATCTGCCGCAGCGCCGGCAAAACCTGCAAGCACTGTATCGTTATAAAGCCTGCGTACTTTGCGGGCATTCTGCTTCATCACTGCACTGCCTACCGTAACCTGGCCATCGCCTCCGATCACAGTTTTACCGTTATGTGTTAACCCAATTACTGTTGTAGCATGTATGATTTCACTCATAGGATTTTACTCCCTACTTTAAATTTTTCTTCTTAACCGTGCAACCGGAATTTTCATTGCTTCGCGATATTTAGCAACTGTCCTACGAGCAATATTCAACCCATCGGTATTCAGCATCTCAGCAATCTTATCATCGCTGAGAGGATGGTTATTATCTTCCGATTCAATAATTTGTTTGATTTTAATTTTTACTTCCTTGTTAGAAACTTCTTCACCAGATTGAGTTGTAAGTTTATCGCTGAAAAAATGCCTCAACTCGAATACGCCATATTCGGTCTGAACATACTTCCCATTTACAACTCGGCTTATTGTCGAGATATCCATGTTGATCACCTCGGCAATATCTTTATAAATCATAGGTCTAAGATTTTCTCCCGTTTCAAAAAATACCCGCTGCTTATCTACAATAGTACGCATAACCTTTAGCATCGTATCACGCCTCTGATTAATGGATGCGATAAACCATTTTGCAGCTTCAAATCTTTTTCGGATAAAATCCTTCACTCCATCTGCCTGTCCGTTTTTACTTTTTTTCGACATCAATTCTTTATAACCTTTGTTGATGCGTATCGGAGGAACATTTTTATCGTTCAACGATATGATAAAATCATCACCGTCCCGTTCAACTGTGAAGTCAGGTATCACATAATTTTGATGGGCTGAGAATTGACCTTCACCCGGTTTCGGATTTAATTTTTGAATCAATTCAATTACAGGCTTTAACTGTTCGATTGTAAAATTAAGATTTTTAGCCAATTCCGAATAATGCTTCATCGTGAAATCTTCAAAGTAATCGCGCAAAATAATAAGCGCCTTTTCGGAAAGCTCCGGATTATATTCACCCACCTCAAGTTGCACAATGAGGCATTCCTGCAAATTACGTGCAGCAATTCCTGGTGGATCGATTCGCTGGAGCATTTTTAAAACTTGTTCAGCCCTCTCAATTGTCACACCCAATCCTTGCGAAAGATTCAAATCTTGAACAATCAATGATAAATCACGTCTTAAATAACCATCTTCATCTATATTCCCGATTATCTCATCACACAATAATTTTTCATCGTCACTTATATCTAAAAGAACTATCTGGTCTCTTAATTTTTGTGAGAGCGTAACTTCGGCAGGCTGTGGAAAATCTTCTCTATCTTCATCATTATTCCGAATAACAGTCGCTTTATATCCGTCGAGATTATCATTCATAAAATCTTCGAACGTATAACCATCTTCGCTTGAGGATTTTTCTTTTTCTGTTGCTTGGCTCTCGGATGCTATTTCACTCGCTTCTTCTGCTTTTTCTTCTTCTTGTTGTTGCGTTAATTCATCTACTTCTTCAAGCAGCGGGTTTATCTCCAGTTCTGCTTTAATCCGCTGCTCAAGAGCCAGAACAGGTAACTGTAATAATTGTAAATACTGAACCTGCTGAGGTGTCAGCTTCATTTGAAGAGTTTGTCTTTGCGAAAGATTTAACATTCTATTTCGATATAACTCAGTTTATTCAGATTTTAATTCTTTTATCAATTTTTTGCATGTACCGGCAAAACTATTGTACCATTCTTCACCGTATTTTCTGATCAGCGGGTCTTTCAGAAAATCGTGCAAATAAATATTATTAACTTTACCCAATCTTCGTCCGGTGATGCATTCATCTATCCGTTCATATTTTATAAGATCAAAGCCGAGATCTTGAATTCGAATCGGAAACAAATGACACGAGACCGGTTTACGCCATTTCAACTTGCCTTCGAACCAGGCTTTTTCAATCGAACAATGTGCAATTCCGTTTTCATAGCATACAAACACACACGCACACCTTTCAACACAGACAGTTGCATACGATCCTAAAATACCTTCAGTAACACCATGCTTTTCAATTACCGACTTGTGAGCATCGGACAAATTAGTCCAAACAACCGGCAATGCTTTTTGAAGTTCATCAACTTCCTCATAAAGAAGCGGAGCTCCTCTTCCGCCCGGCATTGTGCAACAAGCACCTTTGCATTCGGTTAAATTGCATGCAAATTGTTCAACGGCAACTTCATTTTCTATTTGTGATTCGCCTATTTTAAACATGCAGTATAAAATACAAAAGTTTTTCGAAAGATTAAAATTTCATAATGAGAATTGGCACTATTTTTGCCGGTTTAAATTGCCTTAATAAAATTTTTACCGGCAAGTTGTTTCACCAACCCTTTGAATTCAAGACTTAAAAGGTTCACCAGCAGATCGGAAGTTGATATTCTTGCACTTTCTGCTAACGCATCAATATGGATTGGGGATTCTGTAAGAATATTTAAAATATTTTTTTCTTGATCGGTTAATGAGGGAAGTGGTTTAGAATGCAATGCAGACGGTTTTTTCAAAATGGGTTTTAAAACATTTGTTAATTCTGTTAATACATCCTCCACAGACTCAACAAGTTTGGCTCGTCCCTCCTTTATTAATAAATTGCATCCTTTACTTTTTTTCGAATTGATATTCCCGGGCAATGCAAATACTTCCCTGTTTTGGTCAAGAGCAGTGTTAGCTGTTATCATTGCTCCTCCGCCTATATCGGTTTCAATTACGATTGTCCCGAGAGACAATCCACTGATAATTCTATTACGTTTCGGAAAATTCACCGCATCAGGTTTTGCTCCCATTTCATATTCAGAGATTACTGCACCTGATTTTATAATTCTCTCGAATAACGTTCTGTTCTCGGGAGGGTAAATCACATCTATCCCAGATCCGATAACTGCAAAAGTTCTGCCATTTGTTTTCACCGCAGCCGAATGAACGACAGTGTCTATTCCTCGTGCGAGTCCGCTTACAATTGTTATCCCCAACTTTGCAATCTCATCTGAAATTTTCTCCGCCATTGAAAAACCGTACTCGGAAGGATTACGTGTTCCAACAATAGCTATCGAATATTTATCTGTCTCATGAAGCGTTCCTTTATAAAATAGAATAGTTGGAGGATCATATATCTTCTTCAACAATTCAGGATAGAGTTGATCCCAGAATGATACGATTTTCCCTTCCGATTTATTTAATCGTGATAATTGTTTTTCAGCATACTTCATCGCCAATGTGAATTGCTGACTACGGTTGAAGTGAACAATTACCGATGCTAACTTTTTACTGAAACCGTCGCAAGCGGCTATTTCACGAACTGATGAATTGGTTATGGATTGTGTATCGCCGAAATGCGAAACAAGAGAACGGATACGTCCAGCTCCAATTCCGGGAATTTGTGAAAGGGTTAAGAGATCTGTAATCGAAATCATTACTACCTCCCTTATATTTTATTGATCCTTATTCATAATTGTTTATGATTGCGAAAATAAATTGTATTTGATAAATATAAATTCGATATTTGCGTTTCGGATTTATTCCTTGATATCCATTCCATCCACAACGGCTACGATAACCGAGTGAACAGGCGCTTTTTTTGTTTTTATAATCTGAGCGGCTCCCTGCCCTTCTTGAATTACAAGCACAACATCACCCACACCGGCATCAACCGAGTCGAGCGCTACAATATCCCGACCGATCAGTTTCCCTTCCAAATCTATCGGCTGAACAATCAACATCTTTTGGCTTTTGAGGTTTTCGTTTTTTTGTGTAGCTACCAGCGTACCGATTACTTTGCAGAGAGTCATTTTAATATTGAGTTAATTGTTCTTGAAATTGTTTTACTAATTGCTCCGATTTTTCCTTCGTCGGCGCCTCGGCAATAATTCTTATAATAGGCTCAGTATTCGATTTCCTCAAATGAACCCATGAATCCGGGAAATCTATTTTCAATCCGTCATCGAAATTGATTTTGCCGACAGATTGATATTTCACTTTTAAGTTATTCAATAATTGGTCCGGATCCTTGCCGCTAACTTCAATTTTAGATTTCGTTATAAAATATTGAGGTAATGTTTTTTTAAATTCCGAAACCGTCCCGCCAAATTCAGCCAACTGTTGTAAAATCAAACCGATGCCAACTATCGCATCTCTTCCGTAATGAACAGCGGGAAGGATAACACCGCCGCTTCCTTCACCTCCTACAATTGCTCCAATCTTTTTCATCCTGCCTGCTACATTTATCTCGCCAACGGGTGTCCGCACAACCGATGCACCGAACGATTTGGCAACATCGTCCACCGCACGTGTAGTTGAAAGGTTCACAACAACGGTGAGTGGTGAGTTGCTTGCCCGCCTCTGGCGGGTGAAAGTGGTGAGTGCTTTTTGTTTTTCGAGTATGAATTTAATAATAGAAGTAATTGTATATTCTTCGCCGATCGGTTCGCCGCGTTCATCAATAAAAACGAGTCGGTCTACATCGGGATCGACAACAATTCCGATGTCTGCTTTTTCTTTCTTAACTCTCTCACAAACATCAGTCAGATTTTCAGGAATTGGCTCAGGCGTTCGTGCGAATACTCCGCTTGCATCGCAATTCATCTCTATGATTTCACATCCAAGCTGTTTCAGCATTTTCGGAACAATAAGGCCACCTGCTGCATTAATACAATCAAGAACAATTTTAAATCTGCGCTCTTTGATTTTCTTCGTGTCGATGTACAGCAATTTTAAAACTTCATCTATGTGCCGATCAATAAACATCTCATCCGGATTATGCTTACCAATTTTATTCCAACGAACATATTTGAAATTTTCCCGATTCGCGATTTCCCAAAACCGCTTATTTTCATCTTCATCAAGAAAAAGTCCTGTTGAAGAAAAAAACTTTAAACCGTTCCACTCAATCGGATTATGACTTGCTGTAATAGAGATACCGCCGGATGCGCCAAGTTTTTCTACTGCAAGCGCTACAGTTGGAGTTGGAACAACACCTAATGCAATCACGTTGCATCCCATCGAGAGAAGCGTTGATGAAACAATATTGCCTATAACTTTTCCTGTAATTCTACCATCCCGCCCTATGGCTATTTTTCCTCTTCCACAATATTCAGCGTATGCGGCAGTGTACTTCACAATTACTTCGGGAGTCAGCGTATCACCAATGATGCCGCGAATTCCCGATATGCTTACCATTAAAGACATTGAATTAAATAGTTGAGTATATTAGTTAACAATTTTAATTTAATATGGTAGAAATGTAGCAAAGATGGAGATGAGAAGCAAAATTTGATTTTAACTTCAATATTTACTACAATCGAATAACATTATTTGAGGTGGAAAAATGAGGAATTTATATATTGTACTCTTATCGGTTTTAATTACAGCCAACGTAGGCAATGCGCAAGGTGAAGCAGCAGCCACCTTTCTTCTGATTTCACCAACAACTGAAGCAAGCGGAATGGGCGAAGCATCAGTAGCAATCCCAATGAACGATCCTCTTACGTCATTGCGAAATCCCGCCCAACTGGGATTCCAAAGTGCAAACAATTATTTTTCTTATTCAACAAATGCAAGCAACTGGCTCCCCGATTTCAACATACCTGATCTCCGATACAGGACTGATGGTTTTTCAAGCGGCATTAATTTTCAAAATATATTCGGCGATAAGTTCAATCTAAGTTTTGGATATGGATATTTTCATACATATATGGATTTGGGTTTATTCTCAAGACGTGGTGAAAACAATGAAGACTTCGGTAACTTTCAGGCTTATGAATATGCAAATCAATGGACAGTAAGTACAGCTATTGATTATTATCTAAAACTCTCAGTTGGATTCTCATATAAAGCAATAACGGCATTACCCATGGTAAGCTATAATTATAACTTTTGGGGTGGTAACGCAAAGGCAAAAGATTATGGAATCATACTTGACATTCCCCTTGTTCGTCTAAGCAACAATATTTTCAATACACCACAACAGATTGCACCTGATATTTATTACTCAGCCGGCATTTCTTTGGGAATCGCCTGGCAAAATATCGGAGATCGATTTAAAACTGGTTTATATGATAGTGATCCATTGCCACGTATCGGACGAGTTGGAATGGGTTTAAATATTAGTTTTGATTATCGAAAAGAAAATTACTCTGTTCAATTATTGGGATTCAAATGGACAGTCGAAGCAAGCGACATGCTTATAGACCACTGGAGAGAAATCAGAGATCAATATGGAAATCTAATCAAACCTGCGGGCTGGTCTTACAGGGGAGGTTTAGGTGATATAAAGTTTTTTGACGAGGTGATATTAGGACATTCAAACTACCGGACAGAACGAAGCAGAGGTTGGAATTTAACTCTTATGGAAATGATAAATGTTCGTTACGGAAGATTAACCGACAGAATGGGTAACAGACATGTATCAACATATGGAATCGGGTTTCAATTAAAAGGATTATCTCAAATCATTAAAATTATTTTTCCGGATATCGCCAAAGGTCCTATTCAAAATTTTATTTTGAATCATCTTGATTTTCGATATGATCAATCGACCTGGAGTACAACAGGAACTAATGACCTCTTAAACAATACGAAATTTGAAGGATTCAGTTTTTCAATTTATAAATAAAGTCAGATCCAATCTAATATCTTCACTTAATAGAAGGATTTCATCATATCAAGCTACTCGTTTTAGTCAAAAACTTTACTAGATTTGAATCTTGAATCTCTCCTTTTATTTCCGTAAGTTTGATTTAGATAAGTAACTTATCCAAATCGGAATGCTTTCAAACAATGATAAACAAATATTGTTATTAACCGCTCGTATTGCTATAAAAGATTCAATCGAAGGGACCGACTCAGAACTCGGGGATATCTATCCTGATTCATTGAAAGATAAATGTGGGGCATTTGTTACACTCCACAGCAATAGCGAATTAAGAGGTTGCATCGGTTATATCGAAGGTATAATGTCGTTGGTTGAGACGGTGAGAGAAGTTGCCATAAAAGCCGCACTGGAAGACCCACGTTTCGTTCCGGTAACCTCTGATGAATTGGATGACATTGAAATTGAAATTTCTGTTCTGTCACCACTAAAAAAAATAACCGACATAAAATTGATTGAAGTTGGAAAACATGGTTTGGTTATAGAACGGAATAATTTCCGTGGATTGCTTCTTCCGCAGGTTGCAACTGAATATAATTGGGACAAAGAAACTTTTCTAAATCAGACATGCAGGAAAGCCGGACTCCCCCCTGATTCATGGAAAGATAATAAAACAACAATCAAAATTTTCGACGCTGAAATATTTCACGAATGAATAACGGTATCAGACAATCTGCTGTTGCTGGGATGTTTTATCCGTCAGACCCTGATGAATTAAGATCAGAAATATCAAAGATGCTGGATGATGCGGAGACACCACAAATTTCAGGTAATATCGTCTCACTTATTGTCCCCCATGCAGGTTATCAATATTCAGGTTTAACCGCAGCTCATGCATATAAACTTCTCGAAGGGAAAAAGTTCGATTCCGTTATCATCGTTTCACCGAGTCACCGCGAATTCTTCAGCGGCATTTCCATTTTCAGTGGGAACAGTTATCATACACCCTTAGGTGATTTAAAAATCGACGCCGGTTTAAGAAATTTATTATCGTTCGGTGACCGTTACATTGAGACTTCAATCCAGGGTCACGGAAAAGAACATGCTATTGAAGTGCAATTGCCTTTTCTTCAATATTATCTAAAGGGTTTCCTATTCCTGCCAATCGTTATCGGTAATCAACAAAACGATATCTGTTTTCATCTTGGAAAACGTTTGGCTGAAGTACTCAAAAATAAAAATGCACTCTTGATTGCCTCAACAGACCTTTCACATTTTCATACATACGATCAGGCAAGAAAACTCGATCAGATAGTCATCGACCTTGTTGCCAAATTCGGATACAGAAAGTTGATGGAGTTGCTTGAGTTCGAGAAAGCCGAAGCATGCGGCGGCGGACCGATGGTTTCGGTTATGCTTGCTTCTGATTTGCTGAGTGCAAACCGGGTAGAAATCCTTCACAAATGCAATTCAGGAGATGTTACAGGTGATACCGAATCTGTAGTCGGTTACTTTTCTGCAGCAATTTTAAAATAAATTCTAATGGCAAGCAAACTTCCAAAAATTTCAATAATTGGTACAGGCAGTTTGGGTGGAGCGCTGGCGGTCTCTCTCCATGCAAAAGGATATAAAATAATAAGCCTCATCGATATAAATGGAACGAAAGCCCTACAAATTTCTAAACATGTGAAATGTGAAAAAGTGGGAGTTACGGTTTCCGATCTGCCCTCAACAAGCGATATTGTCTTCATAACTGTCTCCGATAATCAACTCGGCGAAATCGCTGTTGAAATATCGAAACTGAAACACCTTTATTTAAAAAAGATGACGTTCATTCATTGCTCCGGGGTGTACACTTCCGATATACTTGAACCGTTGAGAAAAAAAGGCGCCATCACCGGCTCAATGCACCCGATACAAACATTCCCTCCTAATCTTAATCCTGCAAAACTTAAAACGAAATTCCGTGGAATATATTTTGGGATCGATGGAATAGAAGAATCTATCAGATTGATGGAACAGATAATCAAAATGCTGGGAGGTAAAGCAATTGTAATTAAAAAAGAAATAAAGCCGCTTTATCATATTGCCTGCGTCTTTGCTTCGAATTACGAAATGATATTCCTCAACGCAGTTGATGAACTTACAAGAAAGATTGATATCCCGGTGTCTTGGATGGAAGCATTCGGACCTTTAATAACAGAATCTATGCAGAATATGATTAAACATGGAATAGGAAAATCTCTCACCGGTCCGATTGTTCGCGGGGATATGAAAACCGTGGACATACATCTCGATTCTTTATCGAAGTTTGCTCCTTTCCTGTTGCCATTATACACGATTGGTGGTATTGAAGCGGCACGTGTGGCAAAAGAAAATGGAAGGATATCAGAAGAGGAATTTAAAGAAATAATTATTAAATTTAGAAAGTTTATTCAATCAACATCATTTACAAAAATTTCAAAGGGAAAAAAGTGAAAGCACTTATAGCCAGCGGCGGTAAAGGAACCCGTCTTCGCCCGTTAACACACACTCAAAACAAACATCTTATCCCTATTGCAAATAAACCGATTTTACATTATGCAATCGAGGCAGCCGTTGATGCAGGCATTAAGCAGATTGGTATCGTGCATAACGCAGACAGTCGGGAAGTACCAGACGCAATCGGTAATGGAAAACGCTGGGGAGTGAAGATCACATACATCCCTCAAAAAACTCCCGGAGGACTCGCACAGGTAGTGAGAATCTCTGAAAAATTCATCGGCAAAGATAATTTTATTTTTTACCTCGGCGATAATATGGTAGTCGGCGGAGTGAAACGTTTCATAGATGAATTTGAAAAAAGTGACTGTAATTGCTGGCTCACTCTTTCACATGTAAAAGATCCGGAGAGATTCGGCGTTCCGGTAATCAAAAATAATAAAATCATAAAAGTTGAAGAAAAACCATCGAAACCAAAAAGTCAATTTGCAGTTGCAGGAATTTATATTTACGACAGTCATATTTTTGAAGCTGTAAAAAATATTAAGCCAAGCGAACGCGGTGAACTGGAAATTTCGGATGCCCACACTTATTTAATTGAAAAAGGATATAAGGTTGGATACAGCGAAATCACGGGATGGTGGAAAGATACCGGTAAACCGGCAGATTTGCTCGAAGCAAACCGGTTGATCCTTGACAACGTTGAACAGAATTTTAAAGGAGAAGCCGATAAAGCATCCTCGGTTCTGGGTAAAGTTATATTAGATGAAGGATCAAAAGTTATTAATAGTGTTGTAAGAGGTCCTGCAATAATCGGGAAAAACACGATCATCGAAAACAGTTACATCGGACCGTTCACATCAATCGGCGATAGAACAACAATCAAAAATGCCGAGGTTGAGTACAGCATTGTTCTCCGTGATTGCAAAATACATAACGTTAAGCTGCGAATCGAAGGAAGCATACTCGGCAACGATGTTGAAGTAGTTGATGCAATCGGAAAACCGCTCGTCCATCGTTTCATGATCGGAGACCAGAGCAGGGTGGAAATTGCATAATCGATATTCGTTATTAGATATTCGATGTTGGATATGAGATGTGAGATATTTGATTTGAGATGCAAGAGAGAATATATTTTTTATATTTATTAGATTGAGATGGATAAAGGATATAATAAGTTAGAAATATATAATTTGGCACATGAGTTAGCGATTAAGATTCATCAATTGTCTTTATCACTTCCCAAATTTGAAATGTATGAGCAAGGAAGCCAGATAAGGCGATCTGCAAAATCAATAGCAGCAAACATTGTAGAAGGTTATTGCCTTCGACGACATAAAAATGAATTTCTTCAATATTTACATCATGCTCTGGGGTCGTGCAAAGAAACAATTTATCATCTTGGAATTCTTTTTGAGACAAAATCATTGATAGATGAAACAATATATAAAGAGCTTTCTGAAAAATATAACCAATTAGGAAAAATGATATTCCGCTTTATTGAAACTGTTTACAAAGAACATTTGACTCCAAATTACATTAAAGAAGAAGAATCTAACTATAAAATCGAATACCCACATCACACATCTAACATCTAATATCTAACATCAGACATCCACCATGAAATACCAAAACATATTAGTCGAAATCTCCAACCGGATTGCAACTATCACCTTCAACCGTCCTGATAAACTGAATGCTGTCAACCTGCAAGTTATTGGAGAACTTAAACTGGCATTCGAAAGTTTTCTAAATAATACCGATGTTGGTGTAATTGTGCTTACCGGTTCGGGCGAAAAAGCATTTGTTGCCGGATCGGATATAAGCGTACTCGCGACATACGATACTACCGCAGCAAAAAGATATTCAGAAGTCGGGAATTCGCTTCTAAGCTACATACAGAATTTCCCAAAACCTGTTATCGCTGCAATAAACGGTTTCGCACTCGGCAGCGGATGTGAAATCGCGATGGCGTGTCATATTCGGATCGCGGCAGAAAATGCAAAGTTTGGTCAGCCCGAAGTTAATCTTGGTTTGATACCAGGCCACGGCGGAACTCAACGCCTCGCCCGGATTGTTGGAATCGGTAAGGCGATGGAACTGACACTGACTGGAAATGTAATAGATGCGGCAGAAGCTCTGCGTATCGGACTTGTAAACAAAGTTGTCCCATTAACTGAATTAAAAACAAATGCTGAAGCAATGGCAAAGACAATTTTATCTAAAGCACCGACTGCTGTTGCTCTTGCAATTAAAGCATTAAATTCGAATCTTGAGATGTCGTTAGAAAACGGATTGAAATATGAAGTTGAACTATTCAGTAAATGCTTCACAACTGAAGATATGAAAGAAGGAACAAAAGCATTCATCGAAAAGCGTAAACCAAATTTCCCCGGTAAATGAGAATATTATTATTCAATATCGCTTTATTATTTTTCTCATGTTTTGCAGTTCAAGTATTATCGCAATCTGCGAATAACACTAACGATGAACTTAAATCATTCAAGGATCGTGCGTTTAAAATTGATGCCGAAGTAGATTCCATTTTATCGCGTGCGCAAATCAAACCGGATGCGATAAAGAAAAAGACCATAAATACAACCGATCCTGAAATCAAACGCATTGAACGCAAGATAAATGTGCAGGAAAACTTTTCAACTATAGAGTTCAATCAAGCCATTAATATGATGGCGCAAAAATATGGCGGCAGAGCCATTGGCTCTGAAAATACAAAGGAGAAATCAGTAGCAATTCATATTAAATTGGATAGATATATAATAGAAACTGTCATTCTAAAAATGATAACTAAGACAAAATCTATTGAGGAAAAAGGAGGAAGATTAAGTGATGGCAAAAAGATTCGTAAGTAACCTTATATTTCTTATTTCATTACCCATCGTGCTAATAATTAATTTCAATTGTTCTGATCCCGTGAACATAGTTGAAAATAAATCTGACTATTTACAATCGATCATACCTCTAAAAGTTGGATATAGATGGACTTATGAAGGGTTTGTCTGGGCTGATCAAATAATGAAATCATATTTGTTTGACAAAACAATAATTGGTTATTTAGATACATTGGGATCTAGATATTATTTAGTGGAAGAATCATTACATGACTCTGTCAAATCTTCATACAAGTACTATGAAAGAATAGATCCAAATTCATATTCTACCTATTCTATTGGAGTTAATATGGAACCTATTCTTGACAGAGTTATATTGAGAAGTCCAATAAAAATTGGAAACATGTGGCATTGGGATAAATTATTTTCCTATGAGATAGACAGCACTTTTATATACGGTACAATACTAAACAGCGATACGTTAATACATATTGAGCAACGAAAATATGAACATTCAATATCCATTTACTTGTGCAATCTGGGCTTAAAACAGAAATTAATTATCGCACCAAAAATTGGAATAATTTCTGAATCTGAGACTGGAGATTTTGGATTAACTGTCTATGGGCGTTCTCTAATTTCCACAAATTTTTAATTCATTCAAAAAAAATAATAACTATGGCAAAACAAAATACAGAAACACAATTAATGGAAAAACTCGTCTCGCTATGCAAGCGAAGAGGGTTTATATTTCAATCATCTGAAATTTACGGCGGATTAAACGGCGCGTGGGATTACGGTCCACTTGGCGTAGAGCTTCTGCGCAACATTAAAGACGAATGGTGGAAGTCGATGACATACCGAGATAACGTAGAAGGTCTCGACGCAGCAATCTTAATGCACCCGCGTGTTTGGGAAGCATCCGGTCATGTTGAAAATTTTACAGATCCAATGGTCGATTGTAAACAATGCAAATCGCGTTACCGGCTTGATATTCTTTTTGAAGAAATATCTCTTAAAAAGCAGAAAGATGTTTTGCGTGAAATTGATCCGCAAAAATTTCAGGGTCAGCAGAAAGATGAATTTATAATCGAAGAATTCAAGAAATTAGCAGAAACAACTCCAAGCTCTGTGATCTCCGCTCTAAGCTGCCCTAATTGCGGAAACAAAGGAACATTTACAGATGCCCGTAAATTCAATCTCATGTTTAAAACATTTGTAGGACCTGTGGAAGATTCCGGGGCTGTAGTTTATTTACGACCTGAAACCGCTCAAGGTATATTCGTAAACTTTCTGAATGTTCAATCTGCTTCGCGGCAAAAGCTTCCATTTGGCATCGCACAAATCGGCAAAGCGTTTCGTAACGAAATCAACACAAAGAATTTTCTTTTCCGCACACGAGAGTTTGAACAGATGGAAATGCAGTTCTTTGTAAAACCGGGAACTGACGACAAATATTTTGAATATTGGCGTGAACAGCGCATGCAATGGTTCATAGATTTAGGAATGAAAAAAGAAAAACTTCAGTGGCATCAGCACCCGCCGGACAAACTCGCTCATTACGCAAAGGATGCTTATGATATTGAATACCTCTTCCCGTTTGGCTGGGGTGAGATCGAGGGGATCCATAACCGTACGAATTTCGATCTTTCCAGGCACGAAGAATTTTCCGGTAAAACAATGAAATATTTCGATGAGGAGACAAAAGAAAAATTTACTCCGTTCATAATCGAAACTTCTGCCGGAGCAAGCAGATCGTTAATGGCTTTTTTGGTTAACGCTTATAATGAAGAAGAAGCTCCATCCGCTGAGGGACAAATGGAAACGCGCGTCGTTTTGAAATTTAATCCGAAACTTGCACCGGTCAAAGCAGCTATCTTCCCTCTCGTTAACCGTGATGGGATGCCGGAGATATCGAAAAAGATCGAGGCAGATCTTCGACCGCACTTGAGAGTTTTCTATGACGATAGCGGCGCTGTCGGCAGACGTTATCGCAGGCAAGACGAAATTGGGACTCCCTTCTGCGTCACCGTAGATTCTGAAACTTTGCAAAATCAAACCGTAACCGTTCGTGATCGCGATTCAATGGTGCAAGAACGTGTTGCCATTGATAAATTACTTCACTATCTTAAACAAAAATTAATTTAATCGACAAATATATTCAGAAAGGATCAAGTATGAAAAATCAAAAAATAAAAATAACCTTGTTGGTTGTAACTGTATTGGCATTGTTAGTTTTATCGATGACAGGGTGTGACAATAATTCAACAAGCACAGAAAAAACTGCACTTGCTTCGGTTACCAATTTAAAAGCATATTCGGCGGGAAAGAATTCAGTCGGTTTAACCTGGACCGCATCCTCATCTGAGAATGTTTCCGATTTTGGCGAGTATGCCGTTGATGTAAAAAATCCGGCAGGCACTATTGTAGCGTCAACGGCCGGATCAAAAGGAGATACAAGTTTTACAATTCTTAATCTCACAGAAGGCGTTATATATACATTCGAAATTACCACAACACCTGTTGAAGGCTCGGCTAATTACAAAAACAGCAGCACTGTAACCGTGAAGTGGTCCCCTGCTCAGCGTTTAGATGTAGATGATGCCATGGTTGCAATTAAAGTTTATGAAACATCAAGCTCCAGCAGTTACGGAAGTGGATTGATTCTATATCATCCTACAACACTTACTCCTAAAGTTGTATCTATAGGAAATCCGGGAGCAGACAGTTCATATATCGATTTGTATCTGAAAACTAACACCGGAACTGCCGGATCAGTAATATTACAAAGCGCCAGTTTATTTAAAACTTCTTGGAGATACACGCGATTCTCGACCGTTATTCGTAATGTTGATAATTTAGATAACGCCCAGCTTGCACCGCCCGATACTTCTACATACACTCTAACTTCGATTCAGTTTGATTCTACAACAACTGTTTCCACATCAAAAATATATTATGTGAAGGGCGATAACGGAAATTACTGCCGCATACTCGTTCAACGTGCATCTAACGGTACTCTTATTTGGGGAACCACACCGGAGCAATATCTTAATTTAAAAATATCATTCCAGACAGTTGCTTACAATCCATATTCAAAACAGAGTAGAAAATATTAATTGAAAAAGGAATAAATAAAATGACAAATAAAATATTTCGCATAGGTTTTATCATCATCATTGCTTTATTTATTGCACTCGGTTCCACCTCAGCTCAAAAGAAGGTTACAATTCATGGTGAAATTATAGAAGTTACTTCTTTCGTCAAAGAGGGATTAAAACCAACCAGTCCTTCCAAGAAAGAAATTATTCTTGAAAATTTAAAAAAAGGCGGTATGTTCGGAATTGTGGATAAAGCAAATAAACTCTATCTCCTTATACCCAATTCAACGGATACTTCTTTTGTCAAAACGATCTCCCCTTATCTTGGTGTCAAATCATTTGTTAAAGGGTCATCGTATATGCGGAGTGGAACCAGGATCATTACTGTCGATGATATCGGAAAATCTCTTAAGTAAGAAAGAGTGAAACGGATAATATTATTTTTTATAATTCATTGGGCGGGGCTACTGAATTTTTGCTCTGCTCAATGGATAAACGATCCTGCAGCAGATAGTCATATAAAACGAGGAATTCATTTTGTATATGATTTGTCATTCGATAGTGCGCGTGCAGAATTTTCTTCAATATCCAAATTATATCCGGATCATCCCGCCGGACATTTTTTTCTGGCAATGGTTGAATGGTGGAAAATTGCAACCGACTTCGACAATAAATCTTTTGACAATAAATTTATCAGCTTGCTTGAAAAAGTTATCGAAATTTGCGATACCCGGTTAGATAAGGATGAAAATGATATAACAGGATTATTTTTTAAAGGAGGCGCCCTTGGATTCGAGGGCAGGTTGTACGGAATGCGGGAAGATTGGCTTAAAGCTGCAAACTGCGGTCGTGAAGCACTGCCAATTGTTATGAAGGCATACGAACTCGAACCGAATAATTATGATGTACTTCTTGGGATAGGGATTTACAACTACTATGCATCTGTCATTCCCGATATATATCCATGGGTAAAACCTCTCATGTTTTTTTTACCAAGAGGAGATAAAACAAAGGGATTGGAACAATTAAGAGGCGCATCCGCACATGCAAGATATGCTAACATCGAAGCCACTTACTTCTTAATGCAGGTTCTTCATAATTTTGAAAAACAATTTCCTGAAGCATCAAAAATTGCAATTGAGCTTCATAGTATCTACCCGAATAACGTGTTATTTTATAAATACGTTGGCAGAACATACGCCAGCATGAATCAGTGGGCAAATGTAATCGATACGTACATAAATATATTGCAATTTAGTCTTGAGAAAAAGACCGGTTATGATTTGTACAGTGAAAGAGAATCTTATTTTTTCCTTGGGACTGCATTCCTTGAAACTGCAAAATATGACACTGCCCTGACATATTTTTACAAAGCCGATGATCTTTGCCGGAAATTGGATACGAAAGAAAATTCGAGCACAATGGTTTTCACAAATCTGCGCATCGGCATGATTTACGATTTGCAAAATAAAAGAAATCTATCGATAATGCAATACGAAAAAGTTTTGGACATGAAAGAACACAACGATTCGCACAAACTTGCAAATCAATATATAAAATTACCATATACGAGATAATCAAAAATGCTTTTGACGATACTATTCGGTTTCATAGCCGCAGCGGCTGAAGTTTTAGGCGGATTCCTTATCATCATGAAAAAGGAATGGCCAAGAAAAGTACAGGAATATCTGATCGCACTGAGCGCGGGATTTATATTAGCTCTGGTTCTTTTTGAATTGATTCCGGAAAGCATAGAGTTATTAGGGGGAACCGCATCCCTTTATATAATTATCGGATTCGGAATGCTTCATTTCTTTGAACACACAATCGTGGGACATTTCCATTTTGGTGAAGAAACACACCATGAAGTCATGATCTCACCATTTGCAAGCCTGTCGGCTTTTGTTGGATTATTCATCCATGCATTTTTCGATGGCTTATCGATCTCAGCCGGAATGGAATTCAACTTCGCAATCGGTCTTTTAATATTTGTAGCGGTACTGCTGCACAAAATCCCTGAAGGGTTGACAATCGCCTCCATCATGCTTGCCGCAAACCAACCACGAAAGAATGCAATGATTGCTTCGATAGCAATCGGCGTTGCAACAATGCTTGGAATATTCACCGTATATTTTCTAACAATGGTCGATGCAAAATCGGTTGGGATTGCATTCGCGTTATCTGCCGGAGCAGCTTTATATGTTGGGGCAAGCGATTTGATTCCGGAAATAAACCGTTCAGGAAACAGGATAACACCAATTATAGTTTTTGGCGGTATGTTGCTGTTTTATTTTAGCAAACAATTGCTCGAAAATTTTGTTGTTCCCCACTAAAAAGTTATTCTAATCTGAAGCCAATATTTATTCTATGCATCGCTCCAATTTTCCCGAGTGATGTATAAGCATAATCAACGCAATATATATCTTTAAAAAATCCACCCCCTACCGAAAATCCGGCCATACCTGCCGATTGACCGAGTTCCAATTCTTGACGGCGTTCATTGTTATAACCTACCCTCAGTTGAAAATCGGGACTTGCTAAGAATTCCACACCAATCGAAAATTGTTTAAAGTGGTTGATGAACTTTTTTTCAGAATCTGTGAGCTTATGAAAATCGATGTACAAAACTGCAGGCAGATGTTCCGGATAAACCGAAGCACCGACTGCTACTTCTAAAGGGAGTTTTTCACGTGTTGTGTAATATGGATCTATCTGCGTTCCTAAGTTTGTAATGCTTGCACCGATATGAAAGCGATTCGGCACTACAGCATACGCTAAACCGAAATCAACAGCCACACCCGATGACCGGATTTGATCTATTGATGAATAGATAAATTTAGCATTAACACCGTAATTCAAATACTCGAATAACTGAGTCCCGTAATTTAGAATAAATGCAAAATCACCGGCGCCGAATTTTCCTAAATCTTGTCCCTCTTCACCGGTTCTTTTAAACTCACCGTAATTTATATATTTTATTCCTGCACCTATCATACCTATATCTTTTAACTCCATACCGTAACTGATGAATCCGGCATTGATATCTAAAAGATGTTTCATAAAACCGACAGATAATTTTGTAGAAGATAAAGAAGTAATACCTGCAGGATTATAAAATATCGTATTGGGATCGTCACCTGCCATCATAAAACTACCCCCCAATGCGGCAACGCGGGCGCTCGATTCGTTTCTTAAAAACTCAAATGCTGTTGTACTCTGTCCAAAAGAGGAAAGCGTAAAACCTGCAACAAGAGATAGCAATAACAAAATATGAATTGATTTCAAAGTGTTTTCTTCCGTTTAATTTGTTGATTTCTGCATTCAATCTAAGAAATTGTTCTATTAGATTCAAGAAAAGCAAGGATTAAAAAATCAGGAATTTCCCTATTGATTTTCAATAATAATGTATTTAAGTTATAGTGATCTTAATGCCAATTCGAATGGGTATTTAAAAGGGACGTGATTCCCGGGAAAGCTGTATTTATTTAAAAATAATATAAGCGGAGTTAATATGAGGATTTTCTTATTTACAACATTCTTTATCAGCCAAATTGTTTTTGGACAGGTAAAATATCTTGCCTCACCTAACAATGAAGTAATTCCTATCAAACCAAATGAGCGTGTAGCTAATTTTATCAGTTCAAAAAGTGAAGTTAAATCGCAATCGAATTGTAATGGTGATTTTATTTTCGGATACTCACCTTATGTTTATCAACCTACATCAAACTTTGGCGGTAATCATAAAGATGTCTTCGGCCAATGGTTTATCGCTCCAGCAGATGGGACAATTGACACACTTTTTTGGTCGATGAATGAAGTTGGGAATGCTGATTCGACTGTATCAATTCGAATATTTAAATCGAATATATTTCGCGGGCAAGGTCCCGGATTTTCTCCTTATCCTCCACCCTGTTTAAATTGGGGATATTACATCGATACAAATGATTTAGATAACGGCATCACACCATTCCGCGATAAAGCAACCGACACAAACTGGATCTCAACCGCACCGATTGACACACCAACATTCGATCCGCTTGGTGAAGAGATATGGGGAAATGGCGGATTTCAATTTCGGGTAAATCCATTTTCAGTAAACGCTCTTCCACTTGATACCCTCGGACATGGAATCGATTTCAAAAAGGGAGATGCTTTCTTCCTTACAATGAGTGTAACATCACCTAATTATCACATATCTGATGTATTAGAACCCACAAGGATGCGAGCGTGGGGTTCAGATGGTCCAATTAGTACGACTGATGAAAATTATCCGTCACGACTCTGGAAGTTCTTTGAGCATGATAGCGGTGCTTCTAATTGTGCAGGAACTCCAGTCACGGAAGTAAAGAAAGGTTGGGTTGCACGTGGTCCTTTTACGGATGATACACTATACTCATCTGCATATAATTGGTGGTATTCGATGAGAGTTAGAACAAATATAATACCTGTAATCCCTGATTACTCTTGGAAAGGTGGTGTAACCGATAGTGAACCACTCCAAATTAATTTTCTTAAACTTTGTTCACTTGATGATTCCAACAAAATAGGAAGCTATTGGGTTTATTATCAGGTAGACCATCAACCATTCGATTCATTAAAGGCAACTATAAATAGCGATACTATTCTTCAAGTAATAATTCCGCCATTTCCATCCGGTACAATTGTACAATGGTATTATAAGTATTTTGGACCCGACAGTACTATTGGGATTTCAAATACTTATCGTTTTGTTGTAGTCGGGTTGCGGCAAAATGCTTACTGTCTTGATACCACAGCACTCTATGATTGGATAGAAGCAGATTCTACATTTGTACGATTAACAAAATTCTTTCAACGTCCACCAAACACAACTCCTTATTATGATCCGTTGGATGATGGAACGAGTGGACCAATTGATATAGGTTTTCCATTTACATTCTTCGGTGAAGAATTACAATACGCTTGGATTGGCGTTGATGGTGCCATATCTCTCACAGCATCGCCAACAGATACCCAACATATAAATTATAACTCATTATTTCAGAATTGGTATATCCCTGTACCTCAGATAGGGTCAACTGCTTTGCCTAAGAACTTCATCGCACCATATTATGGTGATTACACACTACTAAACTGGATCCCATTTCCATTTTCTACTGTGAAATACTTAACAGAACCAGATAGATTCACAATCGAATGGAATATTCAGGAATCTGTTTATTACCCATTTAATCCTTTACAATTTCGATTAATACTTGATAAAAGCGATTCGTCGATATCATTTGTTTATAGAGCTGTTGATTCAAGTGGAACAAACCGACCAATTTTAGTCGGTTTCCAAAAAGATTCTCTCTCATGGTTCCATGTTTGCCGATATGGTTTACCAATTCAGTACAAACCGCGTCGCCAAACTGTTTTTAATTTTTCTCCATCAACAATTGTAGGAGTCAAGGATAAATCAGTTGAATTACCTTCTTCATTCGCACTTGAACAAAACTACCCCAATCCTTTCAACCCGGTAACTGAGATTAGATATCAGATATCTAGCAAGAGTCATGTAAAATTGGTTATCTACGACGTACTCGGACGTGAAGCAGCAACACTTGTTGATGAGATGCAAGATGCAGGATTCAAGTCGGTAAGCTGGGATGCTTCTAAAGTACCTAGCGGGATATATTTTTATAAGATGAGTGCAGGTAAATTTACAGATACAAAAAAGATGATACTTCTAAAGTAATCACATAGAATTTGTGAGTAGTTGATAAAATATAATAACCCGGAGACAGTATGAAATCAATAATGCTTATTTTGCTTTTGTGCACTTCATCCGTTTTAGCTCAGGAAGTTATTCCTCTGTCCGATTCTCAGAGATTATTGCTTAAAAAAAACAATGTTATTCCGAAGCGAGAAAATAATATTGTAAAATTCATAAACGGTGATTGCACAAAACCTGTATTTGG
Organism: Ignavibacteriales bacterium; assembly: GCA_016218025.1. Classification (GTDB taxonomy): domain Bacteria; phylum Bacteroidota; class Ignavibacteria; order UBA10030; family SZUA-254; genus PNNN01. The sequence continues at coordinate 29,085 of JACRFD010000084.1, forward strand.
ATTTTATGATCCTTTACCTAATGTATCAGGATATTGGGGAGTTAAGCAAGGGGATGTAATAGGAACATGGATTGTTGTACCTGCTGATGGTTCCATTGATACAGTTTATTTTCACGTAGGACAAAATATTGGTGCCGATTCGCTTGTTAGCATTCGCTTGTACAACTCAAATATTGGACCTCACAGTGGTCCCGGGCTTCCACCGTATCCACCCGCCTGTACTCCGTGGGGATATTATTTTAGCCAGCATTTAAACAAGGCGGTTCCATGGAAAGCATCGCTTTATCCAGAAGACGATACATCATGGCACTCCACAGTGCCTATTGAAGAAAATTCTTTTTCGCCGCACCGATTGTCCATCTTCGATATGGGTTACGTTCCTCCTGTTAGAGTCAAACCGGGAATAAACAAATTGGATTTAGAGGGAACTGGCTTTGCACCTGATGTCAAAAAAGGTGATGTAATATTTATTGATATACAACCTTTGGGAGTACCCTCTGAATCGTCTTTCACACAATTTTATTTTTATGAAGATGAAACAAAGTCTGATTCAACACCCGCTTCAACCTGGATCTTTTACAATAATCCCATACCCGGTTGGCCAAATTGTGATACAATTTCTAACCCTCCTCCCGGCTGGTATGCCAGATCGAATTATCAACCTGGGATTTGGATTCATGTGCAGACATCAAGCAATACACCACCAATTATAAAACAGGTTGTTGGTGGAGATGCCAGAAATACCTTCTCTACGAATCCAATATCTATTGAGTACGATATTTACGATTGTAATTACGATACACCTGCAGTTGCAGGAGTAGCATCCGCTTTCATCCGATGGTGGAAAATGACCGATCTGGAATATTTACCACAACAAGATATTTTGATGTCGCCAACAGGTATAGGTGACAGATGGATTGCCGAGATCCCAAGACAGGAACAAGGTACAGCTGTGCAATATCAGGTAGTTGCAAGAGACAGTGCAGGACTTGAAAGCATTGGACCTCAAATCAATTTTAAAATTGTGACATTAAAAAATAAATATTATTGGATTGATACAAATTATAGTTGCATTAATAAAAGTATCGCTAATTCAGGATCAATCATAACATACACCTCATTTTTTGTTCCGCCATCCACTAATCCACTCTCAAATCCTTGGAATGATGGAACTGCCGGACCATTTGATATAGGTTCTTCATTCCAATTTTTCGGCGACACAACACTGCGTCCAGTTGCCTCATAATAAAATGTAACCGAAGAGAAGAGAAAGATACAAAGAGGAAAAGGTATTAAGCAAGGGCTTTTTTCTTGGAGAAGATAACATTGTTTTTTCTTTCAAGTGAGAGTGATAGATCAGAGAATTTGGA
>JACRFD010000083.1 GCA_016218025.1 Ignavibacteriales bacterium
CAGGCACTCAGTAAAATTTATCGTGAGCCTCGCGAGTTTCTGATTGAAGCGCAACGGGCTTTGATAGAAACAATCGACAAAAGGTCTTTCATAAGCGTTGTATACTCGGTTGTAAATGTAAATACGGGTTTGATGAAAATAGCGCGCGCAGGTCATTGCCCGATACTCCATGTCTCGGATAGTAAAGCTGGTTATATTAAACCAACAGGCTTAGGACTTGGAATGGGAAATGTTGCTATTTTTGAAAAAACAATGACACAAACAAATTTGCAGTTAGAAAATGGCGATGTAGCCGTGTTTTATACCGACGGTGTAACTGAAGCGCGCCCCGATGGCGTGGCTGAATTTGGTTATGAACGTCTTCAGGATGTAGTAACCGGTGTCGCACATAAATCGGCGATGCAAATTCGTGATGCATTAATTATGGCAGTCGATTCGCATATGAATCATGAACCGCCGGAAGATGATTTGACTATTGTGGTTCTTAAATGGAAAAAGTAATATTTTTATGGAGATATAATTATGAGTAATTTCAAAGTTGGAATAAGAGAAAATCAAAATATCCATATTGTTGATTTAAAAGGATATCTTGATGCTCACACGGCACCTGAACTGGAGGTGGTTTTCCAGAGCTTACTGGAGAAGAAAAATTATAATATTGTTGTCAATTGCAGCGATTTGAATTATATAAGCAGTGCCGGATTAGGTGTATTCATGGCATATATTGAAGATGTCAGGAAAAACAGAGGCGACATAAAACTTTCGAATATGTCTCCCAAAGTTTATAATGTATTTGACCTCTTAGGTTTTCCGCTGCTCTATGATATTACATCGGATGAAGCTGATGCAATTAAAAAATTCTGTGATAAAAAATAAAGTGGAAATATAATAGCCCGCAGAAGGTAAGATTAGAAGCAAATGAAAACCATAAGTTTGAATATATTGAGCAGGACAGAAAAACTCAGCAACGTGAGAGATTTTGTTTCGGATGCCGCGAAAGAGTTCGGTTTTGATGATGAAACGGTGAGCAAAATATCTCTGGCTGTAGATGAAGCATGCACTAATATTATTAAACATGCTTACGAGTATGCCGCAAACAAACAATTAGAAATAAAAGTAATAACCAATAAAGAACAATTTGAAGTAGTCATAGTCCATCAGGGGAAGTTGTTAGATCCTAAACTGCTTAAAGCACCGGACATGAAAGATTATCTAATTCATCCAAGAAGAGGAGGACTAGGAATTCATTTAATGAGATTATTGATGGATAAAGTTGAGTATAAAATTACTCAAGATCAAAAATGTGAAGTTCATCTTTTAAAAAATCTCTCTGCCACCGGCTCTTGATGTCAGGTATTTCAAAAAAAATAAACCCACCATCCTCTAAAGCAGAAAATGCTTTTGAATTAACCTCATTGTTCGAATTCAGCACGGTTGTAAATGCTTCGCTCGATTTAAAATTTATATTCAATCATTTCCTTCTTACATTAATGGGGAAATTTTTATCCCTTAAAGGAATCGTTTTGCTTGAACGGCGAACGAATGTATTCATGATTGAAAATGTCAAAGGTTTATCAACAGAACTAATAAACTTAGAATGGAAACTAGGGAAAATACCAAATCGTATTATCTTTATTAAAGCAGAAAAGAAGTCGCGTTTTCCATGGTTGAAATATTTTCAAGAGCTTGGAGTTACGGTATTAATTCCATTATCTACAAGAAACCGGATTGTGGGTGTTGTAGGATTCGCTCCGTTAAAACATGATAAAAAGTTTTCGGAAAAAGAGACGTTGTATATAAAATCTATTTTCAACATTGCCGCTGTTTCGATCGAGAAAGGATTGTTTATTCAGGAACTTGGAACAGTAAACCGGCAGCTTGATAGAAAAATACAGGAATTGAATACGCTTTTTGAAGTCGGTAAAGAATTTAACACTGTGATGCAAAGAGAACGTTTGATAAAACTTCTTATCTTCTCGGTTATGGGGCAGATTGGAGTGAATAGATATTTTCTATGCCTTGAAGAAGACGGTGATATGCGTGTTGTTGCAGAGAAATTGGATAGAAGGAATAGGGAAGATGTCTGCCGGTATATTCCATATCTTACCAAGCCGAAACTTGTATCTGATTTAAACAATAAAAATGAAAAACCGTGGCGGTTATGGATGGAAGAGATTGGGATCGAAGTCGTAATTCCGCTTCAACTTCAGCAGCAGACGAGAGGATTACTGGCACTCGGTGAAAAATTAAATAAAGATAATTATACCGAAAAGGATCTGGAATTTCTTTCATCACTTGGTAATCTCGCAATGATATCATTAGATAATATTCGTTTATTCAATGATGCCATTGAAAAACAACGGATGGAAGATGAACTTCTAATTGCACGTGAAATACAAAAAGGTTTGCTTCCTTCTACGTTACCAAAAATTCCTTCGATGGATATATCAGCCGTGAATATCTCTTCAAAGCAGGTTGGCGGTGATTATTATGACGTGATACAATTAAGTTCACATCATTTCGTAATTGCAATTGGAGATGTTTCCGGTAAAGGTACGCCCGCTTCTTTGCTAATGGCGAGTTTGCAGGCAACCATCCGGGCTCTTGTTCCGCTTGGATTATCATTGTCAGAATTAACTAAGCGGGTAAACGATTTAATCTGTGATAATACAACAAGCGGCAGATTCATTACTTTTTTCTGGGGAATAATTGATACAGAATCTATGAAATTGAATTATGTTAATGCCGGACATAACCCTCCGGTGTTAGTTCATTCCGATGGAAGCATGGAATTATTGGAAAAGGGAGGAATTATACTAGGTATAATGAAAGATGTTTCTCCATATGTTGAAGGGATAATTTCTTTACATAAAGATGATGCTCTTGTTTTATTTACCGACGGTGTGAGCGAGTCGATGAATTGTGATAATATTGAGTTCAGCGACGAAAAATTAAGATCGTTAATAATTCAGAACAGAAAAAATTCTGCAAACGAAATTATGAACTCTATAGTCGATTCTATAAAAAAACATGCTGTCGATACTTCTCAATCCGATGATATTACTTTACTAGTTATAAAAGCTTAACCTAAAATAAATATCCGCTTAACCGATTCGAAGATCGGGATTTGACTGCATACCCATTTTATCTGTGATAAATCTTGATTCTATCATTCTAATTCATTAAGTTTCTTTACAAAATTATGATTAAAACTTCGGTTATAAAAACATTCCGAGATCTAATCGGAACTGCTAATGTACTCGATAGTATAGAATCGCGTACAGTATATTCATACGATTCCTCACCAATGCAGCCGAAATTGCCGGAGTTGGTAGTACGTCCGGGAACTGCTGAACAAATTTCTAAAATTATTACAATCGCTTCAGATGAAAAACTATCAATAATTCCACGCGGATCGGGAACAGGTTTGAGCGGCGGCACCGTTCCAATGGAAAACTCGATAGTATTACTCACAAATCACTGGAATCGAATTCTCGAAATCGATGAAGAAAATTTGTGCGCGTGGGTTGAACCGGGAGTTATAACAGCTAATCTTCAATCGGCAGTTGAAAAACTTGGTTTTCTCTATCCGCCGGATCCGGGAAGCTCAAGTATTTCAACGCTTGGTGGGAATGTAGCCGAGAACGCAGGCGGGTTACGCGGTTTAAAATATGGTGTCACGAAAAATTATGTTCTCGGATTGGAAGTTGTAATGCCAAACGGTGAAATCTTGCACACTGGCGGGAAGTCTGTGAAAGATGTTGCAGGATATAATTTAAAAGATATTTTAATCGGATCTGAAGGAACACTCGGAATATTTACAAAGATTTTATTAAAACTTGTTCCTAAGCCCGAAACTTCAAAAACTTTTATGGCTTTGTATCCGACTATTGATGATGCTGCCAAAACTGTTACCTCAATAATTGCAGAAAAAATTACACCATCAATGCTGGAATTTTTGGATAATACAACAATTAGATGCGTTGAAGATTATGCCCACATAGGATTACCGGTTGAGACTGCAGCAATATTGTTGATAGAAATTGACGGAAGAAAATCTGCCGTTGATGAAGATGCTAAATTAATTTCTGAAATTTGCCGAAGAAATCATGCATTCAACATAAAATCTGCTGAAGGCGAGAACGAGTCGAATAAATTGAAAGCTGCACGCAGAGCTGCTTTTGCATCATTAGCTCGTGCTACACCGAACACGATGTCGGAAGATGTTGCCGTACCTCGTTCTCTTGTTGCGGAGTTAGTGGCAAAAATTAATGAAGTTGGAAAACGAAACGGTGTCCGCATCGGTACATTCGGACATGCAGGGGACGGTAATCTTCATCCTAATTACATGACGGATAAAAGAGATAAAAAGGCATTTGCTCAGGCAGAAAAATCTATCATCGAAGTTGAAGAAGTGGCAATAGAATTAGGCGGAACGATAACAGGCGAACATGGCGTTGGTTTATACAAGAAACGTCTTTTAGAAAAGATGGTGGGTTCTCCGTCAATGACAATGATGAAATCTATTAAGCAGATGATGGATCCGAATAATATTCTGAATCCCGGGAAAATCTTTGACCTGAAACCGAAGTGCGAAGGAACTTTGCCAACGGATCGGGATCAGATCAAGAAGTTTGAGGATGTAGCATGGATCTGATCAAGGCAAAATTTAAAATTAAAAAAAATAACATAAAATGTGAGGAGTTTATTGATGTCACATTGTATTTTCTGTTCATTGGAAGTATCGCAGGATAAAAGAATTGGCGATAAGGAGATGTATGCGATATCGTGTTATGTTTGTGGGGATTATAGGATTAGTCATCGTGCTCGAACATCAATCCACTCAGAACTAAATGGCCGGCAATTCATTCTTTCGGGATACCTACGTGAGAGAAAATATTTAGGATTGGAACCGATAGAATTTAATACTAATAATCTCGAAGAAATATTTTCAAACATCAATTCACCAAAGACGTTATCAGCAAAACTTGATAAACTGATAACTTACCTCGGATACCAATATGAGAAACATGGGAATAATCTGGTTAGTATTAAACCCGAAATTGATTATCCACTTTCATATGCAAAAAATCTGAACGATTTTAAATTTCATCAACAATATCTTCTGGAACAAAAGCTTATCGATAATCATGCTGAAGGAAAATATTTAACATCAGCTGGTTGGAAAAGGTATGAGGAACTCCAGCGTAATCCATCCAAAATTAACCAAGCATTTGTAGCAATGTGGTTTGGGCAACCTGATCAAGTTGATAAAATGAATAAAGTCTATAAAAATGGTATCAAAAAAGCAGTTGATGGTGCCGAAACATCGCCAAAATACAATCCGTTGAAGATTGATTTATTAGAACATAACGATCCAATCGACCAGAAAATATTAGTTGAGATCCGTAGGAGTCGTTTCGTTATTGCAGATTTAACCGGGAACAGAGGTGGTGTTTATTTTGAGGCTGGATATGCTCTCTCACTCGGTATACCTGTTATATGGTTGTGTGAGAAAGGGACAAAAGTTCACTTCGATGTTGGACAATATTCACGGATTGAATGGGAAAACGAAAATGATCTTTATGAAAAACTGAAACGAAGAATTGAAGGTAGTATTTTTTGATAAATAAATTAATCAACTTAAATTTTAAATAAGTAATCCAATATCTCAAATCCCATATCCCATATCTCAAATTAACAACATGAAAATCAAATGGATCTGATAACTTCCACTCTTTATCATAAAATTGTACCTCCAAGAAAAAAGTTAAATAAATTATCACCGGCGATAATATTGCTCCATGGACGCGGTGCTGATGAAAATGATTTGCTGGGATTAGCCGAATATTTTGATGAAAGTTTATTCATCGTAAGTGTAAGAGCTCCGTTCGATTTTATGAATACAGGAGGATATACATGGTTTGATATTCAGGATATTGGCTCACCGGATATTAAAATGTTTGAGGAAAGTTATGATAAATTATTACAATTCATCAAAGATGTGTGTTCAGGTTATCCGATTGATCCGGGCAAAATAATTCTATTCGGATTTAGCATGGGAACAATGATGTCCCTTTCGGTTGCACTAACTCAACCTCAATTAGTTAAAGCAGTTGTTGCCAACAGTGGAATATTACCTGAGCAATTGGAATTAGAATATAAATGGGAAGATATAAAAGGCAAAGCATTTTTTATTGGACATGGTATTCATGATTCAATCATACCTATTTCATATGCAAGAAGGGCAAAAGATTTGTTGTTATCCCATGGAGTTGATCTCATATATCGTGAGTATGAGATGGATCATCAAATAGACGAAGAGGGATTGAATGATATTATAAAATGGATAGCCAAACAATTATGATTTTATTTTATCATATAGAAATCAAAATCTTAGACGCAACTCTTTCTTAAAATGAATCCCCTTCTTAAATCCCATCTTGAAGAAATCTTCAACAAATGTCTTCACTGCGGACTTTGTCTGCCGACGTGTCCAACTTATAATATTAATCTGAGAGAGGAATCTTCACCCAGAGGTAGAATCCAGCAAATGCATTATGTGCAGAGCGGAAAGATTCCCTTATCAAAAACGGTTGTAGATGAATTGTATTTTTGTCTGGATTGTCAGGCATGCGAAACTGCATGTCCGGCTGGTGTACGTTATGGTGAGTTAGTAGAAGATGCCAGAAATTTAATACACGATTCAAAAAAAGATCCTCTCGGAATAAGGTTGATTAAAAAACTATTTTTAAATGGAATTCTGATTTCAAACGAAAGAACAAAACTATTCGGAAAGTTTTTGAGATTTTACGAAAGAAGCGGATTAAGAAATGCAATAGAGGAATCTGGAATTCTGAAATTATTTTCAAATGCTCTTTCCGAAAAGATACAATTATTACCTTCTCCGAATGAAATGTGTTTCAGTGAATCCATAGAAGAAATTATTCCTGCAACCACTAACAAATCACGCGGAAGAGTTGCTTTTCTGTCCGGATGTATAATGAACATTGCATTCGGTGAAACTCATCGGGATTCTATTCGTGTGCTGACATTAAACGGATATGATGTTGTAATTCCTAAAAATCAGGTCTGTTGTGGTTCGTTGCATGCCCATAATGGTGAATTAGAAAAAGCAAAGAAGCTTGCAAAGAAAAATATTGAAATCTTTGAGAAGCATGAGTTTGATACGCTCGTAATTGATTCAGCAGGTTGCAGCGCGTTCATGAAGGAATATGGAAAAATATTTGAAGATGAACCAGAATATAAAAATAGAGCTATCGCTTTATCCAGCAAAGTTCGTGAGATCACAGAGTTTCTATCGGAGGTTGGACTCAAAAAATCTCCCGATACTTTAAACATATCTGTGACTTATCATGAAGCATGTCATCTTGTTCACACTCAAAAGATAAGCCGGCAGCCGCGTGAGTTATTGCAAAATATTCCGGGTATTACATTTGTTGAATTGCCTGAATCTACATGGTGTTGTGGAAGCGCCGGAATTTATAATATAGTTCGGTACGATGATTCCATGAAAATTCTTGATCGTAAGATGGAGAATATCAAATCAACTCATGCAGATATTGTTACCACAGCAAATCCCGGATGCCATATTCAATTGCAATACGGAATTGCTAAAAATGGCTTAAAGATGGAAGTATTGCATCCAATAAGCGTTTTGTCACGTGCTTATAAATAGACTCTTGACCATTTCAATGAATTGAACTATATTCACAATGCAATTATTTATAATGTAAATGGAGAACTTTATGAAAATCTTAAGAACTTTGCTTTTATTCGCTTTTATCATCATTAGTGTTGCTGATAGTCAGGAAGTTTTGCGCTCTCAATTGTTTTCAAATGTAGAGCAGTTGCTGAGTCAGGCACGTGCATTGAATGGCGAACTGTTCGCTCCTGAAAGTTTCGCTAAAGGGATGAAATATTATTCTGAGGCAAATGATTATTATAAACGCGGAAAAAGTTTAGAAGATATTCGTGAAAGTATAAGAAATGGGGAAGCATATTTTTCTAAAGCTCTTGATTTATGCAAAGTCGGAGAGGCAACTTTTAGTTCTACACTTTCTGCAAGAGCCGATGCAGATAGTGCCGGTGCAAGAAAACATGCAGCCGAATTATGGAACCAAGCCGAAAAATATTTTCAGTCCGCGGGTGATGAATTGGAAAATGGCAGTCTCGCCGACGCAAAAGATGAAGGTAAAAAAGCAGAAGAAAATTACAGGGTTGCAGAGTTAGAAGCAATCAAAGCGAACTACCTTTCACCTGCACGTGATCTTCTTTTGAAAGCAGATGAGATGGATGCTAAGAAAAACGCACAGAAGACATTGCAGAATGCGTGGCGTGTCGCCCGCCAGGTAGAAGGAATGTTAAAAAACAATCGCTACGATACCGACGAGGCACGTCAGCTTGCTCAGGAAGCAAAGATTGAAGCTGCACATGCTATTTATCTTCACAGGACAATTGAGCAATATAAGATTGATGAGAAAACTTATGAAGATTTGATTCTGTTATCCGAAAATGAAATTAAAAAGATCGCCATTTCGTTGGGAGTTAATGTACATTTTGATAACGGATATGCAGGTGCTGTAACAGATATTCAAAAGGCGATAAAGGAGCGTGAGGCTAAATCGCTTACCATGGTAGATGCATTGCGGCTTTCAGATGACGCGGTCAAACAAAAAGAAGCCGAAATTGAAAATCTGAAAAAACAAAACGATCTCATGGTACAAAGGCTAGGAACATTGAGCGATGCTGAAAAGAAATTGCAGGAAGAGGGGAAAGAACTTCAGCGTAAGTTAGCTATGAAGCACGAACAGGAAGAAACAGTGAACAACGTGCTGCAAATGTTTACTGAATCGGAAGGTAGCGTCGTTCGTGAAGGCGAGAATATAATAATCAGATTATATGGTTTAACGTTTGGTGTTGGTAAAAGTTCGATTGAAACCGAATTTTATCCGTTGCTTGCCAAGTTACAGCAGGCAATAAGAAAATTCCCGAATAGTCGTGTTGTAATAGAAGGGCATACAGATTCTCAGGGGAGCGATGATGCGAACCAGTTGTTGTCAGAAAAAAGGGCGACAGCCATTGCCGAGTATTTAATGGCGAATATGAGTGTTGATCCGCCGATTATGGCACATGGCTATGGAGAAAGCAAGCCGATAGCAAGCAACGATACGCCTGAAGGGCGCGCAAAGAATCGTCGGATAGATGTGGTGATAACCCCGCAAGGGAAATAATTGAAGATATGAAAATTAAGAATAAAATTTTATATTAAGGACGTGGAAAAGGAAAAAAATAAACAACTTGAACCGCATCAAATTCTTCACTCGCTGAATTTCGGACGAGTTGACGCAGAATCAGATACGCGGTTTGAAAATTGCTTCATCGGAACAGATATGCTCAGGCATACTCTCAGGGCGCATCATTCACTTGTTCTCGGAAGTAAGGGATCGGGTAAAAGCGCCGCCTTCCGTCTTTTATGTACCGACAAAGAGCGCTTAAGACCTTTATTTCCTAGAAACTTTGAAGACGTGTTCCCGATTCCGGTTTACGGATTGTACAATGAAGAGTATGTGTACGGCAGTGAATTCCGTGAAATGAAATCTGATTCAATAGATGAGTTTAGGTATTTTTGGTTGATGATTATCGGTTTGAAAACCGTTACAACCATTGCAGAAGAACCGAAGATCAAAGATATAGTTGCAAAGAGTAAAAACCAGAAATTAAAAGATGCTTATAAAACGCTTCAACAGGTTGTGGAAGATTTAAGTTTGGGACAGGAACGGGGAGCCGTTTCAAAATTGAAGCAAAGGGTAATGCAACTTGTAAAACCTTCGATGAAGGAGAATTCGTCCAGTGAACCGCCTCAACTGATTCTTGCCGAAGATTTTAAACACCGAACCGGAATGAGTGTTACTGCCGTTTTAGATAAAGTCGATATTATACTGCAAGAAATAAACTGCACTGCATGGCTGATGCTGGATAAACTTGATCTTCTTTTCATAGATGATTTTGAAAAACTGAAATCATCCATTACAGGATTAGTTCAGTTATTAATTGAGCAGAGTAACCGGTTTAAGAATATCTATTTTAAAATATTCCTGCGGTCCGATATTTATCGTCAATTAAGAATAGTAAACAAATCCCATCTGATAAGTTATACAAGTGAGATGAAGTGGAGCGATTCGCTTTTATTGAAACTCTTAGTGTCGCGCGCTGTTGCCGATCCTACTGTTCGTGCTTATTGTGAAGAGCAGACAGAAATGGAAATAACAGTTGCCGATGTAATCAACGGCACCGATGAAGATGTTCTTGGTTTGTTTTATGTTATCTTCGAATCGACAATGGATGAGAGTGATGCGGAAGTTGGGCAGTTTCCGTTTGTTCATTCGTGGATGTTGAAGCATTTGACAGACGGTATGGGAAATGTCTATCCACGTGAGCAGATTCATCTTGGAAATCTCGCTGTTGAAAAACAATTAGAGATTAACAGAAAAGAGGGAGAGCATTCTTCCACAAGACTGATCGGCGCGCGCGCGATGAAAGAAGCTTTCGCGCATCTATCGATTTACCGTTGCGATACTTACCTGTATTCAGAATTTCCGCATTTGGCAAAACACTTTGATGTTTTCAGGGGAAGTCCAAAAGTCCGCTTCACACGTGAAGAGCTCAATAAATTATTTGAAAAACTTGAACCGAACGGAGATGAAGGAATACGTTCCGTTCACGACACTGGTCTTTTGACTCCCAATGGAAGAAGTGTAGATTCAAGCATGGAGTTCAGCATACCGCTGCTTTACAGGATTGGATTAGGCGTTGCAGAAAAAGATGATAATCCGCAACCTGGAGAAGAGCAAAACGGTTCTATATTAGGTTTGAAATCATAAATTTCTTCTTTCTTGTAGAACCTCCGGTATCTATCTTTGAGTCGCGTTGAAGATACCGGAGGTTTACTTTGTTGACAGTTTACCTCAAAATTCATTATTGGTTTATTCGAAAATCACCGGATTGAATTATGAATTCGACTGTTCGATATTCAAAATTCGAATAAATACGAACAAGATTTAGTAAGTATTTCGATAGGATGATATAGGTAAGATTCATTTAATTTTTTTCGATTTGTATTTTCGATTGGATTCACTTACCTGAAGCTGGAGAGATTTCTTATCGAACCGAATAGATTTTCTGTCATGTATGAGAACGTCAGGATCAATATCCGCACCATTGTTCCAGACAACCGTACCCAATTCTTTATCAACGTGGATAGTTTTAAATAAAGTTCTGCTGGATCGAATCGGGTCGAAAATTGGGCCATAAAGGTACGGCTCGAGATCAACTGTTTTTCGTTTGCCATTGGTTAACAAAAGTTCAACCTTGAAATCTTCTAAATATTTTACAGATTGTATTCTAATCATAACTACCTCTAATTATTCTAAAGGTTGAATTCTTTTTAATTGTTTACCCTGTCTCGCTCGCTCCCAATTCCGGAGTAACTCAGACCGATGATTAACTGCCCATTCCAGCACCATTGCTAATGCACGGTGTGGTAATTCTCCTTCATATATTTCTAAGGTATCGATAAGCATTGTCGCTTCGTAGCCCGAATATAGCGCATGAAAGTGCGGAGGTGCATGGTCATTGTAATACATGCTGATAATTATACCGAAAAATTCACTAAGTCGTGGCATAAAGCTTCCTAAATGATATTAAGAAAAAACTCGTTAAAAACAAATCAAACTTTTTAAGTCTCCAGTTTCTTTAAAAAATGGGTCAAGCAGATACTGGAGGTTTTCTATGTTTTATAAAAAGGGCAGAAAACATATCTGCCCTTTTTTCATTCCAAAAAATTAGCTATCTTTATTTCATGCAACCGGTAATAATAATTCATCATCACGAAATAGTACTCAAAGGTAACAACCGCAAGTGGTTTGAACAGCAATTGCTGAAAAATGTTCGCACCGTACTTGGTGAGTTGATTCCGCATACTGCTATCACAGGCGGTTACGGCAGATTTGTAATTCAACTTCAAAATGAATCTAAGAGCGAACTGATTATTGAGAGATTGAAATACGTTTTCGGTCTATCGAACATTTGCATCGGAGTAAAAGTTGAGCAGGATAGTGATACCATAACAAATGCCTCACTTGAATTGTTGGCAAATGAAAAATTTAAAACTATCAGAGTAACCACGCGGCGGGCAGATAAGAATTTCCCAATCGGGTCCATGGAAATGAATGCAAAAGTTGGCGCGGCAATCTGTGAAAAATTCAATGTACGTGCTAACCTAACCCAGCCGGATGAAACTATATTTATCGAGATTGCTGATAAAGTTGCGTACGTTTACCGTTCTAAAGTCCAGGGTGCGGGCGGATTGCCCTCAAGCATAAGCGGAAAAGTTGTATCGCTTATCTCGGCAGGTTTTGATTCGCCAGTGGCATCGTGGACGATGATGAAGCGCGGCGCGACAATAGTGTTCGTGCACTTTCACAGTATGCCTTATACAAGTCAGAACTCAATCGATCAGGTAAAACAGATTGTTGAGTCGTTGACGAAATATCAATTCAAATCGAAACTCTACCTGGTACCATTTGCCGATGTGCAAAATGAAATTGTGCTCAAAACTCCAATGCCTTTGCGCGTTATACTTTACCGCCGGTTGATGGTGCGTATTGCCGAAGCAATTGCAATAAAAGAAAAAGCGGAAGCATTAGTTACAGGTGAAGCTGTTGGTCAGGTTGCTTCACAAACACTCAGGAATATCAGAAATATTGATAACGCCGCAACGCTGCCGATCCTTCGTCCAATTTCCGGGAATGATAAAGAAGAGACGATGGTTATTGCAAGAAAAATCGGCACGTATGATATTTCCAAGGAGCCATATGATGATTGTTGCTCGTTCTTAGCACCTAGGAAACCGGAAACATGGTCAAATTTTCACGAGATAGAAGCAGCAGAAGCGAATTTAGATATACCGGCGCTTATCGCGTTAGCAATGGAAAAACAGGCAATCGAGTTATTCACATTTCCAACATCGGATTAAGTTGATTTTCCAGTAAGAGTTTTGTATTATCGAATTATCAACAATCTTATTCTAAATTGTTTTAAAGGAGTCAGTTATGGCAACAAAAATCACAGTTAAAGATCATGGAAGCATACAGGTGGAAGGCGAGTTCGAGGTTTTCGATTTGAAGGGAAAGAAATTCGATTTAACAGGAAAACAAACTATCTGGCTTTGCAGATGCGGACACAGCAAGAACAAACCGTTTTGCGATGGCAGTCATAAAGCCGCGAATTTTAATTCAGAGATTAATGCAAAATAATTGAGGCACTTTTATGTTTCAGCGAATTTATAAATTGATTATTTTTTCAGTCCTTATGTTGACGGGGATGACGCAGATATCTGTTGCTCAATTCGAAGGAGCGATAGATATGAAAGTAACAATGATTGAAGAAGGTAAGCCGCAGGTAATGGAATATTCGATGTTTGTTAAGAAAGATCTGATTGCTTCTCAGATCAAATCGACCGGAGCCGATGCGATGCAGGGTAAATTCATTTTTCGCGGGGATAAAAAGGTCCTATGGATTCTGAACGATGCCGAGAAAAATTATCTTGAAATGCCGACCAAAGAATTTAACAAACCTGAGACTGGAAAGAACGAAAATAAAAAAAGTCCGAAACCAAAGGTTACCAAGACCGGAAAGAGCGAGAAGATTCTAGGATACGTATGCGAAGAAGTGATTATTGATGAAGGGAAAGAAGTAACTCATATCTGGGGTACAGGCAAGTTGGGCAATTTTTACGGTGATCTGATGAAGTCGTTCGGCTGCATGAGCGAAAATGCAAAGGCAGAGCTTGGGTGGGAGGCTGAATTAGAAGCACTAAAATTATTCCCGTTGAAGATTGTTTCAAAAGAGAACGGAAACATTACGCAAACTCAGGAAGTTACAAAAATTGAAGCGAAGAGCATACCCCAAAAAACTTTTGATGTGCCATCCGGCTATACTAAAGTACCCATGAACTTCAATTTACAGGAAATGATGAGCGAGCCAAATAAAGATGATCCGGGCTCAAATATCGAAATGGAAAAAATGATGAAACAATTGCAGGAGATGCAAGAAGGAAAAGAAGATTCATCGGATGGTGGATGATCTGAATTCATGGATGCTTTTTTATCTCTATATCAGTCTGAAAAAAAATATAATAAGGAAATAAATGAAAAATAGTCGCCGAAAATTTCTTACGAAAATTACTGCCACGATGGGTGCGATTACATTTGGAAAAAATATCTTGGATGCTTTCCCAAGTATATCGGATGAGTTCCAAAAAGAAGGGTTACAACGAAAGGTTATCCAGACAGCAGAGAATAATATTATCGATTTTCGATATGCACCGAAAGACTGGCAATCGACGTTCTGTTTCCCCGATGATCCGCATAAAAATTTAGTGGGGAAAATGGGCGATCTCCGAATCGGACATCTGGGCAGAGGACAAGACGAGAAGATATTTCCAAACAGGATTTCATTTGGTTTGCGCGGGAAACAATCGTTACAGTATGTTGAACAAAAATTAGAAACCCCTGCCATTCCCATTATTACAACAAAGCTTGATGGCGGCGATGTCACTTTCGAAACAATAACATTTGCATCGAACAATGTTGACGAGGGGAGAGTTGACAATGTAATCATCTCCATCTACCCAAAAACTGAACTTGAGATTGAAATATCACCAGAAATTATTCTTGCCTCTGAGAATAAGTTTTCTTTTGAAAAACAAAAAGAATACTCTATAATGAAGCAAGACATTGATAAGGACATATTATTTGTTTTCAATCTTCCCTCCGAGTTACAAACTGAAAAAGGGATTTACAAACTTCAATTAGAAGCTAAAAAAGTAACAATCGAAAAACCATACAGTTTTATACTAAGGTTGCCACAACAGTCTCAGCAGCTTGAAAAGTTGGAAGATGGATTTGATGATGTGGATGATTTATTAGATGAAACTAAAAAGTTTTGGTCTGAATTGAAATTTACTCAAGGCAAAGTTCAGTGGACATTACCTGATAAGCTTGATAATTTTAGAATTGCATCTACACGGAATATATTGGAATCAAGGGAAGTTAAAGATGGTAAAACAATATTTCAAGTAGGACCGACTTGCTATCGTGGATTGTGGATTGTTGATGGACATTTTCTACTTGAAGCCGCTCGATATCTGGGGTTTGATAAGGAAGCTCAGCAAGGATTAGAAACTATTTGGTCGAGGCAAGATCCTCAAGGATTTTTTACAGCAGGTGCAGGTGAAGCACACTGGAAAGATACTGCAGTCGCAGTCTATGCATTGATACGACAAGCTGAGTTGTCTCAGAATTGGGATTATTTCCACGAAATTTATCCGGATGCACACCAGGCAATGATTGCACTTCGGGAGTTAGTAAAAAAATCGAAAGATGATGGATCGTTAAATGGAAAATATGGACTCCTGCCGAAAGGGTTTGGTGATAGCGGTATCGGCGGGATCAGAGAAGAATATACCAACACATTATGGACTATCATTGCGGCAAAGGCGATTTCTGAAACAGCAGAGAGGCTGAAAATGCCTAAAACTTTAGATCTCAAAGAATTCTATGGGGAATTATGGTTTCCATTCATTGAATCTACTAAAACGGAACTGAAAACTCATCCAAAAGGATTTAAATATCTTCCAATGTTGATGTCTTCAGATCCTAAATGGAAAGAAATAGATGAAAGAAAACAACCAAGGCCGCAAGCTGCCCAAATTTATTTATCACAAGCTATTTTCCCCGGTTACTTATTTAAAAAAGATAGTCCAATATCTAATGGTCATCTGAAATTGATGGAAGCGGTGATGAAGGAAGATATTCCGATTGAAACTGGTTGGATGACAAATAATGCACTATGGCCCTATAACGCTGCAATATTTGCTCAGGCATGTTTGTACCAAGGAAATTTCAACTTAGCTCGGAAAGTATTTTATGGTTTCTTGAATCACGCCTCACCTTTGTATGCCTGGCGAGAAGAACAAACATTACAAGATGCGCCTGATTTTGATTTCATAGGTGACATGCCGCATAATTGGGCAAGCGCTGAATGCATCAGGTATTTAAGACACAGATTAATACTTGAAGAAGAAAAGAGATTATTCCTTTTAACCGGGATTGGAGTAGATGATTTGGAGTCTGATAAAGCTTTTGGTCTTACGTATTCACCTACTCGCTGGGGCAGAGTCACACTTCAAATGGAACCAATTGACAGTTTGAGTTGGAAGATGACTTTTCTCAGAGAAGATTTTGATGAAGCTACCTGCCCGCCAATTGAATGGATAAATATGCCTGCTACCATTGCAGAAAAATATAATTTCTATGGTGCAACCGGAGCGAAATCAAACCGGAACGGTGATCTAATTTTTATCAAGGGAAGCGAACTTAAATGGGAAGGCATTTGGAAAAAAAGGAAATAATAGAAAAGTATAAGTTTCATTGATTCATATAAGGGAAATATTATATTATTATTGATGAGCTATATCGTAAAATATAGGAAATAAAAAGTATTGCCAGATGTTCTTTAAACTAAATATAGCTCATCTCAACATAATTCAAAACATAATTCAAATCGTAAATGGTTATTCCGATCACACTTACGAAAATCTTACCTTTACTGTAATACTGATTTTTTTTGTTCTTATACTTTTTCATTTTTATAGAAGAAGAATAAGAAAAAAACTTGAGAATAATTTTATTGTTCAGTCGAATGAACTCCAAAAGGAAAAAGAAAAAGCAGAGGCAGCGGAGAAATCAGCTACGCTTGAACATCTCAAACTGGTTGAGTCAAATAAAATTAAATCCGATTTATTCAGTATTCTTGCTCACGATTTGAAGAGTCCGCTCATATCAATTAAAATGCTTTCGAAAATTATAATAGAAGAATCTCCTAAACAATCTGCAATTTCTGATTATGCTGCTGATATTTTCAGTACTGCCCAAAGAGTTCATAATCTGATTGAGGAGATATTAGATTCGGCAATACTTGAATCAGGTATTTTAGTGTTGGACAAAAAGCAAGTTGATGTTGGTAAGTTAGCAGAGCTTGTGGTGTTGGATAACAGCATTGCAGCGAAGCAAAAAGATCAGAAAATAATCTTCCAGCAAGAGGCTGGCTGTACCGTTGAGGGTGATGAATTGAGAATAAGATCTGTTATTGATAATCTTTTATCGAATGCAATAAAATATTCTCAGGTAGGCAAAGGAATATGGTTAAGTATATCGAAGCTGGATAATCTTGTAAACATAGAGCTTAAAGATGAAGGTGTGGGTTTTACGGAAGACGATTTAAAAAAAATATTTGGTAAATTTCAGAGACTGAGTGCGCAACCGACCGGAGGTGAACCTTCGAGCGGGTTAGGATTGTCCATAGTTAAACAACTAGTAGAAATGCATCACGGCACGATCGAAGTCAAAAGCGATTCAGGAAATGGAACTATTTTTATTGTCAAACTTCCTTTGAAAGAGCGTTAAAAAATGGTGCTTCACTCAACAATATTGTTAGTGGATGATAATAACGAATTTCGTGAAGCCCTTGGCAGGATTCTGCGATTGACTGGGTATAATGTTTTTCAGGCAGGAGATGGTGAAGAGGCATTGGAAATTGTCAAATCAAAAAAGATAGATCTAGCTTTGGTTGATATCGATATGCCAAAAATGGATGGACTTGAATTTACAAAGAAAGTCAGATCTTTGTATCCAGGCTTTCACGTTATCATTGTTACAGGTTATTCTCAATTCTACAAACCGGAAGATGTATTTGCAACAGGCGCTGAAGCGTTTCTAAAAAAACCTGTTGAACTGCCAATGTTGTTGGATATTATTCAGAAAATTTAAATAAGTATTAGTAAAATTATCAATAACTTCGCAAGTGGAAAAAATGATTAAGAAAATTCTTCCCTTGTTATTACTTACTACCACGGTTTTTTGCCAGTACAAAAATATCCGTGTGAATAATCCATCGAGTGTTACTCCAGAAGAAGTCTCAATAGCAATCAACCCAACGAACCCATCGAATTTAGCTGCGGGCGCCAATATCCGATTCTATTATTATTCAAATGATGCGGGGTTGACATGGACGGAAGGCCAGTTAAGTTCTCCGTTAGGTGTTTGGGGAGACCCGTGCGTTACCTACGATGTGAATGGAAATTTATATTTCGGACATTTATCTAATCCTCCGGCACCGGGATACTGGATCGACAGAATTGTTGTCCAAAAATCGACCAATGGCGGATTATCTTGGAATAGCGGCACCGGTATTTGGTTCGAAGCACCAAAGAATCAAGACAAAGAATGGTTAGCTGTAGATATGACTCAGTCACTTTACAGGAACCGATTGTATGCAGCTTGGACTGAATTTGATAGTTACGGCAGCACCACTACATCGGATAGTACGCGAATACTTTTTTCATTCAGCACGGATGAAGGCAATAGCTGGAACTCAGCAGTGAGAGTGAGTGATGATGGTGGCAATTGTGTGGATAGCGATAGTACTGTAGAGGGGGCAGTTCCTGCCGTTGGACCGAATGGTGAGATATATTTGAGTTGGTCTGGTCCAAAAGGAATAATTTTCGATAAATCATCAGATGGTGGTGTTACTTGGGGGAAAGATGTAGTTGTAACAACTCAACCTGGTGGGTGGGATTTTAACATAGAAGGAATATACAGATGTAATGGAATGCCTATTACCGGATGTGATATTAGCAATTCTTCTTATCGGGGAAATATATATATAGTTTGGTCTGATCAGAGGAATGGTGCCGGTAATACAGATATCTTTCTCATTAAATCTACAGACCAAGGAGAAACTTGGAGTGAAATAAAACGTGTAAACGATGATGGCACAATACGGGAACAATTTTTTCCGTGGATGACAATCGACCAAACAACCGGTTATATTTATGTGGTATTTTACGACCGAAGGGCAAGACTTGGTAATTATACAGATGTTTATTTGGCAAAATCTACCGATGGGGGAGAATCGTTCACTAACTTTAGAATTAGTGAAACATCGTTCAATCCGACTTCAAATATATTCTTTGGTGATTATATAAATATCGCTGCATACGATCGTAAAATATACCCTATTTGGATGCGTTTGGACGGTTCGGCGTTGAGCGTATGGACAACTATCATCGAAGAACCACAAAATATATCCGTTAGTTATGATTCGGGATGGAGTATGGTATCTATCCCATTCAAATCTATCAATACTTTTAAACAAAATATTTTTCCTGATGCCGAATCTAATGCCTTCACATTTGATAATGGTTATTATTTGTGTGATTCATTGACTCACGGCAAGGGGTACTGGATTAAGATGAGTCGGAAAGGGGAAAACATAATAGAAGGATTTTATGTGCACTCAGATACCATACAAATTCATTCAGGATGGAATATGATTGGGTCGATCGCGCATCCTGTTCCTGTTGATTCCATTGTGAGTGAGCCGGGTGGAATGATAACCAGTAATTTTTATTCATTCAACGGATCAGAATATATTGTGGCAGATACAGTCAATCCCGGATCTGCATATTGGGTGAAATGTCCGGAATCCGGTAAATTATTTTTAAGCGATTCAATCGCATCACAAATTAATTCAAAAATAAAAATAACAGAAATAAATGAATTACCACCACCACCACCGGTTTATTCAGAAAAAAACATCCCTACAGAATTTAACTTGTACCAAAATTACCCAAATCCATTTAACCCGACAACCATAATAGAATATTGGCTTCCTGAAAAAGAAAAAGTTGCAATTGAAATATTCAACCTGCTCGGCGAAAAGATCATTACTCTTGTAAATAAAGTTGAAGAACCTGGGATGAAACGTGTGAGATTCGACGGAAATACCTACCCCAATGGCATATATTATTACAGATTATCGATAGGAAAAAGAACAGAAACAAAAAAAATGATATTGACAAAATAAGTGAGGATTCTATGAGGTATATTTTATCTTTTGTTTTATTGATTTCCATAATCTATGGATGCAAGATTAGAATTACCTGATAGTGGGAATAATAATTATTTATGGAATCATAACATTTAATTATACTGCGGTTTTTGAAGATCCTATTTCTCATTGGAGCGAAGCTATAAAAAAATCTCCAAAATCTGCTGATGCATATTTTAACTTGGGAAGGGTAACCTCTGAGGTTGGAAAAAACATCGATAAGGCAATTGGCTGTTATCAAAAGGGAATAGAATTAAACGATAAGAATTCGAAATATCATTATAATTTAGGGTTGCTGTATTTACAGAAATCCCAAAATGAGCTTGCTCGGATCGAATTTGAACGTTCCACAGAGTTGGATTCAACCAATAAAATCGCACAATATAATTTAGGCTCCCTTTACTTGCTGAATAATAGATTTAAAGATGCCGAAGTAAGAATGTTAAAGGTTATAAATTTAGATAAAGATTTTATCTACGCTGAGATGAGGTTAGTAGAGATATACTCACGGATGGGAAATCAAAGTAGTGCAAACTATTACACAGCAAGATTAAAGAATGCAGGTTATCAATTAAAGCCGACCGAAAAAATCAACAAGGGAGTGTAAATAATTCTGTGTAAATGGTAAAACCCCCAAGTTGAGAGAGGTGTAACCGAACGAAACTTGGGGGAAAAGATTAAAGTTGTATAAGAGATAGAAAAATCACAAATTAAAAACCATTTACAAAAAAGGAATAATAAAATGCAACTTACCGAAGAAATGATCGAGCGACTAAAAGCCGATCTTACAAAAGCTAAAACTTATGAAGACTTGATGGGAAAAGACGGAGCCATCAAAAAGCTGATAACGTTATCGCTTGAAACAATGCTTGAATCTGAGCTTACTGAACATCTTGGTTACGAAAAATATTCTACCAATGGTAAAAACAGCGGTAACAGTCGTAATGGTAAAAACACTAAAACACTGAAGAATGATCAAGGCGAAATAGATATCGCAGTTCCACGCGATAGAAATGGCTCGTTCGATCCTATAGTTGTAAAAAAATATGAACGAACGCTCGGACCGATTGAAAACAAAATTATATCTATGTATGCCAAGGGCATGAGTACCAGAGATATCCAGTCGCATATTCAAGAGATATACGGAATGGATATGAATGCGACGTTAATATCGAACATGACCGAAAAGATTATTGATTTGGCAAAGCAATGGCAAAACCGGGTACTTGAAAATATTTATCCGATTGTCTTCTTTGACGCTATTCATTATAAAGTTCAAGACGAAGGTAAAGTAGTAACAAAAGCAGCATATACCGTCTTAGGAGTGGATATAAATGGTAAAAAGGACTTATTAGGGTTGTGGGTTGGTCAAGCAGAGGGAGTTCATTTTTGGTTGAACATCATGACAGAACTTAAAAACCGTGGTGTCGAGGATATACTAATTTCGTGCATTGATGGTTTGAAAGGATTTCCTGAAGCGATTAATACCGTATTTCCAAAAACTGAAATCCAGTTATGTGTGATACATTTAATTCGCGCTACGGTGAAGTACATAGCATGGAAAGATATGAAAGCATTTATGAAAGATTTGAAAAAAGTATATGGAGCGCCTACCGAAGAAGCTGCCCTCATGGAACTTGAAAATCTGGAATCTGTGTGGGGTAAAAAGTATCCTCTGCCGGTAAAAACATGGAAACAAAATTGGTCGAACGCAGCACCTTTTTGAAATATCCTGAAGAGATTCGAAGATTAATTTACACGACTAACATCGTCGAATCATTGCATCGCCAATTTAGAAAAGTGACAAAATCAAAATCGATTTTTCCTAACGACGATTCTCTGAAAAAATGTTATTTTTGGCTTACAGAGATTTATCTAAAAAATGGACTATGGCGTTAAAAGATTGGTCGATTGTTATTTCATATTTTTCAGTTATATTTAACGACAGACTTTCTAAATTTCTATGATCTATAACCGTCATTTACACAAATTATTTTACAGTCTCATCAAAAATAACTAATCAACTGTCCGCTTTTCTGAAACCAATATTATTCCGTCAGATTGACTACCCGTTTGCTTATAATATTTTTTTTCTAATCAACAACAATATAAAATTAATATTGAAAACCACCTGGATTGTAAGCAACTATTCCTGAATCAGTTCCTATCCACAAGTTACCTTTGGTATCGTATGACAATGCTTGTATTTTATTGCTTGGTAACTCAGGTGTTGTTGTTTGGTTAAGCAATGTCCAAGTAGTATCTTGCATTTTTGTAAGTCCGCTATTTGTCCCGAACCAACGAATGTTGTAAAAATAATCTACCGCCACTGTGTTCACCAGTTCGTTCGGTAATTGACTATTGGTGTTTATACTTGAGTAATGATGTTGGATTGTTGTTCCCGGATTCCAACTAGTAACACCAAAGGTTTTACCCATCCATACAGTGTTTGAATAATCTACTGCTAACGAGTGGATTGGATAATTTTCACTACCGCTTAAATTATATCTTCCCCAGATATATCCATTTTGATCATAGACATAAGGTAAACCATCGTGTGTTCCAAAAAAAGACCAACCATTTGAAGGATTCATCACTACGCAACGAACAAGCGATGAAGTAAAATGATCAGAATATTCGGAATATTGATGCCAGATTCCATCGATTGAACTGCTGGGAACATAATGACTAATTCCGGAGAGTGTAGATACCCATACATCACCGTTTCTGAATTTATCAGTAACAATACCAGTTATATAATCACTGGCTATTCTATTTATCGGATCAGATTCACTTGGTGAATATCGTTGCCAAGTCCGTTGCGGATTGAAACGATTGAAACGACGAATTCCACCACCATCAAGTCCAAACCAAATTGTATTATTTCTACCTTCAGCAATCGAGGTAACTTTTTGACATTTTTGTTTTCCTCCCTGACCATAAGTGTAATATGTTAAGGAATCTCGGATGACGCTCCACACTCCATTTGAATAAGATACTGAACCACTATCTGTCCCAAGCCATACCTTTCCATCGTTTGAAGCACATATAGTATGAATATTGTCATCAATAATAGTTTCAGTATTTGATTTAGTAAACAGAAGCCAGATCGGTCCACGTGGTAGGGATTGAGTGGTATTTTTTTTACAACTAAATGTAATAATTGACAGGAACATCAATATTTTCAGAGAATTGCTCATGAATTTCATAAAATCTAAAATTTATATTAGTAATTTTTACTTGCTTAGATATACGAATTGCTACGAAAAAGATACAAAAATTTTAGATGACTAAAAAATATATTACAACAAGACAAAAAACTCCCTTTTTTTTAAACAAAATCATTAAATTTAACTTGACTGTTCAATTTTTTTTTAGTATTTTTGAACATAAATAATTTCGTTAACGATTCCTCCTAATTGTCATATCATATAACTTTATGAAGCAATTTACTCGTTTTTATAAGGCGGGTGTTTTTGGTGTATTAGTTGCACTTTTGGTACTCATTTCACCCAGTTGTCAATACGAATACGATAGTCCAAATCCTGGAATTATTCAAATTCGTTTAAAAACTATTTCAAATAATATCCCATTTACTGAGTTGAATAATTTTGAAATAGAATTCTCTCAGATTGAAGCTGTCCAGAAAGACGGCTCAAGAGCATCGATATACGAAGATCTGCGCGCAATAGATGCAAAACCAGTTGGTATAAATACGCTCGATTTTCGTGCAAGAGATTCCATTATGATAATCGGTGAAACGTACGTGCCACCGGAAGATTATATGGGAATAAAAATGACAATCAGCCCTGGAAGGGCTGTAACACTTCGTGGGTACCAAAAAATAAATGTGATAAAGCCGGAGGGCTTTAATTCTCTTTTAATAATTCCAAGAAATTATTCAGTTCAGGAACACCATAAAACTATAATCACGGTTGAACTAAATCTAGATAGTACTTTAGTGAAAGGTGCATTTGATTATACGTTTAGACCGTACTATAATATTTCATCAGTTATTAATAATTGAACTTTCAGCGATAGGGTACTAAGAATGAAAACCTCTTCGAATAAAATAATTTTATTAATGCTAACTTTTTTGTTAGCTGTAATTAATATAATTGTAAGTTTAAACTGTAGCAATCCGGATGATGGCGGTAAGCAAAATCCAAATGTTGCTCCGAGAACGCGATTATCAAATGTCCCACCACCAGAAGATACTACAAAAATTACCAGTCCGAGATTAACTTTGAACTGGATTGGCGATGATGCAGATGGTTATGTGGCAGCATTCCGTTATCGATGGAATTACATGTTAGACAATCAAATGCAATATCGAAAATATAAAATTATACTAAATTTGATTGTTGAAAAATTTGCCTTGATGATCGAGACGGAGGATCTTAAAAGCATTCCTCCCATATACAAACATTTTGTCAATTTGCTTGGCAACGATGGATTATCTGTTGCTGATCGTGATTCACTAACCCGCGGAGATACTATCACCGTATTAGGAACTAGGGTTTATGCATCTAACCCTGATTCGATCAGGTTGCAAACAGGAAATCGAGTAAGGTATACTTTTCCGATTCATACAAATCCGAATAGTGGAACATTCATATTTGAATCACCTGATTTAGAGAATCTGCACACGTTTGAAATATCTGCAATTGACAACAATGGATCCCCATCCAGCACACCTGCAGAAGTTTCATTCATAACTCCTCAGGTCAAAGCGCCTTATACTCGGATTACCGGCAATCCGCAATCAACTGTACTTGTTAGAAATGAAAAAACAGCAACTTTTCCCGGTATAAGGTTTGAATTCAAAGGAGTTGATCCTAATACTAGAACGATGGACTATCGTTGGGTTATTGATAAAGAAAAATGGTTAGATAGTATTGGTACAATACCGTGGTCGGAATTCACGACTAATGAATTTGCTTATGTAACTGCTGCAAATTTTCCTGATCCATACGATACTGTGCATACATTCTATGTTCAGGCAAGGAATGAATTTGGAGTAATTGATACTGTAGGATTAATCTACAATGAAAACGGTATTTTGACCGATACTGCATGGAGAACCTTCAGAACTATCTATCCAGAATTTTTGTTGGATGGTAAAGAAAGGATATTACTTATTAACAATGGAGCCGACAGATTGATTGGTAATCTTACCTACCCATATTATTGGGATGTTGATTCTTTCTACCATAATATATTACACGGATTAGGGAAACATGATTCAATAATAGATAATTTCAGAATGGCAAAATTTATATTTCCAACACTTGCTGAGATCGGTAAATATTCTATAATAATATTACATGCAGATATATTGAATTTTTCATTCCAGCATAGTACAACTCTTGAAGGCGAGGTTCAATCAATTCTAAAAAATTATTGTTACATCGGCGGAGATTTAATAATTACTGGATGGAATTTGTCTTTACCATTTAATACTCTAAGAGACCCGGAATTTTTCAGAAATATTTTGCATGTTGATGAAAATTCCCCCGGGAGAGCTCAGGATACATTGGTTTCAGTAATAGGTCAATTAGGATATCCTGATTTAAGCATAGACTGGTCCAAAGCAGACATTTCATGGCCTGGGGGATTGGAATATTGTCCATTAAATATTCCATATGGTTTTGGAGAGATTATTCATAAATTTGATGGATTATACAAAAAACCATCTATGCAAAATGGTTCCTTATCTGTTAGATATAAAGGTGTAACATTTAATTCCGCTTATATAGGTGTGCCACTTTATTACATGGAAAGACCTGCAGTAGATTCAACAATTTCCCATATCTTGCAAGATTTTAAACAGGCAAAAATGGAGCGACTAAAATGAATAAAACAAAATTATTTCTCTCGATAATTTTATTAACATTGCTAATTGCAACCTTGGCAGTTGCAGGTAATACCGGGAAAATTACCGGCAGAATAAATGATGCAATTTCTGGGGAAGCAATTATTGGTGCGAACGTTTTAGTAGTTGGAACCTCGCGAGGTGCCGTCACCGATTTTGAAGGTAAGTATACAATAATAGGTATTCCTATTGGATCATATACTGTAAAAGCGAGCCAAGTTGGATATGCAAGCGTTGAAGTTAAAGACGTTAAAGTAGGAGCTGATGAAACGACTCCGCTCAATTTTAAATTAACTTCCAGTGAAGTCCAGCTAACCGGTGTAGTTATTACTGCTGATCAACAGTTGGTTAATTCATTAACTACCAGTTCGACACAGACTGTCAGTGAAAAAGCTATTCAAAGTATACCTGCTGTAAAAAGCGTTGAAGACGTTTTAAAACTTCAAGCTGGCTTCGTAAAGCAAGGTAATAATATGTTTTTACGTGGTGGTAGAGCCAATGAAGTTCAGTATCTGGTTGATGGCATCCCAACGAATAATATTGTGGGAAATAGTGGTGATCTATCAACAACCTCTGAAATCAATAAAAGCATGCAAGATATCTACTCAGGAATGGCAGGTGGGGTTATTGGCGGTGGTGCTTCCGGACTTGCGATATCTGCAAATGCAATTCAATCCATAAGTGTGCAAACAAGTGGATTCGATGCAGATTACGGAAATGCACAATCAGGGATAATAAATATCACAACTAAATCCGGGTCTGAGAAATATTCAGGATCCATGCAATACAGAACTGATAAATTGAACGCCGATAATCAAAACGAAACGTACAGTGCTTTTTCTTTCGGAGGTCCTGAACCTTTAACGAAATATG
The DNA here is from genome assembly GCA_016218025.1 of Ignavibacteriales bacterium. Classification (GTDB taxonomy): domain Bacteria; phylum Bacteroidota; class Ignavibacteria; order UBA10030; family SZUA-254; genus PNNN01. The sequence goes on from JACRFD010000083.1 coordinate 26,783, forward strand.
TATTACCGGGATTTGGATTAAAAATCCCTGGAGCATTAACTTTCTTTATAAGCACAGATGTTAGCAGGAGCGATGGAGCTTATCAATATGTCCACAATGAATTTTATAATCCAATAGAACGTAAAATTGAATTGAATGGATTTCTTGGAGGATTATTGAATGGATTAGGATTCAGGTTCCGAGATAATCAAAGGAATTCTTTTACATTTAATTCTAAGCTTAAATATGACATCAGTGGTAATGATCAAATTAGTTATGGATATAGAGGTAGTATCTCATCCAGGCATGATTATTCAAGAGGCTGGAAGTATCGAGCTGATTCCTCGTCTCTAGGTGCAAGTTTATCTATTCAAAATAATCTTTCATGGCAGCACTTTTTTAATGAACGATCCTTTATGAAGGTTTATTTTGCTAAAGCCGAAAATCATGACGGAAATGACATAGCTGGAATTACTCCTTCGATGTATTCTTCAGCCTATCAAAAGCTAGATGTCAACAACGATAATTTCAACGATCTCGGTACATCACAGAGATGGTATAAATCGTTAACTACTGTTTGGTCATTTAGGTTCGACTTAAATACTCAGGTTCATCCGATGCATATGCTTAAAACCGGTGTGGAGGTGAATTATGAAGAAATAAATTCAACGGAGATTACATATCCTACTGTTCCACATGAAGTAGGTGATGAAACAATTAGTCCGCCAGATCCTGATCCTAGATATGCAAGAGGATTATATCCGGGTTATGGTCTATTTCGCTGGTATCTTAACCAATATCCAAACAGAGGGGCGGCTTACATACAGGATAACATTGAAATATCAGGGTTAAATTTACATGTAGGTCTAAGATATGATTATCTTGATATTGGCAGCCAGGTTTATAATGATGGTTTTATAAGAGAATGGAAGGCTCGATATAATTGGTTAGATACTGTTGAAGGTCGATCTGATCCGGCATGGGTATATGATCTAGAATATAGAAAAGTAGTTGATGAAAATACCGGTAAAACTATTATGGCAAGAGATTCCGGGCGTGGTAGAGATGATGGAGCAAGATTTTGGTATTTCTTAACACATGGATATTTCAGTCCAAGAGTTTCAATTGGATATCCTGTGACCGATAGGATTGTATTTTATTTTAATTACGGGCATTTTTTGCAATTCCCAGATCGTGATCAATATTATCGAGATCCATATACGCCAAATGATGGTGCATGGATTGGTAATCCATCATTAAAACCACAACGTACAGTTGCTTATGAGGCGGGATTTGAAGATCAATTTTCTGATGAAATGGCTTTTTCAGTTCATGCATTTTACAAAGATATTTTTGATCTATCCACAGTGGTGAGTAGAGGAGATTATAGAGTATATAAAAATTTAGATTATGCAAGTACTCGTGGATTTGAAATCACTTTAAATCAAGCCTTAGCAGGAAATTTCTCAACGGCTGTTAGTTATTCTTATCAGATTGCAAAGGGAAGATCGTCAAATCCACTAGCATCAGTGTTTCAGGCAGAATTCCAATTACCCCGGGAAACGAGATTAGATTGGGATCAAAACCATACAGCAAATATTTTTGCTACTTATAGGGTCGGTGCAAATGAAGCAGTATCTTTCGGAATTCCTTACTTAAATAATTACAGCATCTCGCTAACTTGGAGTTACGGTAGTGGTTTCCCATATACTGGTTACCAGGGAAGTCGTGTAACTGCTCGAAATATTTATTTATATAATAGTGAGACTTCTCCATATACAACAACCCTTAATCTTTCGCTCTCAAAAGGAATACAATTATTTGAAAAGATCAATTTATTATTCACACTTGACGTTACAAATCTACTGGATCGCTTGAATCCGAACAGATCGGCAATTTATAATTTGACAAATAAAGTTTATAGATATGGCGACATAGATCCGGATAATTCAACAAATGGAATTGTGTTGCCTTGGTACAAAGCAGAATATAGCTTACTTGATCCTACAAATTTTGAAGCTGGAAGACAAATACTGCTTGGTCTAAAACTGAATTGGGACTAAAAATGTTCAAACGAGGAAATTTTATGAAAAAAATATTCAATTTAATATTAATTGTAATTCTTGTGGGTAGTTTTTCTTTTGCTGGAACGAAGAACAAAAAGAATAGTAATCTTCCAAAACCGACAGTTAATTTTGCCACCCGTATAAAGCAAGGTTTCAATATGAAAGTTTGGCTGAGTAACCAGATGACAATGGGACTTCAGGCATGGGATGGTGCAGCGAATTCCACACCGGATGGATATGGTCTTGAATATCCAGCAGGTTCTGGAGTCGAACATCTCTATGGGGCGGGACCTCGTATTGGCGGAAAAGTTGATGGATCAATTAGAGTTACTGAGGGTTATAACGGCTCAGATGCAAGAAAGGAGTTTTTACCGGAATATATTCATCTTCCGCGTGAAAGATTTTGGCAAACATCGACTATGGATACTACATGGGAAAATCCTTATAAAAAGGTAATAGAAAAGATACCAAATAAAAGAGGGTGTGATGATGATAATGATGGTCTAATAGATGAAGACGACCTAGATGGTCTTGATAATGATGGTGATTGGAATCCACTAACAGATGATGTTGGCTATGATGGCTTGCCTTCACCTTTAGAATTGTCTTGTGATGGAAAAGCATATGATCCTGTAAGCAATCCGGATCCATGGGGTGATGATTTTGATCCGGGAACAAGAGATAGATGTCATCCAACTTCAGACGGTGCTTATCCTTGGAAAAATAATCCAGATGTATATACAGAAAGAAATGGTAAACCTGATCACGGGGAACCTAATGTTGACGAAGATTATGGTGCAATTTCTGAAAAAGATTTATATTGTTCAGCAACAGATACATTCAGGAGGCCGACAATCGGAGGTCACCGCCCGTTGGGAATAAAAGTAATTCAAAAATCATACGCATGGGATAATAAAGATGCAGAAGGGATACTCCCTTTTGATTATTTCTTTATAAATGTAGGGAAAAAAGTAATTACAGATGTATGGGTAGGATTTTTTGCAGATTGTGATTTAGGACCTGTAAATGTTCCCGGTTATTACTCAAACAATTATACCGCATATATGGAATCTTTACGTACAGCCTATACTCACAATCCTATAAACCGCGGTTCAACTCCGGTCGGATTTACAGTGCTTGCGACACCCAAACCACTTGATTCAATTCGGTTTGTTTGGCAGTGGGCCGATTTTACAACACCTGGTCATATCGATCCAGGAGTAGATGATTCTTTAATTTATACATGGCTGGATGGATCAGCTTTCCCTAGAGATATTAATCCTAGTCAGTCCCCGAATGAATTATCTGATACACGTTTCTATTTTTCATTCGGACCATTTGAATCCATGTATCCAGGTGATACACTACGGATATCAATGGCATTGATAGCTGGTGATGGAGTTTTTGAGGGGGCAAATAGTCTAAAGGAAAATGCTGAAGATGCAATGAAACTTTATACCAGGGGATATGTGACACCGATTACTCCTGTATCCCCTTATTTGAAACTTGATACATTACCTGATCCTGGGCGAGGAATAAAATTAACTTGGTTTCCACATCTAGATTATAAAGGTAATCCAGGTGGCCCTTTCACTGTTTGGGATGATTCAAATAAACTTGCGCAAGGTTTTCCAAGAGATCATTGGCGCAGAGCAAATCCACCTTGCGGTGAGGGTAGTTCTGCTTGCTCCGGTCATATATGTATCGGTGATTCGTTACCCGGGGGAAGAATATTTTCAGGATTTAGGTTGTATCGGAGTGAAGATCCTGGCGATGATCCTCAATTAAAGAGCTTTACGTTAATTAAACAATATTCTATTCCGGATTCAGCAAAATTATGGACGATAGAAGAATTGGTTGCGAAATACCTTGACTCAACATTTGTAGATTCACCTCTAGTAAGAGGTAAAAGATATTGGTATGCAGTAACCGCCTATGGGTTACCTGATATAGCAATAATTTCTGTCCGTCAACAAGATGGGACTGTACGTTATGACTCGCTATATACTTCAAATACAGAATCTGCAATTTCTCAAAATCGTTTGAGCATTGATATTCCGTTTGCTCCGTCTGATGAAGTAGGAAAAGTGTTTGCTGTTCCCAATCCTTACAGAGTTGATGAAGAATACACCTACGAGAACGGAGGATGGGAAGGACTGGCGAAAAATTGGTCTGAATCGAATCGGAGAATAAAATTCATCCATCTTCCGAAAGGTGAATGGACTCTTAGAATATTCACAATGGTTGGCGATCTTATAACCACAATAAAAAATACTGCTGCATCCGGTTATCAAAAAGGTAATCAGACAATTGATGAATATAAACCGGATCGTGGTGAGATAAATTGGGATTTACTAAGTGAAAGTAATCGTGCCCTAGCAAGTGGCGTTTATATTTTTAGTGTTGAATCCGACCTTGGAACTCAGGTCGGGAAGTTCGTTTTGATACGTTAAAGGTTTTTTTAGGAGAATAAAAATGAAAAATCATTTTATAACAAATATTATAACGATAGTCGTTATTTTGATTTTATTTGTATCACTTTCTATTGCCGGAAATAGATCGGGTGTAGTATCAGAGCAATTCCTAAAAATTTCCACTAGCGCACGCGCTGTTGGAATTGGTGGAGCCCAGGTAGCTGTTGCTGAAGGAGTCTCATCAATAGCGTTTAATCCGGCTGGCATGTTGGCTGTTAATGATCTATCCGTAGGAATGTCTTATACCGCTTGGCTCGCAGATATTCAACATAGCTTTGTTGGAGTTGTAAAACATTTTCCGGGTATAGGCGCTGTTGGAGTCAGTATGATTATGCTTGCAACAGATGATATGCCTGTAACAACCACATCTTTCCCGGAAGGAACAGGAGAAAATTTTAGAGCAAGTGATTATGCTTTCAGCGTTGCGTATGCTAGGCAGGTGACAGATCAATTCCGTGTAGGTATTAATGGAAAATATATCAAATCCTATTTATACAACACTAAATACAGTGCATCAACATTTGCTTTTGATATCGGTACATTGTACCATATTCCAATGTTGAAAAGTCATATCGGCGTATCTCTAACAAATATTGGAAGGGATATTAAATTTATTCAAGAGCAATATTCCTTACCTACTGCTTTGAGATTCGGCATTTTGGTAGACATTTTAAAAGAAGGTAATAATCAACTCATTACAACTATGCAGATTGCCCGTACAAACGATGCTGATGAGCAATATAATCTAGGAGCTGAATATTTATTCAACAATTTTGTTTCGCTCAGGGCAGGGTGGAAATTTGTTTATGATCAAGAAAGTTTTGCTGGTGGTTTCGGTGTGAAAACAGATCAAATTGGTATCCAGGGTACTTTGGATTATGGTTATAATTACTTCAAATATTTACCGGGGACCCATTCCTTCACATTCGAACTTCAGTTCTGATACCATCGTGGTTTATATATTCAACAATGGAGAAAATAATGAAATCCCTTTTTAATCTAATCATCGCGATTTTCATAATAATCAGTTTTGTTTTAAATGGATGTGAGTTGCTAACAAAGCCTAACGGAACTCAGACACCTCCTCCTAACGGTAACGATCTCATCATTTCCGAAGTTTATACCATTCCACCCGATAAGTATTATGCTTATTCATGGATTGAGGTATATAATCCGACCCCTCGTAATATTAGTTGGATTCAAGTTACTCAACCTGCAACTGCTTTTTCTGTCGGTGATGCAGGCTCTATCGGATATACAACGGATAATGGTGTTACATGGTCCGGAATTCCTTCTGCAATCAGTGAAAATTTATTCGATGTTAGTTTTCCATTAGTTGACAGTGGTCTCGCAGTTGGAGAAAACGGGAAAATTATTAGGATCAATAGAATTGGTGAGAGCTTTGTCAGCAACGACGTTTCTTCTATTAACCCAGATCCGGCAAAGAAAAATTTAAATAGCATAGTAATGCTTGAAAATAGTATCTTAGGATACATGGTAGGCGACAGTGGACTTATACTCAGAACATCGAATAGAGGAAATACCTGGGCTCAATATCAAACAACAAGATTACCTTATAACTTACGAGCAATCAATTTCAAAGTATTCATTCTTGCATGGGCAGTAGGAGATTCAGGAACCATATTAAAATCAACTGTTCAAAGAAGATGGGATTCAAAACCTCCACCGGAAGCATTTCCAAAGGCGAATTTTAGAGCTTGTACATTTATTAATGATACCGGTTGGGTAGTAGGCGAGAATGGGGCTATAGCATTTACAAAAACAGGTGGAAATATTTTTGTTGATCAGGAAGTACCTGTAGATGTTGCACATATAAATTTTAATGATGTCTTCTTCGGAAGTGCGTTAGGTATCTCACCTGATTTAGATAAATATGACCTTCAGGAGGGGTGGATTGTTGGAGATCAAGGTACAATCCTTCACACCACTGATTATGGTACGACGTGGACTCAAATACCGACATCAATTCAAGAGGATTTGAAGTACATACATTTTACTAACAGAAACGAAGGGTGGGCGATAGGTGCGAATGGAACAATATTACAAATTGTTAGCTTCCAACAGCCCAATGGTGGATATGCTGTATTTATTCCAAGAATAACAAGATTGGGGGGGTATACCTGGAATGCTGGCCATTTTAATCCGGCTATGGTAACAGTTGCGAGTGAATACGGAATTGAGATGAGAGCCAAGAGAAAAGAATATTTTTATGATCCTACCACAAGAACAACTAATTACAACGTATTTGTTAAAGTAGATACGGGATACCTTTATTTGAATCCAAGTGCTCTTGCAGAGTTGGGTGTAGAGATGACACCGATGGCTCCGGGCAGTTTTTATATAATTAAAAATGATAGTATTCGGTTTGAGAATCATACAAAAGTAGGTCCTGGAGATTTAAATCAAGCAAATGCAAGTATTACATATTATTTTGATACGACATCATCGACTGGAGTTCGAAAAGTTTTATGGGATCTCTTAAGTTCCGGAGAGATTAGGTTGATACGCTATGATATTGAATACGACAGGGCATCGAGTAGAGGTGGAGACTTTAAAAAATTCAAGAAAAATATAATCGATGTAGTTAGGTGGGGAGATTTTAGAGTTGCTGATTCTACTATTTATGCAAACGAATTAAGTCAGGTTTGGCCTAAAGGTATTGTATATGGTGTAGATTATACAAAAGCACCATATCAAGGTGCAAATCCCCTTTACAATAATACTCCATTAGGAATTGTTCCTGAAGGATATTCAATTTCCAGGTATGCAAATGACTATGGAACCGTTGATGAAAATAAAATAAATACTATTGGTTCTTTCTTTATGTCAGATAAACCTTTACCTGGATGGTTCAGTCAACGTAGTAAGTAGTTGAAAAAATTAATAAAAAAAGCCAAGAAATAATTTCTTGGCTTTTTTTTCACTCGTGCTGGAGGTGGGAGTTGAACCCACACCCGGGGTAAGCCGGACTGGATTTTGAGTCCAGCGCGTCTGCCAGTTCCGCCACTTCAGCTTCATCTGTTTTTTTCTCCCATTTTAAAAAATAACTTGATAAATATACAAAATATGGATTTAAGAACAAAGAGATTTTTTAACGTCTCTGTTTTCTGTTATTTCAATGTTTGAATTCCACCAACCAAAAAAAATAATGTTTGACTTTCATCCAACCATTTCGTATAATATCATTGATTTTCAATAAGTTAGCAGAATTATGTCAACATCAACAAAATGGTTTTTAATTATTATCGGTATACTTGGTCTATCCGGTTTAGCGATCTTCTCGTTGCTTTACATCTCACTCAAAAGTGTGTCGTCATATGAAGAAGAAGTTATCACCGGACATGGAGATAAGATTGCAGTTGTTGAGTTGAAAGGTGTTATATTAACTTCAGAAGATATTGTAAGACAATTAAAAAAGTTTAGAGAAGATCGTTCAATAAGAGGCATTCTATTTCGTGTCGATTCTCCGGGTGGTGGAGTGGTTGCAAGTCAGGAAATATACCAGGAAGTTTTGAACACGAAGATTCAGGGAAAGCCGGTTGTTGTTTCAATGGGATCATTGGCAGCAAGCGGCGGGTACTACGTATCATGTCCGGCAAATAAGATTGTTGCTAATTCAGGAACTCTTACAGGAAGCATTGGTGTAATTTCCCAGTTCATGGAGTACGATTCTCTTCTTGGGAAAATAGGTGTTAGTGTCAACACAATAAAGAGCGGAAAATTCAAAGATGCAGGAAATCCCTTCAGAAAAATGACAGCAGATGACAAAGAATATTTTCAAAAGTTAATGAACGATGTTCATAAGCAATTTATAAACGCAGTTGAAATACAACGTAAATTGGAACATGACTCAATCGTAGCCTATGCTGATGGGCGAGTTTTTACGGGTGAACAAGCATTAAATATGGGATTAGTTGATACGATAGGTACCTATGAAGATGCAATCAAGATCCTTGCTAAATTAGCGGGTATTCACGGAGAACCATCAATCGTTAAAGAACGGAAACGCGGCTTAACTTTTATCGATTATTTATTAGGTAATACAAAAGTTGGCGAGTTATTCGGTTTGAAAGAAAAATTATTAGAACAACCTATTTTGCAATACCGCATGGTGCAAGGGTTTTGATATTTCAAAAAAAATAAAAAGCAAAAACTTTATAAAGGAGATTTACATTGACCAAAGCAGATATTGTTGATCACATCGCTTCAGGTACTGGTTTAACAAAAGTGGAAACAGAAGCTGTGGTTGATGGGTTTATTCAAACCGTTATTGAAGCACTTAAAGACGGAAAGAATATTGAAATTCGTGGTTTCGGTTCTTTTAAGACAAAAAAACGCAAAGGAAGAATTGCTCGTAATCCCAGGACTGGTGCTCAGGTTCAGGTAGATGAACATTTTGTTCCTTTCTTTAAGGTTTCTAAGGAATTGAAATCTATCGTGAATGACAATTTAAAAAAGAAACAAAGCCCAATAACAAATTAAATTAATAGTAACCTGTACCAATATATTTAACAATAAAAAGGAGCCTTATGCCAAGTGGTAAAAAGCGCTTGCGAAGGAAGATGGCGACCCATAAACGGAAAAAACGTTTACGGAAAATGAGACATAAGAAGAAAAACCGATAATTGTCGCTTCTCCCCGCATTTAAGCATGCGGGGAGAAATTCCTTACCTGCTAAATTACATTTTCAGAAAGATTATATTCTATGTCTAAATCGAAATTAATTTCTTGTTCACTGCTTCTTTTACTTGCGACAATTGGATTAACCTCTGTTTATTGTCAGCCGAAAACCGTCACAATACTACACACTAACGATATGCATTCGGCTTTTTTGCCACACGAAGCCGGCTGGGTACGCACAGATCCAAAGCCATTTGTGGGTGGGTTTGTTGAATTAAATTATATGATCGATAGTATTAAAAAAGAAAAAAAATATACATTGCTTTTGGATGGCGGTGATGTAATGACAGGAAATCCAATAGCAGAAATGGAATATCAGGGTGCGTTTGGAGGAGCATTATTCAATATGATGAATATGCTGGGGTATGAAGGCTGGACTATAGGAAATCATGATCTAGATATTTCACAAGATAATCTTAAAAAATTAACTAAGATAGCGAAATTCCCAACACTAAGTGCTAATCTGGTGGATTCGTCGGGCAATTTTACATTGAACAATAAGGATTATGTAATTATAAATAAAAATGATATTCGAATAGGCATAATCGGAATTATGTCGAAAGGATTATTCGAATTAACTAATACGAATAATCTTCGTGGACTTAAAGTTTTATCTCCAATAGAAACTTTGCAAAAAGTTATCGATAAGATTGATCCTGAAACTGATTTGATCATTGCTTTAACTCACCAAGGTGTTGATGATGATTCGGTTATGGCAACAAAAGTTCATGATCTGGATCTGATTATTGGTTCTCACAGCCATACAAGATTAAAAACTCCCAAAATTGTAAATAACGTAATTATTGCACAAACAGGAGCTAACTGTGAAAATCTTGGTGAGATAGAATTGTCGGTTGAAAATGATAAAGTTATTTCCTCAACAGGAAAGCTGCACACTTTATGGCTGCATAATAATTATCCGCAATCTGATTTGATAAAGTTTGTTGATGAGTGGAAAGAAAAAGTAAACAAAGATTATAATACCGTGATTGGGAAAGCAGCAGAAGATTTGAGGCGGTCCAGAAGTGGAGAAAGTTCAATCGGACATTTTATTGCAGATGCGATTCGGGAAGAGACTCAATCTGATATTGGTTTTACAAACAGCAGCGGTATCAGAAAAGATATTTTAGCCGGTGATATAAGAAAGATAGATATTTTCGAAGTTGCTCCATTCAGAAATTACCTTTGTACATTTCAATTAAAAGGTTCAGAAGTTAGAAAACTGATAGAAAGATATGTGAAAGGTCTCGATCGTGGCAGAACATCGATAGATATTTCAGGTGTTGAATGTTCTTGGGCAAAAGAAAATGATGGCGTGAAAATTATATCGCTGAAAGTAAATAATAAAGATTTGGTAGATGAGAACGAATATAAATGCGGTACAATAGATTATGTAGTGAATCAAGCAGACAGATATTTGGAATTCATTCCAGAAAATGTTATATCATCTGAAAATTTATTATATAATTCACTCGTTAAGAGAGTAATCGAAAATAAAGTAATAAATAATGTTTCTGAAAACAGATTTAAAATGCTAAAATAGAAAGGCTTTTATGAACGATAATTTTGATGTAATAATATTAATTGGAAGACCAGCAGCCGGAAAATCAGAGGTGATCGATTTTCTTAAAAAGACACCGAATATTGAACGATCAAAACGTTTTCATATAGGTGAATTTGAGGAAATTGATGATTTTGTTTATGTCTGGGAAACATTCGAAATAGATGATATCTTAACAAAAAATGGAAAACCGAGGATATGGTCTGATGAAAAATACTGGTTCAAAGAACATTTTGTATGGAATCTGTATATTGAGCGATTATCTTTGACGTACCGGAAAAAAATTGCAGCCGATGCTAATTATCATCAAAAGATGACAACAGTAGTTGAATTTGCACGTGGCGGTGAAAACGGGTTTGCAGAAGCTTTCTCATATCTGCATGAAGACTTACTGAAGAGAGCAGCAATTATTTACATTAAAGTTCCATATGAAGAATCTTTCAGAAAGAATAGGAAACGTGCGAGACCTGGAATGGAAGATTCGATACTTTATCATTCCTTGCCGGATGAAAAGATGGAATTTTATTATAAAACAAATGATTGGGATAAAATTACATCTCTTGATTCGAATTATATAAAGATCAAAGGTATTAATGTGCCTTACATGGCATTTGAAAATATGCCTGAGAAAACAGATGATCCAGTAAAATTAGGGGCAGAGTTAGAAAGAATAACAGGTAAATTGTGGACAATATATAAAAAATAACACCTCCCAATTGTTCAGTTCTGAGCGGAAGATAATTCTTTAGTTCTCTTCCGCTCTGCCACTGAAAGAAATCCTACTGCAATAAAAATAAAAACCAAAGAAATCCAATCTTGTTGTTTAGGATATTTGCCCCCATATATTACCGCGAACATTAGAGTCGCGAAAGTTCCTGCTACTAATGAAGTCAGTCTATTGACCAAACCTGCAAATGTAGCCGTTCGACCTTTAAACATAAAAATGAAAACAGAAAAAAATGCAACCAGACCATAGGCTACACCGGCATAAATGGCATTCATCCATAATGGGTTAGGCTGAATAAATGAATTCCGGAATATCGAGATTTGTTCAGATTGAATATTGAATAAATCCGGTGAATGATAGACTCCTAGTGCAACAATTGCAATCATTGCCGATGCAGTAATTTGTTCGATAGCGAAGAAACCCCGGTTATCCAATTTTATCCCCGGAGCACGAGTATTTTTATAATAATTCATTATGTAAATTCTAAACGCATACGATATTATATAACTTATAAGGATGATAACGGCGGGAACAGAATGAACAAAATCGAAATCACCTTCGCCCACCCAGAAAAGATTAACGCCCGCTGCCACTAATGCGAAAACAACTGCATAATTTTCTTCGACATATATTTTTTTCTTCAATATATTCTGTTTAATCTGAATCGCATCAACTAACCTGCTGATAACTATCACGCTTGCCCTCATAATTACCATTGCCACCATTACTGAGATTGGTAATGTATACATTAATGTTGTGGTTGGAATTACTATCGCTGTAAATATACCAGAAGGAATGATATACAGTAGTTCTGACGGGAATTTGATTATTCCAAAGTGGAGCATCTTATTAGTTTTAATTTTGTACCATCTGAATGCTAATACCACGATCAGACAGATTGCATTACCTCCCATTGTGCTGAAAACAAGAAACTCAGTCTCTTTCATGCCCCCTAAACCTAAAGCAATGTCGCCTGTAAAATATTTGACAGTAATACCTGTGATTACATAAAAGAAAAAATATGCAAAACACAATTCCAATAAGCGACTGGTACTACCTTCAGTTGATTTCAACATTGTTACACTCTTTATAATAAAAAATAAGAACTTATTATATCATTTAACCGAAACAAAAGCAACTAAATTATTCTTAATTCTGTATTTTAAATAAATCTTAATCTCTTTAATTACTTGATTTTTATAGGTATTATTGGTAATTTATCAATTGCATAATAAATATTTGCGTTTCAATTATTTTGAAAGGAAAATCATGGCTGACGAAAAAAATAGCACCGCTAAGGGAATTTTGATAGGGTTGTTGATCGGTAGTGTAGTCGGAGCTATTACTGCCTTACTTTATGCACCAAAAAGCGGAAAAGAGTTGCGTTCAGATATAAAAAGGAAAGCTAGTGACATTGCCGATGGGGCATCTGAATATATTAAGTCAACGAAAAATCGAACGCAAGAATTCATTAACACCGGAAGAAGCCGCTCTGACCAGGTCGTATCAGACGTCAGGGAAAAAGCTGAGCATTTAATGGGTGATGCAGATAAAATGTTATCTGAGATTCGGGAACGAGCAGGAACAGAAAGTGGAAAAATAAAGGCTGCATTTAAAGCCGGAGTAAATGCGTACCGCAACGAAAAAGATAGAGATGTTTAAATTACCATTAACCAAATGATTGGATAATCCGATGGATACTTTACTCGTTGTTATGGAAATCGTTGCTCTTGCTGCACTGACAGTTCTTTGCATATATGTCGTTGTAGTTATGATACGTGCCAAACGTATCCTTCAAATCGTCGAAATCGAAATCCAAAATGTTGCTGCAAAAGCGGTTCCTGTTTTGAACAATCTTGAAATTATTACGGAAAAAATAAAGCTCATTACAGAAAATATTGATGAACAAGTTGAACTTGTTAAAAATTCAATTCGTTCAGTAAAAGAAATCGCGGATAACATAGTGAATCTGGAAAGAAAAGTACAGGAACGGATTGAAGAGCCTGTCATGGAAACAGTTGGAACGCTTGCCGCAATTTTCAGTGGAATTCGTGCGTTTATTTCTCGGTTGAGAGCTTGAACGCAAAGCTGCCTAAATAAGACCATAAGTAAAATATAATACCTAATCTAAGGATGCGATTTTATCATCACTTGATTTTTTGGTATCAAGCGAATTTGATTTGAATCGCAAATAAGGAGTAATTTATAAATGAAGGAATATACAGCTGAATTTATTCGCAATATAACATTAGTAGGACACGGTGGTTCTGGTAAAACTTCTTTTGCCGAAGCGTGTCTGTTCACCGCAGGCACAACCACACGGCTTGGCAAAGTTGAGGAAGGGAATACACTGTCTGATTATAGGCAGGATGAAATTGAAAGGCAAATTTCAATAAACTCATCGCTATTATTTTGCGAATGGAAAAGTTCCAAAATTAATATTGTTGACACACCCGGATATACAGATTTTACGGGAGAGGTTCGAAGTGCTTTGCGTGTAGCTGATACGGCTATTATTTTCCTGAAGGCAGTTGAGGGCGGAGAGGTGGGAACTGAAGTTGTGTGGAAATATACTAAGGAGTTAAATAAAAGTTCAGTTTTTGTAATCAACAAGCTGGATAACGAAAATTCGAATTATGAGGAAGTAGTTGCAAAAGCAAAAGAACAATTTTCATATGATTTAATTGCCATACAATTTCCGGTCACTCAGGGATTAGCATTTGAATCTCTAATCGATTTGCTCAGAATGAAAATGTTGAAATATACACGTGATGGAAAAGGGAAGTACACCGAAGCTGACATCCCAGCCGATTTAAAATCGAAAGCTGATAAATTGCGTGAACAGTTGATTGAGAAAATTGCCGAGGCAGATGAAAAATTATTAGATACATTCTTTAGCAACGGAACTTTGACTGATGATGAAATTAAGCTTGGCCTGAAAATAGGAATTCGCACAAGAAAATTATTCCCTATTTTATGCTCCGCAGGGTCACATAATCTTGGAATAGCCTCGGTCCTTGATTTTATAGTTGATTATTTCCCCAATCCTCTTGAAATTAAAACTCCAGATGCACAAATTCCGGGTGGCAATGATGATAAAAAGGTTTCATTAAAGTGTGACCCAAGTGGTCAACCAGTAATGTTTGTGTTTAAAACAGTGTCGGAACCTCATGTCGGTGAATTATCTTATTTTCGTGTGTTCTCGGGAACAATTTCACCTGGATTGGACCTTCAAAATAATTCAAACAATAAACCGGAGCGGTTAGCTCAATTATTTTTAATGAATGGCCGTGAACGAAAAGAGATTGGAAAAATATTTGCCGGAGATATCGGTGCTGTTGTGAAGTTGAAAGATACACATACAAACGATACTCTCAGTTCGAAAGCATTTTCAGTTCAGATGCCTCAAACCACATTTCCGGCTCCAGTAATAACCATGGCTATCGCACCAAAATCAAAAGGAGATGAAGATAAGATCGCGAACGGATTACATAGTTTGCACGAAGAAGATTTAACATTCATAATGACTGTTGATGCTGAATTACATCAAACGGTAATTAGCGGCCAGGGTGAACTCCATCTTCAGATAATGATCAACAGATTGAAGGCAAAGTATGGCGTTGATGTAGATCTTGTTGAACCAAAAATACCTTACAGGGAAACTATTCGCGGCCGTGCCAATGAAGTTGAATACAAGCACAAGAAACAAACAGGCGGCAGAGGACAATACGGTCATGTGTTGTTAAAAATTGAACCGTTAGCCCGCGGTGGCGGTTTTGAATTTGTTGATGCAATCGTTGGTGGTGTTGTTCCGGGTCGGTTCGTACCTGCGGTAGAAAAAGGAGTTGTTGAAGCTATGGTTGGCGGAGTGATTGCAGGTTGCAAAGTTGTGGATGTTAAAGTGACACTCTTTTATGGATCGTACCATGATGTTGATTCTGATGAACATTCATTCAAAATTGCCGGACGGATGGGATTCAAGAAAGGATTCAAAGAAGCAAAACCAATTCTTCTCGAGCCGATTTATGAAATTGAAGTTACTGTCCCCGAAGAATATATGGGTGACGTAATGGGTGATATCTCAAGTCGGAGAGGAAAGATACTTGGAATGGATTCCGATGGATCGCACCAAATAATAAAGGCACTTGTACCTCTTAAGGAATTGCACCGGTATTCAACCAACCTCAGATCTATGACTCAGGGAAGGGGAATGCACAAGCAGAAATTCGATCATTATGAAGAAATGCCGAGAGAGGTTAGCGATAAAATTGTTGCTGAACACGAGAAACAAAAGGTTGAAGAAGAAGCATAAAGGAATCTTAATAGCGATTAATCTAACGAAGCAATCTGCGAGGCGGGTTGCTTCGTTCATTTATCATCAACATTGAAAGAAAATAAAATGGACCGGTTATTTTCACCATGGCGATCAAAATATATCGATACTTTTTCTAAAG
This sequence comes from Ignavibacteriales bacterium, assembly GCA_016218025.1. Lineage (GTDB taxonomy): Bacteria > Bacteroidota > Ignavibacteria > UBA10030 > SZUA-254 > PNNN01. The sequence continues at coordinate 42,745 of JACRFD010000083.1, forward strand.
ATAATCAAACTACTGATGAATGCATTTTTTGCGCCGCATTTAAATCTCAAAATGATGAAGAAAAATTGATCGTGCAGCGTGGAAAATATTCTTTCATTATAATGAATCTTTTTCCGTACAACAGCGGTCATTTAATGATTGTCCCGAACAGACATACGGCGGAATTAGGCGATTTATCGGATGCGGAAATGCTGGAGATTATGAAATCAATTCAATTTGTTGTGAAATGTCTGCAATCTATCTCACATCCTGATGGATTTAATATCGGATCGAATTTGGGCCGCTCTGCGGGTGCGGGAATTGATAAACATCTCCATTTTCATGTGGTTCCCCGTTGGAGTGGTGACACTAATTTCATGCCTACACTTTCAGATACAAAGATTATTTCTGAAGATATGAATGTTACTTGGAAGAAAATCAGAGATTTTATGAGCAATCTCCCTTGAAAGCATCCTATTTAAAATCATACTAAATATGGGAATTTTAACAATTAAGATGGAAGTAGTCGATTAATATCATGTTAAGCTATTAAACTTTCCGGCAGTTAATCAATCTAAAAGCAAGATGATACACAGATAGAATGACTGAAAAAACCGATTATGAACTCGTTGACGGATTCAAAAACGGAAATGATAAATGTTTTAACGAGTTGGTAAATAGATATAAAGAAAGAGTATATTGGACTGCCAGGCGGGTTGTAACTACGCATCAGGATGCCGACGATGTTGTACAGGATGTATTTGTAAATATGTATGACGGTTTAAAAGATTTTCGAGGTGATTCAAACTTGTTTACCTGGTTGTACCGTATAACAATAAATGTATCGCTAAATTTATTACGAAAGAATAAGATCAGACAGTTCATACCATACGAAGGATACATTGAAGATTTATTGCCTTCATCAGAAACTGCTGACGCAAAAATTATGACGCAGGAATATCAGACTGCTCTCGAACAGGCAATTCTTAGTTTACCGTCTAAACAAAAAGCTGTTTTTACAATGAGATACTATGATGAATTACCATTTAAAGATATTTCAAAAATATTAAAAAAATCGGTCGGTGGAACAAAGGCAAATTATTTTCAAGCAGTGAAAAAAATATCTGATAAAATCAGAAAAGAGTTTAATTAATGAAATGCTCTGAACTAGCAAAATATATCGTAGATTATCATCTTCAAAAATTAGCTGACCAGGAAAACCAGGTTATTAAAAATCATCTGGCAGAATGCCGGAAGTGTCAAATGCTGGCGGTAGAAATTAGTCGAACATTAAAATACATCCAGCAAGAAAAACCATGGCAACCTTATCAGCAATATTGGGATAATCTTCTTCCCCGCATTCGTACGAGAATAGAACAAAAGCAAAAAAAATCTTTTGCTCAACAGATATTCCAAACATTAGTTCCTGTTGCCGCTTCGATTGTATTAGTGTTCTTCTTATTGAATATTCGCGTAGGAAAGATGGATACGGATTATCTTTCGATGAACTTGAATTCGATACCGGCTGATGAGTTAAGCGAATATTATACATCGCTCGCTTTCAATGAGGGTGGTGAAAAGTTGTTTCTCGACTCTTCTTCAGCAACGGTTAATGATCCTGAAATAGTTAAGGAATTACTAATCCAAGATAATAAAAATTATGCTGCCGCTTATCTTGATGATACCGAGCTTCTCTCTTCATTAAGTGAGGCAGAAGATGCTCTGATTGTATCATCATTGCAGAAATGATAAATTAAAGTATGAATGAGGTAAATATGAAAAAAATCTGGATCGCTCTTATTTTTATGATGTTGCTTATAAATCAATATTCAGATGGCCAGTATCGCCACAGGCCCGGCATGCAAGGAGGACAAAGACCGGAAAAGCTGGAGAAATACAGGAAGATGCGGATGATCGAATATCTAAATCTATCCGAGGATGATGCAATAAAATTTTTTGCAAAACATAATACACTCGAACAAGCCATGCGGGATATGATGGTGAAACGTGATGAATTGGTGGATGATCTGGAACAAAAAATAAAAAGTAATACCGGAATAAGTGAAGTAACGGTTGCTGCAGAGAAGATCAGAAGCATCGATAAAGAGATGTTCGATCAAAGGCAAAAATTTCAGGACGACATAAAGCGTACACTTACACCTATTCAATTTGCGAAGTTTATATTATTCGAGCGGGATTTTGGAAGAAAAGTACGCGATGCTATAAGAGAATTAGGTCCGGAACTGCCCCCAAACCCAGACAGAGAATAAGATAACAATCGCCATAATTATCTAATCATACTATTACCCTTTCAACAACCTATGCGAAAGGTATATTTAGACTATACATCAACCACACCTTGCCATCATCTTGTAATAGATGCGATGAAAGAATTATGGGGTGAGAAATATGGCAATCCATCTTCGTTTCATTCTTTCGGTAGAGAAGCCAGAGCATTGCTTGATAACAGTAGAGAAATTATAGCTCATGCAATCGGAGCTCATCCTTCTGAAATTATTTTTGTCAGTGGAGGTACTGAAGCTATTAACTATGCTATTAAAGGTATATCTCAAAAGATCATAGGAGAAGGGAAAAATCATATAATAACCTCAGCGACCGAACACTCAGCTGTTTTAGAAACAGTGGCATATCTGAATAATCAAAGATTTGATGTCACTCGACTTCGTGTCGGTGAAGATGGTTTGATTGACCTTGATGATTTGAGATCAGCTATTACGAATAAAACAGGTTTAATATCGATAATGCATGTTAACAATGAAACTGGTGTCATTCATACAGTTGAAGAGATATCTTCTATTGCGAAAGAAAGAGGGATTATCTTTTTTTCAGATTCAGTTCAATCGTTTGGAAAAATTCCTGTAAATGTTAGCTCAGGTGCAGACTTGCTTTCGTTCTCTGCTCATAAAATTTATGGGCCAAAAGGGATCGGAGCTTTATTTGTTCGTAGGGGGTTAGATATCGAAAAATATTTTCACGGTGGTGGTCAGGAAAGAGGAAGACGTGCCGGAACAGAAAGTGTTCCTTTAGCGGTTGGATTTGGCAGAGCCGTCGAGCTATTCAAAGAATCTTTTGATGACAAAAATAAATTGATAACAAGACTTAATGAAATGTTATTAAAATTACTCCAGAATAAATTCCACTATATTATTATCAATGGTAATCGGAAACTTTCAGTACCTCATATAGTAAACATATCTTTTGACTCAAATAAAATCAATATGGACGGTGATGCCTTATTGTATAATCTTGATCTTGACGGGATTGCAGTTACCAGCGGATCTGCGTGTAGTACTGGTACATTAAAACCGTCTCATGTTCTAATGGCAATGGGAAGAAATCCTGAAACGGCACGTGCATCACTTCGAATATCGATCGGAAATCAAACAAGTGAAGAAGATATTATATATTTTGTGGATAGATTAGAGTTGATCGTCAAAAGAATCGGCAAGCAGATTTAATTATCTATAAGATTTGTTTTTATTCCATTCTTCTAAAACCATCCCATACCTTAAACCACGCTCACTAACTGTTATTTCGTAAAATTTAAAATATTCCATGAATTCTTTCAGAATGAATACTCCTGTAGGTAAAATATCTTCTCTTCCAATTGCAGCATCGGAAAGATTTAAAATTTCTTCAGGACTTAAATGAAATAATATCTTTGACCACTTAATAATATTGTCCAATTTAAGATTGTAACCTTTTATTTTATCGATTTCGAACATTTTTAAGTTTTGATCCAGGCAAGCTAAAGTTGTAACAGTGCCGGCAACTCCAACCAGCATTTTATTGTTTGATGGAGGGTTTGGTATTGTGTTGAAAATATGGTGTAGATATTTTGCGGCTGGTTTTTGATTATCATCAGATTGAGTTTGCGTTCTGAAATAATTTTCAAATAAACTTACTGCTCCGAGCGGTAAACTATTGTAGGCAATAGCCTCTTTTCTAAGTTCGATAATTTCAGTGCTTCCACCACCAATATCCAGAACAACTATATCATTGGGAGTGTTCTTAAAACAGTTCACTGTTCCCAAAAAAGTAAGTTCTGCTTCTTTCTCTGCGGTAATGACGTTTATTCTTTTCCCATATATTTTTTCAATCCGGTGAATGATTTCATTTTTATTCGAACACTCACGCATTGCGCGCGTGGCAAAGATGACTGTAGAATTGACATTAAATTTATTCGATATCTTTGTAAACTCATCAATAATCGAAATCAATTTATTTATCGAAATATCAGATATAAATCCGGTTGATTTAAGATCATTCCCTAATCTTGGAAATCTTTGCTGATGATCTAATACAGAGATATTGCCACCTTCATTTACCTCTGCAATCAATTGGAGGGTAGTATTTGTACCTATATCAATAGCTGAAATAATCATTTAGAATTTTTTGCTGAGATAGCGATCCATTCGTTTTCGGAAATTATTTCGACAACTTGAAAAGCATAGTTTTTCAACTGGGCAAGCATTTCTGCTTCGTCGGTTTGTAATAATCCGGAAAGTAAAATAATTCCATTATTCTTTAGAATTCGGTTGAACTGCCCAAGCATCTGTATGTTAGTATTTAAAGTCAGATTTGCAGTGATGAGATCAAATTGATTCGTCTTAAATTCATACAATTCTTTCTTGTTAATCTCAACAAATGACGAGACATGATTCAATTGAATATTTTCAACAGCGTTTTCTATCGACCAGTCATCATTGTCGATGCCAACTGCATGTGCGGCTCCTAATTTAATAGCCGCAATAGCTAAAATTCCGGTACCTGTGCCTACATCAATAATTATTGAACCTGATTGGATATATCCTTCTAATAATTTTAAAGTTAAACGTGTTGTTTCGTGATAACCGGTACCAAACGACATCTTCGGATCGATTTCGATTATCAATCTGTTATTTGCATTATGATAGGTAGACCATGATGGTTTTATAACAAATCTCTGACCGATTTTGATTGGTTGAATTGTTTTTTCCCACTCGGCATTCCAATTGGTCTCTTCAATTTCTTTTATATGAATTACAGCATTCGATGAAATATCTTGAATTAATTTTTGAAGTTTATTTTGAAATAATTGACTGTCTCCGGCAAGTCGTGATTTGTCGATGTAACAAATTAAAAATGAATTGGTCTGTTCAAATCCTTCGCATCCTAGTTCGATCATTGTAGGGATCAGCATTTCTTGTTGTTGTTCAGTTCCGCTGATTGATATTTCAAGATAAGTTTTCATCGAAATTAATTGTAATTGTAAATAAGGTGCAATAAAACTTTTCCAACAGCTTCTAAACTTTCCGGACTGCATTTATTTGGAGTGTCTTCCGATGTATGCCAATAACGGTTTGAATCATCAGGATAGGCAAAATCTATGATGTTAATTGTTGGTATTCCGGCATCATTTAAAGGAAGATGATCATCGGTTATCCAGTTTTGTATTTCATCACTAAATTGGGTTATCCCGAGATCCCTGCCGGTAGCCCAGATTCTATCAACAACATTTGGAGCATACCCGATTGAATATCTTTCTTTTTTTAATTCCAGTTCGGCATCTCCCACCATATCAAGCAACACTCCAAATACCGGTTTATAATTTTTGGGAAGATTCTTTGCAAAGTACCTAGCCCCTAAAAGATAATTCTTTGTGTCACCCTCAAGTCCATAATCTTCTCCGTCAGTGAATAAAATGTCGACACCGATGTTGGGTCTTGACGATTTTAATAATCTTGATATCTCCATAAGAACGGCAACACCGCTGGCACCGTCATTTGCTCCCAAAACTGGTTTATTTCTTTTTGCAGGATCGGGGTCTTGATCTGATCGCGGTCTTGAGTCCCAATGTGCTAATAAAAGAATCCGGATATTGGATTGACGATTGAATGATGAAAATATATTTGTCATTTTCAACATTTTTCCATCATAGCCATTATGTGTAAAAGTTTGCAGTTCTACATAATCTGCATATTGCTTCATGAACGAATTCAGAAAATTCAAGCATTTTTCATGTCGCAGGCTCCCCGGATCCCTCGGCCCGAAATCTGTTTGTTTTAATAAATATTCGTAAGATTTTTGTGAGTTAAATACCGGTACTATCGGTTTATTTTGCTGCACAGAATTTTTTGATTCTGAGACCTCATTATTTTTTTTACTGTTTGAACCACAACCAAAAAAGCCCAAAAGGAGGAGGATTATGCTGATAAAATTTTTCATAGTTAATGATTAATTAATAATTTAAAATCTACAAAAAAGAGAATCGATTAGCAATCATATAATATGAAACTTTTTTTGAGCTGCTTCGTTGAATATATCAAGATAATAAATGTATCTTTTATGGAGTTTAGGATGAAACCTTTAAGCGTCAGCACACGACTCACAATTTTGTTAATACTTGCTGTAATATTCGGTGCGTCTATGATCGCATTGTCTATAAGGAATAAGCCAAATGAAGATTTGACAGGATATTATTCAGATGGTGATAAAAAATATTCCCAATCATATGATGTTAGCGGAAGCGGTACACTCATCGTTGATTCTGATATCGGAAATGTAACTATTTCAAGCCATGACATCAATAAGGTTACGATTGAAGTTACTGCAAATGGATCGGAAAAATTTTTAAAGAAATTTTCGGTAGAATCTTTTCAAGAAGGATCAACCGTGAAGATACTTGGCAGAGTAAAACAATCACATTTTCAACTTTTTAATAGTGGATGGTCTGATGTTTTGTTTGATATAAAGGTTCCCAAAAATTACAACTTGAATTTGAACACTGCCGGCGGCAATATTGAAATCGAAAATGTCACAGGAATAATTGATGGAGAAACATCTGGCGGAAACATTGAATTGGTTGATCTGGATGGAGAGACAAAGATGTCCACATCCGGTGGCAATGTAAAATTAAGAAATTCGAAAGGATCTTTCAACATCGAAACATCCGGCGGCAATATGTATGCAGATAATATTATTGGCTCTATTAGTTTTGAAACATCGGGCGGTAATATTGATGTTACTAATACCGATGGAAAGATCAGAGCTTCAACCTCCGGTGGAAATGTTGATGTTGCCCTTAGTGATAATAAAGGTATTGATCTTTCTACTTCCGGTGGCAATATAAAAGTTAAAGTACCTAAAACAATTTCTGCTGATGTTGATGCGGAAGCATCTGGTGGAGATGTGAGTTGTGATCTTGAATTTTCCGGAAAAATAAAAGACGGTAGAATGAAAGCAAAGATTAATGGCGGTGGAAATCAAATTAAATTAGAAACTTCTGGGGGGGATATAATAATCACTCCGAATGATTGAATCATTCTGTGGATTAGGTGGAAGTCCGTTCGGTGGTGCTGAACGGACTTTTTTATTTTATTCTTACATCACCGATTAATTCTAAAATATCATCCTCAATTTTTCGCATATTGCTTTGTTCAACTGGACAATGATTTAGTAAGATGCTAAACGCTAATGGAACGTTATCTTTTGTATGAATGTATCCGGATATTCCATTGCAGCCGGTTAATGTTCCGGTTTTTGCACGAACATTATTCTGGGCAGGTGTACCCTTCATGCGGTTTTTTAATGTACCGTCCACCCCTGCAATGGATATGCTTTCATAATATCTGGAAAACGAAGTTTTATTTTTATATTCCAAGCATAAAAGTTTCACCAGAAAATTAGGGGATAATGCATTATACCATGATGCACCTGAACCATCGGCAATAAATAATGAAGTTGTATCTATTCCTTCATCAATTAGGAATTTTTTTATAAGACGGATTCCGTTTTCTGATGAGCCGGGCATAGTAGTAAGTTCAGCCGCAATAGTTTTTAACAGTACTTCAGCAGCAAGGTTATCGCTCAATTTATTGGCTATATTAATAACTGAGTCAAGATCATGAGTTAATTCAAAAATTGGGTAACTTTTTAAAGGTAAATTTGCCTCCATATTTTTGATTTCGATACCGGATTTTATCAAACGGTCAAAAAATAAATGGTTGAGATATTCAACAGGGTTTGAGATGCTTATTCTAAATTCTTTCGGATTGACACCGGGGGCAATCCTTCCCGAAAAATATATTATATTGCTGCCATGTTCTCTTCTTATCTGAACTTCGGGAATTGAGGAATCGGAAGATGTTATTGAGTTATTGATAATTTGAAAATAATTTGATTCGGGCGTGAGTCTTATGAATGGTTTTTCGTTCAGAATAGTATTTGGATACATTGTAAATGTAACAGTATTATTATCTATTATTATTGGAGTAATAAACGGTGCAGTCGGATCCGGTTCGTCATCCCACATCCAACCATGCCCCCATTTTAAACTATCGAAATAATTTATATCGAATTTAATTTTTCCATAAATCTTTCTGATTCCGGATTGCTTTAAGAATTGAACCATCGAATCTAAATTCTTATGACTAAATAACGGATCGCCGAAACCGGTCAAAATTAAATCTCCCTCAAGAATACCGTCTATTAACAAGCCATTGGAGGTTAGAGTGGTTTTAAATTGAAAATTGGAAGGAAGAGAATGAATTGCCGCAGCAGTTGTAACCAATTTCATGTTTGATGCAGGATGAAATAGTTTGTCGGCATTCAAAGCATATATCGACTCACCTGATGCAATATCCATTATCGAGATCCCGATTGAGCAAGGGATTAAAGATGAATCTGCCAATAATGAATTTATTTGTCGAGTTAACATGCCTGTGGTTTTGTCATGCTGAGATCGCACTTGTAATGACACAATCAGTATCAGCAAAAAAACCGTGAATGTTTGTTTTAAAAGGAGAAAATAGTTAGATTTCATACCAATTATTAATGTAAATTTGTGGTAATCGAATGTTTAGTTTCCTATCAAAAATATTTCCTGGCAAATCAGAAAAAGATATAAAAAGAATTTTACCTATCGTTGAACAAATTAATCACTATTTTGAAGAATATCAAAAATTGAGTGATGATGAGTTGCGAGGCAAAACCGATGAGTTCCGTCAACGGATCGCGGAATCTATCAAGGATTATGAAGATGAAATTCAAACTAAAAAAGTATCTCTTAAAAATGGAGAAGAATTAACTTTAGAAGAACGTGAATCATTATATACCGATATAGAAATATTGCAAAGAGACCGCGATCAAACTATTAACGATACTTTAACGGAAATGTTACCCGAAGCTTTTGGGGCAGTAAAAGAAGTATGCCGGAGATTGGTTGGGCAGTCGTGGGAAATTATGGGGCATAAAATTGTTTGGGAAATGGTTCCGTTTGATGTTCAACTTGTTGGTGGTGTGATTTTACACGAAGGTAAAATTTCAGAGATGGCAACAGGTGAAGGAAAAACACTTGTTGCAACTATGCCAATATATTTAAATGCCCTTGCCGGACGTGGTGTTCATCTAGTGACAGTGAACGATTATCTTGCATTGCGTGATAGTTTATGGATGGGAAAGGTTTTTGATTTTTTAGGATTAACTGTCGGATGTATTCAAGCCCAAATGGATCCCGAGCAAAGAAAGAAACAATACGGTTGCGATGTCACATACGGGACAAATAATGAATTCGGGTTCGATTATTTGCGTGATAATATGGTGATCACATCGGAAGGACTTGTCCATCGTGAGTTTTATTATGCCATAGTTGACGAAGTGGACTCGGTGCTGATTGATGAAGCCAGAACACCATTGATCATAAGCGGTCCGGTGGCTACTGAAGATCATAAATTTGGTGAGATGAAGCCGCGTGTAGATAGGCTTGTTAATGCACAGCGTAATTATATAACCAATATAGTTGCAGAAGCCGAAAAATTTCTTGAAGCCGGCAAAGAGACTGAAGCCGGTGTTCAGATTTTAAGGGCGTATCGCGGTTTACCCAAACATAAAAAACTGACCAAAATCTTATCGGAACCTGCGAACAAAAAATTGATGCAACAAACTGAAATGGAATATCTTCGCGATCAATCCAGAAGAATGCATGAAATTGATGATGAGTTATATTATGCGATTGATGAACGGGATCATACCATAACTTTAACAGAAAAAGGAAGGGATATCCTATCAGGTACATCCAACGACAAAGACTTTTTTGTTATTCCTGATGTTGGGACCGAAATTGCAGCAATCGAAAATAATTCCCAGTTGCCCGAAGAGAAAAAACAATTAATGAAAGATGAACTCAATCTTCGTTATGCCGAAAGAAGTGATCGTATCCATACCGTAACACAACTACTCAGGGCATATTCTCTCTACGAGAAAGATGATGAATATGTAGTGACCGATGATGGAAAAATCATGATAGTTGATGAGTTTACGGGTCGCATGATGGAAGGAAGAAGATTCTCGGACGGACTTCATCAGGCAATTGAAGCTAAGGAAGGTGTGCGGATCGAACGCGACATGCAGACCCTTGCAACAATTACTTTGCAAAATTATTTTCGTCTTTATAAAAAATTAGCCGGCATGACAGGCACCGCAGAAACAGAAGCGCCTGAATTTTTTGATATTTATAAACTTGATGTAACCGTAGTTCCGACCAATAAGGAAATGGTTCGTGACGATATGGATGATGTTATTTATAAAACTAAAAGAGAGAAATTCAATGCGGTAATTGCGGAAATTGAAACACTCAGAAAAGAAAATAGACCTACCCTAGTTGGAACAACAAGTGTTGAAGTATCGGAAACACTAAGTCGAATGTTGAAACGGCAGGGAATTCCGCATAATGTATTAAATGCAAAACATCATCAACGCGAAGCCGAAATTGTTGCGCATGCAGGGTTACCGGGTGCCGTTACAATTGCTACAAATATGGCAGGCCGTGGTACAGATATAAAATTAGGACCAGGCGTAGCAGATTCCGGAGGATTGCATATTATTGGAACAGAGAGGCACGAAGCGCGAAGAATTGACAGACAGTTACGCGGACGTGCCGGGCGGCAGGGCGATCCCGGTTCTTCAAAATTTTATCTTTCACTTGAAGATGATTTGATGCGTTTATTCGGTAGCGATAGAATTGCCGGCATCATGGAGCGATTAGGATTAAAGGAAGGTGATGTAATTCAACATCCGATGATTACTCGATCGGTTCAGCGAGCACAGAAAAAGGTTGAAGAAAATAATTATGCAATCAGAAAGCGCTTGCTGGAGTACGATAATGTGATGAACCAACAGAGAGAAGTTATTTATTCTCGCCGGCGGCATGCTCTTTTGGGTGAAAGACTTAGAGAAGATATTCTTGAGATGCTGAAAGATTTTTTAAATAATCTTATAGACAAATATTATGAGCAGGGTGAGATCGAAGGATTTCAGGATGCAATGCGAACAAATCTTTTGGTTGATTTTAAGTTATCGCCAGAACAATGGGATAAATTAGGTAAGGACGGATTAAAAGGCGAAGCGATAAAAGCTGCATTGGAGTTCTACAAAAGAAAAGAAGAGCGTATTGGTGCTGAAAATATGAGTATGCTTGAGAAAATGGTTGCGTTGCAGGTAATCGATGACAAATGGAAAGATCACCTTAGGGAAATGGATGACATGAAAGAAGGTATTCATCTGCGTGCTTACGGTCAAAAAGATCCTTTGATTGAGTATAAATCAGAAGCATTCAGAATGTTTGTTGAGTTGCTCGATTTAATACGGAATGATACTATCAATTTAGTTTTCAAATTATTCCCGCAAACGAAACAAAGTTTACCGCAATTACGGCCGGTAAGAGCACAGCGACCTCAGCAAATGACGATGACACATGAATCATCTTTGGGTATGGGGTTGCAACAATCTGCGGCGCCACAAACTCAGGGTCAAGAGCAACAAGCCCATGCTGCACATGCAGGTAAACCCCAGCCGATACAAGTTGGGGATAAAGTTGGTAGAAACGATCCATGTCCCTGCGGAAGCGGTAAAAAGTATAAACAATGTCATGGAAAATAAAATTACAATAAAAAAATATTTCATTCATTTTATTTTTGGAGGTTTCAAATGATGCGAGTTATAAGCGCTATTATCGCAATTCTGATATTATCATCTCAACTAATTGCGCAGGAAGATACAACTTCATGTGAACAAAATTCATTAAAGCCGGGAATGTGGGCTTTACAGTATACTGTCGGTTATGATCTATCTTTGCAATCATGGGCGCTGGGGCAATTATGTGCAAAAAAACAGGTCTCAAATAATTCGGCGATAAGGACTGTAATAGGTCTACGTACTAAGATTGAAGATGGTAATTATAGTTATCGAAATCATGAATATGAAATAAATATTTCAGGATTATATCAATATTATTCCAATCCAGCTTCTTTGATAAAGTTTTATTACGGGGCAGGTCCTATTCTAAGCTATTCTTGGAGAAAAAAGGAAGATCCATTATCATCATACCAAAAATTATACAAAGGTAATTCAATTAGTGCAGGCATTAGAGGCATATTGGGTGTTGAATGGTTTGTTAATAAATCAATTAGTTTTTTAGCTGAATCATCTTCTTCGGTTCAATACAGTTGGCAAAGAGATGAGTATATTGAATATTCAAGTGCGCGAAATAATACAAGAAAATCATTTACAATATCAGATGTTGGATCCCGCTTAGGAATCTCTCTATATTTTTAATGAAACCTGATAAAATTTTATATGGAAAGGGGGTTTGAAGATGAATAGAAAATATTATTTCATTATAGTAGCAACTATTGTGACGATTGCTTTATTTACAGGCGCATATCTTCAATCGCAATCTTCCAATTTTATTACAAAACAGATCGTTGAATCAGCAGAAAAATTATTCGGTCTAAATTTTAATGAAGAAAAACGTGATTCTTTGTTGGATGCTGTTAATGACCAATTGAAAAGCTATGAAAGTTTAAGAAAGATAACGCTTCCAAACGATATTCCTCCGGCAATAGAATTCAATCCAATCCCGGTTGGATTCGAATTTGAGAAAAAGAAAAAAAGTTTCAAGTTAAGTAAAATTGGAAAAGTGGATTTACCGGGGAATGAAAATGAGTTAGCTTTTTATTCTGTTGCTCAACTTGCCAAATTAATTAAATCGAAGAAAATAACCTCAGAAGAGTTAACAAAAATATATATCAATCGTCTGAAGAAATATGGACCCAAACTTGAATGTATCATCACTTTAACTGAAAGCTTAGCTATAATGCGGGCACGAAGGGCTGATAATGAGATTGCTTTAGGTAAGTACCGGGGTTTGTTGCATGGCATTCCATACGGGGCAAAAGATTTGTTGGCGGTTAAGGGAATTAAAACAACATGGGGTTCAGTGCCATATAAAGATCAAATAATTGATGAAGATGCTACTGTCATAAAAAAACTTGAAGAAGCAGGTGCCGTTTTAATTGCAAAACTTAGTATGGGCGAGTTAGCATGGGGTGATGTATGGTTCGGTGGAATGACAAGAAATCCTTGGAATTTAAGCAAAGGATCAAGCGGATCGTCTGCCGGTTCTGCCGCAGCTACATCTGCTGGGTTAGTTGCATTCTCCATCGGTACAGAGACATGGGGCTCAATCGTTTCCCCATCATCCGTGTGCGGAACAAGCGGATTACGACCAACATTTGGAAGAGTGAGTAGAAAAGGAGCAATGGCACTTAGCTGGACAATGGATAAGATAGGACCAATCTGCAGATCGGCAGAAGATTGTGCTATAGTTTTTAATGCAATTTATGGTGCAGATGGAAACGATCAGACAATTCGAGATTATCCATTCTATTATGATTCGAATATCAAACTTAGTGAATTAAAGATCGGATATCTGAAAACAGAATTTGATAGTCTAAAAGAAAACAAAAAGATTTATGAACAAACCCTTGAAACTTTGCGGTCACTCGGGGCTGAATTGATACCTGTCGATCTCCCGAAATATCCTGTGAATGAATTATCTTTTATTCTGAATGCTGAAGCCGCTGCTGCATTCGATGATTTAACTTTGTCGGGTAAAGACAGCATGCTTGTAAGACAGATAAAAGACGCATGGCCTAATGTTTTACGTGCAGCTCGTTTTATTCCTGCAGTTGAATATATACAAGCAAACAGACATAGATATATTTTAGTCCAGGAAATGGAAGAACTATTCAGCAGGATTGATTGTTATGTAGGTCCGCCTTTTGAAGGAAATAATTTACTTTTAACAAATCTTACCGGACACCCTACAGTTGTAGTTCCAAATGGATTTACGAAAGAGGGCATGCCGATTAGTGTTACATTCACAGGCCGGTTATTTGAGGAAGGAATTCCTCTTGCGATAGCGAATCGGTTTCAAGAATCAACAGACTATCATCACAAACACCCAAAATTAAAATAAAGTGGAAAATAAATCTAAGCAAAATTATCATTGCGGTTATGTTGCAATTGTAGGTGCACCCAATGTAGGTAAATCGACTTTAATCAATTTGATTGTAGGTAAAAAGATCTCTGCAGTTACATCGAAACCTCAAACAACACGCCATAAAATTGTCGGAATTACAACGACTGACGAATATCAAATTATATTTATTGATACTCCAGGAGTTTTACAACCGGCATATTTGCTGCACGAAGTTATGTTGAAGCAGACTAAAGCATCTATTGATAATGCCGACTCAATAATATTCATGCTCGATGCATCGCTCGATGAAAGAAGCGACATGAATTTACAAACCACGGCATTTAACATTCTAAAAAAAACAGATAAAAACATCATCCCGGTTCTAAATAAAGCAGATTTATTAAGTCAGATAATCTTAGAAAAACGGACGAAATATTTAAAAGATTTATACGGTTTTAAAGAGATAATTCCGATCTCAGCAAAAAATGATGAAGGAACTAAGGGGATGATGGATATTGTAGTATCCACTCTTCCTGAGCATCCGCCATTTTATCCTTCCGATATGATCAGCGAACATTCAGAAAGATTTTTTGTAGCAGAAATTATAAGAGAAAAGATCTTCGAGAAATATCAGGAAGAAATTCCATATTCTACTACAGTAGATATTGTTGAGTTTAAAGAGCAGGAAGGCCGAAAAGATGTTATCAATGCAGAAATCTATGTCGAAAAAGATCAGCAAAAAGGTATTCTTATCGGTAAAAAAGGATTGGCACTTAAGGCAGTCGGTGAAGAAGCAAGAAAAGAAATTGAATTGTTTTTGGAGCGGCCAGTATATCTTCAACTTTATGTCAAAGTCAGAGAAAAATGGCGTGAACAACAAAAATGGTTGAAGCGTTTAGGATACGATAATTATTGAGAGATAATATTTTAATTTAAGTACGCAGTTAATAACTCTATATTATGAAATCAGAAAAATCGCTAATAGTCGGTGGATTTATACTTATATCAATCATTTGGGGATCGACATGGTTCGCAATAAAAATTGGCCTTGCAAGTATTACACCACTTTATGGAATAGCAATCCGTTTTGCAATTGCTGCAGCTATTCTTGCAATAATAATGAAATTTAAAGGCGATAAATTACCATTTGATAAAGTTTCTATCTCCCAGTATTTAAACCTTGCTATATTATCTTTTAGTTTTCCATTTGCATTGGTGTATTGGGGGGAACAATATATACCTTCAGGATTGGCATCGGTGTTGTTTGGAGCTTATCCTTTTGTTGTTGCGATTGGTTCTCATTACTTTCTGCCTACAGAGAAATTGAGTTATTATAAAATTGCCGGAATCATTTTAGGATTTCTTGGAATTATCATAATTTTTTGGGGAGATTTAAAATATGGATCCGACAGCGCCTTAGGTATGGGTGCAATTATTATTAGCACAATACTACAAGGTGCTTCGCTTGTGATCGTAAAAAGAAAGAATCATCACATCAGTCCAATGGCTTTGAGCTTGGGAGGAATGATCTTCGGTTTAGCGATAATGATACCGCTGGCTCTAATCTTTGAGAATTTTGCTAAATTAACTTTTGACTTATCAGGCATCGGGTCGATTCTTTATTTATCAACATTCGGGACTGTAGTAACATTTGTTACATACTACTGGCTTATGCATCGCGTTGAAATAGTTTACCTCTCTTTAGTGTCATTCGTAACACCGATCTTAGCTGTGATATTGGGGAGTATATTTCTTGATGAAATATTATCGGTTCAAATATTTATTGGATCTATATTTGTGTTATCAGGTATTCTTACTGCGAATGGAGATGACATAAAGGGGATAATAAATAAATATATTGTTCGAAATGGAAATTCACACAGGTCATAGAGAATGTGTGCAAAAGAACAAATTACATCTATTCCTTCACTCAATAAAAAATTAGAAACACTTCCAGGAAATCCGGGAATATACCAGTTTAAAAATCGCGACGGTGTAATTCTATACATCGGAAAAGCAATCAATCTCAGGAGGCGAGTACGGCAATATTTCCAAAGTAAAAATAATGCTTCTGCAAGAATCAATTCGATGGTTGCGAAAATTTCCGATATCGAATTAATTATAACAGATTCAGAAGTAGAAGCACTTATTCTTGAAGCCACTCTAATAAAACGACACAAACCGCATTACAATATAGATCTGAAAGATGATAAAAGTTATCCTTACATAACAATAACAAAAGAACCGTTTCCGAGGGTGTTTGTCACGCGACGAATAATAAAAAACGGCTCACAATATTTTGGTCCTTACATAGATGTAAAAGCAATGAGAGAATCACTCAAATTGGTTCGTGAAATATTTAGAGTAAGGAGTTGCAATTATTACATTGATGAAGAAGCCGTTCGTAAAAAGAAATATAAATTATGCCTCGATTTTCATATTAAAAGATGTGATGGTCCCTGTGAAGGTTTGATAGATAATGTCAAGTATAACGAAATGATCACAGAGATATCACTTTTATTGAAGGGCAGGACAGATAAGTTAATTATCGAGCTTGAAGCAAAAATGCATGCAGCCGCCGAGGCATTAAATTTCGAAGATGCAAAAAGGTTTCGTGATGGAATTACTCAATTAAAAATTTATAAAGATAAACAAAAAATAATTGACTCAGAGTTAATCGATAGAGATATTCTGGCAGTTGTAAAAAGCGATGATCATGCATGTGGAATAGTGTTTAACATCAGGGATGGAAAAATAATAGGGAAACGCCATACAATTATCTATAAAGTGAGAGAGAGATCAGAAGAAGAAATATTAGAGCGTTTCATAATGAATTATTATTTAGATGAAACCGAAATACCTGTTGAAATTTATTTATCACATGGACCTCAATCAAAGGAAGCCATTCAAACGTGGCTGCTGCAAAAAGGAGGAAAGAATACAAAATTATATATTCCATTAGCGGACGAAAAAGTCAGATTGATGAAAATGTGCAAATTGAATGCACAAATTATTCTTGATGAATTTTCAATACAAAATAACAAACGGAAAGAAAAAACTCCTTCATCGTTGTCATTGCTACAAAAGCACTTACGGCTCTCTGTTTTGCCCGGCAGGATTGAATGTTTTGATGTTTCAAATATACATGGAAAAGATTCAGTTGCTTCAATGGTTGTTTTTATAAACGGTAAGCCCCAAAAATCGCTTTACAGACGTTTTAAAATTGAAACTGTTGAAGGACCTGATGACTACGCGAGTATCAGGGAAGTTATCTACCGTAGATATATAAAAGTAATTAATGATAACTTGGAGAAACCAGATTTAATTATAGTTGATGGGGGAAGAGGGCAATTATCGAGTGCTGTTAGTATAATTAATTCACTTAAAATGCAATCGGAAAATGAATTTAATATCGCAACAATAGGACTTGCGAAACGACTAGAGGAAGTATATATTCCGGGGAGTGGCTCGCCGTTAAGTATTCCGAAATATTCTCCGGCACTAAGATTACTGCAGAAGATTCGAGACGAGGCTCATCGATTTGCCATAACTTATCATAGAAAACTGAGAAGTAAAAGAACTTTAACAACAGAGCTTGAATCGATAGAAGGTGTCGGTAAAGTTAAAGCGATGTTACTTTTAGAAATATTCGGTTCTGTCCAAGGAATAAAATTTGCAACGATTGAACAATTAACTGACACGGTTGGTAATAAGTGTGCAAAAAATCTACGGGAATATTTTGATAAGTCAATGTAGGTAATATTCCTACAATAACTATATCCTATTTCTTATTACTAATTATGAAATAAAAGATTATATTTCATACGTTATTTCGTGTGTGTCTGGTTCCCGCTTCGAAATCAAGGCCCTCCCACTTGGTTTCACCGCCAGGCGCACACTTTTTTTTATCCTGCCTTTAACTGATTTCCAGAAGCACTGTTTGTTTATTTCTCCATAATTAGTTAGATTATTCAACAATTAGGGCGATTAGCTCAGTTGGTTGGAGCGCACGGTTCACATCCGTGAGGTCATAGGTTCAAGTCCTATATCGCCCACTTGGAAAAAAATTAACCTTTAATACTGATCCAGAGAGTTCGGAAAGGAATAAATTATGAACATTATTTTAAAAATAAACCTCCGCCTTTTTAAAAAGGTTTGGAGGTTTTTTATTTGGAGGTATACATGAAAAAAGTGATAGATGAAACAGGATTTAATCGTACACTTACAAGACTTGCTCACGAAATTTTAGAAAAAAACAAAGGAGCAGAAAATCTTGCGTTGATCGGAATAAGAACACGCGGCGAATTTTTAGCAAAGCGGCTTAGAGAAGTGATCTGGACGATTGAAAACTTAGAATTGAAGATAGGGATACTTGATATAACTCTTTACAGGGATGATTTAAAAGAGATCCATTATCAACCGCTGTTAAAAGGGACGGAAATAGATTTCGATATAAATAAGAAAGATGTAATTCTAATTGATGATGTGCTTTTCACTGGAAGGACAGTAAGGGCTGCATTAGATGAGTTGGTAGATCTGGGAAGGCCCTCATCTATACAACTCGCAGTTTTAATCGATAGAGGACATCGAGAGTTACCAATAAGAGCAGATTTTGTGGGGAAGAATTTGCCTACATCTCTTAACGAAGAAGTTAAGGTGGCTATGAAAGAAATTGATTCTGAAGATTCTGTCTATTTAAAAACATTAAACATAGGAGGTGAATAATGTCTCTGGAAAATCGTCATTTGCTTGGGTTGGAAGGTGTAAGTAAAAATGATATTCAACTTATTTTAGATACTGCTGAAACATTTCGTGAAGTATTGGAAAGGCCAATAAAAAAAGTGCCCACGCTTCAGGGAAAAACAATAGTGAACTTATTTTTTGAAAGCTCCACACGTACGAGAATATCGTTTGAACTTGCAGAACGAAGGTTATCTGCCGATGTTGTGAATTTTTCTGCCGACATGAGCAGTTTAAAAAAAGGAGAAACGCTCAAAGATACTGCAAGAAATATCGAAGCAATGAAAATCGATATGGTTGTTATGCGGCATGGCGCACCGGGAGCTGCATTATTTTTAAGCAAGGTAATCAACTCCGTTATAATTAATGCTGGAGATGGCTCTCACGAACATCCGACTCAGGCACTTCTAGATTTATATTCGATAAGGGAAAAATATAATCACATTGAAGGATTAAATGTTTGTATAGTGGGCGATATCTCACACAGTAGAGTTGCATTATCGAATATTCATGGTCTAAAAACTATGGGTGCTAATATTGCAGTTTGTGGTCCAGCTACACTTATTCCACGTGAGTTAGATCGGTTAGGTGTTAAAATATTTAATAGAATAGATGAAGCCATCGAATGGGCAAATGTTTTGAACGTTTTAAGAATACAATTAGAAAGACAAGATAAATCATTTTTTCCATCTTTAGGCGAGTATCGGAAATATTTTGCTGTTACAAAAGATAAAATTCAAAAAATAAACAAGAATATAACAATAATGCATCCCGGTCCAATCAACAGAGATGTTGAACTTTCAGCCGATCTTGCTGATGGAGAACACTCAATCATTTTACAACAGGTTCTAAATGGTGTTGCTGTGCGGATGGCAGTGTTATATTTATTAGGTACAAGGAGTTAAGTATGAAGCATCTTCTAAAAAATTGTATGATTATTGATCCGGAAGTTCAGAATAATGGTCCTGTAGATATATTGATTGTGAACGAAACAATAGAAAAAATTGGGGCAGGTATTGCTGACTTGAAGATGGATAATGTTATCGATATGCAAGGGTATATTGTTGCACCTGGATTTATCGACATGCATGTACACTTGCGTGAACCCGGATTTGAACATAAAGAAACGATTGAAAGCGGAACGCTGGCTGCCGCAAATGGCGGTTTCACCGCAGTTTGTTGTATGCCGAATACTAATCCTTCAATTGACGATCAATCGTTGGTAAAATGGATTATTCAAAAAGGGAAGGAAAGTAATAATGGTATCGTCGATGTTTTTCCGATCGGTACAATTACAAAGGCAAGGGAAGGAAAAGAACTTTCACTGATGATGGAACTTGCAGATGCCGGAGCGGTTGCATTCTCAGATGATGGGAGTTCTGTGCAAAACTCTGAGCTATTAAGAAGAGCAATGGAATATTCTTCAATGAGCAATAAACCGATTATTCAACATGCTGAAGATCCTTTTTTGGGAAAGGGTGGAGCAATGAACGAGGGATTTGAGTCGACAAGGTTGGGGATATCGCCGATACCATCGATTACTGAATCCTCGGTTATTGCAAGAGATTTAATTATTGCAGGATATACAAATGCAGCATATCATGCTGCGCATATCAGTTGCAGGGAATCGGTTGAACTAATAAAAAACACAAAAAATAAAATGCAAAAAATCAGTTGTGAAGTCACGCCGCATCACTTTACTTTGACTGATGAGGCAGTACGAAATTTCGATACAAATACGAAAATGAATCCTCCGCTTAGAACCAAAGATGATATTATTGCACTAAAAGAAGGTTTAAGAGATGGGATTATTGATGTGATTGCAACTGACCATGCACCTCATTCTTTTGATGAGAAGGAAGTTGAATTTTTATTTGCACCATTCGGCATAGTTGGTTTAGAGACAGCAATCGGTTTGTCTATAACTGAACTGGTAGTTACCGGATATTTGACATTAATGCAATTGGTGGAAAAATTTTCGGTCAATCCAAGAAAAATACTTCATCTCCCTCAAGTAACTATTAGAGAAGGTGAATTAGCAAATCTAACTATAATATCACCTGAGACTGAATGGATAGTCCAAGTTGATAAATTCAAATCTCAGTCAAAAAATTCTCCATTTAATAATTATAAATTAAAAGGAAAACCGATTGGAATATTTAATCATGGCAGAATTTATCTTTCTTCGTAATGATCTGTCTACTTTTCAAAACTTAGATTTATAAATTTAGACACTCGTTTTAATACAAATCTCTTTATTAAGATAAAATCAATCGATTCTCTTTGGCATGTTCTTTGGATAATTATATCCAGAATTACAAAGGAGAATCAATATGAAAACTATAGGATCGATACTAATTATTTTGATTTTATTTGTTGGATGTGACGATCGGATATTATATCAAGAAAATAATTCACCTCTTCCACCAAAAGGTTTGTCTGCTTTTGCATTAGATAATAATGTTGAAATATCATGGTTACCAAACGGAGAGGGTGATATTAACGGATACAACGTTTTTGTAAGCACTTCTTTGAATGGAAAATATCAATTCATTGGTTCTGTAAAAGATGAAATATTTTATGATAGAGGTGCTAAAAACGGAATTACATATTATTATAAAGTATCGGCATACGATTTGGATGGATTTGAAAGTCCACTTAGCAGAGAAAATGTTTTTGCAACTCCACGACCAGAAGGGTTCAATGTTGTGTTAGAGAATTACCGGAATCAACCCGGTTTAGCCGGATACGATTTTTCAACGAATACGGTCGGTTTATACAACGATCTGTATACAGACATTTATTTTGAATATTATAACGGCGGATATTACATGGTTGTCTGGAATGATACAGAAATTCAGGATATGGGTTATACAGCATCACTTGATGATATAATAAAATCTCCGACTCGTGGTTGGTCGCCAACAAAAGATGTTCGATTGATATTAGGACATACTTACGTAATTCAAACCTGGGATTATCATTATGCAAAAATTAGACTTATTTCTTCATCTCAAGATGAAGTTAGTTTCGATTGGGCTTATCAGTTGCAGGCGGAAAACAGTTTCTTAAAAGTTGATAGAAAGAGTTCAAGAAACCGATTAATTCCAGGTAAAGGTGTTATTGATAGAGAAATGAATCAATAATAATTTGAAGTTGATCTCAGGTTTGACTTTTTTGTTTCTTTAGAGTATTATTGATAGATGAAATATAGCATTCTCAAATTAAGCATGATTTTCTTGCTAAGTTGGCTGGTTGCTGCAAGTGAACAAGCATTTTCTCAGGGAACCAAAAGGCAAGCCTCGTTATCCGATGAATTAATCAATCAGATAAAACAGATCGAAGCGTCTATAAATTCAACCAGCATATCGAATATCGAAGCAATGCTTGCTCCTGAAGTCTTACTGAATATTCGGGGTGGTGAATCGGGATTATTCAGTACAAACCAAACGGTGGTAATTTTAAGAAATTATCTTATTACAAAGAAAATAATCCAGTTCAATTTTTCAAAAATGGAAATAACAAAGGAACCGTTCTTTGCAACCGGTGGAGGAGTTTATGCGTTCAAGGGAAAGCGTGAACATTTTCAGATATACATAGGATTTGTTCTGAGGGATGGTAGATTATTTCTTTCTCAATTCAACATATATTAAAGATTGTGCATTAATAATCCGACCCTACTATGGGTATAACCCAAAAGAAATCATTAAGCACACTGGCAATTGGTTCAATTATAATTATTCTTTGTTCATTTTTAATTGAATATATCTATACAATTTATTTGAATGATAATTGGGATCGATTATCAATTGAGGAGGCGTCAAGTCAAAAAAAATATATAGAAGATAAATTTAAATCATACCAACAGGAAATATCTGAAGCTTTAATAAGATTTTCAAAATCTCCTGAAGTGACATCATCCCTGAACGGGAATATTGAGGAAGATAGGTTATTTAAGAACCTGTCGGCGAACCTTGATCCCTTGGTGTCGATTGAACTGTTCAATGATCAAAAAAAATCGGTTGCATGGAGCAACGATTATCTTACTTCTGTTGGGAAAGAATTTCTAACAAATAGCATGCAAATAATAATTCAACACAAATCTCTATTTACCCACCTTGTCATCACTCTTCCGATAATTGAACGGAATGAAATATTAGGTTATATCGTAGGGAAAAGATTATTCGAAGTAAATCTGCCATTGAGCAACAGGTTTATTAATGAAAATACTTTCACATCAACATTTCAAAAAAATTTAAAAATAAATCCTGAATATTATTTTAGAATAAACGAAAAATTTACTTCTGAAAAAGAATCCAACTTAATTCCGCTCGTCGGATTGAACAATAAGTTATTAGGTTATGCGATACTTCCACTGCCTGTGAAGGAAGATTATATATTGGATTTATTAAAACCGTTTAGAATCGCCCGCGGAGCAATAATCGTTCTTATATTCGGCATTGGAATTATTTTCTTCCTAAAACACATACAGAGATTGCCTCTTCAGTTACGAGTCCTTCTTATTTCTCTTTGGATATGGTCTATAAGATATCTTTTATTGTGGTGGGAGTTTCCAAAATTATTATTTCCTGATCTATTTACACCGGAATATTTTGCATCTCCTTTTGGATTTGGTATTGCAAGTTCGCTGGGTGAAACCTTAATAACCTCTATTTTCCTTTTTATTAATGCTATGCTGGTTTTCATCTCGTATAATCAATCGAGTGCAGGTGAAAAAGTATTGCAAAGCAAACTCAATGTTCACAAAAAAATAGTCTCAATCATTTCAATGGCTATTTTAAGTTTATTGCTTTTTATTTCATTTAGAGCGACCGCATCTATTTTTAGAAGTGCCGTAAGGGATTCATCAGTCTCATTTAATAATCTCTCGTCATTGCTGCCGAGTTCGGAGTTATCAATATTATTACTTTCTCTTTTTTTAATCGTGATCTCTATAATAATTATAGATAATATCCTAATAAGGAAAGTTGTAAAAATATTAAGGGAATGGAAACTTAATACAAGTAAAGAATATTATTACTGGATTATAACTTTTCTTTTACTATTCTTTGGTGGAATTATTTTTGGTATGTCACAAAAGACACCTTTGATTAATTATGAAACCAGATCAATGTTGATTTTGGCTTTTGTCTTTATTTCATACAAATATGAAAAATGGCTCATGGTAAAATCACAAAATAAAATTATTCCGATTGTTATTACTACAATTATAATTTCGATTCTGTGGATTATTCCGTCAATTAGGTATGAAATGGAGATGAAGGAACGAGGATCTGTAGAATATCTTGCTAAGAATATTTTGAAACCGATGGATGCATGGTTGAATCATCTTCTGACAGAAACTTTGGAACAGTGCACAGATGATTATTCTTCAAATCTATTAAGTAATGGGAGAAGAACAGATTATGCATCACTAGCATTTGAAAAATGGGCCAAAGGTTTTTTAAGCAGCGAAGGAAATAATTGTTTCATTACATACTATAACGATTCATCAAGAATATTGAGCAGTTTTCAAATCGGGGGATACTCATTAAAGAAAGATATAGCTCTTACTGACGAAAAAGTTGATAGCACTGATCTGAACCAAATTGAAATTACCATGAATGGTACATCGATCCGCTGGCTGGTAGGTTCAAAAATTATAAGAGACAAAAAAGGAAACAGAATTGGTTTCGTGCGTGTTGGAGTTACAGGCAGCAAACAAACATTTTTAAGGGGAGAGGTGCCTGATGTACTAAAGACATCGAACAAGGATACATTTGCAGGACTGGAACAGCCATTAATATTTTCAGAATACTTTAATAAACGACTAACTGCTTCATCCGATGAAATTTATTTTACTAAGCGGAAACTTGCTCAGCATATTGAAGAACAACTCTCGAAAAAAAGCCGATTATGGAATGAGGAGGAAATTCAAGGGAAAAAATATGAATCATTTTATTTCAGGGACGATTCCGGGTCTGTAAATACTACCGTCTATTCGTTAAGTAGATTAGAACCTGATTTATTCCTAACATTATTTTGGTTTATTCGAATCATATCGGTACCTGCAATTATTATTTTATTTTGCTTATCAATTTATCTTTTATTAAAAAGAATAACCGGAACAAAAATCAGATTCCAATTTAATGAAAAATTACTCATATCATATCTTCTTGTTGCAACAATTCCCGTTCTGTTTTTGGGATATTATAATAAACAGTCAGCTGAATCGAAAACAGAAAATGAACTTCAAACCCAACTTCAAAGCCAGACAGAGATAGTTAAAAGTGAATTGGTGAGAGCGTATGGGTTGAACACCCCCGCATCCATATCGAAGGTTTATGATACAGAGTGTGCAAATCTTGCAGATGAAATAAATACTGATCTCGACATTTACAACTTTACCGCTCTGAGCGCGACCAGCAAACCGGAATTGTACGATTCTGAACTGCTTGATTCTCATATAGATGCTTCTGCCTATCGTGCATTATTCATTGATGGGAGAAATTTTTATTCACAGAAAGAACAATTGGGAAGTCTTATCTACGTTGTAGGATATAGACCTCTTTATGCAGATGATGGTCGCGTGATAGGTGCAATCAGCGTTCCGACTCTTTTCCGCCAGAGTGCAAGCGATAAAGAAATGGTACAATCAAATGCTGCCTTAATATCAATTTATGTTCTTGGTTTTATTATTTCAATTATCCTAGGATATATATTATCGAAACAATTCGGTACACCGATAAAGACTCTAATAAGTGCGACCAGAGAGATATCAAATGGGAATTTATCATATAAACGTAAAAATCACAGAAACGATGAACTCGGGGAACTAGATCAGGCGTTTGAACAGATGTCAACAGAGTTGAGGAATAAACAGGAACAACTTGTTACTGCTCAACGGGAAGCCGCTTGGAGGGAGATGGCTAAACAAGTTGCTCATGAAATAAAAAATCCACTAACGCCTATGAAGTTATCTGTCCAACATTTGAGGACTGCATTTCATGATGAAGTAAAAAACTTTAAAGAGGTTTTTGACAAGGTAACTACTACCATACTGGAGCAAATAGAAACATTAAGCCGGATCGCCACAGAATTTTCTCATATGGCAAAAATGCCATCGAGATATATTGAAGAGATAAGCATTCATGACATTCTAGTTGAGACAAAAAATCTTTTCAGCAATTATGAAAATGTGGAGTTTAGACTGGAATTGAATGCTAAAAATTTTGTTGTGAGAGCCGATAGAGATGAATTAAGGCGTGCTTTAGTTAACATAGTTAAAAACAGTGTTCAGGCATTGAACGAATCCGGAGTTATCAATTTAATTACTCAAAATAATAACGACGAAATAATAATGATGATTAAAGACAATGGTCCTGGAATGAACGAGGAAACGTTCAATCGCTTATTCGAAGTAAATTTTTCTACAAAGTCGGAAGGAATGGGAATTGGATTGGCAATGGTGAAAAAAACAATTAACGATTTACAGGGAAGAGTTGATATAACAAATGTATTAGGCCAGGGTGTGCAAGTTAAGATCGCTCTTCCGTTAGCGAAGAAATGAACATTATTAAGCCGACTATTTTCAAATTCGAAAAGAATATAATCTCCGCTGTCAGTACTCGCGAAGGTGGAATTAGTCCAAATCTGTATGGTTTAAATTTAAGTTACAAGGTTAACGATGAAAGAGAAAATGTTGATCGAAATAGGGATTTATTTTTCGGAGAATTAGGAATACCACTCAATTTGCTTGCGATTCCAGGACAAATACATGGTGATAATATTTTGGTTGTTGATAAACCGGGACAATATCCGAATTGTGATGCTCTAATAACAGCAGAGAAAAATTTATTTTTGGTTGTAACAATTGCGGATTGTATTCCAATTTTAATTTACGATAACAAAAATCAAATAATATCTGTAGTTCATTCAGGATGGAAAGGATCGGAAAAGAAGATTCTCTCTTCTACAGTTAGAAAAATGCAAACGGAATTCAATTCAAAAAAGAGTGATCTTTACTGTTATCTGGGACCATCGGCCCGCAGTTGTTGTTATCAGGTTGGAGAGGATGTAGCCCACAAGTTTGAATCTAAATATTTAATTAATAAAAATGGCTCCAGAAAACATCTTGATCTGATTTCCTTTAATCAGGATTTACTTAATAATGCCGGTATAACCAATAATCAAATAGAAATATCAGGGTATTGTACGATTTGCAATCGTTTCTTTCACTCTTACAGACGAGATAAAGAGAAATCAGGACGTATGATGGCTGTCATTGGTATGCGTAATTAGTCATATGAAATAGTCTGAACAATTGTTATTCAGAGAATTATTTCATAAATTTTTACAACTAAAATAGAAATAAAGAGAAAAATAGATTATGTGTGGTATAGTTGGATATATTGGAGAAAAGAATTCATTGCCAATTCTAATCGAGGGATTGCGAAGATTGGAATATCGAGGGTATGATTCAGCAGGGGTTGCGCTGATTCAAGATAAAAAATTAGTCTTATATAAACAGGCAGGGAAAGTGCAAGAATTAGCCCGGCAAATTGAAGGTCAGCAAATATTTGCATCTCTTGGAGTTGGTCATACACGCTGGGCGACACACGGCGAACCAAATGATGTAAATGCACATCCGCATGGTGACTGTAATGAAGAGATTGCAGTAATTCATAATGGCATTATTGAAAATTTTGCCACGCTTAAAAGAAAATTGGAACGGGATGGGCATATCATGCGCACCGATACCGATACAGAAGTACTTGCCCATTTAATAGAACATTTTTATAAAACAAATAAAGATTTATTCCTTTCCACCAGATTAGCTCTCCTCGAAGTTCAGGGTACTTATGGATTATTAGTTATTTCAAAAAAAGAACCTGATAAAATTATTGCCGCCCGGAAGGGAAGTCCGCTAATGCTTGGTGTTGGAAAAAATGAAAACTTTGTAGCGTCCGATGCTGCAGCATTAATTGATCACACACGCGATGTTATTTATCTGAATGATGATGAAATAGTTTCTGTTTCACAAAATTCTTATTTCATAAAAACAATTCACGATAAGGAGATAATTAAAGAAGTTGAAAAATTAACATTCGATTTGGAAGAAATTGAAAAAGGGGGCTTCGACCATTTCATGTTAAAAGAGATTCATGAACAGCCTGAATCTATCAGAAATTCTATACGCGGTAGATTGCTTGTTGATGAAGGACGTGTAAAATTAGGCGGCTTAGAACGAGCATTAGATAAATTATTACAAGCACCACGTGTGCTTATAACAGCATGCGGAACATCATGGCATGCTGCACTGGTTGGTAAATATATGTTTGAGCAATTGGCGCGAATTCCGGTTGAAGTTGATTACGCATCAGAGTTTCGTTATCGCAACCCAATTGTACGATCTGATGATGTTTTGCTTGTAATAAGTCAGAGTGGTGAAACAGCAGATACACTTGCCGCACTTCGCGAAGCAAAATCAAAAGGTGCAACCGTATTTGGGATGGTGAATGTTGTTGGAAGTACAATCGCCAGAGAAACTGATGCAGGTGTATTTATACATGCAGGACCTGAAATAGGTGTTGCTTCAACAAAAGCATTCACATCACAGCTTGCAGTACTTTCGCTTATTGCAATCTTACTTGGCAGACATCGTGGTATGCCGGAGGATCAGGCAAAAACTCTAGTTGAAGATCTGGCATCTATGCCTTCAAAAATTCAAAAAGTTTTAAAGAATGTGGATCAGATTAAAATTATTGCAGAAGAATTAAAGAACGCTAAAAATGTTTTATTCCTCGGAAGGGGAATAAATTTTCCTACAGCATTAGAAGGTGCGTTAAAATTAAAAGAAATATCATACATACATGCAGAGGGTTATCCCGCGGCTGAGATGAAGCATGGCCCAATTGCACTAATCGATGAAAATATGCCAGTAATTTTTATTGTACCGAAAGATGCTATCTACGAAAAAGTATTAAGCAACATGCAGGAAGTGCGTGCACGCAAAGGCAGAATTATCGCAATTGCAAATGAAGATGATGATGAAGTCGAAAAACTGGCAGAGTTCATCATCAAGGTTCCACGGACATACAGTTATTTTGGTCCGATTGTAAATGTTATACCATTACAACTGCTTGCCTACTATATTGCCGTAGCACGTGGTTGTAATGTTGACCAACCCCGAAATCTGGCAAAAAGTGTAACCGTTGAATAAATATTTTTGATATTACTCCATTTTTTCCTATTTTATACCCCATCGTCTGAATTAAATTAAGTAAGAAAGGGAAGTGTCAATGACACGTGAACCGAGATTTAAATCGTCGGAATGGGCGCTTATTTTGGGCGCTTCAAGCGGATTTGGCGGAGCAACCGCAATCGAACTTGCAAAAAGGGGAATGAACATTTTCGGTGTTCATTTAGATCGACAGGCAACGATGCCTGCGGTGCACCAGATCTTAAAAGAAATTAAACATGCCGGCAGCAGAGCTGTTTTTTTTAATATCAATGCGGCGGATGCCATTAAACGGGCTGAGACTTTGGATGAAATTAAAGAAAGATTCAATTTAGAATCAGGACAAACTGTAAAAGTTTTAGTACATTCACTCGCATTTGGAACTTTGAAACCATTCATTTGTAAGAAAATCGAAGAGGAAATAACTCAAGCACAAATGGAAATGACTCTCGATGTTATGGCGAACAGTTTAATTTACTGGGTGCAGGGTTTACTCGGCAGAAATTTGATGCGCTCAGGAGCGAGAATTTTCGGATTAACAAGTTCAGGAGCCCATTCGGTAATTCCGGCATACGGAGCAATTTCCGCTGCTAAAGCGGCATTGGAATCGCATATCCGACAACTCGCAATGGAATTAGGTCCATTAAGTATTACGGCAAATGCAATACTCGCAGGTGTAACCGAAACACCGGCTTTGAAAAAGATACCGGGTGCCGCGAATATGGTGCAAGTTGCAAAATTGAAAAACCCGCAACATCGTTTAACTTCACCGGAAGATGTTGCCCGTGCAATTGCTTTGCTGTCTCAAGAAGATTCATACTTTATCTCCGGAAATGTTATTGGTGTTGATGCAGGAGAAGATAAAGTAGGATATGTCAGTTTGAAAAATACTTCACATTCAGAATAACTAACCACCAAATTAAAGATATATTATGATTCAATTTGATTTTACAGACGACCAAAAAATGCTACGCGATATGGTTCGCGATTTTACTAATCAAGAAATTAAACCTATCGCATCGAAAATGGACGAAGAAGAACAGATGCCGAAAGAATTGATAGACAAAATCCGCGAGGTTGGATTACTTGGCACTGTGTTCCCAACCGAATATGGCGGTGGAGGTTTTGGTGAAGTTGGTTATTGTATCGCTCAAGAAGAAGTGGCGCGCGGCTGTTTGGCAACCGCTACTTTTATCGGCGCGCATCAATCGATTGGTTCTAACGCAATTTATATCGGTGGTACTGAAGAGTTGAAAAAGAAATATTTGGTTCCTCTTGCTGAAGGAAAATATATCGGTGCATTCGGTTTAACCGAAACTCAGGCAGGTTCCGATTCATTCAATCTTCGAACAAAAGCAAGGAGAGACGGAGACGACTGGGTTATTACGGGAGAAAAAATTTGGATTACCAACGGTCCTTTTGCCGACATAGTTTCTATTTTTGCAAGAACCGATCGTGGAATTACAGGTTTTGTTGTTGAAACTAAATCTCCCGGATTTAAAGCAGGTGCAAAAGAGAAGAAAATGGGACTTCGTGCCAGTGCTACATCGACGTTGATGCTTGATAATGTTCGCGTTCCAAAAGAAAATATAATTGGAGATGATGGACGCGGTTTCCTTATCGCTATGAAAACATTAGACGCGGGTAGATTGGGACTTGGCGCATGTTGTGTCGGCGCTGCAAAAGAGATGATGGAATTATCTGCAAAATTTTCAAAAGAAAGGAAGCAATTTGATCAGCCGATCTCACAATTTCAGGCAATTCAATTCATGCTTGCCGAGATGGCAACACTAATTTATTGTATGGAATCGGTTGTATATCGAACCGCTGCAGCATACGATCGCGGAGAACAGATCTCACGCTATTCAGCAGCAGTTAAATTATTTTGCTCAGAAGGTCTTGATAAGATTGTTGATATGGCTGTGCAGATTCACGGCGGTATGGGCTACTCGCGTGAATTGCCGATAGAACGTTTTTATAGAGATTCGCGCATAAACAGGATATTCGAAGGTACAAGCGAAGTTCAAAAATTGATAATGGGACGAGAAATCTTAAAAAGAAATGGAGCTTTTTAAAACTTTGTTTTTTCGTTCAACTTTTGTATATTCAAAACGATGTTTGATATAAAATTTATTCTTCCTATCGGACAGATAATCATCGAACAAATTTAACGACTTCCATCGAGGAATCATCATGGCACAAAAGACAAAACAGAAAGTTCAGGCGAAACGTCCTGTGGCAAAACCAGAGCCAAAGGAGTTTTCGATTGTCGATTTAGCACGTGAGCTTAATTCCTTTAATGTTGATAATTATTGGGATCTCGGCAGATTTTTGGTAGATAAAGTGATGCCGACTGCTCGAAAACAGGGTATGTTCGAAGATCAGGTTTTAAAAATGATATCTTCACAACCGGGGATTAAATTTCCATTCTCTGTTTTGAAGCAGTGCCAGCAATATTATTCATATTATCCCGATGTAAAGAAACGCTCTTTGCCGGAGGTCTTCTACTTCGATCTGGCTACAAAAATTGATGAATCGAAACGCCGCGATCAGTATGAAAAAATGGCGGTCGATTTTAAATGGACAATCTCTGATTTGCGCAAGAAGATTCACGATGATGATCTTGCACGACGCCTTGATGAAAGAACAAAATATGGTTTCGACCTTCGTGAACGGAATGTTTGGTCTTTTGATGCGCCCGATCCGAGATTCGGGAAAGTAAATTTCAAAGGAAGATTGCCGGGGCAAATTATTGCCAATGCTCTTTTCTATTACACAAAGAGCAATGATTATGTTGTCGATCCATTCGCAGGAAGCGGCACTCTTGCAGATATAGTTGATACTGTAAGTCATTTTCAAGATCGGAAATATAAATTATACGATTCCAATCCTGTTGATGAACGCATCGCACGTAATAATATTTTATTGACCGGAATCCCTGAACAATCGAATGCGGTTGATTATATTTTCTTAGATCCACCGACAGAATTTACGCAAAAAGATTCTTCATCCGATTTCGAGGTAAGTTTAGACGCGGCTCGAGCAGATTTTTTGTTGAAGTTTAAAGGTATAATCCGTGAGTGTTCACGCGTGTTAAAATCAGGCGGCAAAGTTTCTATAATTATTGAGCCTGCATTTGCTGGAAAAGAATTTATAGATTTTCCAAACGAAGTTACTCATCTGTTTAGAGAGATGGGTTTCAAAGGAATCGGTAAAGTATATTTGTTAAAACGTTCAAGTGAAAGTGCTTTAAAAATGGCGGCGGGTATTGCGGAAGTAAAAGGTATCAGAGCTTTAACATCTGACTGCCGCGAAATGCTGACGTTTCAAAAATCATAAATTAGTTAAAGTACTTAATTACTCAAATACTCAACTACTTAAGTACTCATATACTCTGGACAGGTAGCTCAGTTCGAATTTGACATAACTTAGCGAACGAAGTGCTGCTAAGTTATAAGTCAAATTCAGAATCCCGCATCAACTGTCTGAAAGCTAGCAGCGGGATTGTAGATAAATAGTTCATGGACAGGTAGCTCAGTTGGTAGAGCAACGGCCTGAAAAGCCGTGTGTCGCCAGTTCAATTCTGGCCCTGTCCACAGAAAATCGTGTGTATTTGGTATCCCGCTTCGAGATCATGGCCCTCCCACATGATTTCACCACCAGATACACACTTTTTTATTTTATGGTGCAACCTAAGTCAACTCTTATCAATCTCTCCAACAATATTTTTCATTCCGTAATCATCCGAGAGATATAGAAATCTTAAAGACAACTCAATTATGATCTCTCGCCATTTTTGTAAATGCAGTTGATTATTAAATTCATGGATTAATTATTCAAATATTAACAAAACAGATAAAGAGATTAAGATTCATAATTAATTGAAGATAGAAAATATTGAAGTTCCTATTGACAATACTGAAAATAATTACTAACTTAGCAAACAAAAATGTCGTTATTTTGTATAATTAAATCATAATATGCATTTAAATAGTCAAGGGATCCGGGAATGAATTTACTTACGCATCTATTCAAAAAATGGCTTTAATGAAAAAATAATTCATCAGTCAACTCAATTTCATAATCAATTAAGACTTTAAATCGTTGATATATTAATATAGGGGAACAATTATGTACAGAAGGAAAACATTATTATCGTTTGTTTGTCTGATAGTTTGTGTGATTACTATCTCCGTAAATTTGTTGAGTCAAAACCAGAAGCCGATCGTGAAGTGGGGAGAAATATCAATTGACGACCTTAAAATGACATCATATCCATCGGATACAAATGCTAATGTGGTCATACTTTTTGATCGGGGGGATGTTTCAATGAACGAAGAATATGATATAATATTTAACCGCCACACACGTATTAAAATTCTTAATTCGGCTGGATTTGATTGGGGAACGATTAAACTTAACTATTATGCGAAAGAAGATTTTGAATCTATAAAAGACGTAGAGGGTTGCACTTTTACACTAGATAGTGACGGTAAGATTATAAGAACCGCATTAAAAGATAAAGATATATTCGAGCAACATGTTGATGAATATTATGATCAAATTAAATTTACTATGCCTTCACTCTCATCCGGATCAGTAATTGAATACCGTTACAAAAAAATAATTGCCAACGCAACATTCATGCCTGAGTGGAGTTTTCAGAGATCGGAACCGACAATCTGGAGCGAATATGAAGTAAAGATTCCTTATTATTTTCAATATGTATTTGCATCACAAACTTATTATCCGTTTGCCGCCAGTACCAGTGAACAAATCAATGAAGCTTTCAGGTTTCGAGGAACTACTCGTTTGATCACTATGAATCATTCTTATTGGGCTATGCGAAATGTTCCAGCTCTTCGTTCCGAACCGTATGTTACAACACTGGAAGATTATAAATCGAAAATAATGTTCCAATTGGCTATGATAAATTGGCCCGGCGAATTGCCAAGAAAGATTCTTGAGTCATGGGATAAAGTTGGTGAGGATTTAATGACGAATCAATATTTTGGTGTTCAATTGAAAGGTTATAGAGCAATAAGAAAAGAAGTGGAAAAGCGTACCGCTGGAATAACAGATACGCTTCAAATTATTGAAAAAATATATGACTTTGTTCGTCAAACAATCAGTTGGGATGGGGATTATAGAATTTTTACCAATAATGATCTTGATGAAGTATTAGAGAAAAAAACCGGTTCTGCAGCTGATATTAATTTATTATTAACGCTTATGTTGTGTGATGCCGGATTATCTGCTGATCCTGTTATTTTAAGTACACGTGACAATGGAAAGATTCAAACCAGTTATCCGCTGGTCTCTCAGTTCAATTACGTAATCAGTAGATTGACCATTGGAAACGAAGAAATATTTCTTGATGCTACAGATCGTTTAAGGCCCATGAATCTACTTCCTTATAAGGCGTTAAATCAGGTAGGATTTATGATACGCAAATCTACTTCATCATGGGTTAACATTATTCCCAGAGGTAAAGCAAGTAAAGCAAAAATAGTAACACTTAATTTACAAAATGATGGTTCTCTTAATGGAAACATCCAGTTTAAATATTCTGATTATTCAGGTGTAAATCAACGTGTGGAGTTGAGCCAAACTAAACCTGAAGATTTTGTGAAAGCTCTAGTAAAATCTACAACCATGGGTCTTAATGTTGATTCATTCTCAATCAGCAATAGAGATAGTATCTCCGCTCCGTTAATTATAACTGCATATATCAATTCAAATACTTTTGCTCAAGTTATCGATAGCTTTATATATATTAATCCCATGACTATTGATCAGATAATGGATAATCCATTCAAATCAGCTCAACGTTCTTTCCCAGTAGATTTCGGATATCCAATTTCCGAAGTGTACGTGCTGAATCTTACATTGAATGATAATCTTAATCTTAAAGAATATCCAAAAGATTTTTTATTTCGGCTTCCCATGAAAGCAGGTTCTTATAGTCGGAATAGCCAGTTATCGGGTAATTCTTATCAGATGATTTCAAAATATAATATTGATCAAACACTGTTTGAATCGAAAGATTATAGCATAATAAAGAATTTTTATAATCAGATTATCACTCACGAAAACGAACAATTAATTATCAAAAAATGACTAAAATATTCTAATCCTCTATTTGGTTAAAGGGAATAAAAATGAATCATCGCATTACTTACGGTTTGATTATTATTTTGTGTTTTGTTTGTCCATCAATAGAAGCACAAAATATCCATAATGATAAATATATTGCAGCGAAAATTCCCGATACATTATTAATCAATGCAAACGCCGTTGTTCGATACGAATCAAAATCGTTTACTGTAATGAATGAAGAAGAAGCGGTTGAAAAAGTTCACAAGATAATCACAATAATGAATGCTAACGGGCAGAATTATAGTGCACTTGAATTGTATTATGATAAGTTTCATAAGATAGAAAATCTTGATGGTACCCTGTATGATAAAGATGGGAACAAAATACGTACTATCGGAAGTGATGATATCAAAGATTATGCGGCCAATTCTGAGTATTCTTTGTACGATGATAACCGGGTTAAATATACGAAAGTACTACATAATCAGTTCCCATATACAATTGAGTATGAATATGAAATTTCATATAACGGTTATATTAGCTGGCCATCATGGTATCCTGAAAGTCAATTTGCTTCGATTGAATATTCAAAATTTGAAGTGTCAGTTCTTACAGAAAAAAAGTTGAGATATTGGAAGAATATAGATATTGAACCAAAAGTTCAATCAGAGGGAAAATATTCAAAATACACTTGGGAAATAAGTACACTTCCCCCATTCGAAGAAGAACCTGTTGGACCAAATGTATTAGATCAATATAGATGCGTTCGAATTTCACCGGAACAATTTAAGATTGATGGTTTTAGCGGAAATTTATCATCATGGAAATTATTTGGTGAGTGGTTTTGCGAATTGCAGGAAGGACGTCAGGTATTACCTGATGACGAAAAGCGTCAAGTATTATCGATCGTGTCGGGTATATCAGAAGAGAAAGAAAAGATTCGTGTTTTATACCAATATTTACAATCATCAACAAGATACGTTAGTGTGCAACTAGGGATTGGGGGCTGGCAACCATTTGATGCGAGCTATGTATTTGAAAAAAAATATGGTGACTGCAAGGCACTCACGAATTACATGCTGTCGATTCTTAAATTTGCAGGTGTTAATGCTTTTCCGGCTCTTATTTATAATAATCGACTCCCCCGAAAAACTATTCTTGATTTTTCTTCTAATCAATTTAATCATGTTATACTTTTTGTTCCGACACAAAAAGAAACACTTTGGTTGGAATGTACCAATAAGTATCTTCAGCCAGGTAAAATCGGTAATAGCAATGAAAATCGTTGTGCATTAGTAATTAAACAAACTGGTGGAGAACTTGTACGAACTCCAGCTAGCACAGCAATTGATAATTGCCTTTCTCGGAAGTCAAATGTAACTATCGCATATTCAGGCGATGCTGCTGCTGATATATCTTCGTCATTCACAGGTAATCAATTGAATTATGTTTATCAATCACTCAAAGAGTCGACTCCAAAGGAAAAGGAAGATTGGTTAAAAGAGAATATCGATATCGCTTCTTTTGATCTGAAGAACCCGGATTTTTCAGGTCTTTCATCGAACAACAAAATATTTAATCTAAAATTTCAAATCGATATTCCTAAATATGCGAATTGTGCAGGCAACCGATTAATGTTTCAACCCAACCTTATGAATAAGCGATCCTATCTCCCCAAACCTCTCAAGGAGAGAAAACAGCCTATTGTTCTTTCATACCCTTACTTTGATATTGATACAGTGGTTTATAGAATTCCTATTGGTTTTACTATTGAAGCAATTTCTAAACCTGTAAATATTGATTCATCGTTTGCAAAATATTCTGCAGCCACTACCCAAGTAGATCCGCAGACGTTGATATATTCAAGATCGTTTGAAATGAAATTTACTGAGCTTCCGGCAGAGATGTATAATTCGTATAGAAAATTTTTAGAAGATGTTATCCAAGCGGATAAGAAAGTGATAGTCTTGAAACGATGATTCATTTATTGTGATTTTACATTACCATATAACGAAAATGAATATCTCAATTGCCTCACAAATGCTCATTTGAATCAATCAGGATTAAAAATATATTTTTATACGTGTGTATCTGGTAATCTTGTTTCGAGATCATGTCCCTTCCACATGAACTCACCCAGGTACACACTTTATTTTTATCGAAATCGTACTTTAGTTTTATAAAATCAGTAATAAAAAGCGAACTGACCAAAGGGCTTATTCGGAGAAGTTCGCTCTACAACAAATCCTTGCCAACTAATGCAACATCCCCTTTTTTGAAACGTAATTACTATTCCGTAATTTAGATAACATTATTTGAAAATTCCACTATAAATGCAATAAAATAAGAATGAGGAGTAAATGACAATCAGAAGTTCATCGCGAATAGCTTTATTTATATTCGCCTTTTCGATAATTATACAAAGTGCAAAAGCGCAAGCACCGGTTAAAAAACAACTCAGTTTGCAAGATGCAATTCAACTTGCAGTAGTGAATAACCCTGAATTGAAAACAGCCCAGCTTGAAATCGACAGATCAAATGCAAGAGTTTTAGAGGCTTGGGGAAACGCGATGCCCTCGATTGATCTATCCGGACAATTTACAAGATCTTTAAAATTGCCTGTGTTTTTCTTACCGGATTTTTCTGATTTAAGCAGCGGCAGAACTATGCCGGTAAGAATTGGTTCAGATTATACACTCAACGCTACATTATCAGCCCAGCAAATATTATTCAATGGAGCAGTGATTGTTGGTGTGGGTGCTGCAAAAGTTTATTCAAATCTCGCAAAAGATTTATTCGAAAGTAAACGGGTTGAGACAGTAGCAAAAGTTCGTAAAGCATACTACACTGCGTTGCTGGCCGACAAAGTTGTAGAGATGATGCATGCAAGTTTGAAAAATGCAGAGGATAATTACAAAAATGTTTTGCTCATGCGTCAGCAAGGAATAGTCTCGGAATACGACGAACTTCGGGCATCTGTGCAGGTTGAGAATCTTCAACCCTCTGTAATTCAGAGTGAGAATAATTATGAACTTGCCATAGATGCATTACGAAATGAAATTGGTTTGGATAAAGGAGAATCCTTTGCTATGTCGGATTCATTGAAGATAGAGTTTATCGATGAATCGTTAATTGCAAATGCTGATGAGATGCTTATTCAATCAAATCCCAATCTCAGAGCTATTGAAAGGCAGATAGAGTTGAACAATGCGGCTGTCTGGGCAGCAAGGTCGAGCTATATGCCGACGATTGCAGCTTTCGGTCAATACCAATATCAGGCTGCCAAAAATGAATTAAAATTTTCAAAAGCTGATTTAATATCAAGTTCAATGATCGGGCTTTCAGTTTCGATGAATATTTTTCAGGGATTGCAAACGCGAGCACGTGTAGAACAGGCACAGGTCGAGCAGATGAAGAGCGAAGAACAAAAAGTCAGTACAGAAAGAAATCTCAAAACCGGGTTGCATTCCATTATCGGAAATTTGCGTCAGGCAAAAAAAAGAGTGGAGGCACAGGAAAAAACGATTGAAACCGCTGAGCGAGGGTATAAAATAGCTACTGCCCGCTATTTATCGAATGCTGCTACACAACTCGAAGTAAACGATGCAGATGTGGCACTCACGCAGGCAAAAGTGAACAGGATCCAGGCAGTTTATGATTATTTAGTCGCCTTAGCTGATTTTGATCAACTTCTTGGCAGATTGCCGTCTTATATTTCTAATAATAATGATCGTTAAAAAAGGATATTCAATATGAAAATTTTAATAAAACTATTAGTCGTTTCAATCACTTTAACACTCTTTTATTCTTGCGGGAAGAACGAAAATAATGGAAATCAAGTAACTATTCAACCGGTGGATATAAAAATTCAAACTTTAAAATATTCAAAATTGACCGATGCTATTCAGGTCTCTGGATCTGTGAAGGCATTGGAGGATGCAAATATTAGCCCCGAGGAAGGTGGAGTAGTGAAACAATGGGTGGCAAAAAAAGGTCAATCTGTTAAAAAAGGAGAGATCATAATTGAATTGAACGATGATATGATAAAAGCAGGATATGATGCCGCAGAGGCGCAATACAAAATGGCAGAATTAAATCTTGAAAAACAAAAAGATGTTTATGATCAAAAAGGAATAAGCGAACTTCAATTTAAAAATTTCCAATATACAAGAGATGCTGCAAAAGCAAATGCAGATTTGATGAAGGCAAGATGGGAAAGAACTAAGATCAGAAGTCCGTTCGATGGAATAGTGGACAATATCTATAGCAATGAGGGTGAATTCGCACCACCGGGAGTTCCAATAACGCGTGTAGTTAATATTTCGTCAATGAAAATTCAAACTGAAATTCCCGAAGTATATGCCGGTTCAGTTCCGCTCGGTGCCGAAGCAATTATTACATTCGATGCAATTCCTAATCTGAGCATTAAAGGAAAAGTGAATTTTATAAGTTCAGCATTATCTTCTGCTAATCGAACACTTATGGTTGAAGTATCGATGCATGAGGTAAGCAAAAATATCAAACCGGATATGCTGGCTAAAGTAAAATTACTGCGTGAGACAAAATCGAATGCAATCCTTGTAAGTGATAATGTTGTTCAGCTTGTGGATAAAGATAGAATAATAGTTTATATCGAAAATAATGGGAAAGCAGAAGAGAAAATATTGAAGCTTGGTGGCAGGCAGGGAAATTATGTAGAAGTTGTTGAAGGATTGAAACCTGGCGACCGTTTAATTGTGTCAGGTTATCAAAAATGTGTGAATGGAACTCCAGTGGTTGTTGCAGAGTAACGGAGAAATAAAAATGAAAATTTGGAATTTAGCAGTAGATAATAAAGTTGTTGTCTATATTTTGATGGTTATGATTGTCATTTTTGGATGGACATCTTATAACCGATTGCCCCGTGAGGCTACGCCCGAGGTTTTAATACCATGGATAATAGTGGCAACTCCATACGTAGGTGTTTCGCCTGTTGATATAGAGGGATTAATAACACAACCGCTTGAGAGAGCGTTAAAAGGTTTAAAGGATGTAAAACAAATTACATCAGTATCAAAAGAAGGACTATCGACTATTCGAGTTGAATTCAATACCGGCATCGATATCGATGAAGCATTACGACGGGTAAGGGATAAAGTGAATTCCACGCGCACTCAGTTACCGAATGATATTCTTGATCCGATAATTTCTGAAATAAATATCAGCGAATTTCCGATCCTGTATGTAAATGTCGGTGGAGAT
Organism: Ignavibacteriales bacterium; assembly: GCA_016218025.1. Taxonomy (GTDB): domain Bacteria; phylum Bacteroidota; class Ignavibacteria; order UBA10030; family SZUA-254; genus PNNN01. The sequence goes on from JACRFD010000083.1 coordinate 83,364, forward strand.
GTTGGACTTGCGCGATTAAAAAAGATAGCTGAAGATTTGCGCGATAGGGTGGAAGGAATTCAAGGTGTTCTCCGGGCAGATGTATCCGGCGGTTTGGAACCGGAGGTGCAAATAAATGCAGATGTATACAGAATGAATGCTTACCAAATAAGTTTTGATGATATCGCGAATGCAATTCGGAGTGAAAATTTATCAATACCGGGCGGATCTATTGATACAAAAGAAAAAAATCTGACAATAAGAATACCCGGTGAATTTAAAGATGTGATGCCGCTTGAAAATATCGTCCTCAAAATTCAACATGATAAACCGATATATTTACGTGATGTTGCCAAGGTAAATTATTCCTTCGAGGATCGGAAAACTTACGCAAGGTTAAACAGGACAGAAGTAGTATCACTCGCAGTGAGGAAACGTGCAGGAGAGAATCTTTTAAGAATTACGGATGAGGTGAGAAGAATAGTAAAAGATACTCAATCACAATTGCCCAACGGTATAAGATTAGATATTTCGAATGAGCAGGCAACCTTTGTTACAAGGATGGTAAAAGAGTTAGAAAACAGTATAATGACCGGTATGTTTTTGGTGGTGATGTCGCTGTTCATGTTTTTCGGTTTTAAAAATTCATTATTAATATCAACAGCAATTCCTCTTTCCATGTTTGTAGGATTTGTGATACTTTCGATGCTCGGCATAACATTGAATATGGTAGTACTATTTTCGTTAGTAATGGTGCTGGGGATTCTTGTGGATGATGCTATTGTTGTCATTGAAAATATCTACCGTCATCAGCAAGAATATAATGAAACTCCTGTGCAAGCTGCTAAAACTGCTGCGGGCGAAGTATTTGTGCCAGTTCTTACTTCAACTATAACTACACTATCTGCTTTCTTGCCCTTAGCATTCTGGCCCGGGATAGTGGGTGATTTCATGAAATATTTTCCTTTTACATTGATAATAACTTTAACTGCATCTCTATTTGTGGCGTATGTAATTAGTCCGGTGCAGGGAGCTCAATGGATTAATTATAAGAAAGAAATAAAGAAAGCAAAGAAAAGTTTAGAACATCCTCATTGGTACAAAAAATATAATCCGTTTGTTCTGTTGTATCATAAAGTTGACGAAGTATTTTTTCCATGGATGCAGAAAGAATATGTGAACACACTTAAATGGACTTTGGGCAGGAAAGGTTTTACGGTAGTTGCATCGTTTATTTTTTTAGTATCAATAATGATTTTATTCGGATTGTTTAATAAAGGTGTGGAGTTTTTCCCGACCACTGAACCTGCACAGATGAGCATCAATATTGAAGCTCCATCCGGTACATCACTTGATGTTACAAACGATATATCTAAAATAATTGAAGAGCGGCTTGATACGATACCCGGAAGAAAAGATATTGAATTCATAGCAACAAGTATTGGAACTTCGGAAGATCCATTCGATTTTGGGGGACAAGGAACTTCTAACAAAGGACAGATTGCAATTAACTTTTTAGATAAAATGAAAAGATCTCAAAGTACTTTTCAAACTCTGGAAGAAGTTAGAACAGCAACGATGGGGATAGCAGGAGCCGATATAAGAGTTTCCAAAGAAGAAATGGGACCTCCGGTTGGTGCACCTGTAAGCATTGAAGTATCAGGCGAAGATTATTCTCAACTGGCCGCAATAAGTAAAATTATCAGAACTAAAATAAAAGATGTTCCCGGATTATTTGATTTGAAGGATGATTACAATACCGGCAGACCTGAAGTTGAAATACTTATCGACCGTGAAAAAGCCGGATTACTTTGGACCAGCACGGGGCATATCGCATCTACAGTCCGGGCAGCCATTGCAGGTGTTGAAGCATCTAAATACCGTGTAGGTGAGGATGAATACAAAATTAGAGTTCGGTTGCGGGAAGATCAACGAACATCTCAATCTGATCTCGAGAATCTTCGAATCAATTTTATGAATCAACGTGGTCAGTTATTGTCGATTCCTTTGACATCTGTTGCAACAATAAGCAGAACCACAGCCGTTACAGATATCAGAAGAAAAGATCAAAATCGTGTTGTGACGGTATCAGGTAGTGTTGAGGGGCGTGTTCAATCAGAAGTAATAAAAGAGATTAAATCGAAAATAGCAGGGATTGATATTCCATCGGGTTATAACGTCAAGCTTACCGGTTCGGAAGAAGAACAACAAGTAGCCATGCAATTTTTATCCAATGCTTTCGTTATTACATTGCTATTAATATTTCTTATCATGGTTGCAGAATTTAATTCTCTAAAAGTACCATTTGTTATTATGCTCTCTGTTATTCTCTCATTGATCGGCGTTTTAATCGGATTATTGGTAACTCAGACCCCTGCAAGTGTTATTATGACAGGTGTTGGAACGGTGGCGTTGGCAGGTTTGGTAGTAAGAAATGGAATTGTGCTATTGGATTTTGTCAAACATAAACACAAGGAAGGTGGTTTAAATTTAGATGACGCATTGCTTGAAGCGGGCAGAGTTCGTTTAAGACCTGTGCTGTTAACAGCCGCTGCCGCCGTACTTGCAGTATTGCCGATGGCAACAGGATTTGATTTCGATTGGCGTGAATTCCATTTTGTTATCGGTGCTGAGAGTGCAGGTTTTTGGAGACCGCTTGCCGTTGCTATTATATTCGGCTTAACCATTTCTACAGTGCTAACGCTTGTTGTTGTTCCAACAGCTTATTCGTTGCTCAATGATTGGCAGATGAAAATTAAAAAGAAAATATCCATTTATTCCAAGAATGATGTTGAATAGCATAAATGCATATTCATTCTGATATATAAACAACATAGAAGTGAGAAGTAATAAAAATAAAATAATTTTAGGAATCATAATTTTAATAATTGCAACAATAGTTGCTTTTGCCCCGATATTACAGAACAATTTTATTAATTATGATGATCCTGGGTACCTCACAAAAAATGTAAATGTACAATCAGGTTTAAATTTTAAATCGATTAAATGGGCATTTTCAACAAGCTCGGAATCAAATTGGCACCCGCTAACCTGGATTGCATTAATGATCGATTATCAATTGTTCGGATTGAATCCGGCGTATCATCATGGAATGAATCTCTTAATCCATCTAATAAGCTCAATAATATTGTTTCTTTTTTTAAATAGATGTACAGGTTCGGTTTGGCAAAGTTTGTTTGTAGCACTTGTGTTTGCAGTTCACCCACTGCATGTAGAGTCTGTGGCATGGAGTTCGGAAAAAAAAGATATACTTAGCGGTTTATTCTGGATACTCACATTATTTGCTTATGTATTGTATAAAGAAAAACCTTCAATATTAAAATATCTTTTAACTATGGCGTTCTTCCTGCTTGGGTTATTGTCGAAACCAATGCTTGTTACCATACCATTCATTCTGATATTGCTTGATTATTGGCCTCTCCGAATATTAAGTATATCAAAAAATAATTCAGGAAATCGCCGACAAAATAATAGTTATTCTTTCATAAAAAGTATATATGAAAAAATTCCCTTCTTTGTTATTAGCATAATTTCAAGCGTGGTGACTTATATCGTTCAGAGCAAAGGTGGGAGCATGGCAGAATCTAATTCGTTATCCTTAATAGAAAGGGTGTCGAATGCTTCTTTATCTTATTTAAAATATATTTATAAGACATTTATACCTGTTGACCTCTCTATATTTTATCCTCATGCCGGAAAAGATATTAATTTTGTTTATGCAGGTATAGCTGTAATTGCCTTAACGATTATTACTTTAATATTCTTCAAAATAAAAAAGAAATATCCGTTTATGCTTGTGGGATGGTTATGGTTTATTGGTTCAATGGTGCCGGTAATCGGTTTAGTTCAAGTTGGACTCCAAGCAATGGCAGATCGTTATATGTACATTCCTATTATTGGAATTGCAATAGTTGTTGCCTGGGGTCTCCCGGTTATCTTAGAGAAAGTTAAGTTATCAAATAGGCATATCATAAACAGCTTGTTTGGAATAACGACATTGTCAATGGTTGTGATTACAAATTCGCAAGCCAGGTTCTGGAAAGACAGTCGAATGCTTTTTGAGCATGCGATATCGGTAACAATCAACAACGATGTTGCTTACACAAATCTAGGAGTTGATCTGGCAGATTCCGGTAAACATAAAGATGCTGTTTACCATCTACGAAAAGCATTTGAATTGAAACCTAATGAAATATTGATCCGAAGTAATTTGGCGAAATCACTATCTGCAATCGGGCAAACTAAAGAAGCTCTCGAACACTATAACTGGTTAATGAAACATGTTTCTCCGGATCCTAGGTTCTATTTAAGAATAGCAGATGCATCAGCTGCAGAAAGCCTAAATGAAGAGGCTGAAAGATATTACTTAAAGGCTCTTGAGTTAGAACCGTTGAGTGGACTCATTCGTGCAAAATTAGGAGAATTATATTTATATCAAAACAAGTTTCAAAATGCTCGTCAACAATGTTATGAGTCGCTAAAATATGATAGTATGAATTCTAAGGCACATAGCGTACTTGGAATATTAGCAGGTAAAGAAGGAAGATATAAAGATTCTTATAAAGAATTATTGCTCGCCGCACAATTAGATTCTACAAATCCCGATGTTTATATTGACCTTGGTGTATTGTTTGATAAAATGAACAATTTGTCGGAATCAGAAAAATATTACAAGAAGGCAATTGAACTAAATCCGGATAATGTTGATGCCCACTATAGTTTAGCAGTTATATCGGCTAAACAAAATAATTATGAGCAGGCAGAATCTGAATGGAAAAAAGTAATTCAATTGAAACCTGACGACATCAACACCATAATAGATTTGGCAAAATTGTATAAGATACAGAATCGAACCAATGATGCAATAGAAAAATATAAACAACTATTGGATAACAAAATAATTAATAAGTTTATTTATTATGAGTACGGTTTGCAATTAGCTAAAATCGGCAAGCATGCTGAGGCAAAATTAATGTTCGGTGAGGCATTAAAACTTGATCCTTCTTATAGTCCTGCAAAAATCGCATTATCATCACTTCCCTGAAATAATTTTTCAATCTCGTAATTAGCAGAAGAAATTGTACAGGTAGTTGGTATTCAATTTCCTAATTGTATTTTCTACAAACTACGACATCTTATTTTCAAAAGGGCTTTGACTAAATGCATCTGAAATTTCCAATTTCATCAAACTATGTAAAAATAAAGGATTTTCACCCATCATGACTTAACCTTTTTGATGGCATATATTTAGACCTTTTTAGCATAGGAAACAGTTTATGCTTGAAAAGGTGATAGTATGAAAAATAAAAAGGGTTACTTTAAGTTAGTAAATAGAATAGCTCGCCGGTTATTTTTGCTTCTTTCATTTACTTACATTTTCTACAGTTTGTCATTCTGTTCCATTCCACCACATCCTCGTGTCGAAGAAAAAATTAAAAAAGGAAATATAAAACTTCCATATCAACTTGCATACAAACAGGAAGCATTACAAAGAGGTATTAACTCAGGATTTCAGAGAATTAGGAATAAAAAAGATGATGTTTCAAAAATTATTAATGGCTCATCCTACCATGCGCTTGCATTGTTAGTCCAATTCAATGATAAAAAGGGAGTGAGCAGAAGTAGCTATTTCGATTCACTTTTGTTTGAGTCGTCCGGCAAAACTCTAAGGAATTATTATAAAGAAATATCATATGGACAATTAGATATAATAACTATAAATCTGCCATCTAGTACGAACTGGATTTCGTTGAATGAAAATTATAGTTATTATGTGGACGGACAAAACGGATTCGGTTCATATCCAAAAAATTCACAAAAGCTTGTGGAAGACGCAGTCATGCTCGGAGATTCATTAGTGGATTACTCTAAATACGATAATGATGGAGATGGTTTTGTTGATGCACTTTTTATCATTCATGCGGGAACCGGGGCAGAATTTACAGGAGATATTAATGATATCTGGTCACATCAGTGGTCTACATATTCACCTGTGCAATTAGATGGTGTGAATATATTTACATATACCATCCAGCCGGAGTATTGGCAATATCCAAACGACATGACCTGCGGAGTGTTTGCGCATGAATTCGGACATATGGGATTTAATCTCCCTGATCTTTATGACTATGGCCAAGATTCTAAAGGATTAGGAAGATGGAGTTTAATGGCTTCGGGCAGTTGGAACGGTTCCCTTGGAGATTCTCCTTCTCATCCCGATGCATGGTCAAGAATAAAAATGGGATTCTCCCAGTCTAAGTTAATTGAAAATAATATTATGAACCATATCATCCAACCGGTTGAAGATGATCCGACAATTTTAAAATTGATTCCTTCTGGCGGCAATGGATATGAATATTATCTTTTAGAAAATAGAAAGAAGAAAGGATTCGATGCTTCATTAAGAGGTGAAGGTTTATTGATTTACCATGTTGATGAAACACAATTAGGTAATAGCAACCAATGGTATCCCGGAAGAGTATCGAACGGAAATTATCTGGTTGCGCTTGAGCAAGCAGATGGAAAATATGAACTTGATAAAAATATTAATGCTGGTGACGCAGGTGATCCTTTCCCCGGATTAGCTAATAACACTTTATTCAACTCATCTTCAATTCCTAACTCACTGGATTATTTATTTAACTCGACCAAGTTGGCAGTCTCTAATATTCGCTACAGCGATGGTACTATTACAGCAAACATCTATGGACAAAATTCCTACTCGATGCCGTCAGTTCTTCCATCAGCAATTGAAATATCTGCGTTTTCGGGTGAAACGATATTCAGGAATATTGTCATAAAAAACAATAGTGCTGAAAATATATCCATTATTGTAAAGCATGATTCCACCTCGAATACCTTATTATCATCAATCTCACTCATGGATGATGATCTTTCCGTAGAATGCATCCAAAAAATTATTGCACCGGAAGATTCGTTATTAATTAATATAAAGTTATCAACTTCAGGTATGATTGAAGGTATGTATCGTGGTTCATTAGTAATACAAGCAGATGATAATTCTATATCTGTTATGGTTAATGTTACCGTACACGACAAGATACAAGATGCCGTAATTCAATCTTCTGTACTGAAAGGTTGGAATATTATTTCATTACCATTAAAAACTGTAGATAATAATGTTAAAGAATTATTCCCCGATGCTTTAACACTCGGATATAGTTACCGGTCGGGAGGAGGATTTTTAAAAACTCAAACTATCAATGTGGGACAAGGATACTGGATGAAATTTTTAGAAATGAAGTCTTTGAATATAAATGGAACTGTGATGGATACTCTTACTATTCCATTGAAAGAGGGCTGGAACATGATTGGCACTTCAGATTTTCGTGTTAGTGAGGCAGATATAATCCAGGAACCTCCAACATTATTAAGTTCCAATTTCTTCGATTATAATAACGGTTTCAATATTTGTGATACATTAGATCCGGGCAAAGGTTATTGGATTAAAGCGAGCTCGGAAGGTGAGATAAAATTTGTCAGAGGCTATTTGCATTCTTCCTCCTTCATTAAGAATGTTCATTTGAATAAGGATAATATTTCGTCTACACTTAAATTTAGTATAGACGATTCGACGGAGAAGGAATTATATTTCTCCGATAGTAAGGGAAACGATATTATAAATTTTGAATTACCACCTGTTCCACCGGAAGAAATATTGGATATCAGATTCAAATCGAATCTTGTAAACTCTTTTGGCAGTATCATAGATTGTTATAACGAAAAGCAGATAAACACATATAGCTCAATTGTAACAATCCAATCAGATACCTATCCAATCATTTTACAATGGAGCGAAAAAAATAAAAGTGGCCTGTCTATAATTATTGATGAAGTTGTGAATGGAATTGTATTAAATACGCATCGCATAAATTCAGACGAAGAAATTCTGATTGCCGATAGTGAAGTAAAAGAATTACGTATTCAATTTGATAAAAGAAATAATCTTATAGATGATTTTAAATTAGAACAAAATTATCCTAATCCGTTCAACCCGGTTACCGATATTAGATATTGGATATCAGATGTCAGTCAAGTTTCCATTAAAGTGTTTGATGTTTTGGGCAGGGAAGTGGCGACATTGGTGAATGAATTGAAAGAGCAGGGTGAATATACTGTTCGTTTGAACGCAGAGGATCTGCCGAGTGGCGTATATTTCTATAGTTTGCAGACTGTAAATTTATCGGGAGGAAATAGACAGAGTTTTAGTGACGTAAAAAAGCTGGTAGTGACGAAATAAATTTCCACGACGCCCGCACAGAAGTGTTAGCATGTCAATATTGCTAACACTTTTTTATTTTCAGACAAAGAATTATATTAAACAACTTAAAAATATCTATGCCCATTTACCTTGTTTCAGGCTGGAATAAGAGCATCTACCAATAATTATAATGTAAATATATACCGGAATTCTCATGGATAAAAAATTATTAAAAAAATGTAACGACTTAATCATAAAGCATAAAATCGAGATGATCGATCTAAAATGCATCGATCTGACCGGCTATCTCCATCATATTACATTGCCGGTTTCGCCGAATATATTGACCAAATTACTTATTGAAGGTGTTGGATTCGACGGATCAAGTTATGGCTTCAGGAAAGTTGAAAATAGCGACATGATCTTGATACCTGATTTAAGTACAGCCGTTTTGGATCCGTTCAGGACAACACCGACACTAAGCTTCTATGCAAATATATTATTAACTGACGAAAAGCGATCACCATTCTCACAGGATGGAAGATATCTCGCAAGACAAGCTGAAGCATTATTGAAAAAGATGACGGGACTCGATAAATCGTGGTGGGGTCCCGAATTTGAATTTTATATTTTCCACAAGGTGCGTTTTGATACACGCACGGCATCATCGTTTTATGAAGTTGAACATGCCGAAGAATTTTTCAGAAATGCATATCATGCCGCTAATCCTTTTGATGTTTACGACGATTTCAGAGATGATGCATGCAAATTGTTAAAACAATTTGGTGTGAATGTTAAATATCATCATCACGAAACCGGAGAGAGGGGGCAACAAGAAATTGAGACATATTTTACAGATTTATTGCAAACTGCCGATAATATAGTTACGGTGAAGTATGCATTGTTCAATTTTGCACGGCAAAGAGATTTATTTATCACTTTTATGCCGAAACCTATGTATCAACAACCCGGAAACGGTTTGCATCTTCATCTGTACGCAACAAAAAATAATAAAAATGCATTTTATAAAAAAGGAGAATATGGCAATATCAACCAGACTGGAAGATATTTTATCGGCGGTATGCTGAAGCATGGTCCGGCGCTTTCTGCTTTTACAAATCCAAGTACAAATTCTTATAAAAGATTGGTACCCGGTTTTGAAGCACCTGTTGCTCTTACATACGGCACAGCGAACAGAGCTTCTGCAATCAGGATCCCGAAGTACGTGAATGATCCGGATGCAACAAGATTTGAATATAGACCACCTGACGCAACAGCGAATCCGTATTTATGTCTGACCGCAATCTTGCTCGCCGGTATTGATGGTGTTGTAAATAAAATTGATCCGGTGAAAGAGGGTTTTGGACCTTTCGATAAAAATATTCATGATGATACTTTGAAGGATCATATCCATTTTCTGCCGAGAAATTTAGCAGAGGCATTGGATGCACTGGCTGTTGATAATAAGTTTCTCAAGCTTGGAAATTTGTTCAGCGACGAATTGTTAGATCAATGGGTGAATATAAAGCAACAAGAAATAAAATCGATTGGTACCATGCCGCATCCATTTGAATTTAAGTTGTATTTTAATTTGTGATTATTCTGATTTATTCGATGTACATTTTTTGATATATGATATATTCTGAAAAGGAATTGTGATTCAATGAAAGAGATGAAAATAAAGAAGAACCATAACGATGTGCAAAATATTCTCAAACGTTTAGATGATCTTGCATATAATTTATGGTGGAGTTGGAATCCCAGGGCACAGGAAATATTTAAAGAATTCTCTCCTCTAATATGGGAGGCTACAAATCATAATCCTGTCGCTATCAGAAAACAATTTTCAGAAACTGAGTTGCTTGCCAGACTCGGAGATCAGGATTTCCTTAGCCGATTGCTTTCGGTTTTGGATAGTTTTGAAAGTTACATGAAGAAGCGAGACGGCGATGGCGGTTCAAAAAGCAGCAGAAAACCGGATAAATTAATTGCATACTTCTGTGCTGAATTCGGTATTCATGAATGTCTTCCTTTTTATTCTGGTGGTCTCGGCATCCTTGCAGGCGATCATGTAAAATCTGCAAGTGATTTGAATATTCCATTAATCGGTGTGGGCTTATTTTATCGACAAGGATATTTTCAGCAGCGAATAGATCCGAACGGCAATCAACAGGAAAATTATCCCACAACGGATCCCACGAATGTTCCGGTGGAATTGGTGCTCGATCAAACCGGGAAGCCTTTGATTTGCAGTGTTACAATCGGTAATAGCGTTGTCCATTTCCAGGGATGGAAAGTAAATGTAGGACGAAGCGTTATTTATTTGCTTGATACCGATGTCCCGGAAAATGATGAACATTTCAGAGGATTAACTGCGCTGGCTTACGGCGGGGATATAAATACTCGAATCAGACAAGAAATTATTTTAGGAATTGGAGGAGTCAGATTTTTACGTGCTCTAAAAATTGAACCCACGGTATTTCATATGAATGAAGGTCATGCTGCATTTTTAACACTTGAATTATATCGCGAGCAATTAGCGAAGAACATTCCGAAAAATAAAGCTAAACTTTCAGTTCGTAATCAATGTATTTTTACTACACATACACCTGTTCCTGCCGGACATGATCGCTTCCCGGCTGATTTAATTGAATTTACTTTAAAACCGTTTGCAGATTGGATGAAAATTTCTATCAAAGAATTAATGCGATGCGGACAAACCGTAAATATGGAAGAACGCGGCGAGTTTGTAATGACCATTCTAGGTTTAAAATTTTCCAGAGTTGCAAATGGCGTTAGTGAAAAGCACGGTCAAATCTCACGGCTTATGTGGAGCGATTTATATCCGGGTGTAAAATCGAACAAAGTGCCTATTGGTCATGTAACAAACGGTATTCACATCACAAGCTGGGCTTCAGGAAGGGCATGGGAATTTTGGGAAAGACACAATTCGCACAGGTGGAAAGATCACCTGAATGATCCGAAATTCTGGAAACATGTAACAAATTCTAAAATTGTTTCGGATAATGAATTGTGGGCATTGCGTTATGAACAACGGCGTGATTTAGTGGAATTTATTAGGTCTCTTGCCCGAAATCAAAAAGCATTCGGAGGTCCAACCGGTGAAGAGGCATTATATAGATTGCTTTCTTTCGATGCACTTACAATCGGGTTTGCAAGAAGATTTGCTCCTTATAAACGTGCATTACTTCTTTTTTCAGATTTAGTTAAAGCCCAAGAATTGTTTGATGATCCTCAAAGACCTATCCAGATTATATTTGCGGGTAAGGCGCATCCGCGTGATAACGATGGAAAAGAGTTTTTACATCAAGTGATCGATATGACACACAAACATCCGTTTTTTGGTAAAGTAATATTTCTAGAAAATTATGATATGAACGTTGCTCATCATCTGATTTCAGGTTGCGATGTGTGGCTGAACAATCCTCGTCGTCCACTGGAGGCAAGCGGTACAAGTGGACAAAAGATTGCAATCAACGGCGGGCTGCATTTAAGCATACTTGATGGCTGGTGGAGCGAAGCTTACAACGGGAAAAATGGCTGGGCTATTGGCGAAAAAGTGAAAGATAACAGTTCTCCCGAAGAGATTGATCGGCGTGACGCAGATTCATTATACAACGTTTTAAGTAACGATTTGATCCCCGCGTTCTATCAAAGAGATAAAAATGGAATACCAAAGAAATGGATAGAAAGAATGAGGAATGCGATGAGAACTATCATTCCGGTTTATAACACTCACCGCATGGTTACTGAATATTCTAAAAAGTATTACTTCACAAAAAAATAATATTTAATTCTCATTGAAATTAGTATTCAATCTGGAAAGTTTCTTCTGCAAACGAATCCTTTAGATGAAGTTCTAAGATACTATCGGATTTAATATACTTCCAGTCAAATTGAGTGAGCAAGACTTTGCCGAAAGAGACCTTTGTAGGTTTTTCTTTCTGATCATGTAACCGTATTACTAGATTTCTTGAAGCCGGTTTATAATTTCCTTCTGATTGGTGTAGAGTAATATTGTAGCCCTTCTTATTTTGTTTAAGATCGAACGTGCGTAAACAGTAACCACCGTTACGAAAGTTGAATGATTTTCCGTCATCTTCATACAGGATGGATGCTGATTGAATTGCAGGATAAATATCTATTGTCAAAGGATTTATTGGTTCTTGATCGGAAAACTGAACTACCTGCTGAGTCGGTATTATGGAACCGGCTTTTACAAACAATGGAATTTTGCTTATGGGAGCTTCAATCGTTACATATTTTGGTCCGACAATTTTTTCATCCGTCCAGTAATTATACCATTCACCTTCAGGCAAACGAACTTCACGCTTTATTGCTCCTTCCCAAAGAACAGGAGCGACAAGAAAAGCATCTCCGAATAAAAATTCTTTATCTCTCCAATATGTATCTTGATCTTCCGGGTAGTCAAAAAACAAGGGACGAATTATTGGAATTCCATCGGTTGATGCCTTATAAAATTGAGTATAAATATATGGAAGCAGTTTATAACGTAGTTCGATATAATATTTATTAATTGCTTCATATTCCGTCCCGTATGACCAAGGTTCCTGATCTTTACTGTTTATTTCGGTATGTGTTCGCATCAAAGGTGTGAATGTCCCGAGTTGCAGCCACCGTGTATAAAGTTCACCGCTCGGGCTTCCAACAAATCCTCCAATGTCAGTCCCAACAAAAGGTTGTCCTGAAATGCTGAGATTAAGGCACATCGGTATTGCCATTTCTAAGTGTTCCCAAGAACTGATATTATCGCCTGTCCATGCGGCGGCATATCGTTGTCCGCCCGCGTAATTTGCACGTGTTAGTACAAATGGTCTTTCATTTCGATTCAATTTTAACAGTCCTTCGTAACTTCCACGTACCATCTGCATACCATAGATGTTATGATTTTTTCGATGATCTGTTTTAACACCGTTTTCATCATGGATTACATCAAGGGGAAATGTTTTGTTAGGACCATTAAAAACCGAAGGTTCATTCATGTCGTTCCAAAAACCTTTAACACCTATTCCAACTAAATCTTTATAAAGAGAACCCCACCAATCTCGACTTTCATTTTTTATAAAGTCAGGGAACACGCAATCTCCGGGCCAAACTGTTCCGGTAAAATAATTACCGTCCGGATATTTTACAAAATGATCTCCTTGTACACCTTGGTTGTAAACCCAGTATAAAGAATCTTTCTTTATTCCCGGATCAATAATCACAACCATTTTAAAACCATCTTTTGCTAAATCGCTTACCAATTGTTTTGGATCAGGGAATCTTTCTTTATCCCATGTAAAGCATCTATATCCATCCATATAATGGATATCCAAATAGATCGCATCGCATGGAATTTGTTTTTTCCGGAATGTTGATGCAATCTCTCTAACTTTTGATTCGGGATAATAACTCCAGCGGCATTGTTGATATCCTATTGACCATCTGGGCGGGAGTGGCATGTGACCTGTTAAACTGGAATATTTTTGCAGAACATCATTCGGTTTTGGTCCATATATAAAATAATAATTCAATTCTCCATCAGTTGCGCCGAAAGAATATTGGTTTGGACTTTCTTTTCCCATATTGAAGAAAGAATAATAAGTATTGTCAAAAAATATTCCGTAAGTTATTCCCTTTTTGATTCCATAGAAAAAGGGGATCGTTTGGTATAATGGATCGGTATCTGCCTTGTATGCGGGTATATCTGTATTCCAATTCGAATATGATTTACCTTTCTTTTCAAGTGAGCCGGCTTTTTCGCCAAACCCGAAATAATGTTCATCCTCCGGCATTTCTTTCCAAACCGATATCTGTTCGCCTGCATATGCGATTCCTTTTACTGGATCATCACGATTAATCAGATTACCGTGTGTATCATAAAAAGAAATTCGGCAAGGAGTCTTATCAATTTTTAATACCAATTGTTTTGTGCTGATCTGAATAGATTCGGCAGAGTCGGAAATTGTATATTCAGGATTTGTATTTGCTGTTTGATTAACAGCCCAGGATTTATCGTTATCGAATATTCCATCTTTAGAAAATCTTACACGAATAATATCAGGAGCAATAACAGATATTATCATCTTGGATGGAGGTATAGAAACAACAATACCATTTTCAATTTTATTATAACCGGATATATTACCGGCAGAGATCCATTGAGAAATTCCACAATGAAAAATCAAAATTAAAGATAATACTGTAAGTATTACTAAACGATATGCTTTCATAAGTTATTCCTGATTGGATTTAATTCTTTAAAGATATTCCTGTCTGCGGGTGGAAAAAGTGAAGTTTTGTGGTATCGATATATAAATTAAATTTAGTACCTGCGGTAGGATTAATTTCTGAAGGTATACGAGAAACAAATTGTTCGCCGTTATTACTCAATGAAAAATATATAAATATTTCATTTCCAACCGGCTCGGTAACGAGGATATTTACAGTTATTATCTTGGCGAAATTATTTTGTGGTTTAGCTGCAATATGTTCAGGTCTTATCCCAAGTATAATTCCTTCAGCGTTATGTTTGTCTGTGAGGATATTCATGCCCGGTTCTATTTCTAAATTAAACTGCTTTGTATCATCTTCAAAGGTCAGATGGTTATTTCTTACTAACGTACCGGAGAAGAAATTCATTGTCGGACTACCGATAAACCCCGCTACAAAACGATTAGAGGGATGATTATAAATATTAAGCGGTGTATCAACCTGCTGAATAATGCCTTTATTCATTACTACGATGCGATCACCCATAGACATCGCTTCGATCTGGTCGTGAGTAACATAAATCATTGTTGTTTCAATCTGTTTATGAAGTTTAGAGATTTCTGTTCTCATCTGGACGCGAAGGTTTGCATCAAGGTTGCTAAGCGGTTCGTCGAATAAAAATACTTTTGGTTTGCGGACAATCGCTCTGCCCAAAGCAACACGCTGTCGCTGACCTCCTGAAAGCGCTTTCGGTTTTCTGCCGAGCATTTCTTTTATTCCTAAAATCTCAGCAGCCTGATTTACACGGTTCTCGATTTCACTCTTAGAAAATTTTCTCATCTTCAATCCGAATGCAAGATTTTCAAAAACCGACATGTGCGGATAAAGTGCATAGTTCTGAAAAACCATTGCAATATCACGATTCTTTGGCGGTACGTCATTTACCAGAGCGCTGTCGATAAATATTTTCCCCTCTGAAATTTCTTCCAAGCCTGCGATCATTCTCAGAGTTGTAGATTTTCCACAACCGGATGGACCTACAAGCACAACGAATTCCTTATCGGCGATATTTAAATTAACATCCTGAACAACGATGTTATTTTCGTATTTCTTATAAACACCTTCTAATCTAACACTACCCATATCATTAAATATTAACTATTGTGATCATTATTCGTTGGCTAAATATACAGAGTACAATTAACGAATTCAAGTTTAAAAAATCTTGAGATATCATAACATTTTCTGTGGTTGAAGAGAATTAATTGTTTTAGAATAAATTATTTAATTACCTTGATTTTCAATTAAAAAATGGCTAATATTCATCATCGTTTTACGGATATTTGGTGAATGATGAGTAATTGGAAGGATTTATGATGAATTATATTGATTTACTAGAGTTGAAGAATGATGAAAGGGAGTCGAATGTTACGTGTTCTTACCAAACAATAAAAAAAGTGTACAGCTTATGAAAATACGGCTTAATCGTTTTATTTTTCTTATTCTAATTATTTCTACGAGTCTTTTTGCAGGAAACACCGGAAAGATTTCTGGTCGGATCACAGATGCAAAAACAAAAGAACCGCTTGTTGGTGTAAACATTCTGTTGGTTGGTAGCTCTCTTGGAGCTTCTACTAACATGGATGGAGAATATTCCATATTGAACATATCACCGAACATATATTCGTTGCGTGCATCCATTCTTGGTTATGATCCTGTAGTAATTAATAATATTAAGGTATCAATCGATCTGACCACTCAGCAAGATTTCATTTTAAATGAAACAGTTGTTGAACAAAAAGAGGTAGTTATAGTAGCCGAGCGGCCTGTGATTCAAAAAGATATTACAGCAACAACTTCGATAATAGGTAAAGAGTTGATTTCTCAGCTCGCTGTGACTGAAGTGAGAGATGTAGTAAAATTACAGGCAGGCATGGCGGTATCATCCGATGGTCAATTTCATCTTAGGGGAGGAAGAGCCGGACAAATTTCATATCAGATCGACGGTGTAGTTGTAACGGATGCTTATGATAACAGTAACACAATTGATGTCGGTGCAAATGCAATCCAAGAAGTACAAGTGATTAGCGGTGCATTCAATGCTGAATATGGCCAAGCAATGTCGGGAGTGGTTAACATTGTTACTAAAGATGGTGGTGATAAATTATCGGGGAATTTTACAACATATACAGGAACATATTTATCGAATAAAGATGACATCTTTTGGAATATCAAAAACATTTCACCTGTATCTGTTAAAAGTTTCGAAGGAAGTTTAAGCGGACCAATAATTTCAGACAAATTGACTTTTTATACGAATGGACGATATTTTAGAAACGACGGCTATCTTTACGGACATAGATTGTTTTTAACAACTGATTTATCTGTTCAGGAACCAGGTTCAGGAGGTTCAAATTTTATCATTGCTAAAAACGGTGACGAAAAATATGTCTCCATGAATCCTAATACAAGGTCGTTTGTCCAGGGGAAATTATCATACAGAATTTTACCCAGCATGAAGATTTCTTATAATTATATGTTCGATAAACAAGATTATCAAGACTATGACAACGGTAATAGATTAACACCTGATAATAATTTACAAAGATTCAGAAAAACACATTCGAATATATTAAGCATAAATCAGACCCTGTCTAATTCTTCATTTTATAATTTGAGTTTGTCTTACTTGTTTAAAGATTACCGGCATTATTTATACAAAGATATTTACACCGGAGATCCACTTCGCCCAACATTTTATGTCGATAACAGATTATTGCAAACACCGCCATACAGTTTTAATATTGGAGGTACAAACACAAACAGATTTACCCGTAATACGGGTACATATACAGCAAAACTCGATTTTACATCTCAACTGACAGAACAAATATCGTTTCAAACTGGAGTTGATTATAAACAACACAGAATTTTTTATCAGAATATAAATCTCGTTCCGCTTTTAGATGGCAGAGGACAACAAGTTTTTCCTTTTAACGTCGATATTCCTCTGAAAATAACACAAGATTTTGATGAATATCTTCATAAGCCATATGAAGCTGCTGTTTATGCTCAGTCAAAATTCGAAACAAAATATTTAATATTTAATTTAGGTCTGAGGTTTGATGCCTTCAATCCTGACGGAAGAATACTGAACGATCCAACAGATCCTGATATAAGAAATCCTGTCATCCCATGGCATATTGCAGATACACCATCAAAAAGGGAAACTTACTGGTACAAAAAAGCTTCTGTTAAATATCAATGGAGTCCACGACTTGGATTGGCATTTCCTATAAGTGCAGGTGGAGTTGTTCATTTTTCATACGGTCATTTTTTCCAGCTTCCAAGTTATGAATTGTTATACTCAAATCCGGACTTCAAGCTCGGTGTCGGTTCAGGGAATCAAGGATTATTCGGAAATGCCAACCTCAAACCTCAGAAGACAGTGAAAGGCGAGATCGGTTTAAAGCAGCAGATTAGTGACAATATAGCAGCAGATGTTACCATGTTCTTCGAAGATTTCAGGAATTTGACTGGAACACAGACCGACGATATTTTGATATTCACGCACGAACGAAGTTACAGCCGATATGCAAATTCAGATTTCGGATCTTCAAAAGGGATTGTATTAAAATTTGACAAAAGATTCAGCGATGGACTTGCCGCAAGTTTGGATTATACATTTTCTATAACACAGGGTAATGCTTCAAATCCTGCCGATACAAGAAATGCAAAATTAGGAGGGGCTACTGCAGAAACATATATTGCACCATTAGATTGGGACCAACGTCATTCCCTCAATTTAATAGTTGCTTACTCAGTTGCAAACGACTTCGGTGTTTCATTTATCGGGAATTATTATTCGGGACAACCATACACACCAGAGGTGAATAAAAACAGTACTATAAAAAAGAATGCGTTCCCAAGAAACAGTTCATTCAAACCATCGTTGTTTAATGTTGATTTAAGAGCAAATAAAGATTTTTCGCTGGGGAATTTTAATCTATCGGTATTTGTAAAAGTTTTCAATTTATTAGATCTGGATAATACCCGAAGGGTTTATGCAAATTCCGGCGATCCGTTCTTTTCGTTTGATAAATTAGCTGCTGAGAATGCAAATGCAAAACTGTACTACAATACTCTCGATGAATTTTACACAAATCCTGATTATTTTTCTGAACCCAGAAGAATTGAACTAGGAACTTCAATTAGCTTTTAATTTATGATGAAGATTATTATGAGAAGATTATATTTTTATAGTTTAATATTATTAACCGTTCAATCGTTTGTTTGGTCTCAGTTATCAGATCCTACATTACGCAGAATCGGTTATCATACTGGAAATCGAATTGGCATCTCTTTTTATAACGACGGGCAAATCGCAGGATTCAATACAGGTGTCGATATCCGTGGTGAGTGGCCCCTCGGCAGTGGGTATAATTATATTGGTGATCTTATACCTATGATTGGTGTAGAATTTTTAAAATCAGATAATCAGATGGGGCATTCCGTTTGTATTTCGAGGGGACCGCGCACAGGTCAGGACAGGGAGAGAAGTCAAAAAGGATATTTTTGGGGGTGGAACCCCGAACCGGGATATTTAAATCCAAATCAAACATCCATTGCTATGAGCTACAATTCAAAATCTTGGCCTTTGGGAGGATGGGCAGATCATCCCGATTGGGTTGATCCGAACGGAAATACACAATGGAATGGTTATTTTGGCAGAGGCATCACAAACGCAGATCAGGAAAGTTATTTTGTTGCAGATGATCAGTGGGATGATGAATTTACTCCATACTATAGTCCTATACCGTCAGATTCATCCAGGCATGGAATGGGTTTAAAGATGGCAGTGAGAGGATTTCAGTGGTCGAGTTTTTTAGCAGAGGATGCAATATTCTGGTTGTATGATATTACAAACGATGCAGCAAAAACTTATCGTAAATCTGTATTTGGAACAGTTGTTGGTACTTTAGCAGGAGGCGATGGCGATAGTCAGGATGATCTTGGATTTTTTGATATTAATGATAACATAACTTATTCTTGGGATAGCGATAATAAAGGAAACAAAGGACAAAAAGTTGGTTATGTTGCTTATGCATTCTTGGAATCACCCGGAAATCCGTTCGATGGTATTGATAATGATGGTGATTCTCAAGATCCAAATTCACCGATGTTTACTACAGCCGATTTTGATTCTGTCAGTTATCCTGTTGGTAAACAAATTGTTTTAATTGATTCTATTACTTACGAACGCTCCTTATATACAATCAAGGGACCGATCGATACAGTATATTCATTGGGAGTTCGCTTCATAATCAGAGCAGGTGTTACAAAATTCCGAGAAGGGAATATTGCCAGGATTGATAACGGCGTTTCAGTCCCCGATGCTTCTGCATATGATGGATTTGATAATGATCTTGATGGTGTAATCGATGAGAACCAAGCGGTTCACTACGAAACACGACAGAGGAGAGGATTCCCTGTATTAAAATATATCAACTATGTAACAGGTGCCGGAGTTAATGATTTACTGATCGATGAAAAACGCGATAACGATGCAGGAACTATCGTTACAAGTTGGGTGAAAAGTCCGGATGGGATTCCTGTTTTGGCAAGTCATTGGTCTGGTGACGAGGATGGCGATTGGGATGCGCAATATGACGACGTTGGTGCCGATGGTGTAGGACCAAATGACAACGATTATTTCGGTCCGGATGCAGACGGGACTGAAGGCAATGGCAGGCCTGACCAAGGTGAACCGAATTTTGGTAAAACTGATCCACACGAATCCGACCAGATTGGATTAACCAGTTTTAATTTTTTTAATATCGCCGCATCACCTGATATGAGTAATGATGAGTTGCTTTGGGATAGGATGACACCGGGAAGATTTGATATAATATCTTCTCAACCGCAGGATGGTGATTTCATCTATTCATCAGGTTATTTCCCCATGCGTCCAAAACAAATAGAAAGATTTTCAGTAGCTCTGCTGTTTGGGGAAACATATGCCGATGTAGTAAGAAATAAAAAAATTGTTCAACAAATATATAATGCAGGTTATAAATTTCCCCAGCCCCCTCGAAAACCCAAATTGAATATAACACAGGAAAACGGAAATGTGGTTCTCTATTGGGATGGTTCTTTAACTGAAAATTCAAGAGATTTCATAACAAAGAAGAAAGATTTTCAGGGTTACAAAATATACCGTGCAACAGATGCAGGATTTCAAGACAGCAGATCTATCACCGATGGTTTTGGAGTGCTTTCATTCGACAAGCCGATTGCTCAGTTCGATTTAATCGACAGCATAGAAAATTTCTTTGTTCCATCCGGCGACTTATTGGAAGCGGTTGGAGGAACAAGTTATTGGCTTGGCTCAAATACAGGAATTGTAAATAAATATATCGATACAACAGCAATCCCTGGACAAAGATATTTTTATGCTGTAGTATCTTATGACCGTGGTGATGCATCGTTAAATATTTTTCCTTCTGAAAATTCAAAATATGTTTTTATTACCAATGCCGGGGAAATAATTACAGACGATAATACAGGGCACATTACGCCGAGCAAACCTCCTATAGGGTATAACAATGCAATTCCTTCTGTTCTTCAGAAGGAACCGGATTTCCATGGAACAGGTGAGGCATGGGTTGAAATTGTTGATGATAAACAGGTGCGAGATAAAAATCAATACAGTATAATATTTTCAGATAGTGCAGCCCAAGGTTATACAACCGATTGGTCTTTAATAGATCGATCAGCCATTGATACCTTATATATTTCCTCTGAGAATGAAACAAAGTATGTTAGTCC
Organism: Ignavibacteriales bacterium; assembly: GCA_016218025.1. Lineage (GTDB taxonomy): Bacteria > Bacteroidota > Ignavibacteria > UBA10030 > SZUA-254 > PNNN01. Next base: position 104,650 of record JACRFD010000083.1, read on the forward strand.
TACTGATACTATTTCTATCCCTTCAGGAGAAGAAATAGTCGTAAACGGAAAATCGTTTATAAGCGATACGAATATTTATTCAGGTAGTTATGATACACTTGTAGATAAATCAACCGTCTTTTATGGAAGCACTCCTATTAAACATGGATTTAAGATTCAAATATTAAATGATAATTTTATTGAGAAAGACTCTGTAAATTCATTTTATCAGGATATAAGCTCAGCCACGCCGCCGACATATTTATTCGCTCCTTTTGTATGGGCTACCTCTGGTATTGGAATGAGTTACAATGGTATTAAAATGCCGTATGATTATAAAATTGAATTTTATCCTGATTCTACTGCCGATACTTCTTTAGCGGATACTTTGTATCCTGCAACGAACAGAATTACTGCGAAGAATGTTAACTTTAAAGTTAAAAATCTGACAACAGGGAAGTATATCGATTTTGTTTATTTTAAAAATTTGCAGCTATTGAGTACCATACATAATATTTATTTCAAAGAAATGATCGGTGGGAAACTAACGAGGACATGGAGGATAAACATTTATTATAATTTCCCAAATGCACCGCTTGAGACATCAGGTTTCTTACAGATATCAACTTTCAAACCATTTAGTAGAACTGATATTTATGATTTTACAATGCAAGGTGCTCATATTAATATTAATCAGGCGAAATCGGAGTTGGATAAAATCAAAGTAGTTCCGAATCCATACGTAGTTACACATGAAGCTGAACCTAAATTACTGAGTACACAATCCAGCGGAAGAGGTGAAAGGTTTATCCGTTTCACACATGTTCCTCCGGGTTCAACAATTTCAATATATACGGTCAGAGGTGAATTGGTTAAAAAAATAAGGCATGATGATATATTCAGCGGAGATGTTAAATGGAACTTACGCACCGAAGAAAATCTTGATGCTGCTTACGGAGTTTATGTCTATGTTCTTGAAGCAGAGAACATAGGAACAAAAACCGGCAAATTTGCATTGATTAAATGAGGCAAAAAAATGATTAAGAAAATTATTGCGTTAGCGCTTTTGTTGTCATCATTATCGTCCAGCCAAACTAAAGTTGGTTCAACCGCAGCTCCTTTTTTAAATATTGGGATGGGTCCCAGGGCTATTTCTATGGGTGGCGCATTTGTAGCCACAGCTAATGATTTATCGACTTTGTACTGGAATCCTGCCGGTGCTTCAAGAATGGAAGCAACTGGAGCAATGTTTTTGTATTCCCCCTGGTTTGCCGATATTACTTACAATTGGGCAGGTTTATTGGTTAATACAGGGTCATATGGCTCATTGGGATTAAGCGTAACTTATCTAGATTACGGAAAAATGGAAGTAACTACACTTTCCGAACAGGAGGGAACAGGCGAATATTTTTCCGCTAAAGATATTGCATTTTCAGTAACTTATTCGTATAATTTAACCGACAAATTTTCACTTGGAATGAATGTAAAGTACATAAACCAAAAGATTTGGAACAGTTCGGCGGATGCTTTCGCAATAGACCTTGGGACGCTATTTATTTCAGATTTCTATGGTGTAAGAATAGGTGCATCGATTTCAAATTTCGGTACAGATATGACATTAGACGGGAAAGACCTCTTAGTATTATATGATCCGAACCCTAATCTTAACGGCAACAATGATCAAATTCTAACCAGACTGAAAACGGATGCCTATCCATTACCGCTTATTTTTAGGGTTGGTATTGCAAAAGATTTCTTTGTTGGAAGCAAAAACCGTATTACTGTGGCTGCTGATGCAATTCATCCAAACGATAATGCTGAAGCAATGAATGTAGGGACAGAGTATTCATTCAATGAAAATTTATTCATTCGGGCTGGATATAAATCTCTCTTTTTAACCAACACTGAAGAAGGACTCAATCTTGGATTTGGCTTAAAGTATGAAATAGCCGATAAAGTATTTTTTAATATTGATTATGCGTACCAAGATTTTGGAAAATTAAAATACACACAACAATTTGGTGTGGGAATTCAATTTTAGTATAAAATGTTATGCTTTCACTAACTACAACAAATAAAGGAGATATATTATGAAAATTCTTACTGCATTTATTCTAACGGTTTTTCTTGTTACCGTTGGATATGCCGGTACAGATGTTAGGGATCTCGATTTATTCTACTCAGATGTTCATATCGATACTCTTGCAACTGTAGATTTCCAATGTAATATGGGAGTACAAATTAAAAAAGGATTATTCAATCCGGTGGCTGATAGTTTGTTCATCAGTGGCAGTTTCAATAGTTGGGGAACCGACAATATGATGACGGATCCGAATAATGATTCGATCTACACCGTCTCTTTGCAGCCAGATACCATCGGAAAAAACGTCGAGTTTAAATTTCGATATGCACATAGCGGTTCTATGAATTGGGAAAGTGTATCGAACAGAAATTATCTGTTACCTCCCGGAACCAGTACTTATTATGCGTGGTATAACGAAGATAGTGTCTTTGTTCAGCAATATGATATCTATGTAACATTCTCATGTAATATGGAACTTGAGAGATTATCAGGTAGATTCAATCCCGCAGTTGATACCGTCTCTGTCAACGGTGATTTCAATGGATGGGCAGCAAAGACAACAATATTAGCACCGAACCCTTTGAATCCTGATTTATACGAAGCAACAGCCCTCATTCGAAAAGGATTAGGTGAATCAATTGAATTCAAGTATTGGTACACACCCAATAACTGGGAAAGTGTGTCGAATAGAAAATACTTCTTCACGCAAGATGACATCAATGTATTAGCAGCATCGTTCAGCGCTTCCTATAATGATGGTACTTTGGATAATGTTATTAATCAACCATGCGCAATAACACTAACTGTGAATACAAATGGAGCACGGTCAATAGTAAGTGGAAATCCGTTCCCTGTTGTGAACACTGTTCATGTAGCCGGAAGTGCACTTCCGTTACAATGGCCCAACGGCGGATGGCCAGATGCTGACAGTTCAAGAATGATCAAGTTGTATGATGACGGTACAAATGGTGATGCAACTGCCGGCGATAAAATATTCTCCGGAATTGTAACATTTGCAGCATATACCCCATTAAATGTTCTATACAAATATGGAATCAATTATGGCGATGCAGCAAACAACGAAGGTGGAAACGATAATGAATCCGGTTTTGCGACGAACCACACACTTCAGATGACAAAATTTATGACAAGCGCCACAACAGTTGATACTTTCGGAACAATGGGCGTGTCAACCTTGGCGAATATTTTAGTGGTACCTCCAACCGTTCAATTCCAATGCAACATGAGTGTGCAAATCAAGAAAGGATTATTTGTTCCTTCCTCCGATAGTTTATTCATCAGCGGCACTTTCAACGGATGGGGTACAGATAACATGATGACCGACCCGAATAATGATTCAATTTACACGGCAACATTCCAGCCAGGTCAACCAGGCGCAAATGTTGAATTTAAATTCCGCTTTGCTCATGCTGGTGCAATGACATGGGAAAGTGTTTCAAATAGAAATTACTTGTTACCGGAAGGCACCGGATCATATTATGCATGGTACAACAATGATAGTATTTTTGTCCAGCAATATGATATTAACATGACATTCTCCTGCAATATGGAATTGGAGAGATTGTCGGGCAGATTCAATCCAGCAGCTGATACTGTATCTGTTAATGGCGATTTCAACGGCTGGTCATCAAAGACTACAATTCTAACTCCGAATCCATTAAATCCTGATCTTTATGAAGCAACTACTGTTATTCGCAGAGGATTAGGTGAGAAGATAGAATTTAAGTTCTGGTACACAGAAAATAATTGGGAAAGCGTATCAAACAGAACTTACACATTCACTCAGGATGATATAAATGCTCTATCTGCATCTTTCAGTGCATCGTTTAATGATGGCTCGTTGGATAATGTCATCAATCAACCGTGCAAAATTACATTTACTGTGAATACGAATGCCGCCAAATCCATCGTCAGCGGAAATCCATTCCCGGTTGTTAATACCGCTCACATTGCCGGTAGTGCCTTGCCATTGCAGTGGCCCAACGGCGGCTGGCCCGATGCTGACAGCACCAGAGTAATTAAATTATTCGATGACGGTACGAATGGCGATGTTGCGGCAGGCGACAAAATATTCTCAGTGGAAGTAACGTTTGCAGCATATACACCGTTAAATGTTCTGTATAAATACGGAATCAACTGGGCAGATGCAGCAAATAACGAAGGCGGTAACGATAATGAAGCCGGTTTTGCAGTAAACCATACACTTCAGATGACTAAATTCATGAAGTCTGCAACTACGGTTGATACATTTGGTACAATGACAATTTCAACTTTGAAAGATCCTCTGGCAGTAAAAGAATTGCCGGTGGTTCCAACAAAGTATGAGTTACAACAAAATTATCCTAACCCGTTCAATCCATTAACGAATATTACTTACAGCATAATAAAAGAATCATTTGTTACGTTGAAAGTGTATAATGTTTTGGGTGTTGAAGTTGCGACACTTGTGAGTGAAAAACAAAACGTCGGTACATTCAATGCGACATTCGATGCTTCAGGATTCTCAAGCGGTATGTATTTCTATAAATTAACCGCAGGAGATTTTGTAAGTACGAAAAAGATGATTTTAGTTAAGTAATAACATTGTAACAATGAAGGCGTCCGCCGGCATCAAATTGCTTGGCGGCGCCTTTTTTATTTATTGAATTAATTATGAAGAAAACATATTCTTATATTTTTATTCTTTTTTTGTTTACATCCTGTTCTGCTCAACAGGAGAGCAGGAAGGGATTTGTTCCTGAATGGGCTAAGGATGCAATCTATTATCAAATATTTCCCGAAAGATTCGCAAATGGCGATTCAACAAACGATCCGCCGAACACAGAGAAGTGGGGCGGCGTTCCCCAATTTAATAATTATTTCGGCGGTGATATAAAAGGAATAATCGATCATCTTGATTATCTGAAAGATTTAGGAATTAACGCTCTTTATCTCAATCCGATATTCGAATCGAATACTAATCATAAATATCATACTATCGATTATTTCAAAATCGATCCGCATTTCGGAACGGAAAAAGATTTCAAACTTCTTCTCGATAAATGCCACTCACTAAACATTAAAGTTATAATTGATGGCGTGTTTAATCATACAGGAACAGAATTTTTTGCCTTTCGTGATATCGTGAAGAATGAAAAAAAATCAAAATATTTTGATTGGTATAATGTTCATAGCTTCCCCGTTCAGCTTCCTCCTGCAAAACCAAATTACGAAGCGTGGTGGGGAAACGGAGAGCTTCCAAAGCTCATGGCGGATAATCCTGAAGTCAGGAAATATCTTTTTGATGCAACACGGTACTGGATGAAGCTGGGTCTCGATGGTTGGCGGCTGGATGTTCCGAATGAAATGTCGCACGATTTCTGGATTGAGTGGAGAAAAATTGTTAAAGAGGAAAATCCAGATGCATTAATCATTGGTGAGATATGGGATGATGCATCACCTTGGTTGAAGGGTGATCAGTTTGATGCCGTGATGAATTACAGATTCCGGGGTGCTTGTGTAGGTTTCATAGCGCTTGAAAACAGAAACGCTGTCCAGTTCGATTCAATTTTAACTGCTGTAAGAAATGAATATCCAGAAGAAGTCGGATATGCATTACAAAATCTGATAGGCAGTCATGACACTGAAAGATTTTTAACATTATGTGATGGAAATATCGATAAAGAAAAGCTTGCTGTGCTGATGCAAATGACTTATGTCGGTGCGCCGATGATTTATTACGGAGACGAGATCGGGATGATCGGTGGTAAAGATCCTGATTGTAGAAAAACTATGATCTGGGATTCAACAAGTTGGAATCGTGAACTGCTTAACTGGTATTCGAAAATGGTAGATTTAAGAAATCGTTATCCTGTTTTGAGACGCGGGTCTGTCAAGACACTTTTATCGGATAAAGATAAAAAGTTGTATGCTTTCATTCGCGAATATGAAAAATCGAAAGTGGTTGTTATATTAAATATGAGCGATGAAATTCAACAAATTCCGGTTGGAATTATTTCGTCAATTGATAAATCATGGAAAGATTTATTGGAAAATAAAGATTATGATCTCAAATCAGAAAGTATAATGATACCTCCGGTATCCGGAAATGTGTTCCTTTCAAATGAAAGTAAATAATGAAAAGTCTTAAGATAATATTGGCTCTACTCTTTTCGGTATGCCTATCATATTCAGCCGATAGCGTAGATGTTGTTTTCCGATACAACTTTGCAAAGGATACGATTCCAACAGTTCCTGGAACCTTTAATAATTGGAATAACAGTGCTTGGCCCATGACAAAATCAGCAGGTGATCTCTGGATTCGTACAGCTCGGCTTGCACTGGGAACATATCAATATAAATTTTATGTTAGAACTACACTCTGGCCCAATGATCCGCTAAATCATCATGTCTTTCCAGATGCCAATCAAAACTCGATCCTTTACGTTAAGAATCCGACGATATATCATTTTACTCCCAATCAGCGCAATCCGGTAGTTAATACTTCGTTGCCAACAATTACAGCATATTTATTCCCGTTAGTAGGTACGGAAGTCGACACATCAACTTTATCGCTGAAAATTGATTCAGATTTATATACAGGTATTGGATCAGCATATGATTTCATTACAAAGAAATTTAGTTTTACTCCATCTGAACCTCTCGCGAATGGCAATCATATTATTATCTTAACGGCGGGAGCCAATGCAGATACGGTCAACTTCACAACTCGCGGCGGATTCGTTCAATTATTAAATCTATTTCCATTCGATACATGGAAGAGCAGATGGCAATTGAACGGGATTGTTGAAGATAGCACAATTTCAACTTTATGGATCGTGAGGAATCATACTGATTCATTCAATGTGAATGTCAATAATAAATTATTCAGTTATTCTGTTCCTCTTATTGAGGGTGAAAATAGTTTCATCGCAATTGCAGATTCCTCAGGATCTACAGTCACTTCTTCACCGGTTATTTTTAGTAGAAAAATAAATCATTCACCAAATGCATCAATAACCTTTTACCCTTCAGGTGGTAATCTGACATTCTATGCAACATCGAGTAGCGATCCTGATTCAGGACAGACTAATCTTCTCACATTTTTATGGCATGCAGATACGTCGAACCCGCAATACATTTCAGAAATTGATAATTCCACACAAAAAACAATCCCGGTACAAAAGCCTGTAACTAGTGGTGAATATTATTTCACTCTTGTTGCTACTGATCCAAATGGTAACAAAGATACGACAAGAAATTATTTTACAGTTGATAATATCGGAAATGTTATCTCTTCTACTTATATGACTAATCCCACGTGGGCAAGAGAAGCAAGAGTATATTTTCTTTTCCCAAAAGCCTTCTCAACGGAAGGGACAATAAATGCGGCAAAACCAAAATTACAATACATAAAGGATTTGGGGTTCAATGTGATCTGGCTGATGCCGGTCATGAAAAACGCATATCCTATCGATAATGGAGTTGGACCGGGATATAACATTGTAGATTTTTATAATGTCGCACCTGAATACGGAACAAACATTGATCTCAAGAATTTTATAGAAGATGCTCATAAGCTCGGAATAAAAATTATTCTCGATATCACGCCTAATCATACAAGCCGGTTTCATCCATGGTCGATTGATGCTCATACGTTCAAGAAGAATTCTTATTACTGGAATTGGTATCAACATGAATATATTATTCATAATGAAAATGGTCTGGGACAGTCTGCCGACGCAGACAGCTTTTGGTACTATTCAGGTTTTAGCGACCAGTTACTGAATTATAATTGGCTGGATGAAGATGCGCGAGCGGAGATGATAAATGTTTACAAATATTGGACTAAATATTTCGACGCGGACGGATTCCGGTTCGATGTTTATTGGGGACCTCATAGACGTTACGGCGAACGGTATATGGGGCAACCTGTAAGGAAAGCATTAAAGCATATCAAACCCGATATCTTACTTTTAGCGGAAGACGATGGCACCGGATCCGGTACAGAAAGTATTTATGCCGATTATGCATTTATTGACGTCCGCGGTGGAGTAGATGCTTCATATGATTTCAAAATGTACAGAAATGCCGTTGTGAATTTCGGATTCAGCAGTACTGCAATCAATAATCTTCAGAATGAAATTGATAATGCGGGATTCTATCCGGGTGAGAATTCGTTATACATGCGCTTCATGGAATCTCAAGATGAAGACAGAATATTTTACACCGATCCTAATCCTTCAACTTACTACAACAGCGATCCCGTAACTGCATTCAAAAAAACTATGCCGATGGCGAGTGTGTTATTTACTGCTCCTGGTTTTCCGATGTTGTGGAACGGACAGGAAGTGGGTTGGGGTTATGGAATAACCGGGTCGAAACTTGCACGCAACAGAAGTGTTATTAATTGGGACTTCCAAGGCAAAACTATTTTAACTCCGCATTATCAGAAACTTGCAAACATTCGCGGTCAGTTTCCGGCTTTCACTCAGCATAAACGGGATACGAATCATGATGGTTATGTGAACAGTTCTGATTCATCTGATTTTATCAGAGTTGCATCGAGTAATAGTTTGGTTTATTCATTTTCGCGTCCTTATCAAGATCAAAATGGATTGACGGTTGTAAATGTTTCTAATGCTGAGCAAACTGCCATACTAAATCTTGCAGTTCCTAATGTCATGAAATTTGCAGGAGGCGTTCAACCTTCATCTTATTATTATCTTAATAATCTTTATAATAATACCAGAGAGCAGCTTCCCGGTTCGGCTTTTGATTCAGTTACTGTAACTATTCCGCCATACGGATCAGCAATATATACCGTTTCTTTGACTCCAGATTCGGTTATAATCGATAATCCTATCGTAAGTGTAGATCAACAACCCTTAAAGCCGTTAGAATATGTTCTAGAGCAAAATTATCCGAATCCGTTTAATCCAACAACTAATTTTCAATTTACAATTGCCAATTGTCAATTGACAATTCTCAAAGTGTATGATGTCTTGGGGAGAGAAGTCGTCACGCTGGTAAACGAGGTGAGGCAACCGGGTACATACACTGTACAATGGAATGCGGCTGGGTTACCAAGTGGTGTATATTTTTATAGATTATCATCGGGTAATTTTAGTGATGTAAAGAAAATGATACTTATAAGATGATCAAAAATAGAATTCGCCGTTTCCATTCAAACTAAAATAAATGAAAAAAAATATCATTCATCGTGTATCACCGATCGTTTATTTTGGAAGTATGTTATTACTTTCGATAATGGTATTTCTCTCGTGTTCACGAAGTGTTGATATAAATCGTGTCGTCATCTGGCATCAGATGCGGGTTGACGAGCGTGTTATACTCGAAGCACAACTGAAGAAATACATGGAGCTTCATCCGGGAATCCATATCGAGGCTATCTATAAGGAAACAGAGGAACTGCGATCAGGTTTTATCATTGCAGCCATTGCAGGACAGGGACCGGATTTGGTTTATGGTCCCTCGGATCAAATCGGACCATTTCAGGTAATGAATATCATAAAACCGATGGAGAGTTTATTTACAAAAGATTGGCTTGACTCATTTAATCCAAAAGGAATTACATGGTACAAAGGACATTTGTATCAGATTGCGGATAAACTTGGAAATCATCTTACACTTGTCTATAATAAAAAATTATTGCAAAAACCTCCTGAAACGGATATTGAATTAATCGAAACAGGTAAACGATTAACTGTCGATTCAAACGGTGATGGAAAGTTCGAACAGTACGGATTAGTTTGGAATTACACAGAACCGTTTTTCTTTATTCCGTTCATGACCGGATTTGGCGGCTGGGTGATGGACGAGGAAGGAAATCCGACGCTCGATAATCCGGGTGTTGTTGATGGATTGAATTTCATAAAAGATTTAAGAGATAAGTATAAAATTATTCCAAAGGAAGCAGATTATAATATTGCTGACGCGTTGTTTAAAGATGGCAAAGCTGCTATGATAATCAACGGTGATTGGTCGTGGGCTGGTTATAAAAAAGCCGGAATTGAAATTGGGATTGCGCCGTTACTAAAGATAATTAAGACGGGTTTGTGGTGTGCTCCAATGGTTTCACCCAAAGGTTTTTCGATAAATGTGAATGTTCGGAAGGAAAAAGAAAAACTCGTTATCGATGTTTTGAAATTTTTGCTTGCGCCGGAAAATCAGCTTGAAACTGCGAAACAACTTAACACAATGCCAACATGGAAAGCGCTATACGATGATCCGTTTATTAAAAATGATGAGATACTAATGAACTCTCAAATCCAGATTGACCGCGGCAAACCGATGCCCGTTGTTCCTGAACTCCGTGCGATATGGGATGCAATGCGTCCAAGTTATCAGGCAGTATTAGGCGGTGTAAAAACACCAGAGCAGGCAGCGAAGGATATGCAAGTTTTAGCAAAGCGAAAAATTGCCGAGATGAATGAGTAAGACAAGTCAAAAGTTAAAATGCAAAATTAAAAAAATATTTATCAACAAATTCTTCCATCAAAAATCATTCATCAGCAAAATGAATCTTAACTCATGAACCATGAATCGATTGTATAAAAATATTTTTATATTCACATTCGTTGCGCCGGCTTTTCTTGTGCTGATCGGTGTAGTGTTTTATCCGTTTATTTATAACGTGGTGATTTCATTCTCGAACATGAACCTGCGTCATATCCAGGATTGGCAAATGGTTGGTCCTGTACAATATGTAAAGGTTTTCACTGAACCGACTGAACCGAATTTCTATGTCATCTTTCTAAAGACAATTATCTGGACGTTTGTAAATGTTTTTTTCCATGTTGTCCTCGGGGTTTTCCTTGCTTTACTCTTGAATCAGAAAATAAAAGGCAAAGGAATATACCGAACTCTTCTTATTCTTCCATGGGCAATACCACAGTACATTGTTGCACTGACTTGGCGCGGAATGTTCAATTACGAGTATGGTTCTATAAATATAGTTCTGACGAGATATCTTCACTTACCAGCAGTTGAGTGGCTCAAGAATCCAACAGAAGCATTCCTTGCTTGTATTCTTACTAACATTTGGCTCGGATTTCCTTTTATGATGGTTGTTGCATTGGGAGCACTCCAAAGTATTCCTCACGAATTATACGAAGCGGCTGATATTGATGGAGCTTCATGGTACCATAAATTAAAAAACATAACAATCCCGCTTATCAAGCCTGTGATGATACCTGCGATTACTCTCGGAATTGTATGGACATTCAACAGTCTTAACATAGTTTGGTTAGTTAGCAATGGCGGTGAACCATCGGATAACACGCATATCCTTGTTTCATTCGTCTATAAAGCCGCTTTCAATTTGTATCGCTATGGATATGCGGCGGCATTATCGATTGTAATTTTCTTTATTCTTTTAATATTCAGTTTGTCGTTTATGAAAAAAACAAAAGCCACGGAAGCAGCGTATTAAGTGAAGCTTAGTCAGAACTCCGACTTCTGACTAAGATTATTCTACAGTAGAAGATATTATGTTTAAGAATCAGCAAATAGAAAAGAGCAATAAAAATAATATAATTGGTAATAAGCGAGAAGAACCAATTATAAGAGAGAAGAAAGGAATACGC
>JACRFD010000001.1 GCA_016218025.1 Ignavibacteriales bacterium
AAATATTTAACAGTATACGGACATGCAACAGTACAATACCTGCATCCTATGCAGCGGGGATATATCTGTCCGATTATTCCACCTTCACCCTTCTGAGTAGCATTTACAGGGCAAACATAGGTGCATTGTGGTGACTGGCAATTCATACATGGTCTAGGAACTATCTTAATCCTCGCATTAGGATACTCCCCTTCCTCAAAGGTAATTGTGTCCATCCAGAATATTGCCCGATTCTTTTTAGCCTCTTCCGGACCAACTATAGCGACATTATTCTCAATGTGACATGAAGCGATGCATGTTCCACACATTGTGCATTTATCTAAATCAATTATCATACCCCACTTTGCCATAGACTCACTCCTTAGATATTGTCAGATTTAACCATAGTGAATACAGATAGATTCTTTTAATGTTTTTGTGATGACTAATCATACCTTGGTAATCCTTACCCGGGTACTGCTAAGGGATGGAATATCGCTAAGACTATCAATATCCTTTACCATGATGGTATGAGGGTTAACCCCTATGCCTTTAGCGTACCTTCCATATGATGTATGTCCCTGTCCAAAGGGAATATTAACCACGTCGTGTCTGGTGCCGGCATAAATCTTTACAGTCAGTCTTATTTTGCCTTCTGATGATTCAACCTCGGCAATATCTCCGTCATGTAAATGGAGTTTTTCAGCTAATTCTGGGTTTATTTCAATCCAGCTTTTCCAGTGTTGTTTGTGATAAAATCCGAACATTTCCTGAAGTAAAGGTGAGTTAGCGCCTTTACCCTTATAGTTGGTGAGCATATTGAATGTATTCAAATAAAAAGGGAATGTATCTTTTGCGTTTGATTCGGGAGATGTGTAGCTGCTGAGGATATCCTGTTCCTTGAGTGTATAAACAAATTTAAACCTGCCATCTGAGTTTTTAAAAATCCTTTCCCACTCACCATATTTATATAAAGGTTCCCACCATCCTCCTGTTTCAATCATTGTCTTCCAGAATTCTTCATAATTAGTATGTCTTAGACCATACCAACCCCTTTTCCTAAGAAAATCCCACCATGATTCTTCAAACTTTTCTGAAATCACCAGACCACTGCCTCTTCTGAATATACCTTCGACTCTGTATTTTAACAGCTCAAGAGAATCCTTAAAAGGCAAAGACATACCCTTGATACGGGAAGCTATTGTCAGCATAGTGTCTCCAGAGTGTCTTGAGTCATGAAATGGTACTACCACAGGTTTCTGAATACCGATAAATGCGAAGTTAACAGTAGGTACCGCCTGGTTTAAATCCCATTTTTCCAAAAAACTATGGTCGGGCAATATAATATCAGCATATTCTGCAGTTTCATCTATAAAATTAGAAAAACTGACGATAAATGGTATCTTCTCCATCGCCTTCTTAAATTTCTCCTGATGCGGGTAAGTAAAGAGAGGGTTTGAATTGTAGATGAAAAGTGTATCCAGAGAATAGGGTTTATCTGAAAAAATGCTTTCAAGTAATATATTAACTGATTTCAACCCGACCGGGTGTTTTTGGTG
>JACRFD010000085.1 GCA_016218025.1 Ignavibacteriales bacterium
TATTCGATATAGTTCTTTTTGACTCATCGTCAGTATTCCTTCCATTTGGATTCTCCTGTTTTTTATGGATTATCCGCATTTTCTCTCTTACTGACATTTCTATCGAGTCGGTTTCATGACATTTCTTTTGTGCTATTACAGGTTCGGGACTCGCATGCTTTGATGCCAATGGAGATGGAATTGCCGACCTGCTGTGGACGAATGGTAACAGCGGGAACTGGGTATATGTCCATTATGGAAGTAACAACTTCAGTACTTTGCCATCATTAAAACTGAAAAATCCTGGTGTAGCAAACTTTGGCAATGCTATTATCAACGCTGGTGATATGAATGGGGATGGATATGATGATATTGCTGTTGGTGCTTATGATGCAACTATCACATCGGGGTTCGTATTCATCTTTGGTGGGGGAACAAGGATTGACAGTACTTTCGACGCCGCAGTTGGAATGAGTTCAGAGAGCTTTTTTGGTTACAGTATCAGCAGTGTCGGAGACATTAATGGTGACGGCTTAGCCGATATTATTGTTGGTGCCCCTTATTATGCGTTTGCCAACGAAAAAGGATATTGGGGTATTTTTCTTGGAGATACAGCTATCCATGTAACTGATGTTAAGGAAGAAAATCTTCTACCTAAGAGGTTCAAGTTATATCAAAGTTATCCTAATCCTTTCAATCCCATAACTACAATCCGATATCAACTTGCAGAGTCAGGTTATATTACTTTAGCTATATATAACGAACTTGGGCAGGAGGTTGAAAAACTTGCTGGTGGATATCAGGAAGCGGGTTATTATGAACGAATCTGGGATGCAAAGAATAACCCGAGCGGCAGTTATTTTATTCGATTATTGATCACTGATGAAAATGGTAAAGCCCTTTACCTGAAGACAGAAAAAATTGTTGTGATGAAATAGACTGATCAACTAAGTCGTTTTGAACCTCGCTCTCATCGGCGGGGTTTTTATTTTTTTACCAAAAATAATAAATCTTGCAAGAATCACTATTTTTTTTTATATTTATTGGCAATTTTAAACCGTAAGCTTCAGATTTTTAAGCTATCCGGCGTTTTTTAGGCAATTTTTCCCCTATCACCGACTACTTAAATGGCAGAGCTAAAACTTTTTTCAGGGCGGTCAAACCCTAATTTTGCCGAGAAAGTCTCGGATGTAATAGGTATCCCTTTAGGGAAAGTAGAAATACAAAATTTCAGCGATGGGGAAATCTGGGTTAAATACAATGAAAATATTCGCGGTACAAATGTATTCATTGTTCAATCGACTAATCCGCCTGCTGAAAATTTAATTGAGTTGCTGATATTAATTGATGCAGCAAAACGTGCTTCAGCCCGGCGCATCACTGCTGTTATTCCATATTTTGGATATGCAAGACAGGATAGAAAAGATCAGCCGCGGGTTTCTATAACTGCGAAGTTGATTGCAAATCTTGTTACTGAAGCCGGCGCTGATAGAGTAATTGCAATGGATTTGCACGCACCGCAGATTCAAGGCTTTTTCGATATACCGGTCGATCATTTATATTCATCGGCTGTTTATACTTCATATTTTGCCAAGAAGAATATTCCAGACCTCACGGTTGTATCTCCGGATGTAGGCGGAATAAAAATGGCAAGAGCATTCGCAAAGCGATTAAATGCAGAGTTGATACTGATAGACAAACGCCGTCCTAAGCCGAATGAAGTAGAGGTGATGAACGTGATCGGAAATGCAAAAGACCGGAACATATTGATTGTAGACGATCTGATCGACACAGCCGGAACATTCACTAATGCTGTCAGGGCTTTGCGCAATGCTGGTGCAAAAAAAATATATGGTGCCTGCACTCATCCGATATTTTCGGGTGAATCGCTGGCACGAATTCGAGAATCGGATGTAGAGAAAATATATGTTACCGATTCAATTCCGCTGAATGAGCCGGCGGCAAAGTTTGAAAAAATTGAAATACTATCGGTCACCGAATTGTTCGGTGAAGCAATTAAGCGAGGATATTCGAATCAATCTATAAGCTCGCTTTTTGATGTTGACAAAGGATAAATCAAGGATAAATTATGCGTGAACTAATTCTAGATGCAGAAGTAAGAACCCAACTTAAAAAACATTCGAACGTAGTCCGAAGAAGCGGAAAAGTTCCGGGCGTTTTTTATCTTCACGGTGAAGAAAATATACCTATCTCTGTAATCGAAAAAAATCTTAACCCATTAATCTACACATCCGAAACTCATATCATCAATCTGAAATTGAACGATGGTAAGAGCAAGAATTGCATTCTTCGTGATGTTCAATATGATCCGGTTACCGACATGCCGATCCACTTTGATCTTCAAGGATTAAAAGATGACGAGGAAATCTCTATCGAAGTGCCGGTCGTTATTACGGGCGGAACTCCAGTCGGTGTAAGAGATGGCGGAGTTCTTCAGCAGTTAATCTACAAACTGAAAGTTTCATGTTTGCCCAAATTCATTCCCGAGCATATTGAAATTAATGTGGAAAACCTGAAGATCAACTCTTTCGTTCACGCTTCCGATATCAAGATGGAAAACGTTACCATCATGGAAAGTCCGAGTGCTTCGCTCGTGGGCGTAATGCCGCCAACAGTTGAGAAGGAAGCAACCGCTGCAGTTCCGGGCGCCGAAGAGGCAGTTGAACCTGAAGTTATCGGCAAAGGAAAGAAGGTTGAAGAAGGAGCTGAAGGCGAAGGTAAACCGGAAGCACCAGCAAAAGCCGCTCCTGCTGCCAAGGAAGAGAAAAAATAATAATTTCTCAACCGCTGAAATTGTGTGCATATCATCGTTGGACTTGGCAATCACGGTTCAGAATATGAAAACACACGGCACAATGTTGGATTTGCGGTAATTGATCTACTTTGCAAAAAGTGGCATCTGAGATTAAAGAGAAGCAGTAATTTTCTTTACGTAACAGAGAAGATTAACAACAAAGAAATATTACTTGTTAAACCGCAGACATACATGAATAATTCCGGACTCGCAGTCCGGGAAGTTCTTTTAAAATTTAATGTATTGCCGGAAAATCTGCTGATTGTAGCTGATGATTTTCATCTGCCTTTAGGTAAAGTTCGATTCCGCAAAAAAGGAAGTTCAGGCGGGCACAATGGTCTGGCTTCGATAATATACTCATTGAACACGAACGAATTTCCTAGATTAAGATGCGGTATTGGAAGTGAAACAATGCCCGGATATAGCGAAACAACAGCCGATTTTGTCCTCTCTCCTTTTTCACCAAACGAGAGGATCACATTAAATAAAATGATCGAAGGATCCCGCGATTCGATTATGTTGATGGTTGATACAGATTTAGAAACAGCAATAAGTAAGTATAATAACAAACAATTTTAATTAACCCTGTCTTTGAATTCTTTTTAAAAAGATTATTCAAAGGCCATTCATTAACGTCCGAAGGGATAGATATGAGTCAAGATAAACATTTCTACGAAACAACTTTCATCATAAATGCATCGTTAGACGATCCTCAGATTGAGACAATCATTACGCATGTCACTGAGACCATTGCGCGTAATGGCGGAGAAATTACCGCAACAAATAAATGGGGAAGAAAACGCCTTGCATACACAATCAGCAAAAAGAATAATGGTTATTATGCCAATATAGAGTTTTCAGCTCCGGGATCAATGATCCCCCAGTTGGAACGTGTCTACCAGCTTGATGAGAATATACTTCGCTTTCTCACAATTCATTTAGACAAGAAAGCTTTAAAAGCAAAAGAGCAAGCCGTTATTGCACCGACATTCGGTGAACCGGCATCTGTTGAAGAACAAATAAATAAACCATTGTTTGAAGACGAAGAAGCTGTACCTATAATTCCAAAAGAAAGTTGAGAATGCCCGCAGCAATCCTTTCATCACAAAATTGAATGAGGATACAATATGGCTACTCTTAAAATGCCGCAAATAAACAGCGTAATAATCAGCGGTAATCTAACAAAAGATGTTTTGTTTCGGCACACTGCTGATGGTACACCGGTATCAAATTTTACAATTGCCTCGAACCGCCGGTACCGTGATAACAATAATAAATGGCAAGAAGATGTTTGTTATATCGGTGTGGTTGCATGGAACAAGCTTGCAGAGAGTTGTCAGGAGTACCTGAGAAAAAGCAGCGCGGTTTTAATCGAAGGAGAACTTCAGAGTTATCTTTACAAATATAACGACTCGATGAAAAGGACAATCATAGAAATAAAAGCGCACCGCATACAATTTCTCAACAAACGCAATAATCAGGTAATCGAATCTGAAGAAGGATTATATCACGATGAAGATCCCGGCATACTTGAAGATATTTCATTCGATAAATTCCTGACAAGCGAAGAATCACAACTTTTAAAAGAACAACAAGTAGAAAGATTTTAAGGACAAATTTTATGGCAAAACAAGAACAACAAATCAAAAAACGGCGACCATGTCGATTTTGTGAGAACAAAGAATTTTATATCGATTATAAAGACGACAAGCGATTGCTGAAATATATATCAGAGCAGGGAAAAATCATTCCAAAACGTATCACAGGAACATGTGCTAAGCATCAGCGGCAATTAGTGCAGGCAATAAAACGATCCCGCCATCTGGCACTTATCCCGTATGTTTCCGAGACCATTAGATAATGATTGAAGAAGAAAAGGAATTAATATGAAAATTATTTTACGTAAAGACCACGAAAAATTAGGAAAAATCGGCGACCTGATTGAAGTTAAAGACGGATACGCCAGAAACTACCTCATTCCCCGCAATGTTGCTTTCGCGGCAACTGCTGGGAACCTAAGAACTCTTGAGGAAGAAAAAAAGCAGCATGTTGATCGTGAAAAGAGAGATCTCCAGCATGCCCAGAAAATTTCCGCCCAACTCGACAAGATATCAATTACTCTAAAAGTAAAAGTCGGTGAAGACGAAAAATTATTCGGCTCGGTTACTGCACAAATGATTGCAGAATCAATGATCGAGAAAGGTCTATCTTTAGACAAGCGGATTATTGATCTTGAAGAACCAATCAAGGCACTCGGCATCTATACGGTTAATATTAAACTTCATCCGGAAGTTACCGGAAAAGTTAAAGTATGGGTAGTCCGAGAGTGATTCATTAATGAGTAACAGATCATCTTAATAAATCTTTTTAACAATAACTGCATCTCATTAAAAGGTGCAGTTTTTTTTTACTCCACATTTCTGATATTTGAAACCGTTCATTAAAAAGGATTACTAGTGGAAAACATAGGAATTTTTGCAGCATTTACAGCCGGTCTAATTTCATTCATCTCGCCTTGCGTTCTCCCCATTGTGCCTGGATATTTATCTTTTATTTCAGGCATCAGTTTTGATGAAATGCAATCCGGAGACAACCGTGGAAAAATAAGAAAGAGAATTCTTTTAAATGTTCTTTTTTTCATTATTGGATTCTCGATAGTATTTATTGCTCTCGGTGCGTCAGCAACAGCGATCGGACAATTTTTACAGGAACAGATGAAAATAATAAGTAAAATTGCCGGCATTATAATTATCATTTTTGGTATCCACATGGTCGGGATTTATAAGATACCATTTTTGAATTACGAAAAAAGATTTCATACTTCCGGTAAAAGTATGGGAATGATAAGTGCAATGGTGATCGGATTTGCGTTCGCGTTTGGGTGGACTCCATGTATCGGTCCGTTTTTAGCAACAATATTACTTTATGCCAGCCGTCAGGAAACTATCGGGCAGGGAATCATTTTACTCTCCGCATACTCTTTGGGATTGGGAATTCCGTTTTTCCTTGCCGGATTAAGCGTTTCATTCTTCCTCGATATTTTTAATAAATTCAAAAAGCATCTCCATAAAGTTGAGATAGTCGGTGGAATTTTACTTATATTGTTTGGTGTTTTAATAATGACGAACTATCTTACAATTCTCTCTGGATATTTCGCAAAATGGTTTCCATTCTTAAATGAGTTAGGATAAATGGCAGCAAAAATAGAAAAATTAGATGAAGTAACTATAAGGTTTGCAGGCGATTCCGGAGACGGAATGCAGCTTACCGGTTCACAATTTACAAACACAACCGCGCTTCTCGGTAACGACTTAAGTACTCTGCCAGATTATCCGGCAGAAATTCGCGCCCCTGCCGGTACATTATTCGGAGTTAGCGGTTTTCAAATCCATTTCGGCTCAAAAGAAATTAGCACTCCCGGCGATACGTGCGATGTTCTTGTTGCCATGAATCCTGCAGCGTTAAAAGTCAATCTGCGAAGTTTGCGAGATGGAGGAATTATAATTGCTAATCGGGACGGATTCAACGAGAAAAATTTAAAACTTGCAGAATATGAAATAAATCCGCTCGACGACGGTTCACTCGATAAATTTCAAGTCCACGCCGTCGATATCACAAAACTTACCACTCTGGCAATTCAAGAGTTAAATCTATCTACTAAAATTGTTGAACGGAGCAAAAATTTCTTCTCTCTGGGAATGATGTATTGGATGTTCTCACGTCCGCTCGATTCTTCGATTAAATGGATACAGGAAAAATTTAAGAAGACACCTGAAATTGTTGAGGCAAACACAAGGGTTTTAAAAGCCGGCTATAACTACGGAGAAACCACAGAAATATTTCATGCAAGGTACGAAGTTAAACCGGCATCGCTTGCACCCGGCAGGTATAGAAGCATAACCGGGAATGAAGCAACGGCATGGGGTTTAATTGCCGCTTCAAGTAAAGCCGGATTAGATTTGTTCCTCGGAAGTTATCCGATTACACCTGCAAGCGAAATTCTGCATGAACTTTCAAGATATAAAAATTTTCGTGTAAAAACTTTTCAAGCCGAAGACGAAATTGCAGGCATAGCTTCTGCCATTGGTGCATCTTATGGCGGATCAATAGGTGTTACAACTACAAGCGGTCCGGGACTTGCACTAAAAACGGAAGCAATGGGGTTAGCCGTGATGCTTGAACTACCGTTAGTGATTGTCGATGTGCAGCGTGGTGGTCCCAGTACCGGGCTTCCCACAAAAACAGAACAAGCAGATTTATTGCAAGCCGTTCACGGCAGAAACAGCGAAGCCCCAATCCCAGTTATTGCAGCCTGCACACCTGCCGGCTGCTTCGAGGCGGCATATGAAGCTACACGGATCGCGTTGAAATATATGACACCGGTAATCTTACTCACAGATGGTTACTTAGCAAATGGTGCAGAACCTTGGTTAATTCCTTCACCTGATTCACTGAAAGAAATTCCAGTAAAATTTCATACTGATGCTAAAGATTTTCAACCTTATTCCCGGGATGAAAAAACATTAGCTCGCCCTTGGGCAATTCCCGGTACCCCCGGATTGGAACATAGAATTGGCGGACTCGAAAAAGAACACATTACTGGAAACGTCAGCTACAGTGCCGAGAACCATGATTTTATGGTTAAACTCAGACAACATAAAGTTGATGGAATCGCTGAGGATTTACCACACGCTACCGTTGATGGTGATGAAAGAGGCGATTTACTTGTGGTCGGTTGGGGTGGAACTTATGGGGCAATCAAAACAGCAGTTGAAAACAAAAGAAAAGAAGGAAAATCTGTTTCTCAGTTGCATATTAAATATGTAAATCCATTCCAAAAGAATATAGGAGAAATTCTAAAGAACTATAAAAAAATTCTCGTGCCTGAATTGAATCTCGGTCAACTTGCACTCCTGCTTCAAGCTAAATATTTGGTTCCGGTAATTAAATTGAATAAGGTGGAAGGTTTACCTTTCAGGGCAGATGAAATCGAGAAAAAGATAGATGAATTACTGAAATGAGATG
Source organism: Ignavibacteriales bacterium (assembly GCA_016218025.1). Classification (GTDB taxonomy): domain Bacteria; phylum Bacteroidota; class Ignavibacteria; order UBA10030; family SZUA-254; genus PNNN01. The sequence continues at coordinate 7,820 of JACRFD010000085.1, forward strand.
AGATCATGAAACATGTAGATGAACTTTTAAAAGATGTGCCAAAAATAAGTGTACAAAAGTACACTGCAAAAGATTTTCAATCAGATCAGGACGTCAGATGGTGCCCGGGCTGCGGAGATTACTCGATCTTAGCTCAGGTTCAGCGTGTTTTGCCTGAGTTGAATATTCCAAAACATAATCTCGTTTTCGTTTCGGGAATCGGTTGTTCAAGCAGATTCCCTTATTACATGGATACGTATGGTTTTCATGGAATACACGGACGTGCTGCAGCAATTGCAAGCGGATTGAAAGTTGCAAGACCTGAATTATCCGTTTGGGTTGCAACGGGTGATGGTGACGGATTAAGTATTGGCGGGAATCATTTTATTCACATTTGCCGCAGAAACATCGACGTAAAAGTTATTTTATTCAATAATCAGATCTATGGTTTAACAAAAGGTCAATACTCTCCTACTTCTGAGTTCGGCAAAGTTACAAAATCATCACCATATGGTGCACCAGATCATCCATTCAACCCTTTGTTGGTGGCGCTTGGAGCAGAAGCATCATTTGTTGCACGTGGTATGGATCGTGATCCGAAATTATTACAAAATATTATCCGCAGAGCTGCACTTCATAAAGGAACTGCATTCATGGAAGTATACCAGAATTGCAACGTATTCAATGACGGCGCGTTTTTTACTTTCACGGAAAAAGAAACTAAAGACGATAACGTGGTAGTTCTTGAACACGGCAAACCAATGATATTCGGGAAAGAAAAAGATAAAGGTATCAAACTCGAAGGATTCACTCCGATCGCAGTTTCTTTAAAGGATGGGAAATATTCTGTCAACGACCTGATTATTCATGATGAAAAAGATACAATGCTTTCATTCATTCTTGCTCGGATGTCGAATCTTCCCAATCTGCCTCGTCCGGTCGGAATTTTTTACGCAGTCGAAAGACAAACTTACGAACAAGAAGTCGCCAGGCAGATCGAATCGTCAATCACAAAGCTAGGTGAAGGTACCTTAGATAAATTGCTTAATCACGGTGAAACATGGATAATAAAGTAAGTATAAAAAATAATCTATTCTGGGCGAGAAGAAATTCTCGCCTTTTTTATTATATTACGAATCATGAAAAATAAAATCGAAGAAATAAAAGAATTAATCAACAGATTCCACAATTTTGTTATCACCACTCATGTAAATCCCGATGGTGATGCCTTAGGATCTGAGCTTGCATTATATCATGCATTAAGGTTGTTGGATAAAAATGCCGTGATTTTAAACCATAACTCCACCCCCGATAATTATAAATGGATGGACGATGGAAACAGAGTTCTCCATTTTATTCCGGAAAAACATCGCGATTATATTTTAAATGCGGATGTTATTTTTATTCTAGATGCTAACCAACCCGACCGGCTACGAAGCTTAGAACCATTCATCAAACAAACCAAAGCAATAAAAATTGTAATCGACCACCATCTTGACCCGCATCCATTCGGTGATCATTATCTTATTGATGATGAAGCAACCTCAACCGGTGAAATTTTATACAAATTAATTTCAACATTTGATACTTTGAAGATCGAGCGGGAGATTGCCGTGGCATTATATACTGCAATCATGACGGATACCGGTTCATTCAGATTTCCAAGAACCGATCCGGAAACTCATAATGTTGTTTCTCACTTGTTAGAGTGTGGAGCCGATCCAACACAAATTTATATGAACGTCTATGAAAATTGGACATGCGGAAGGATGCGGCTCTTAGGTGAGGCATTAGATACACTGAAAACTGTTCATAGCGGCAAAGTCGCATACATTAAATGCACACAGGAAATGTTCAAAGAGACCGGCACAACAGAAGTTGAAACCGATAATTTTACAATGTACCCCATGAGTATTCAGGGAGTACTTATCGGTATATTATTCAATGAACTAAATAACGGAATTAAAATCAGTTTTAGATCAAAAGGGAATATTCCGATCAACGAACTTGCAAAGGAATTCGGCGGAAACGGCCACCTCAACGCTGCCGGTGCAAGATTATTCGATAAAAAATTAGAAGATATGATACCGCTTGTTCTGGAAAAGTCACTAAAATATTTACAAGCGGAAATATAATACTCATTTACAGATTTCAATAAACAATTCAGGGGATATATGAAAATAACTGCTCAGAGATCAACTTTAAAAACAGTTAATACCGACGCCTTAGTGATTTTCATTCCGGAAGATGCAAAGGAATTCAACGGACAGATGGATTTTCTAAAAAAGTATTTCAAAAATATTTTTGAGATTGCGAATCTTGAAGAGTTTAAAGGTAAAAAAGATCAATTACTCAAAATATTCAGCGGAGACAGAATCGCAACAGGCAGGTTATTTCTTGTTGGTACCGGACAGATTGAAAATGTATCGTTGGAATTATTCCGCCGAGCGAGTGCTGCTGCTGCAAAAAAAGCACAAAATTCACAGGCAAAAAACATTTCATTCTTCCTTCCACAATTCGATACTAAATTAAAGAAATCCGAAATTGCTTCGGCAATAGCTGAAGGTACTTATTTGTCGCTTTATAAATACGATAAATATTTTACTGAGAAGAAAGAACATAAATCGAAAATCTCCGAAATAACAATCTGTGATTCAGATGATAATATCATAAAAGAACTGAAGAAACCTCTAAGTGAAACTCAAAAAATATGTGAGGCAGTAGTACTTACAAGAAATCTATCGAACGCACCTGCAAATGAAATATACCCTGAGACATTGGCAGAACGTGCAAAAGAATCTGCCGATAAATTCGGATACAGTGCCGTTATTTGGGACAAAAAGAAAATTGAGAAAGAAGGATTTGGAGGATTATTAGCTGTAAATTCAGGAAGCTCAAAACCTCCGCGTTTTATAATTCTTGAATACAATCGTGGTAAAACCGAAAATGATACAATCGTGTTAATTGGCAAGGGAGTTACATTCGATAGCGGTGGAATATCGATTAAACCATCTGCAGGCATGGCTGAAATGAAAATGGATATGGCTGGTGCGGCAGCCGTTATTGGTACAATTGAAGCAACTGCCCGTCTGAAGTTGCCTGTTCATCTTGTCGGATTAATACCTGCAACTGAAAACTTACCAAGTGGTACAGCATTGAAACCTGGAGATATTATTAAACATTATGGCGGTATTACTTCGGAAGTGGATAATACGGATGCCGAAGGAAGATTGATACTTGCAGATGTAATTGCTTATGCGGCAAACTTTAAGCCGGCAGTTGTTATCGATCTGGCAACACTCACAGGGGCATGCGTTGTTGCTCTTGGGCAGCATGCAACAGGTATGTTTGGTAATAACAACGATTTGATGAATAAATTGAAATCAGCCGGTGAACAAACATACGAACGGGTTTGGGAACTCCCGCTATTTGAAGAGTACGAGAAACAAATAAAAAGCGATATAGCTGATGTGAAGAATATCGGAGGTAAATGGGCCGGTGCAATTACTGCGGCTTTGTTCTTAAAAAGATTTATTCCGAAGAACAGAAAATTTAATTGGGTTCATCTCGATATTGCGGGAACTGCAATGCTCGAAGAGAATCTTCCCTATTCACCGAAAGGCGGATCGGGTGTAGGCGTTCGGTTACTGATCGAATTTTTGAGGAATTGGAAATAAAAAAGCGGTACTTCGTTTCCGAAATACCGCCAATTTCGATTCAAGTACCTTAACGAATGAGAATAAATTTCTTTGTCAATGTAACTTCATCAGTTTGAAATTTGTAGAAATAAATTCCACTCGCCAGATTCGATGCATCTAATTCAACCGATTTAAAGCCCGGTTCTTCGATCCCGTCAATCAGTGTCATTACTTCCTGTCCAATCAAGTTGAATACCTTCAAAACTACGCGAGATGTTTTTGGTACATCATACCGTATTTTTGTTGAAGGATTGAATGGATTCGGATAGTTCTGGAATAAAGCGAATTCCCTTGGTATTTCCTGAGTAACCGACCGTTGAATGACAATCTTAGCACTTACGAAATTATCTTCAACAATTTTTATATCACCGCAATTGGAAAGCGAATATTGTTTCGGTTTTTCACCCTGATACAATATTTCTATCCATCCATTTTCTGCTAAAGGTTTCTCCCACTTCAGCAAAATCGGAAATTTTCCACCTGATATTTTTAAGGGAAAGATCTGCTTTCCTTCTTTATCGGTGATTGGGGCTTCTGCAAATCTTCCCGAAACGAATCTAACATCTAATCCTTCCGGAGGAAGCGGAGGCAATTCAAATCGATTCAAATCGCCTTTATACAATGTCGAGCTAAATTGTACGGATTGTTTATTTCCATCCTTATCTTCGAACATCAGAGAAGAAAATTGACTTTTCGACGATAATGGACCAGATTCGTTGTCATCATACTCAACAATTGTTTTGATGGACGGTTCAAGCATCGAAGAACTATTAGCCAGAACAACCAAACCCATATTAGATGTCTTAACCCAATAACCATGGCCTGGTTTAAGTGTGTCTTCAACACGATATGATCCATTAAATCCATAGAAGACTGTTGTAAAAGTAACCGGCGATATTGGTGTTACCGTTGATGCGAGGATCGGATAAGATAACGAACCTAACATCGTCCAACCGGGAAATACAAACACAGTTTCTCTCAACACCGCAGTCCCTTGCAGAACATAAGCAGAAGGTGGTGGAGTTGGGAACTGAATCCAGTAAGCATTCCCAGCTTCGAGAGTATCTTCCACAACATAATTACCGGTGAATGCATAAGCGACAGAAGATGCTCCGGGATAAAAAGATGCAGGGCGCATATCGGATCTCTTTACCGGCGGTGAAATTAAATTCCATGCAGCCTGAGGTAAAATTTCTGCCGTCATCAAATATCCTGCTTGTGATCGGATACCGGGGATGAATCCGCTTTCCAAAACTTTCCCTGTATCAATATGAGTCATTCTCATTGCGGCCGCTTGTCCTACTGAGGCATTAAGCAAAAATGTTCCACCTTGAGATTTTCCTCCGCCTCCATCAGTTACCCACCATGGGTGTAACAACTGACCATAAAGCGGATATACCGCCATGATCAGTAAAGTTAATATGATTAATTTTGTTTTCATGGTTTCACCTGTTGATATAATTATCTTTGTGAACCATTTTGCAAATTCATTTTTGCTTCCATTAATTCTCTTTCGGCTTTCTCTGCCTTTGCACGTGCGGTTGCAGCTCGTAATTCAAGTTCTCGCAAATCGACCGTATATTTTGTTGTTGTTGAATTATCCGCTGGCAATTGGACAGATTCTGTTGAAGGATTTGCGAAAGAACTAGCTTCCATTTCTGGAATTGCCGCACCTACTGATCCATACGAAGTTGGATAATATGCCAAATCGAGTTTGGGCCAATAGATTGTATGTGATCCAACTTGATAAGCTGAATATCTGGCTACATTAAAATAATAGGTGTATGTACCTGCTGCCCCTACATAGAATGTGCGTGATGGAGCTAGGCTAAGCCATCTGTATGTGACTGCCGCAAGTCTCTCATTTGTACAACCAACAAGAGCTGCCTCTGCCATAGTCGGAGTAGTTCCGATGGTTGTTTCAATACCACCTATAATAGCACCTATTGTATCGCCTTGTAATTGGGCAAGTGAATATCCATGTGCAACAATGTATCCGGGACCGGGAACAGTGATCGATGCATTACTAACATTTACCACAGTGGATCTGGCTATACTCATGGTTGAACCCGACCCTGCTCTGGCGATACCCGGTTCATCCAATATTTCTAATGATGAAATTGAACTGTCAGGAAGCATCACAGAATTATCTGCCGTTTGATCCATGCGGAAAGAGGCAGAATTAGCATTTCCATAAATGCTGACTCTTGGATTATTCGTGTTGTTATAATTACCATCAACTTCAAACCCTGGAGTACCGACGTTTCTGTAAACCGATATAAAGCCACCCGAACCATTAGCATCTGGTTCAAACCGTTGTGTCATATCACCAACACTGTTATATAATCTTAGTCTCCCACCGTATGTAAAATGTTGCTCTATGGAAATTGTTGGAGTTACCAACCCTGCACGAAAAACATCTATTCTCCCTGTATAGTCATTACTGCCCACCAATAGCGTGTCCTTAATTTTCACATTTCCTGCAACGTCTAATCTCGCAGTTGGAGCCGAATTACCAATTCCTACATCACCAATCGATGAGATTGTTAAATTCGGTTGGTAAGTCCGCCAATTATATATGGAAAAATTGTCATTATACATCGTGCCCAAACTCCATCTATCCGCGCCACCTGTTCGAAGTACAAGATAATTTCGGCCCGTACTGTCTCCTTTATCTGCCCAAAATCCTGTCGTTCCGTAACCCGGGATGGTTTTTGTACGGATCGATGAAAATGTTCCGGTCTTTACATCTACACTCCAAGTATCTGAGCCGTCTGCATATGATCCAATGCTTAGTCTGCCATTCGGTAAATTATAACCTACCAAGCTATCTCGCATTAAAGGACCTAACGAATATGCTGCACTCGCAAGTTCTGTTCTTGGTGTAAATAGAATCGGTGAGCTAATTCCAGGTCCCGAAACAGCGGTAATTTCCAGCCATAATGGTTGATAGAATATTCCAAGTAATGGAGACACTGAACCTAAAAGAACACTGAATGTTCCCTGCTTCACATTAATACTTGACTGAGTCTCAACCCATTGGCTTGCCCCCGCAGAGAGATCATTAAATAATTCGAACTTAATCTCATACAAACCATCAGGCACCGGTGTGCCAAGCGGAGTTGTGAGTAAACCTTGATATGATATTTTATTCGGGACATAAGAAACTGCATTCGGACTTTTAATTTGGCTCTGATTACTTAGTTGATCAGAACTCGAGCTCTGCTGTGTTGTTGCCGAAACCTGACAAAATACAGTCCCGCTCATAATTATCCCTGTTATCAATAAAAAGACAAACAATACTTTCATAACATCTCCTTAAAAATGTTGATATTTTAGTTGATTAAAAAATAAAACCTCTCCGGAAGTATTTCGGTTCCGAAGAGGTAACGATTTAAATCTATTTTAAAAATGAACTCAGATTCATCGCCAAGAAGATATGAAACTTATCAATTAATGTCAATACAATTATCATTTAATTTCATAATTTTTGGATTTCGGCTGCATCATTCGTACATTAATTGTGAATTTTAACTATTTTTGAAGAAAAATTTAAAATGAAACCTGTAATTGCAATAACGATGGGTGATTATAACGGGATAGGACCTGAGATAATTCTTAAAGCAGTTACCTCTTCCTCCGTTAAAAATATTTGCAGCCCTTTAGTTATCGGTTCGATTGATGTTTTTGAATTTTATGCGAGAAAACAAAAGCTGAAATTCAATTTCAAAGAAGTGGATCATATCACATCAACCCTTGCAGGAAAAACAATTCCGGTATTTCATATTAGAAAATTTCAATCTCCAATCATTAAACCCGGAATTATATCTGTGGAAGCAGGCACGTTTGCAGGAGAGGCATTAGAAATATCTGCTAAACTTTGCCTGCAGAATGCTATTGATGGTATTGTTACCGCACCAGTTTCTAAAGATGGATTGCACAAAGCCGGCTATATATTCTCCGGACAAACCGAGATGCTTGCAAAATTTTCCGAGACCAATCAGTTCATGATGATGCTCGTTGCAGATAAACTACGTGTCGCTTTAACAACCATTCATTTACCATTAAGGCGCGTCTCGCAGAATATCTCCAAAGAAATAGTTGCATCTAAATTAATATTGTTTCATCGAACTCTGCAAAATGATTTCAAAATTAAAAAGCCAAGGATTGCGGTGCTTGGTTTAAATCCTCACGCAGGCGAGAATGGACAATTAGGAAGCGAAGAGATCCAGCATATCCAACCCGCCATACGGAGTGTTAATCAAAGAGGGATTGTTACAGACGGACCATTTGCTGCTGACGGGTTTTGGGGAACGCACACTTATAAAAATTATGATGCTGTACTTGCTATGTACCACGATCAGGGTTTGATTCCATTAAAACTCCTCGGATTTGATATCGGGGTAAATTACTCTGCAGGACTTCCCTTTGTACGCACATCTCCAGATCATGGGACAGCATACGAAATAGCCGGCAAAGGAATTGCAAACCCATCCAGTATGATTGAGGCGATAAGATTAGCCGCCCAGATTATTAAAAACAGAAAAAGAAAATTATCATGATACATTTTGAGAATGTTTTCGTCGCATATAATTCACAACCGATTTTAACAAATGTTAGTTTGGAAATTAAACCGGGAGATTTTGTTTCTTTAGTCGGTGAATCGGGTGTTGGGAAAACAACTTTGTTGAAGTTAATTTATTTTGATCTTCCACCTGATGAGGGAAATGTATCAATTGCAGGTTTTACTTCATCTACAATTAAAAAGAAAGAGATCCCCAAAATACGCAGGCAGATTGGAGTTGTATTTCAGGACTACAAACTTCTTGATGATAAGAATGTTTATGATAATGTCGCATTTGCTTTGCATGTTACAGGAGTGAAAAGAAATGAAATCGGTAAACGGGTATTGCGAGTTTTGGCAGATGTTGGTTTAAGTCATAAGCGCGACAGTATGCCTGAAGAACTTTCCGGTGGTGAACAGCAGCGTGTGGTTTTTGCACGTGCAATGGTGAACGACCCGATCGTGCTTCTTGCTGACGAGCCAACTGGGAATCTCGATCCTGCGACTGCGCTTGATATACTTCAGTTGATGAAAACGATTAACTCACGCGGTACAGCAGTTATACTTTCTACCCATAATTATGAATTAGTAAGAAAAGCTGGAGGAAGAATAATTCAGATTAAGGATGGAAAGGTTAGTGAGATTGAGAGTATCTAGCGTATTAAACCTCCCGAAGGTTTGCTATGAAATGACCGAGTTAACCTTCGGGAGGTTAAAGGGGTTTTATCTAACCGCTTCCACCCTTTTAATCTCTGGTGCACATTGAAGAACAGCACGCTCAATCCCTGCCCGCAGTGTCATCTGTGACATTGGACAGCCGCCGCACATTCCCTGCAATCGCACTTCGGCAATACCATCGTCTGTAACTCTAACCAACTCAACATCGCCGCCATCGGCTTGTAGATACGGACGACACATTTGGAGCGCCATCTCAACTTTTTCCTTAACTGTCAAAGCTTTTTGTTCTTCCATGTACAAATCCTTAAATAATGTTAGAAGATAACCTCCCGAAGGTTTACCTGATTAAGCGATAGTAACCTTCGGGAGGTTTTCATGTATTACAAACTAATCTCAACTTTCTGATTAGATTTTCCTGATAGTTGAGCAATACTTAACTGCGCTGCCATATTCCGCGTAATCTGCCGGATGATTTTTGTTTGCTCGGCTTCCGGTTCCGAGATAACTATCGGTTTACCAACATCACCGCCAATCCTAATCGGAGTGTAAATAGGTATCTCACCTAAAAATGGAACGCCAAGTTCTCCGGCAGCTTTCTTTCCGCCGCCTGTGTGAAAAATATCTTCACGATGTCCGCAGTGATTACAGATATAATAACTCATATTCTCAATAATACCAAGAACGGGAACGTTCACTTTCTCAAACATCGCATACGCTTTCCGAGCATCAGCAAGTGAAATATCCTGCGGCGTTGTTACCACAACAGAACCCGTCAGTGGGATCGTCTGAACTAATGTCAAATGAATATCACCCGTTCCCGGGGGAAGATCGAATACAAGATAATCAAGCTCACCCCAATCCACATCCGACATAAACTGTTTTACCGCACCACTAACCATTGGGCCGCGCCAAATAACCGCCTGCGATGGATCGACTAGAAAACCAATCGACATAACTTTAACACCGTGTGCTTCAAGCGGAACTAATTTTTGATTTTGGATATTTGGTCGTTCGTTTATTCCCATCATCAAAGGTATACTCGGACCGTAAATATCGGCATCAAGCAATCCGACCTTTGCACCATCAAGCGCGAGTGAAACCGCAAGATTAACAGCAACAGTGGACTTGCCAACGCCGCCTTTTCCGCTTGCAACCGCAATTGTTGTCTTAACATTGGGAAGCAGATCGATATGCTGCTGGATGTTATTTGCACGAACACTTGCCGTCATCTCGATTGCAAGATTTTCAACACCTTCAATCTGGCTTCGGATAGCAGTTTCAGCGAGTTTTTTAAATTCATCGCGTACGGGACAGGCAGGAGTTGTAAGTTCAATTTTAAAACTTACATTCTTCCCTTCTATTTTTATATCCTTAACGAAATTGAGTGATACAATATCTTTATTCAAGTCGGGATCGCGGACTATCTTCAATGCTTCTAAAATATTTGATTCTGTTAATTGTTTCTTCATTTTTTTTCTTTTTGTTGAATTGATAACTGTAAAATTAAGAAATTTAATTTGTCATTTCGAAGAAGTCCCTATGGGACGATTGAGAAATCTTATCTTGGGTTGCTTATAAAAGATTTTTCCTTCGACTTTGTCTGGATCGAAATGACAAATCAGTTTTTAGAGTGAGGATTATTTATCACTCCTAATTTTCTACCGACTTTTGTAAACGCATCAACCGCTTTGTCGATGTGATGCATTTCGTGAATAGCAGAAATCTGAACACGTATTCGATCTTTTCCTTTTGGCACAATCGGGTAAAAAAATCCGACGACATAAATACCTTCATCATATAAATCGCGTGCCATCTGCTGAACAATTTTTGAATTATGAATCATGATTGGAACAATCGGATGAAATCCATCTACGATTTCAAATCCAGCTTCTTTGATTTTCTGACGGAAATATTTCGTGTTCACTTCAAGTTTATCGCGAAGCTCTGTTGATTGTTCCAACAATTCAATGGCTTTAATTGTTCCTGCAACCACAACCGGACTAACAGTATTGGAAAATATATACGGTCTGGATTTCTGACGAAGAACATCAATGAATATTTTACTGCCTGAGACACATCCGCCTGATGCACCACCTAATGCTTTACCAAATGTGGTTGTAATAATATCGACTTTATCCATCACACCAAAATGTTCGTGGGTTCCTCTTCCCTTTTTCCCGATAAAGCCTGTCGCGTGCGAATCATCTACCATCAAAATCGCATCATATTTTTCTGCTAATCCTACAAGTTCAGGTAATTTTGCAAGTTCACCATCCATCGAGAAAACACCATCAGTTGCAATCATCCTGAATCTTCTATCCATCGATTGTTTGAGATGAACTTCAAGATCGTTCATGTCGTTATGTTTGTAACGATAACGATGCGCTTTGCACAAGCGAATTCCGTCTATAATCGATGCGTGATTTAATTCATCAGAAAGAATTACATCCTCTTCTCCGAGCAATGCTTCAAACACACCGCCATTGGCATCGAAGCAGGATGAGTAAAGGATTGTATCTTCGGTTCCAAGAAATTTCGAAACCTTTTGCTCAAGCTCTTTATGGATATCTTGTGTGCCGCAGATGAATCGAACAGATGACATTCCATAGCCATGCTGCTCCAATCCTTTTCTCGCCGCATCAACAATTGCGGGATGATTTGAAAGTCCTAAATAATTATTTGCGCAGAAGTTCAACACTTCTTTAGAAGGAGAACCTTTCGGAAATTCA
>JACRFD010000086.1 GCA_016218025.1 Ignavibacteriales bacterium
CGAACAGATGACATTCCATAGCCATGCTGCTCCAATCCTTTTCTCGCCGCATCAACAATTGCGGGATGATTTGAAAGTCCTAAATAATTATTTGCGCAGAAGTTCAACACTTCTTTAGAAGGAGAACCTTTCGGAAATTCAACGTCAATCTCGGCAGATTGTGAAGAAAGAATTATCCGTTCAACCTTGCAGATGTCGCTCGATTTAAATTCTTCGATTACCTGCCGATAATGTTCTATTGTTTTTTTACTTATTGACATAAAATGGGAAATCCTAAATTCTAATATCTAAATACTAAATAATTTAACAATTCAAATTTAGGATTTAGTAATTGAGACATCTGAAAAATTGAATAACAGTCATGGTGAGCCTGTCGAACCATGACATTTTCATCCAATTTCACGCTTCGACAAGCTCAGCGTGACAAGCTTTCTTTTTATTAAAGAATTTTTCAGAAGTCTCTAATTATATTTACATACCATACAAAGCAATAATTTCGTCTTTCTTCTTACCGAGAATATTATACTTTGCACCAACTTTTGTAAATGCAGCTACCGCTTTATCTATATGCTCAAACTCATGGTCTGCCGATATTTGTGTCCTGATTCGTGCCTGTCCTTGTGCAACCACGGGGAAGAAGAAACCAATTACATAAATTCCTTCTGCATAAAGATCGCGGGCAACATCCTGAGCGAGCTTCGCATTGTAGAGCATGACCGGAACAATCGGGGTTTCGCCTTCTTTGATATCGAGGCCTGCTTTGGTCATCTTCTCACGGAAATATTTTGTATTTCGTTCAAGTTTATCCCGCCGCTCTGTAGTATCCGAAATTAAATCGATTACTTTTATTGAAGCGGCAACAACTACCGGTGGAACAGTGTTTGAAAATAAATATGGTCGGGCACGCTGGCGGCATAGATCAACTATTCCCTTACGTCCGCTAACACAGCCACCTGTAGCGCCACCGAGCGCTTTACCGAGCGTTGTTGTAATTACATCGACGCGACCCATAACATTAAAATGTTCGTGAGTACCGCGGCCCGTCTTTCCTATAAAGCCTGAAGCATGAGAATCATCCACCATAACCATCGCGTCATATTTCTCGGCAAGGTTACAAATTTCATCAAGCTTTGCAAGATCTCCATCCATTGAGAATACACCATCGGTGATGATAAGACGGAAACGACAGTTCTGAGTTTCCTGTAGTTTCTCTTCAAGATGAGCCATGTTGTTATGCTTGTAATTGAAAAGCTGCGCTTTGCTAAGCCTCATGCCGTCAACAATCGAAGCATGTACAAGACGATCCGAAATCATCGCATCTTCTTTATCCAACATCACTTCAAATATTGCAGCGTTTGCTTCCATGCAAGATGGGAAAAGAATTGTATCTTCGGTGCCGAGAAATTTTGTCAATTTATCTTCAAGCTCATGATGAATATCCTGCGTCCCGCAGATGAAACGAACAGACGACATGCCGTAACCGCGCGCATCAAGTCCATCGTGTGCAGCTTTTACCACTTCAGGATGGCTTGACAAGCCGAGATAATTGTTAGCACAGAAATTCAGTACTTGCTTTTGCGGTGCGCCAGCCGGAAATTCGACTTTTATATTCGCAGCTTGAGGTGATTCAATGAAGCGCTCTTCTTTGAAGAGTCCATCCTGCTTTATATTTTTCAGTGTACTGTCGTAAAACGACTTCGCTTTTTCACTGTATGCCATATTTGCTCCTTATATTTTTGTGTATTCTTTTAGGAGGTTCATTATGTTATTCACGGAATCGAATGCTTCAGGTGTCGCTTTATCATCCGGAATTTTCACCGAGAATTTCTTCTCAAGAAACATTTTCAACGAGACCATCGAAAAAGAATCGACAATACCGCTGGAAATAAGTTTTGTACTTTCATTAACCGTTACCCCCGAATCTTCTTCAAGGTATTCTTTCTTAACATAATCGATAATCATTTTCTTAATATCTTCAGACATTGTAGCTCCAATAATTGATAATTAATATTTGACAATTAGCTATTGAAAATTTTATTTAATCATTCTCTAATGTAGATGTATCTCCAATTTCTTCACCCCACTCTTTCGCACGCAGAAGCCGACGCATGATTTTGCCGCTTCTTGTCTTCGGAAGTGAAGGAACAAATTCGATCTCCTGTGGCATTGCCAGTGGAGAAAGTTTCTTCCTTATAAAATTCATTATATCCAATTCCATATCACCGCTCGGTTCAAATCCCGGTTTTAACGCAATGAAAGCTTTTACCACTTCCATATTTACAGGATCGGGCTTGCCAACAGCGGCAGATTCTGCAACAGCCTTATGTTCAAGCAAAGCAGATTCAATTTCAAACGGTCCAACTAAATGTCCTGCCGTGTTAATCACATCGTCATCCCGGCCAACAAACCAGAAGTATCCTTCGTTATCAATACTGGCGCGGTCTCCGCAAATATACCAGCCGTTCTTGAACTTACTGTCGTATGTTGTTTTGTTATTCCAGTAAGAACGCATCATCGATGGCCAGCCGGGTTTGAGAGCAATGAGTCCGACCATGCCGGGAGAAGTGATCGGTTCATAAGTTTTTGTATTGAGAACCGTTGCGGTAATACCGGGGAATGGTTTTCCCATTGAGCCGGGTTTAATTTTCATTCCTGGATAATTTGTAATCATCATCGCTCCGGTTTCAGTCTGCCAATATGTATCATGAAACATTTTGCCGAATGCTTTCTCAGACCATACAACTGCTTCAGCGTTTAGCGGCTCACCAACACTTGCAAGATGACGTAATGAGGAGAGGTCATATTTCTTTACAGCTTCTATTCCTTCTTTCATCAACAGACGAATTGCTGTCGGTGCCGAGTACCACATGGAAACTTTATATTTTTGCATAAACGCGTACCATTTCTCCGCACCAAAACCTGCATCGAGTACCACCTGAGTTACACCCAATGCCCATGGACCAATGATTCCGTACGATGTTCCTGTAACCCAACCCGGATCGGCAGTGCACCAGTAAATATCATCCGTCTGCAAATCTAAAACCCATTTAGATGTAATGTACTGTGCGATAATCGATGAATGAGCGTGCTGCGCACCTTTCGGTTTTCCAGTGGTACCTGAAGTGTAGTGAATAACTGATGGAACTTCAGGACCAACTTTTACGATATCGAATTTCTCAACCTTAGGAGTTTTTTCCATCCAAAAATGAATCTCATTTATTTGCGGCGTTGCCGCTTCATCTGCATCGATCACAATAATTTTTGTCAGATCGGGAAGTTTATCTTTTATTCGACGAACTTTAGGTAAATGCTTTTTTTGAATCATGATTGCTTTTGTTTTTGCGTCATCAAGACGAGTGAACAAAGCTTCTTCTCCGAAAGCAGAAAATAACGGCTGTGTAATTCCACCCATTTTTAAAATGCCAATAAAACCGAGATACAATTCAGGGACCTTGTCCATGAAAAGACAAACTCTGTCGCCCACGTTAATTCCCGTATCTTGCAAAAATTTGGCAATCGTATTACTGTAAACGCGGATGTCATTGTAACTATATTTTTTCACTTCACCGGTAAATCCTTCCCATATTAATCCTAACTTTTTACCATTGCCTTTCTCACAGATGCGGTCACTGCAATAATAACCAATGTTATACATTCCGTTTTTACCGTACTCTAATTCCTCCTCTGATTGTTTCCAATTAAACGATTTATATCTTTCTTCGTATGAACCAATATGACTCATGAATTCTCCTTTTAATCTTCAAGAAGTACAAATGCTGTAATAAAATTTTTTGAATTTGAATATGAACTATGAATCTTTGACACGTGCATTTTCTCTGCCTGCACTTTCAAGACTCCGGTCAGCTTAATTTGACCATCATCCAACACCTCGATATCGTGCCAGTATGATCCGTACGTCAATCCCCATCCGAGAGATTTCATTACAGCTTCTTTTAGAGCGAATATTTTTGCGATATAAGCTGCACTGTTGTTACTGTCTCGAATCAATGAGATTTCTTGTCCGGTTAGAATCTCTCCTAAGAAATTCTTATCATTCTCAGCATGCTTAAATTTCTCGATCCCCACGATATCTATACCGGTACCTTTGATCATTAGGTCAGTTAGGAATATTTGAGTTCTAAATAAATTACAGAGATTGTTGAAGAACGTGGGCGGCACATTGATGAGTGCCTTTAATATAACTAAAACTGATTATAATTCATAGATTGCCGCTGATTTACAGGTTTTATGGTCTTAATAAAACTTTCAGTGCATCGCCATTGATGATCGCCTGAAAACCTTTATCATAATCTGCTAAAGGAACCTGATGAGTTACAAAGCCGGCTTTCATGAAACGCTTTGCCAATCCTTTTTTTAGAATTTCCGTCATCATATCCCATGTTGACCAGACACGCCTGCCGATAACGCCGTGAATCGTGATACCGGGAAAAATTACATGCTTTGAAAAATCTACAGGCAGAGTCCCGCTCGTTAAGCCGAGCAATGCAATCTCACCGCCCATTCGGACGACATTGAAAGCATCATCATAAGCATGATAACTGCCGGACATTTCGAGCACTGCATCAACACCAGCGCCATGATTCTGCTCTTTGGCTACTTTATAAAATTCTTTTTTCTCTTCTGGAATTGAAACATCGAAACATTCATCAGCCCCAAGCGAACGAGCCATCTTGAATTTTAACGCTTCCAATTTCTCATGTGTATTTTCTCCGTGCGATGCATCGGTTACTAGAATCTTTTTCGCGCCCGCACCTTTGGCAATCGCAACCGACATTAAACCTATTACTCCGAGTCCCAGCACCGCAACTGTTTTACCTTTAATCGATTTGAGAACTTGTACCGTATGTGCCGCGTTTCCAATTGCATCCATGAAACCTACAATCTCTTCAGGGATTTCACCATTTTTGAAAATCAAAATGTTCTCAGCGGGAAGCACTATGTATTCAGCGTATGATCCATCGCCATGCAGACCACGAATGACAGTCTTTGTGCACACATGATAGTCGCCAAGTTTACACTGGGCGCACTCGCCGCAAGTAATGTGCATTTCGGCTGTGGCAATAAAATTTTTGTTCAGATAGTCGATGAACGTTTTATCTTTTGCAACCTGTGCCGCGGTTCGGTTCTTCACGAACTTTTTAATTTCTTTGTACTCTTTTGATTTTTGAATCACCTGATTTGCGAGTCGAACTTTTGCTTTTGATCCGGCATCGGTAATCTTTCCGCAAAATTCATGGCCAATGGTTACACCTTCCGGTGAAATATTCGCCATGTTATTTTTTAACGAGTCTTTTGAATTGTAAATTCCGACATCGGTGCCGCAGATACCGGCAGCAACAACTTTAAATTGAACGTAATTTGAGTTTTGCACGACCGGTTTTTCCCGCTCAACAAGCTGAAAACCTTTTTGCCATGCCTGATACATCTGTGGTTTTTGTTTTATGACTGCTTTCATGAGAATTCCAAATTTAATTTAGTTAGGTAGTTTTTTTCGAAGTCGCGCGGCAAACGATCCATCAACGTGATGCTTGTGGGGAAATGTTTCGATGAATCCTTCGGACGACACGACAGATTTATTAACAAAATCCGAGGCGGGCTCTATATAAAATTCTGTGTGCGATTCAAGAAAAGATTTTATCGTTTCGCTGTTTTCTTCCGGTTCGGTAGTACACGTGCTGTACACAATCACTCCACCGGGCTTTACTAATCGTGCAGCACTTTCCAATAACGTGCTTTGCTGTTGAACCATTTTCTTTAAATCTTCAGGTTCTCTCTTCCACTTGATATCAGGTTTTTTGCGAAGTGTCCCCAGCCCGGTACACGGTGCATCCACCAATACTTTATCTGCCAGCGGAACATCTATTGTTGAAGAATCGGCAGCAAGTGTCTGAACATTCTTAATACCTAATCGCTCACAGCTAAGCTTGATCATGTTCAGCTTTACATCGTATTTATCCACGGCAAGTATTTCACCCTGATTGTTCATACGCTCGGCTATGAAGGTCGTTTTTCCCCCAGGTGCGGCACACATATCAATGATTTTTTCACCCGGTTTTGGATCAAGCAAAAGCACAGGCAATGCGGCACTCTCATCCTGAATAGTAAAATATCCCTGTTGAAAAATATTCAATTGTGAAATCCCCGAAAGATTTTTCACTTTAATAAAATGATCGATAAAAGTTGATCCCTGAAATTGTACATTTTGCTTTTCTAACAGTGACAAAAATTCTGAGGGACTTATCTTAAGTTTATTAATTCTGAGAGTTAAACCGGGAAGGTCATTGTTTGCCATTAATAGTTTCTCGAGTTCCTCTTTACCGAACCGCTCCAGCCAGCGTTTAACCATCCATAGAGGATGAGAATAGTAAACTGCAAGATACTGGGCAATATCTTCATCCGGATTTGGATAATGTATCCCATCCAAAGTTCGGATAATATTTCTTAGAACTGCATTTACGAAACCTGAGAATTTATCTCCGCGAATTCTTTTAATAAATTCAACGGCTTCATTCACAGCAGCATAATGGGGCACTTGAGTCAAGAATAAGATTTGATATAACGCAACTCTCAGTGCATTTCGAACATTAACTTCCGATTTAGAAAAATTTCCGTGTGTGAATCCGTTTAATATCCAATCCAATCTTCCCTGCCATCGCATTACTCCGTGGACAATTTCTGCCAATAAACTTTTATCGAGGTCCGATATTTCTTTCGATTTTAATTCCACATCTAAAAGTTTATCAAGATAAGAATCGGTGCGTTCAACCCTGTTCAGTATTTTTACTGCTGTACCTCGTGGTCCGGCGTAAAGCATTTGTTTTTCAGTGGGCGACGTCTCTTGCTTTGACGATTCTATTGTCTCTGTTGTCATTGTAGGCCGGAATTCTTTCTATCAATCATCATGGCGTTGTAAATATACCTCGTTACCTCTTCATAAGTCTGAGTCATTTTAATATTTCTCCGGAGCATTACAATTTTCATTGTTTCGATAGTCTTTTCAAGGTCATATAACTTCAATGCTTTTTCACCACCTCTGTGAAATGAAGGAATATATTTTGGCGGAAGTCCGGATCCGTACAAATTACAAGCAACACCAACAACCGTACCGGTATCGAACATCATATTAATTCCGGTTTTGGAATGGTCGCCCATAGTTAAACCAACAAATTGCAAACCTGAATCAATCAGCTTGCCATTGATTTCAATACGCACAGTGGTGTAATTATTTTTCAGATCGCTGTTATTTGTATCTGCACCAATGTTCACCCAGCTTCCTAAATATGCATGCCCTAAAAAACCTTCGTGCTGTTTGTTGGAGAAAGAATGAATTACAGAAGATTCAACTTCACCGCCAATCTTGCACCACTCACCTATTGAATTGCCGTGGTACAATTTTGCTCCGATCTTTATTGTTGAGTTATCGCCAATGTAAGCAGGACCTTCGATAACAGAATTCGACATAATAGTAACATTCCTGCCTATCACAATAGGACCTTTTTCCGCATCGATAACAACACCCGGTTTGATTGTAACATTTTTACCGATGAAAATATTTTTCTTGTTTAATAGATAAACTCCCTTATACTTTTGTGCTGAGGGTTTATTTTGCTTTTTATAAAAATGGTAATCGGTAGAGAGTTCTCTGGAGGTCAGATTTACAACATCCCATGGATATGATACGATATCGATATCAATAGACTCATTTTTTATATTTTGAAAATCTTTGTACGAAAAAATAAAATTTGAAAATATATTCGCATACCTTATGATTGATTCTTTTTTCAAAAATAGAGCTGCAATATTCTCTCCCTTGAACAGCAAAAGATCTTCAACATTTTTACTTTTTATTTTTTTTATAAGATTTTCGTTCGGTATGACACTGCCGTTGATGAACCATGTATCATCGGCAGGAATTTGATTTATATTTTTCCTCGGATTTTCTTCACGGTATAGATTTGCCAATTCATTACGCAGCAAATAATTGATTTGAAATTTTGGAAATGAATTTTCAATTTTTTGTCTGAACGAATAAATCCCGCAACGGAGATCATAGACAGGTCTGAATGAGACCAACGGAAGAAAATTTTTATAATGTTCGGTTTCGAAAATGCATATTTGCATATAATCACTTAAAAGAAAAAAACGGAATCCCGAATTATCAGAATTCCGTTAATTGAATGTGATAAGATCGATATCCCCTTATGCGGTAGCAGGCGCCTCTTGTTCTTTTTTGCCGTATTTTTTATTGAACCGTTCAACGCGGCCCGCGGAATCCAATATTTTTTGTTTTCCGGTAAAAAACGGATGGCATTTAGAGCAAATTTCTATTTTTAGATTTCCTGCCGATGAACGGGTTTCAAATACTGCGCCGCAAACGCAAGAAACAACTGCTTTTTTATATTGGGGATGAATACCTTTTTTCATTAAAAACTCCAATTCTGTATCAAAATGTAGGAATAATATACGAAGAATCCTCAAGATTCGCAAGGATTAAAAGTATTTCTGAGATTTTATGATCTTTCAGAATGTTTCACGTCGCGAGACAAGCGAATGGCTGCGGAACGTCTAGGCGAACAACGCAATACTTTAGTGAACCTATCAATCTCATTTTCGTGAGCAAAAGTATTGAGCGAGGATTTATTGTCGAGTACATTATCTGTCCAATCTTCGGAGCTCACGGATAATTTTGATTTTGTCCTCTGTTGTTTTACCAGATAAGTGAAAAACTTCTGTGTCACTTGACGCAAGATTATAAATCCCTCCCGCTATCGAGCCTGCACCAGCTCCAAGTAGAGCACCGATCAAAATTGCTGATCCGGCATCTTGAGTCCCAAACTTTAAGCTAGGACCAATAAAAAATGCCCCGGTTGCACAACCCGCAATCGCTCCTATCCCTATATTACTCCAAAGCCGGGAGTTGTGGTTTTTAGACAGACTCTCCACCGAGTCTACAGAAATGTGAATCAAAGAATTTTTGCAATTGAAAGTTACCGCTACTCCCTCCAATGAGCCAATTGTACAAAACTGAAGAGTATCATGTGACGACGTGATAATTGTCCAACGCTCAGATTGGGCGTGGGCTATGGAGAAAACGGCTAATGATAATATACAAGCGATTAACCAAAGAAAGCAGATTCTCATTTACATCTCCTTAATGTTATTATAACAATGAAACTCTCATCTTACTTGCTTGGCACATAATGTTGCACGGGAAAAACGAACATGCAAGCGAACATAAGCTTCTTTTGCTTACGATTCGTCCGCACACATTGCAACATTACACTTTTTCTTTTTAGTTTATACATCTAATATTTTATATTCATCTTTTATCGAAAAGCTTTTCATCATACTCACGCACTCTCATTTTCACAGCATCAATTTTCTATATGCGTCAGTTCCCTTGTTTCAACCCATCAAAATCGTGATAGCAAATTACAAAACATGCGCTTAATTGTCAAATGTGCAAAACAGAAAAACCTCCCGAAAGTTTTTGTGTTTGGGCTGTAGTAACTTTCGGGAGGTTGCAACTTTGCTGTTCGTTACATTGACTTATCTTCCGGCATAGTGGGTCTTCCACAACAAAGATGCTTCTCAAAACTCTACGAGCTGCGCAATATCTTCTCCATCTTCCTGCCCTTCGCCAACTCGTCCACCAACTTATCAAAATACCGAACCTTCCGCGTCAAAGGATTGTCGATTTCCTCTACACGATATCCACAGATTACTCCGGTGATGAGGTATGCTTTGGGGTTTAGTGAAGCATGTTGGAAGAAGGTTTCAAAAGTTACATTTTCTTTTATTAATTCCTGCAGCTTTTTGTTATCGTAGCCTGTTAACCATTCTATGACCTGATGCAATTCTTTTTTTGTCCTTCCTTTTTTTTCAACCTTCGAGAGATACAGAGGATAGACCGAGGCAAAGGTCATTTTTGCTATACGCTGATTATGTGAGTCGGAATTGTTCATACCTTATATTTTAGCGTTATACTTTGTTATTATTTCAACTTCAAAACAGTTGTAAGTGCTACTCACCTGCACATTTGAATCTTAAATGGAGGGAGTATTTTGACCCTCACCCTATAATCCCTCTCCCAAGTTGTGAGAGGGATGTCACGAAGTGACAAGGAGGGTAAAAATTAGAACTCCGACTGTTTTCCACAGCTTAACGAAATCAACAGTCGGAGTTCTTGCTTGGAAATATTCGCAAACACAGCGATCTTAACGATAGTAACCTTTAGGTCTGTTATTGCAGTTAAAATCTTATTTCTTGATTATTGCCACCCAAAAATCATTTCCAAAAGCTTCTTTGTTCTCTGATATAAATCTCCGTGCTGCATCTTCGGTTTTAAACCGTCCTATTGCTACTCTATATCTTCCCCTCGCTTCAACTATCCAGCTATCAAAACCGGCACTTTCCCATCTCGCTGCTTTAGTTTTTGCTTCTGCCTTAACAGGATAAGAACCTACATAAATTGTATACCTTCCGGAAACGGGAGAAACTTTTGCCTTCTTTATCTTTGCCGTCTTAACAACAGGAATTTTTTCTTCCTCTTTCTTCTCAACCTCCTTTTTTTCAACTACCGGTGTGTCCGTTGCGGCAACATCTGATGCGGCTGGTTTTGTTTCTTTCTTAATCTGGGATGAATCGATTTCAACTTGCGGAATCTGATCCTGAACTTGCTTATCAGTTTTTATTGCACTAACGCTGCCATCCAGCATAATTTCCTGCCTGGCAGTTTCTGCATCCGTCCGCACCGAGCGAACATAAGTGAAAAATATAAAAGCTGCTAATATGCACAGTATGCCAACAGCGATAGCAATGTTGCGTATCAGACTGTAATCTCTTCCGGGCTTGTGCAGAATCGGCGGGGGTGTGGGTTTATTCTCTTCCGGTTCTTCCTGATTTACATTATCATTTAAAGGCATAAGATTTATCCAATTTTTAATTTGATTTTTGCTCTACTGAAAATCATATCACCATCTCAATCTCAGGTGCCCTGATAATATGATATAACATCATAGTAAATAATAGCTTCGGATCTACATCAGTGCTTTTCAATTTTTCATCGACTTTTAAAAGTACCGCTAACGCATTTTCAATTTCTTCCGGTTTCATTGAACGGGCTATTTTTATTTCTTCCTCTAAAAATCCCAATTGCCTTGGACTTAATTTCAGATATTTTATCAACTCTTCTTTTGTTATTCTCCGTTCAATATGATCCCAGATTACCCAGAGTTTTTCAAAATATTTAGTCAGCATCACAATCATCCCCACCGGATACTCACCCACACTGAGCATTTTTTCTGAAATCTCCAAACTGGCTTTTAGATCTTTTTTACCGATTGCTTTTTGCAGTTCGAAAATATTGTATTTTTTTGAAGTTCCTACTACCTTGGCAACATCATCTTCTGTGATTTCCGGTTTTTCACCGACATAGATGAACAATTTTTCTATCTCGTTTAATATCTCACGCAACGATTTGCCAACATGTGTTTGTATAAGTTGGCAGACCTTATCTGATGCCGATTTATTTTTTTCAGCTATTTTATTCCCGATCCATTCCGGTACTTCATTATCGTAAAGCTGGCTGAATTCCGCAATCATTCCGTTGGTTTCTATGGCTTTAAATAATTTCAACCTCTTATCCGGCTTAGGTCCTATCAGCACCAGAACGGTTGTATTAACAGGATTTTCGATTACAGGTAAGAGCGATTCAGGTTTTTCAATTGCACCGAAATTTTTTACAACAACCACACGCCGCTCTGCCATCAGAGGAAATGCCGACACGAAAGAGATCAGATCCTTAGGATCGATATTATCGTTGTTAACAATATCAAGATTAAAACTTTTCTCCGACTCGGCAAGGGCATTCTTTAAGAGAAGATCGACAGTATGTTCTATTAAGAGATCTTCCTCACCGTGGAAATAGTAAATCGGAGCGAACCGTTTTTGTTTGATCGATTTTTCAATCTCTCTTATTTTTTCCCGCTCCGATTGACTTTTACTCATTTTAGAAACTCATGCCTAAGCAGAATTATTTACCTGCACGTGTAATCGATTCGATTACAACCTTGGTTTCCGGCACATCCTGAAATTGCTGTTTGATCTCCTTACCCTGATAGAGCGATATTGCCGGAAATGTTCCGGTTTTCACTGCACGGATTTTATCAACTACATCCATTCCTTCAATAACTTTTGCGAAGACTGCATAACCGGGATTTCCTTCAGCTTTATTTAAAAACGAATTATCAACTACATTGATAAAGAACTGACTGGTTGCGCTATTCGGATCGTTTGTTCTTGCCATTGCCAGTGTGCCGCGTTCGTTCTTTAGTCCGTTATCCGATTCATTTATGATCTGAGCTTTGGTTGGTTTTTGTTTGATCGGATCGGATGCTTCAAATCCGCCGCCCTGAATCATGAACCCTTTTATTACGCGGTGAAATACAGTTCCGTTAAAATATTTTTCATCTACATAACTTAAAAAATTCTTCACTGTTACAGGTGCTTTATCTTCAAACAATTCAATTTTTATCGTTCCCATCGATGTTTTCATAACCACGACAGGATTACCTTTTGGTTGATCCATTTTTTTATCTTTCGATTGTTGTGCGAAAAGTGTTGCGGTTGCAATTAATAAAATTGCAATCGTGCTGATTAATCTATCTAACTTCATCGTTTATCTCCATTTATTTGTTGATTTAATAATGATAAATTTGAATAATTTCTATTTTGACTTAGACTCTTCGTTATCCATTGTGAGCGACCTGGATGCAACTTCAGATAAATGCAATTTATCTTTGAGAAAATAAAACATTCCCACAACCATTGTCCCGATGAAACCGATTATATGCGTAACGGTAGCATAGCTGCGTGCAACTTCTTCATTAACATGATATAATTTTGTAAGAGTTTGAATCGTAAAATAATGATACGACCCGGTACCACCCGGAGTGGGAAGAATAAATCCGAGAGTTGAAATTGCCTGAACTACAAGTGCAGAATCGAATCCAAGGTTATATTGTTCCACCATACCGAATGCATAGAAAGGCAAGAAGAGCATAACGATATAAAAGAACCAGATCATCACACTCAGAATTCCGATCATGAAATAAAGTTTGGGCTCTTTCAAAAATAAAAATCCGTCTAAAAAAGAATGGGTGATATGCTCAACGAGTTGAGCTTTCTGAGATGAAAGATGACTTGTAATAAATTTTAAAAATCTCTCCACTAAATCTCTCCGTATCATAAAAAATGAGAACAAAGCCAAAAATGCCAGCGATATAACGGTAAGCCAGATTCCGGTTTCTTCAAGCCATGGAAAAATCTGTGTCAAAGGACCGCTATAAAACAATGGAATCAATGCAACAACAACCATGAAAGATAAAATATCAAAAATTCTTTCGATGAAAACCGTACCGAGTGCGGCACTGCGAGAAACACCTTCTAATTTCCCGATTGCATAGGGCCTTGCCAACTCACCAACTCTCGGCAACACATTGTTCATCATATAACCGACCATCATCGAAGAGAAAAGGTTTCGAAAACGAATCCCCTTTTTCACCGGACGAAGCAGATACTCCCATCTCCATGCTCTGAACATATTACTTATCATCAATGCCGGAAGCATCGCCACTGCCCACCAGTAATTGGCTTTTGAAAGAATATCAACTAAGCTTTCAAAATCTGTTCCTCTAAATGCAAAGTAGAGAAACAGCAATGTGAGAAATATGCTGATAGAATATTGAAAATATCGTTTTAATTTCTGGTTCATAAATGGATGCCGGTCTTCGGGAGTAATTATCTCAAGTCTATTATTTCATATCCCGACTCTGGTTTATACACAAAATACGAATCAGGTATGCCTGCATCGACTTCGAGGTCGGTAATAATGTAGGTGGTAGTATTATTGCTTGAATCCAATATCTGAATTTTTTTTATCAACATCTTATCTTCATCGATCCACATCTTAATCGATTTGAAAGAGGATCGCTCTTCTTTTGGCAGCAGTTTCAAAACTGTTAATTTTGCATCAGCATCTTCTTCTTTGTTGAGAATAGATGCGTTATACTTTTTTGGAATGGAAGTTAAAACTTTTTCAGGCGTGAGTGCTTTTGGATCATCGTGATATTTATCGATCACCACTTGTTTGTTCGTTTTATTGATCGACCAGACCGAGATGCCGTCTGTTATAATATTTCGATCTTCCAGTTCAATCCGGTAACGGCTGCCTTTTTTCATTATCAATGTTCCGATAAACAATTGCTCCGTTTTAGTAACGCTGAACTTTACTTCTTGTGTAAAAGATATCTTCGCATCTTTCCATGTTTCATATTTCTTCTGGACTTTTTTCAGCAACGCATCGGCGTCGTTTCCAGGATACAACGAAGCGGTAAAAATTAATAATAAAAGTGAAGTCAGAAATATTTTGTTCCAATTAAATTGAATCATAAAATATCCTTTAGTAATCTATCAAGCTGTTGTTCATCTTCAATCAGCACCATACGTGCTTTACTTCCATCGAACGGTCCGACTATTCCTGCTGCTTCAAGTTCATCAACCAATCTTGCTGCACGTGAATAACCAACCTTTAAACGCCTCTGCAATAAAGAGACAGATCCTTGCTGATGCCGAACGATAAGTCTGGCTGCTTCTTCAAAAAATTCGTCACGATCTTCAGAGATCCCTCTGCCGCCAGATTTTTTCCGTTCAAGTGATGATGGCAGTTGGAACGGTTTGCTGTAACCCTGTTGTTTTGCAATGTGTTCGGTTAAGCGTTCAACCTCATCGGTTGAAATAAATGCATTTTGAATTCGAAGCGGTTTCTGGGCTCCTGCCGGCATATAAATCATATCGCCGCTTCCTAAAAGTTGTTCCGCGCCGTTTGTATCCAGTATTGTTCTTGAGTCAATTTTCGTTGCAACCTGATAAGCAACACGTGCCGGGAAATTTGCCTTGATAACACCTGTGATAACATCAACAGAGGGCCGTTGGGTTGCAAATACAAGATGAACACCGACTGCTCTTGCCATTTGTGCAAGGCGTGCTATGGGTTCTTCAACATCCCGTGCCGCAGTCAGCATTAAATCGGCAAGCTCATCAATTACAACCACGAGGTATGGAATCTTTTTATGTTTTATTGTTTCGGTATCTTTTAATTTCCCCGCCTTCAACCTCTCGTTGTAATCTGAAATATTTCTTACACCTGCGGCAGCCAAACGATCGTACCGTTTTTCCATTTCAAGCTCAACACCTTTTAGTGCATAGACTGCATTTTCGGGTGTTGTTATAATATCCTCATCTGTGTCAGGTGAAACTGCAAGAAAATGATTTTTTAATTTCTTGTATGGAGTTAGTTCGATTTTTTTCGGATCAATTATAACAAATTTTACATCCGAGGGATGTAATCGGTATAATAAACTTGCGAGGAAGGTGTTGATGCCTACGCTTTTACCCGAACCAGTTGATCCTGCAATCAATAAATGCGGCATCTTCGAAAGATCGTCTGTGAATACATCTCCGGAAATAGTTTTGCCTAACGCAATTGGTAGATTACCTTTCATCTCACGGAATTTATTTGAGTTGAGAACTGAGCGAAGTGAAACTAACGATGGATTTTTATTCGGAATTTCAATACCGACAGCACTCTTCCCCGGAATCGGCGCCATGATACGGATACCTTTTGCTGCAAGAGCAAGTGCAATATCATCTGCTAGGTTCACAATCCGGCTAATCTTCACGGTTGAAGCCGGGACTAATTCATACAACGTAACTACCGGTCCGGGAGTTACACTCATGCTCTCAATTTCAATTCCAAAATTGGCAAGTTTTGCACGTACTAAATCAGCGTTCGATTTCAACTCATCTTCCGGAATTGTATCATTTTGTCGATATGAATCTAATAATTCGATAGAAGGAAAAACATAATCAATTTCCTCTTCTTTATCTTCAACCACTTCAGGAGGAGCCAGATTTTTCGAAGATTCAATTTCTTCTTCCGTTTCCTTCTCCACTACCTTCATAGGGATCTCTTCCTCCTCAGTGTCATCTTCAATATTTTCGACCTCTTCAATTTCATTATCTTCGGCTTCGTTGTTGCTCACCTTTTCTTGTTCAACAACTTCCTCATCAACCCGATTGATCGATGTTTCAAATTCATCGTCCGTCTTTGCTATTGATACATCGTTATACAACGGTTCATATTTCGATTTTTGTTTATCCTTACTGATTAAATCTTTCAATCCAATCAATAACGACTTAAAACGTTCAATAGATTTATGAATATCGAGATCGATAGCAAGAACGATTGTCAGAAAGAAAGCAGTAAGAATTACAATAGGAGCGCCAACTTTTCCAAGGAGTTTGACTGCAATGTCAGAGAGAAATGCGCCTACAATTCCACTCCACTCTTTCGGCAGTTCAACAATCACAGCATTTGTTATACCGAACAATGTAGAAAACAGAATTGAAAATATTAGCAGATAATTTGTAAGTGTTAAGAGCTTCTTAGATTCGGCTGATCTTAAAATTATCCAACTCCAAAATACGATGAGCAGTGGAAATATTATAGAAATAAATCCGAAGGTTGAATTTATTAAAAAATTTGCCGTCAGAGCACCTGATAACCCGAGCCAATTTTCGATTCCGGCTGCCAGCGACTTGACTGAATCATTAAACGGTAACCGGAAAATATCGACAAAGGAGAGTTTATCTAAAATTGCTTCATCAGAATATGAGAATCCAAGAATACTCAATATCATGAGCAATCCTATTACTATTCCAACTATGGCAACAATATGCTTCCGGCGTTCTGCAGTACGTTTTGCCCTGGACTTCTTTGATCCGCTTACCGACAACTGTTTTCCGCTATCCGCCATTATTATTCTCCATATCAGAGGTAGTCTTCAAGGGATCCGGATTATAATTTTTCTTTCTGAAGTTTAATCACATTCCCGGTTAGTACTGGGAGAACAGGAACAGTATCAAGTCCGGCACAAATCTTTAAATCATCTACAAAGCCGATTTCTGTAAGATATTTCCCATGCTCTGAGCTTTTCAACATTTTCAAAATGCTCTTGCCGAATCCCTTATCTAACATAGCACATGCAATACCGGCATCATCCAGCAATAAGTCGATACTTTGTAATGAACTCATTTTATTGATGATTCTGCCTGCACATACGGCATCTTCCACACAAAATGTATTTTCTTTTGCAGCGCAAAGGATTACAATATCCTCATTTAATGTGCTTAGAAAATCAACAACCAACGATAGATTTACAAATCCGGCTATAACCAGATTTTTTGCATGTTTTCCTTTACCGATAGCAACAGTTCCGTTTGTTGTAAAGAAAATTATTGATTTACCTTTGACAACATCCTCGGTAAATTCTTTTGGGGAGTTACCAAGATTGAATCCCTCGATCATTTTTGAATTTCTTTCGCCGGCTCTTAAAGTAACGCCGCCAAATAAACTTCCGGAAATCTTGACCGCATTCTCGATGCTGCCGACAGGCATTATTTCTTTTGCTCCATTCTGTAATGCCATCGCTATTGTTGTGCTTGCTCTAAGTACATCGATCACTACAAGATTTTTATCTTTTAGCTCCATCTCATCCAAATCGTTGGGTGTGAGATGGACTGTTACCGATATTTTTTTACTGACAGGATTTGTTTTCATTTTTTAATAAAAGGTATCTTAACGATTTTTGCTTTGACTTCTTTATTACGGATAAGGATGCTGATTTCAGAATCTGGTTCTGCAAAATTTGTTGCAACATAACCCATACCTATTGCTTTTCCCAAAATCGGAGAAACAGTTCCGCTTGTTACAACACCTATTTTTTCCCCGCCCGATAAAATATCATAACCATGTCTGGGAAACGCACGCTCATCATCAACTACAAATCCGGTTAATTTTCTGCTGAGTCCGGTTTTCTTTACATTCAATAGGACATCTTTAGCATTAAAATTAGTTTTATCAAGTTTAGTAATCCAGGCAAGGCCTGCTTCCAACGGATTAGTCGATTTATCTATATCATTTCCATATAAACAAAATCCCATCTCTAACCTCAATGTATCCCTTGCTCCAAGCCCAATCGGTTTGATGTTGTATTCTTTACCGGCTTCCATGATTGCATTCCAAATCCTTTCGGATATTGAAATTGATGAATCGAAATACAATTCAAATCCTAGCTCACCTGTATAACCTGTCCGGGAGATGATCATTTCGATACCGGCTAAATCCGCTTCCAGAAATGAATAATAATTCAACGAAGACAAATTTGCACCTGTTAACTTTTGGAGTGTTGCAAGTGATTTCGGACCCTGAACTGCAAGGAGCGATGTCTTATCGCTGTCATCGGTCAAGGTAACATTTGAATTATTGATGTTTGATTTTATCCAATCAAAATCTTTTTGAAGATTTGCCGCATTAACCACGAGCATGAAATGGTTTTTCATACGATAAACCAACAAATCGTCTACAATTCCACCATCAGGATAACACATCGCGGAGTATTGAACTTTCCCATCTGTGAGTTTTGCGGCATCGTTGACTGTAATTTTTTGAACCAACTCTAATGCTCCGTGTCCTTCGATTTTAAACTCACCCATATGAGAAACATCAAAAATCCCTACCGCTTCGCGGACAGCTTTATGTTCATCTATGATGCCTGTATACTGGATTGGCATTTCGTAACCTGCAAACTCTACTAATTTAGCTCCTAATTTTTTATGGAGCGCATTAAATGCTGTCGGCTTCATAATTATTTCGGCACTTTCTTCCAATCTGAAAGAAATCGTTCTAAACCTATATCAGTCAGAGGATGTTTTATTAATTGAGTAATAACATTAAATGGTATTGTTGCAATGTCGGCACCCATCAATGCAGATTCAACAACATGCAGCGGATGACGAATGCTTGCTACTAAAACTTGTGTATCAAAACCGTAATTTCTATAGATTGTTATAATCTGTGAAATCAATTCCATCCCGTTTGTGCTAATATCGTCCAGTCTGCCTACAAACGGACTAAGTATATAAGCTCCTGCCTTAGCAGCCAGCAACGCTTGGTTCGGTGAAAAGCAGAGTGTAACATTAGAACGGATACCTTCTGCTTTCAAACTTTTCACGGCTTTAAGTCCTTCTTTGATAAGCGGAATCTTAACCACAATTTTATCGTCAATCTTGGCAAGATCTCTTCCCTCTTTCATCATGCCTTCGTAGTCGGTGGAAATAACTTCGGCACTTATATCTCCGTCGACTATGGTACAAATTTCTTTAATTAATTCTTTGAAATTTTTTCCTTCTTTTGCGATCAAGCTCGGGTTTGTGGTAACACCATCAAGCAATCCCATACTTGCCGCTTCTTTGATTTCATTTATATTTGCTGTGTCGATAAATATTTTCATTTAAATCCCTTCGATAATCATGAATTGTATTGATCTGTAATATCTTTATTCTGTTTTGGTGAAAAGAAATGAAACTCCGCTATTGGAATAGCAGAATCTTCCTCTATTTTTATTAAGGTTCTAAATTTAAACTTCATTTTTGTAATACGACTTATCGATCCCTCTCTAAGATATTGTGCGATATTGGGATGTACTATAAGTTTCAACCTGAACTCATTAGATTCTGATTTGAATCTTCTTATCCAACGTTCGATATGGTTAACAATGCTCGATTTTGATTCTATCAATCCGCCGCCGCCGCACACAGGGCACGGTTCGCTAAAGCTATGAAGAATATTTTGTCTGATTCTCTGGCGTGTGATCTGAACCAATCCGATTTCGGTCATTGGAAGAACCGTAACTTTTGCACGATCCCGCTTAAACTCTTTCCGCAATTCGTCGTAAACTTTTTTCCGGTTTTTTTCATCTTCAAGATCAATGAAATCGATAACAATAATCCCGCCGATATCTCTGAGCCGCAGTTGCCGGCATATTTCTCTTGAAGATTCTAGATTAGTTCTGAGCGAATTCAGTTCTTGTTCTCTTTTAGCAGCATATCTGCCGCTGTTAACGTCAACCACTACCATCGCTTCGGTTTGTTCGATTATTATATATCCACCGCTCTTCAGCCAAACCTTCCGGCTTAAAACAGTTGCAATTTCTTTTTCTATACCGTAAACATCAAATATCGGTTCTTTATCTTTGTATAATTCTATTTTATCGACCCAATCTGGTGAAACGGTTTTCACATAAGCACGAATTTCCTTGTACAATTTCTTTGAATCAATAACAATCCTATCGACTGATTCAGAAAACAGATCCCTGATCACACTCGATGTGGTTGCCATATCTTTATAAATAAGCGAAGGTGATTCTTCAGACTTGATGCTCTTCTCAATCTCACGCCAGGTGGCAAGCAAATTTTCCATATCGGCTTTTAAAGCCGCTTCATCTTGATCCATTGCCACTGTACGTATGATAGCCCCGAAACCTTGAGGAAGAAAACTGCGGACGATTTTTCGAAGCCTGCGTTTTTCTTTAAAACTCTGCATCCGTTTTGATACACCAACTTTTCCATCAAATGGCAGAAGCACTAAAAATCTACCGGGTATTGAAACCTCGGAAGTAACACGAACACCTTTTCTGCCGACAGGTTCTTTTGTTACCTGGACAAGAATATCCTGACCTCGTTTAATATCAGGAATTGGTTTCTCGTAACCTTCGTTTCTTTGAGTTCTACTTGCTTGTTGAGTAGGCTGTTGGGTTTTTACATCCGGTGAGCTTGATGAAGACGTTCCATTTTGTTCGGCATCGTCCGATTCATCATCTACATCTACATCAGAATCCTCATCGCCTACCAATGAAGAATATTCGGAGAATGTACTCCCGATATCTGAGAAATGCAGAAATGCATCTTGTTTTAAACCGAGATCAATGAATGCTGCCCTGATCCCCGGCATAACTTTGGCAACCTTACCGAGGTAAATATCGCCAACCATTCGTTCCTTTTCAGGAGTTTCAACGAATAATTCGGCTAATCGTTTGTCCTCGGTAATTGCAATGCGAATCTCGCTTGCAGTTGCGTTGATAATAATTTCTTTTCGTACGTATGACACTTGGTTCCTCCGACCCACTTTTTGGAAAATCTGAATAAGATAATATCAATTGCGGATCAAATAAATTAATGAAAATGCAACAACGCAAACGGATCGATGCCGCCGCGAAGTATCGGAACGAAGTGAGGAAACGGTTTATGTTTTGTAAGGAAACTCGTAATAGAAAGACGCCCAGCATCGTTGACCAGAAACTTGTTGCGAATGAATTTAAAATTTAATTATGCTTTGAATATCATTATTTCGTTGAATTAATGATATTTTATGTATAAAGTTACTAATTTTTTTGAATCTATGCAAGAATTAGACTTATTTCTTAACCTTATGAGTTCAACAAGACATGCCTCAGATTAATTGTGATTTCACTCACCAAAGGCTTTGCTTTATAGAATATCTTTCAATATCTTTTGGTTGAAATATTATCAGATTTAGGAGAATGCCCGCATGTATTCAAATAGATCGAAGATGATGAATTACTTATTTGTAATTCATGCTCAAGATCAGAACCAATTAAATAAGAATATTATTTCTTATTTATCTATCCATTCCAATATCTTGTCGGGTGTTCCTCGCTGTTATTCAAATTTTAGAACTTATTCTTTGAGGAACGTATGACGACAGGTCAAACATTTTTAGCACTCGGCGCTATGGCGTTATTGTCAACTGCCTCTCTTTCAGTCTATCGGTCTTATAACACAACCTATGAACAGATAATCCAATCAAAATTAGGCATTACTGCTGTATCATTAGCCAGTTCGATCACGGAAGAAGCTATGGGAAAAGCTTTTGATAAAAAAACGGACGATACAACAGCAGGATCAACTTCAGCTTTGACTCCAGTTGCTTCTCTCGGCATGGATGTCGGAGAATATTATCCTGACAGTCTAAATGATTTTGACGATTTTAATAATCTAAATATTACAAAGGTAATAAAAGACAGTGTTTTTTCGAGAGGAAAATGGATTAAGTATGGTGGCGGAACTTTTAATATTAAGTGCAAAGTAGTTTATGTTTTACCCGGAACTCCTGATATTGCCGCCACATCACAAACTTATAATAAAAAACTAAGTGTGCAGGTAACCTGCCCCGAGATGAAAGATACAATCAGATCGAGCATCATTTTCAGCTACTGGTATTTCTAAAAAGGATTAAATTATGAGTCCGGTAATTTTTGATATAATTTTTTCAATAGTCGTTGCTGGTGCTGTAATGTTGATGGTTATAAATATGAACCAAACTGTAGCCAACGAAACATTTGTCAGCGTCAATGAATTGTCTATACAAACTAACATGACAACATTAGTGCGAATTATTGAGAATGACTTCCGTAAGATTGGTTATTGCAAGGATCCTAATATGATACCTGATCCTGAAGCAGCGATCAAAGAAGTTAGCTCAACAAGTATAAAATTTCTCTCTGATGTTGAATCACCCTTCGGGCAAATTGATACGGTGAAATATTGGATTGGAGATACTTCTACCTGTAATATGACG
This sequence comes from Ignavibacteriales bacterium, assembly GCA_016218025.1. GTDB lineage: Bacteria > Bacteroidota > Ignavibacteria > UBA10030 > SZUA-254 > PNNN01. The sequence continues at coordinate 22,580 of JACRFD010000086.1, forward strand.
CCAAATCCTCGTGATAAAATGCTCTTCCGCAAAATTTCAACCAGTTCAACATCAAAAACGGATAGATATGTTTTGGGATTGCTCAAATTTGACTTGACCTATTACAACACATGGGGCGATCGTATTACAATACCCCCTGCTCAAGTTGGAGAAATTAGTACACTTCAACTTTCAGTTTTACTTGAAAGTCCATACGCATACGATACTGTTTATTCTTATTCGTATTGGAGACAGATTAGATTAGCTGCTAGAAATTTAAAGAATCGGTAAGGAGAAATAGTCATGGGAAAAGTAGCATTATTCGCTGTTTTTGGATTCACGATGGTTCTTGGAATTATATTACCTAATTCGTACAGGAACGCAAATGAGGCATATGATAATTATACCGCTTATTATAAATTAACACAGGCTCATGATATAGCTGTGAGTGCAGCAAACCTTGCTGCAGATTCTATTTTTCTTAGATACGATTGGAGAACTGGTTATAATAATGTCAATTTCGCCGGAGGAAAATTTAGTGTTGTTGCGCTAGATACAGCTCCAAGCTTAGGAGAAACTTGGGTGAAATTGTTAGTAACCGGAGAATATGAAGATTCAATTCAAAGAGTTGAAATTATTTTAGCTCCAGGTAATTTTGCTCAATATGGTTATTACTCCAATCTTGAAGGTTCAATAAACTGGATAACAGGAGATACAGTGTGGGGTAGAATGCACTCACAATCGAAATTGAATATTATAGGCAGTCCAGTATTCATGAAAAAAGTGACAACTAAAGTTGGAACAAATCCAAAGAAAAGCAGCGCAAAATTTTTAGGAGGATTCCAGTCGGGTGTTGATTTACCTCTCCCTGCAAATCTAACAGGGGTAACATCAGCGGCTACCACGGGTGGCAGAGTCTATTCCGCAGGTGATTTATGGATAACACTAAAAGGAGATAGTATATTATGGAAAACTTCTGCTACCGGAACAGTAACACGAACGACAATAAGTGCATATGCTCCGAACGGCGTCATAGCTGTAACGAATGGCAGTCTTCATGTTCAAGGTACTTTTAGCGGTCAGGCGACTCTATGCGCCACCGGAACATCTCCTAAAGGAAATATTTATATCGATGATGACGTTTTGTATCAGAACAATCCGGAAACAGATCCGAGCACTTCCAACATGCTTGGATTAGTTGCACAGAATAACGTTATCGTAAGTGACAATGTTGCGAATGGCACTAATTGCAGAATTGATGCAGCGCTTTTTTGTCTTAATGGTGGCTTAACTGCTGAAAATTATAGCAGGTCAGTTGGACCACTTCCTGTTCTTAGGGGCACACTAACACTTTACGGCGGATTAACACAATATCAACGTGGAGGAGTAGGAACAGCCAGTGGTGGGTCGATAGCAACCGGTTATCTTAAGAACTATCGATATGATAATCGTCTGGCAACAAAACATCCACCATCATATCCTTTGACTGGTAAATATCAGGTGATCTCTTGGCTTGAATAAATATAAGTACATAAAAATAAGAGGTCAAGCTACCCCACGTCACACGTGATTTATTTCCTACCGTTGCTTCCTTCCGGACCTGGCGGGGTTTGGAAATTTCACGTTGCGTAGGACTTGACCCCAATAGCTAACATTAAGTTAATTACATTTGAAAGTATTTCCAAAATAGCAGATCATTCTGCCGGCATTTAATTTTTATTATCCAACTACTCTCAAAATTGATTTCATCAGATTATCCAACTCATACGGCTTAGTAAGATAATCGATTGCACCGCTTTTCACAGCTTCCAAGGCAACACTCAGATCATCCACACCGGTAAGCATGATTGTTCGTGTATTTATTTTTTGTTTCCTCATTTCCTTCAGAACTTCCAGACCGTTCATCCTCGGCATCCGGATATCCAAAAGTACTATATCGTACTTTTTTTCTTTCATCATCTTCAATGCCGTATCGCCGTCATCGGCTGTATCTACTTCAAATCCTTCATGACTCAATTGACCTTTGACTAAAAATCTCAATTGATCTTCATCATCAGCATATAATATTTTATAACTTTTCCCCATATTCTCACCTCGAAAATATTCTAAGTATTATTGACTATGCTCAGTTGCTGTTGGGAAATGATGAGCAGTTTTTTCCCATTTCAATTCTTTCTTCTTGAGTGCCGCTTTTGTGAATTGGTAAAGTGCTCTACCAGTTGCACTGAAATTAATTATGTTTGATATTGGCAACCTAAATATGCTTAAGATCGCTGCCCAAATACCATATACTCTCCGAACTGTAATAAATCGATGCATGATTCGCCATATCATCAATAAGCTATCAATAACAACAAGATCCCACAACACCGTTCCTTTAATTACAATAGGCGGAAGTTGCCTGTACGCCGCGAATCCTAAACGGATTGCTTCATACATTATTAAATAAAGTATCACGACGTAAGCAAAAAAATTAATAATATTTGCAATAACTGCTTTTCGGTCGCGGTATAATACAAATCGAAATTTTGCGTCACCCCGCCATCCAATTGTTTGCCACGATTGCAAGCAAATACCTGTGATCCATCTGCTCTTTTGTCGGATTGATGCTTTCATGGCATGCGGGAAGTATCCGCGTGTTGCACAATCGATTCCAAATGGTTTGTATGTAAACAAAAGATTTGCCCGACCTAAAGCCAACCGCAATGCGAGATCGTAGTCTTCAGTTAAAGCACCTGACCGGAATATATTTTTAGCATATGAAGTTCCAACGAATTCAATAATCCACCGGTTGAAAGCAGTTCCAACACCGGCTGATGGTACGAAACCGCTGAAATGCTGTCGCACAAAAAGATCTTTAGTATGGTACTCGGCAAATTCGTCTGCATACGTCCAGTGAACAAGATTTAGGTGGCTGGTATCGAGCGGGAATACAGGCATTTGAACCATATCGTATTCCGGAATAAGCGCGTTGTGTATTTTCAACGATAACGGATGAATAACATCTTCAGAATCGTGCATTACGATTATATCATAACGAACTCCGGTTTTGTTTTCCCATTTTATCATTCCGGCATGAATCGAATTCAAATTATCTGCTTTTGTAGATGGACCTGGACGTTCAGAGACTACTGCATGGACATTTGGGAATTGTTTGCTTACAAGTTCCACTCTTGAAATCGTAGCTGGATCATTAGGATAAACACCGACAAAGATATCATAGTTCTTATATTGAATTGTCCGGCAGGCATTGAGCAACATTTTATCGATCACATCTTGTTCATGCCATGCAGGAACAAAAATGGCAACGTTTTTTTCATCCAACTGATAAATTTTCTCAGGCGTTTCGTATCTAAACTTATTGAACTTCTTCTTCATCAGAAAATGATGCAACCAGTAGTAAAGATCTACAAACACATCATCAAAACCGCTTATAAAAAGAAAAGTCGCGACAATAAATGTCGCCATGTAAAGAGAATCGTACGATGATCTGAAAAATTGTATCAGCAGGTCAGCCATAACTTAAAACAAATGATCGTATATAATGAATAATCTGAAGCCCCCGAAATATTTCTCGGTGCCAATTTTTTCTTGAATATCATTGTATATACTGCGCACTCCATCAAGATACATTGCCCGATAATATTCAGGCATTATGTATAAATCCCAACCGGAATATGGTAAAACTCTAAGTCCTATACCAGCATCTATTTGATTGTTGTAAAAATCTCTATTTGCATCTTTTATGAACATAGAACGGACATACAAATCTATAGCGGAATATTTCCATTCAAAAATCCTCGCACCGGCTCGGGCTTGAAGATAACCGATCGCATTATCATACCTCGAATAATAACCAATCGACGAATAAAGGTCGAGCAATGGGTCTAATGTAACCTTTATGTTATCATGAAATTCAAAATTAGGATAGATGCCATTTCCATATATTGCAAGAGCACGGAAATCCCACCGCGTCCTCGCGGCACCGCTATCTTGCTGAACAAGATCGTATGCAACGCCAATTTGAGCACGTAATTCCAGTCCTTCTAACAGCTTTACACCCGATCCCACACCCCCAATTATTGCGTTATCAGAAAATATCTCCGGAACTTCACCAAGTTTTGATTTTCCATCCGTCGCGAGAGATAAAAACCCGTATGAAAAAAACATTTTTTTTGTACCAAAAAAATATCCTTGCTCGGCATCGAAGTTATAAAATATTGTTTCCCAGCGCGTATCGTAAAATGGTGCAGCATAAATACGGGAATACCAGTTCGATGACAATGGTAATACTTCAGCTACAGGAGATGAAATAGTAGCAAGTTGCGCTTCAGCGCTCTTCTTGATATTTTCATCCTGACTATTAGTCAATTCGCGTAAAACTGTTACCGCATTATCTTCCCTGTTCAGTGAAACTAAGATAAATGCCATTTGCAATTTAATTGTATCTGACGGTTGAATCTTCTCGGCTTCTTCGAATTGTTGCAATGATTTTTCGAGTTGGTTACGCTCGTTGTAAAAATAACCGAGTTGCCTGCGTAATGAAACATCGTTGGGAGCTATCTGAACAGCTCGTTCAAATAAATGTTGCGCCTGATCCGGATTTGATTGCATTAAATCATACGCCTGATTAAGAATAACCGTCAATGAGTCGCTCGCTTCTTGAGCAAAAGCGATATTTTTCCCTGAGATAATTAATAAAGAGAAAAATAAGATTAGTAAAATATATTTCAGAGGGTTTGTTTGGTAATTCGGCATATATTCATTTTTTTGACATTATTGCAAACTAACGCGGGTATATCATTTAAAGAAATTGAATGAAAATACAAAATTTCTTATCCTCATACAAGTATTGTTCATTTAGATTTAATAAATTCTGCAAAAATTAGCAACTTCATATTTAATTCCGAGTGATAAAGATCATCTGATCGGGTTCAAACACAACCGAAAACATTAAAGATATTTGCTTCTGGATATGAAAATTCATAAAATGCCACTCATAGTTATTCTATTTCGATAATAACATTCTCAGAAAGAACTTAATATGAATGAACCAGTCCTCGATAAATTTCTTCGATATGTCAAAATCGATACACAATCGAATGAAGAATCTGAATCGTATCCAAGCACTTCTAAACAACTTAATCTTCTAAATCTTCTTGTTGAAGAATTAAAAATTTTAGGGTTGAAAGATGCGCGCATAGATAAATATGGATACGTGATGGGAACCGTGCCGTCAAACGTACAACATAAGGTACCTGCAGTCGGATTTATTGCACATGTAGATACATCGCCATCTGCAAGCGGAGAAAACGTTAAACCACAGGTGATCAAGTATCAAGGCGGAGATGTTGTATTGCCAGGAGATAAATCAATTGTCATTACAGAATCTGAAAATCCGGAACTCAAGCATTGCATCGGTAAAACAATAATCACATCCGATGGTACAACCCTGCTGGGTGCAGATAACAAAGCAGGCATTGCAATCATCATGACAGCAGTTCAGCAACTGCTCAACAATCCAAAAATTCCTCACGGTGATATTAAAATCGGTTTCACACCTGATGAAGAAATAGGTGCAGGCACAAAATATTTCGATTTAAAATCTTTCGGCGCCGACTTTGCATACACAGTTGATGGTGATACTGCTGGTGAACTGAACAAGGAAACCTTCAGTGCAAACTCTGCAACCATAACCGTACACGGAAGAAACATACATCCAGGATTTGCAAAAAATATAATGGTGAATTCGATAAGAGCGATGGCAGATATCATAATTCGAACACCGAAAGATATGGCTCCCGAAACAACCGAAGGTTACGAGCCATACATCCATCCACACATCTTAAAAGGTGAAGAAGAAAAAACAACTCTTAATTTCCTATTCCGGGATTTTAAGACCGAAGGATTGGACAAACAAAAAAAGATATTAGAAAAGATAATTGAAGAGGTGAAACCGTTGCACCCGAAAACAAGAATAGTACTGGAGATAAAAGAATCGTACCGCAATATGCGTGAAGGCGTTGATAAAGACCCGCGCGTAACTGAATATTTATGGGAAGCAACAAAGCGATCAGGACTTGAGCCAAGATGGATTCCGATTCGTGGCGGAACAGACGGATCGCGGCTTACTGCAATGGGACTTCCCTGCCCGAATATTTTCACAGGCGGCAAAAACTTCCATGGCAAAACCGAGTGGGCTTCGCTCGACGGTATGGAGAAATCTATCGAAACAGTTGTAAACCTCGTGCAGGTGTGGGCTGAGAAAAGTAAAAAGTGAATTGCCAACGCTTCTAAATATCATGATGTGAAATATCCGGCAAACGATTCCCCTCTCCTTTGAGGAGAGGGTTAGGGTGAGGTCAAAAAAAATATGACCCCATCTATAATCTTCCCCTAAAAGGGGAAGATATTTGGGCTATAGAAAAAAATAGGATGAATAACATGAACAAACTTTACCTTGGCGATTGTCTGTATGTATTGCGTGAAAGCGTTCCAGATGAGAGCGTTGATCTCGTTTACATCGATCCACCGTTCAACAGCAAACGCGATTACAACATGTTCTTTGACGATAAAGAAATCCAATCTCAACGGACTGCATTTGAAGATACATGGACGCTGAAGAACATTCAGGATTCCCTTCAAGAACTTCACACTCTGGAGCATGAGAACCTCTGGGCATTGCTAATTGTGTACCAGAAAGTTGCGCCACACGCCTTTCCGTATCTTACAATGATGTCGCTCCGGCTTCTTGAGCTTCACCGTATATTGAAACCGACGGGAAGTTTTTATCTCCATTGCGACCCGACAATGAGCCATTACTTGAAGACAGTGTGCGATTTGATTTTTTCCACTGAGAATTTTAAGGCTGAAATTTCTTGGCGTCGTTCCAATCCGAAGGGTCATGCATTTACGAGATATGCTTCGTGCCACGATGTAATATTTTTCTATTCTAAAAACCATCAATTGATGAAGTGGAACTCAATTTATAAAGATTATGACCAAGATAAAGCTGAGCAACAATATAGTTTAATTGATGAGGATGGTCGAAGATATCAACTCACTTCTCTTTTAAATCCAAATCCAGACCGTCCAAATCTCACATATAAATTCAAAGGAGTAACTAAAGTTTGGCGTTGGACTAAAGAAAGAATGATGGACGAAGACGCTAAAGGAAGAATTATAGTCCCAAAAGGTGGGAAGGGTATTCCTCGATATAAAAGATATTTGGACGAACAAGAAGGAATTCCCATTGACGATTTCTGGGAAGACATAAAATTTGTTTCAGGGAATGAGTCTCTCGGTTATCCCACACAAAAACCTAAAGCACTTTTAGAGCGTATCATAAAAGCAAGTAGTAACGAAGGCGATGTTATGCTCGATGCGTTTTGCGGTTGTGGAACAACAATAGATGCAGCAGAAGGTTTACATCGTAAATGGATCGGGATCGACATTTCGCCTATTGCCGTCTCGCTCATCAAGCGGCGTCTGCAAAGCACATTTAAAAAATCTCTCTCCGAGTTTGAGATACGTGGTATTCCCGTTGACGAGCAATCGGCAATCAAACTTGCCAAAGAAAATCCGTTCGCATTTCAAGATTGGTGGATCACAGAGTTTGAAGCTTTTTCCTCAACCTTCGGAACAAAAGGCGCAGACAAAGGCGTGGACGGCATTGCGCTTTACGCACTCGACAACAAAGGCACCACATTGCGTGCGGCGTTTCAGGTGAAAGGCGGTGAGAATGTCCAATCGAAAGATATCGATGCTCTTTTGGGTGCGATGCAAAAACACAAATGCGAGATGGGTGTTTTTCTTTGCGCTGCCGAGCCGACAAAACCGATGCTCGACACGACTGCAAAATCTGGTTTCGTAAAAGTGCCCGGCTTTGAATATCCGAAACTGCAAATTATCACGCTTAAAGATTATTTCAAGAACAAGCGGCCTAAACTGCCGACTGTGAATATTACTTTTAAAGCGGCACAGCACACGGGGAAGAAAAGTAAAGGGCAGATTACTTTGGATGTATAGCGTTGATTAAAGACAGTATAGAATTTATTCAAATTATAAATTGAAAAGATATGGGAGAATAAGTTATGAGTGAAACAACACTGATTCCAATTGAAAGAATCGAGCAGCGAATATTCCTCATCCGTGGTCAGAAGGTGATGCTTGATCGTCATTTAGCGGAGCTCTATGGTGTTCATACAATGCGACTAAATGAACAGGTGAAAAGAAACATCAGAAGATTCCCAAACGATTTTATGTTTCAACTAACAAAGGAGGAAGATGAAGCTTTGATATCGCAATTTGCGATATCAAAAGGCCGTGGCGGATATCGGAAACTACCATTCGCCTTTACTGAGCAAGGAGTAGCAATGTTATCTTCAGTTCTGCATAGCGATCGTGCTATTGATGTCAACATCGCTATTATGAGGGCGTTCGTAAAGCTAAGACAGATCCTTGCAACACACAAAGACCTTGCACACAAGCTCGAAGAACTTGAACGAAAGTTTGAAACACACGACATACAAATTAAATCGGTCTTTGAAGCGATCAGACAACTGATGACTCCACCCGAAAAACCAAAACGTCGGATAGGATTCACAGTTGACGAGCCAAAAATTAGATATAGTACCAGGAGGAAAAACTAATGAATACTACAGCACTAATACCAATTGAACGAATTGAACAGCAAATCTTTTTAATCCGTGGACAGAAAGTGATATTAGATTTTCATTTAGCTGAATTGTATGGGGTTCCAACAAAGTCACTCAATCTTGCTGTGAAGCGAAACGAAAGACGGTTTCCTGATGATTTTGTTTTCAGACTTGATGAAAATGAGTACAACCAAATAAAACATACTTTGAGGTTTCAATTTGAAACCTCAAACAAGTCAAATCGTGGTGGAAGACGGTATCTGCCTTTTGCGTTTACTGAGCAAGGTGTTGCAATGCTTTCAAGTGTTCTTAAATCAGAGCGAGCCGTGATGATGAACGTTGCAATCATGCGTGCTTTTGTTAAATTACGTGAGTATCTTAGTTCCAACAAAGAACTTGCCAGAAAATTGATAGAACTTGAAGAACGAATTGAACATCATGATGAAGAAATTCGTGCAATCTTTGAAGCGATCCGGCAATTGATGACTCCGCCTGAAAAGCCAAAGCGTCGGATTGGATTTATAGTTGAAGAACCAAAAAGCAAGTACAAAGTTAAACGCAAAAGAATTTGATTTGCTTAATATTTTTTTTAACTTCATCTACATAATTATTGTCGGGCAAACAGCGCCGATATTCCCAATATTCACAACAGGAGAATCTAATGGAACATCAAACCAATACAACAAGCGGTCTTCCTGATAATGCTTATAAAGAACTGAAAGAGGGCGAAGCTTACTACCCTCTTATGGATCCGGCAAAACCTTACCCCGAAGTTACGGGATGGTCTGTTGGATGGGGACTTGTTATGGCAGTCCTATTCTCAGCCGCCGCGGCTTATTCCGGTTTAAAGATCGGACAGGTTTTTGAAGCGGCAATACCAATCGCGATTTTAGCAGTCGGACTGTCTGCTGCATTTAAAAAACCGAATGCACTCGGACAAAATGTTATCATCCAATCAATCGGCGCTTGCTCTGGTGTTATTGTTGCCGGAGCTATCTTCACGATTCCTGCATTATACATTCTAAATCTTGATGCGAGTTTCTGGCAGATGTTTATGGCATCTGCACTCGGCGGATTCTTAGGTATTTTGTTCCTGATTCCTTTCAGAAAATATTTTGTAAAAGATATGCACGGAAAGTTTCCTTTCCCCGAAGCTACCGCAACGACCGAAATATTAGTTGCCGGAGAAAAAGGCGGAAAGCAAGCCGGTGTTTTAGTTGTGGCAGGTTTACTCGGCGGCTTTTTTGATTTTGCTTTCAGCGCTTTCGGATGGTGGTCTGAAGTCGTTACATCGCGCATGTTCTATTATGGAGAAGTGGTTGCCGACAAATTAAAAGTCGTTGCAAAGTTGAATGTCTCTGCAATGGTTTTTGGATTGGGATACATAGTCGGATTGAAGTATTCAGCAATCATCGCTGCCGGTTCGTTTTTATCATGGTTCGTTCTTATTCCGCTCTTTTATGAAATCGGTCAGCATCTTACCACTCCTCTTGGAGCAACCGCTACCAAACTAATTGCCGATATGAGCGCGGAAGAAATTTTCAGAACGTATGTACGGCAAATCGGCATTGGCGGAATTGCTATGGCAGGAATTGTCGGGATTCTACGCTCTTCAAAAATTATAGGCGGCGCATTCAAGTTAGCTTATAATGAAATCTTACATAAAAAATCCGGTAACGGCGAAGAGACAATCCGCTGGCAAACAGATTTGCGAATGAATTTCATAGTCGTAATGATTCTATTAACAGCTTTAATGCTTTTTGTCTTCTTCTATGCCGGTGTGGTTTTTAACTTCACACATGCATTAGTCGGATTATTGATTGTAATAATAATTTCATTTTTATTCACAACAGTGGCGGCAAACGCAATAGCTATAGTTGGAACAAATCCTGTATCCGGCATGACATTAATGACACTTATTCTTTCATCCTTCGTTCTTGTCAGAATTGGACTTTCGGGAACATCTGGAATGATATCAGCTTTAATTATAGGCGGTGTTGTTTGCACTGCACTTTCCGTAGCTGGCGGTTTCATAACAGATTTGAAGATCGGTTATTGGCTTGGCTCTACACCGAAGAAGCAAGAGACATGGAAATTTTTAGGTGTATTGGTTTCAGCCGCTACTGTGGGCGGAGTTGTAATGATATTAAACAAAACATACGGCTTCACTGGTCCAAACGCTATGGTTGCACCACAGGCAAACGCAATGGCGGCGGTAATTCAGCCGTTGATGTCGGCAACGCCAGCACCATGGATATTGTATCTTGTTGGCGCAATCATCGCTTTGATTTTAGTAATGATAAAAATACCACCGCTCGCATTCGCACTCGGAATGTATATTCCGCAAGAGTTGAACGTTCCACTCGTGTTTGGCGGACTTGTAGCATGGTGGGTAACATCGCGATCCAAGAATGAAAAACTTAACAACGCCCGCTTCTCGCGTGGCACTCTCATCGCCTCCGGGTTCATTGCAGGCGGTGCGTTATTCGGTGTGTTTAATGCATTCTTAAGGTTCTCCGATCAGATGCTGATTGAACGATTCCAACTCGATCTCGGAATTTCTCAGTGGTACCTCGCTCATTGGGCAGAGAGTGCAAACGGTGAAATACTTGGCTTGGTCATGTTTGCTCTTCTCTTCATATATATGGTATGGGATTCAATGCGGGCGAAGGAAGAATAAACTGACAGCGTAATAAAATGAGTTTCTTTTAAGTGCGGCTCTTAAACGAGCCGCATATCTTTTTTAAAAAATCCGTCTCCCGGCGCTCAATAAATTGTTTAACTTTTTAGGAGCGATGGACGAGTATGCGATTTTCTTTATTTCTGATATTCATAATAATTTGTTCTGATGTTTATGGACAAATAACTCAATTCCCACATCTTCAAAATTTCGATTCTGTAGCACCTCCCGCACTGCCAATCCAGTGGACAACAACAACGAATAAATCAGTAACAGGAGATTTTACAACTACAAAATCATCTCCTTATTCCGATTCCAACGCTGCGATCAGCACTAACTCTACCATAAGCCAATCGCTGATTTCACCCCTGATCGATTTTTCTGATAAACAGGCAGACACTCTAAAATTTTACGAGCGAAGATCGAGCAGTCATAATTCCGGCTTATTGATCGAGGCATCCACGAACGGAGGAACAACATACGATATCCCGATTAGCGATACATTGAAAAATCCTGGAACAACATCGTACGTACTTAGAAAATTCAGACTTCCTCCTTCACTTGATAATCAAAGCAATGTAAAATTTCGATGGCGGGTTATCGGCAACGGAACTGGTACATCCGGTACAATTCGCTTTGACGATATCTGCATTTCAGCATTATATAATACCGATGCAACGGTTAGTCAGATTATTTTCGAACCGTTATTCCCTACAATCGGAGACTCCATATCAATAAGTGCAGTCATCAAAAACGCGGGCATTCAACCAATTCAAAATATTTCAGTTGAATTTTATGAAGATAATAACCATGATTCCATCCCGCAGCCACTTGAATTATTTTCCACAAGCATTGTAACTCAACTGCTCCATCCAAATGATACAGCGAGTGTACAGACCTATTTGAGAGATCTAAAATTGGGGAATGAATTCATTTTCGTCAAAATCGTATTGCCAGATGATCAAAACTCGGCGAATGATTTGGGAAAGAAAATTCTTTCTGTTGGAATTCCACAATACTCAATTATTATTAACGAAATAATGTTTGCACCATACAGCCCAGAGCCGGAATGGATAGAGCTATACAATAATTATTCAGATACAGTTGATCTGAATGAATGGAATATCAGCAACCGTTACTCGTCGACAAAACATATCATCACAAATCAAAACATTTTGCTCCCACCCGGTGGTTATTGTGTCATTACAAAGGATATTAACTTATTTACTGCTGTTCATCCTGATATTCCGGCTCCAATTTTACAAGTCATCTCTTTACCAACGTATTTTTTAAATAATACGGGCGATGCAGTTGTTCTTTTTGACCATCGGGGAGCGATCATGGATAGCGTTTATTATTTCCCATCCTGGAACGATTCAGCGGGAAATTCTTTAGAGCGAATAGAATCTAAATTGCATTCGAATGATTCAACTAATTGGGGATCATCCAAAGATTCTCTCGGCAGCACTCCCGGCTTTCAAAACTATCTCACTCCTTTAGAATTCGATCTTAGTATCGCAAACGCATATGCAGTTGACTCAACGACAATCAGAGTTGTTGTTCGAAACGCGGGACATCAAACAGCGCAGAATTTTTCTACCTCCCTTTACTTCGATTCAAACAACGATTCGCTTGCAGATCCATCAGAATTAATATCAACAGATCAAATAACTTCACCACTTATTTTCAAAGATTCTTTTTCAATTGATTTTGCATGGAATAATCCGCCATCCGGCAAAAAAATGCTTATATCTGTTCTTGATTACTCTCCTGATCAGAGACTAAGTGATAATACAATTATTTTCGAAATAAAAAATCGATTCGCAAGAAATACAATCGTAATTAATGAAATTATGTACCAACCGAAAACCGGCGATGCTGAATATGTTGAGCTTCTTAACAACGGATGCGATAGCGTTGATCTATTTGAATGGAGACTGACAGATTTTAAAGACACAAATTTATCGAAGAAATATGTTATTAGTAATTCGTCATTCGTCATTGGTAGTGGAGAATTTTTGGTGATTGCTTTTGATTCATCTATTTACAATCGATTCTCTTATCTTCGAGATTCAAATTATAAAGTGATAATTAAAGATGGATGTTTAAGCTTGAATAATGACGGTGACAATATTATTCTTTCAGATTTAACCGGAGAAATAATCGACAGTGTTCATTATTTTTCCTCGTGGCACAATCCAGATATTGAAGATGTTGAAGAAAGGTCGTTAGAAAGGATCAATCCAAATCTTTCAAGCACTGATAGAAGAAATTGGAGCACAAGTGCTAGTTCGTTGGGCGGCTCACCAGGATTAAATAACAGTTTATATATAACCTCGGTACCAAATGATGCAACAATTTCGTTCTCAAACAATCCATTTTCTCCTGATGGTGACGGTTTCGAAGATGCCACAATTATTCACTACGAACTTCCAGCCACAACGGCTACAATTCGTATCCGTATTTTTGATTCTGTGGGAAGATTAGTTCGAGTTCTCGCGGAAAACGAGCCGAGTGGCTCTCTTGGAGATATAATTTGGGATGGGTATAATGATAACCGGAATCGAGTCCGCGTTGGAATATATGTTGTACTTTTAGAAGCTCTTGACGGCTTTGGCGGTTCAGCGAAATCTGCCAAAGCTGCAGTTGTAGTTGCCGCCAAATTATAGCTGCCTATTTTCAGCAAGGCATTTAGCTCAGTTGATAGTTTCCGACATTCTTGTTAAATTGGCTCGAAGATAATTTTTCAATTGTTGTTTAGGAGAATTTATGAAGAAACCGTTAGTTGGAATTATAATGGGCAGCAAATCCGATTTATCTATCATGGCTGAAGCTGCAGAAATGTTGGAAACTTTCGGAATCCCATTCGAGATTACAATCGCATCGGCTCATCGCACACCCGAACGTGCCGCTCAATACGCAACAACAGCTCAAAAGCGCGGTCTAAAAGTAATCATTGCGGGCGCAGGCGGTGCAGCCCACCTTCCCGGTGTCATCGCATCAATGACTACTCTGCCGATAATAGGTGTCCCGATAAAATCGAGTAACTCAATTGACGGATGGGACTCGATACTATCAATCTTGCAGATGCCATCAGGAATTCCTGTCGCAACTGTGGCACTGAACGGCGCACAAAACGCCGCCATCTTAGCAGCACAGATAATTGCACATTGTGATTCTAAAGTTGCCAACAAACTTAAAGATTTTAAAAAATCTTTAAAGAAAAAGGTTGAGCAAAATATACACGAACTTGAGAAAGTGGATTATAAAGAGTACTTGAAAAAACCCAGTAAGTAAATGAGTAGATGAGTAATTGAGTATTGGAATAATGGAATATTGGAGTAATGAGTAATTGTTATAAGGATGATTGTGATTAGCAATTTGAAATTTGTAAGTGTACCGGTTTCGGATTACGATAGAGCGTTAAAGTTTTATACGGAGAAATTAGGATTTAAATTAACAACAGACCAGAAGTTCAACGACAACTCGCGATGGATTGAGTTAGAGATCGTTAATGCTCAAACTAAAATTGTACTTTTTACTTCACCAGGGCAAGAAAACCGTGTCGGTTCATTCATGAACATGGCATTCACATCCGCGGATATAACAAAAACTTATGAAGAATTGAAAAGCCGCGGCGTTGAATTTAAAGTCCCTCCTACACAAGCACCTTGGGGGACTTATTCTCAGTTTGTTGATTCCGAAGGAAATATATTTGTACTTTCTTCCGCTTGATTTAATTGATATTTAAGAATATATTTTATAATTTTTTTGCGCCGAAGGCGCATCCGCCTCTGGCGGAAATTTTTACTTTTTAATTTTAAATTGATCCCATGTCAATAATATCGATCAATCCTGCGACCGGTGAAGTTCTAAAGACTTTCGATTCTCTTTCTCCCGACGAATTAGAGAAAAAGATATCTCTTGCCGAAAATATATTCCACAAATATAAGAATTCAGCTTTTCAAGAACGAGCCGCGATGATAAATAAAGTCGCAGACATCCTTGAAGAAAAGAAAACCATTCTTGGCGCAATTATGACAACCGAAATGGGAAAGCCGCTATGGTCGGCAGCGGAAGAAGCTGTAAAATGCGCCTGGGTGTGCAGATATTACGCAGAGAAGACTGAACAATTTTTAGCAGATGAAATCGTTCAAACGACAGCATCAAAAAGTTACATTAAATACCAACCACTCGGAGTTATTCTAGCTGTGATGCCTTGGAATTTTCCGTTCTGGCAGGTCTTCAGGTTTGCAGCGCCGGCGCTGATGTCTGGAAATGTTGCTTTACTGAAACATGCATCGAATGTGCCGCAGAGCGCGCTTGCTATTGAAGATATTTTTAAACGCGCAGGTTTTCCTGAAGGAACATTTCAATCACTACTTATTGGCTCCGATAAAGTTTCAAAAATAATTGAAGATCATAGAATCAAAGCTGTAACTTTAACCGGTAGTGAACCTGCGGGTAGAGAAGTTGCGAGCATTGCAGGTAAATCAATAAAGAAAACAGTTCTTGAATTAGGCGGGAGCGATCCGTTCATCGTGATGCCGAGCGCTAACATTGAGGAAGCGGCAAAGATTGGCGTGAAAGCAAGAACAATTAATAACGGCCAATCTTGCATTGCAGCAAAGCGTTTCATTGTCCATTATAAAATTTTTAAAGAATTCTCATCTCTTTTTGTTGAAGAGATGCAGAAATTAAAAGCTTCCGATCCCATGCTCGATGATTGCGATGTTGGTCCGCTGGCAACACCTGCAATTTTGAATGAGCTTGAAGAGCAAGTCAGAAAAAGTGTTAAAATGGGTGCGCGCATTCTCACAGGTGGTCATCGCATAGATAAGCCGGGTAATTATTTTGAACCGACAATCATAACCGATATTCCAAAAGATTCGCCCGCTTATACACAAGAATTATTCGGGCCCGTAGCCACATTATTTAAAGTGAGTAACATTAAAGAGGCAATACAATTAGCAAACGATTCACTATTCGGATTGGGTGCAAGCGCGTGGACTAAAATAGTTTCTGAAAAACAACAATTTATCGACGAGCTTCAAACCGGTTCAGTTTTCATAAACGGAATGGTCGCATCCGATCCACGTTTACCGTTTGGCGGAATTAAAAATTCCGGCTATGGACGCGAGCTAAGTGTTAACGGCATCAAAGAATTTGTTAATATCAAAACCATTTGGATAAAATAATTTTGCTGAGGATCAAATGAAAAAATATATTACGGCAATCCTAATCTTAATATTCATACTCCCGCTTTATATACTTGCTCAACAATCCGATTCGCTTACAACCGAACAGCAGTTGTGGCTTACAAAATCATACCGCACAGAAAAAGCCGGATGGATTTATATCCATCTTGAAGGAACCGCACGCGAACGGGGCTTCCAGCATGGTTACCTTCTTGCAAAAGAAATCAACGATGCAATTCGCATTCGCGCAGAAGTATGGAAATATCAAACCGCTATGGATTGGTTATGGCTTGTCCGAAAAGCGGGCGAAATGTTTACACCAAAAGTTGATTCCGAACTTGTTGATGAAATTAATGGTATGGTTGATGGTATGAAAGCCGCGAAATATTTTGCTACGCGGGATGAACTCATTGCTCTGAATGGTTTCTTCGAACTCGCCTGGTATTGGTGGCCCACGGTTAAAGATTCAATCAGTCCGAATGCGATTGAGCCGAAGAAACAATCGTGCAGTTCGTTCATCGCAACCGGAAGCATGACAACCGACGGCAAGATTGTTTTAGGGCATAACTCAATGGTAGGTTTCCCTGAATCTGATTGTAATATTGTTCTTGACATTCTTCCTGATCGCGGACATAGAATCTTAATGCAAACATTTACCGGCTGGATTCACAGCGGGACAGATTTCTTTGTTACGGATGCCGGACTTGTAGGATCGGAAACGACAATTGGAGGATTCTTCCCTTTTGATACAACCGGAGTTCCTGAATTTTCCAGAATGAGACATGCAACTCAATATGCAAACAACATAGATGAGTGGTGCGAAATCATGAAAAAAAATAACAACGGCGGTTATGCAAATGCATGGCTATTAGGAGACATCAATACAAACGAAATTGCACGGCTTGAACTTGGACTTAAACAAATTGGCTTTGAGAAAAAGAGAGATGGATATTTCACCGGCTCAAACATCGCGGAAGATTTAAAATTGCTTCGCTTCGAAACTCATGCAGACGATACAAACATTAAATTATCGTCCATCGCAAGACGTGTAAGATGGAATCAATTGATGAAAGAGTATAAAGGAAAGATCAACATCGAATCAGCCAAGCTGTTTGAAGCGGATCATTTCGACACATATTTGAAAATGACTAATCCCAGCGGACGTACACTTTGCGGACACGACGAACTTGATCCGCGCTACTCCAGCGGCGGCACTCCTTATGATGCCGGCGGCTCAATCGACGGAAAAGTTTTAGATGCGACTATGGCTAAAGAAATGTCGTTTGTTGGCAGATGGGGTTCTTCGTGCGGGACAGCATTTGATGCAAAAAAATATTTGGAAGCGCATCCGCAATTCGGTTGGATGAGTGGATTGATAAAAGACCGTCCGTCGCAGCCGTGGGTTATTTTTAAATCAGGAGATAAATAATTTGTTTCGTCCAAAAATTAAGGAGATTGGCTTATGACTAACTTAAGTTTATTGTCGCTCTTAATTTTACTTATCGGTCCGGTATCATTTCGCAGTTGCGACAATATAATCACTCCTCCCGAACCAATTAATGAAATTATTTATTCCAATTCATTTGAAACAGTAAAAGATACTGTCGGTTGGTATGGTTTTATTGGAATTTCAAATGATGCTCCGCGAACAGGCGGAACACATTCTGCATATGTTGCAGGCGGCTGTCTTCACCCGCATACATGGTACAATCTGAAAGCTTTTAAACAAGACAGTTATTTAATGATCAAATGCTGGGGGAAGAACTTATCGAATGGCGGAGGTGTAGAATTAGAAGCAGTACCTGAGGTTTCTATTCCAGAGAATCCAAAACGTTACATTTTTATTACCATATCGGATAAATTCTGGAGATCATATCAATCTGACTCAATCCTTTTTTGTCCAGCAAATTCTAAATTAATTCTATCGATGAGTTCGGGTGGATATGTTCCGAGTTCTATGCTTGTTGATTTGATTGAGATTATTCGAGTGAAATAACGGTAAACCTCCGGTATCTTCCTTGATTAAGTGCGACTCACTTCCATTGAGTACAAAACTTGTAAGTGAGTCGCACGTGAGATACCGGAGGTTTAGCAAGTTCTTTTTAATCCTTACCTCAACGAGTCGAGTCATCGGCATATAATCTCTCTTTCACCGCATGTCCTGAGCATAGCTAAAGAATGTGGAGAGAGATTGTTAAGCTTGTTTAGCGACCATGATACATCACTCCATTATTACAATCGCAAATGAAAACCTCGTTACCATCAGACCATACTCCTCGTAGCCAGGCCTGTGAATCAACTAAATGATATTGGACGGATATAGAAAGTTGTTTCCAGTCAACTCCGTTATAATGATATAATAAATTGGACTGGCCAACTATAAATATATTATTTTCACTCACAGTGTAATTGTTATAGAAATAGGAATTTGTAGTTAACAACCTTCTCCAACCAGACGTATCAATATCCCCTACATTATTAATGCTATTGGATATAATTCCCTTTGTTAGTGTGAAGATATTATTTCCGGTAATCCAAGGTTTACTGCCAAATTTAGCTTCACTTCTTTTTGTATAATCAATCTCCGTGAAAATAGTATCTGAATATTTGAATTGATAAAGAAATCTACATGGATCTCCCCATGGGCTGGTAAGGTAAAGAAATACTGATTTTGTATTTCCTGCAATTCCATTAATTATTAAACTATCAGCGAGTTTAAATTCCTTCCAGCGCTGTCCATCATATCGCAGTACATATTTATATCCACCTACCCAAATATTGTTTTTGTTAACACCATAAACATTGTATAAATTAATAGGTAATGACGAAATATTATATGGGGTAGCATCAATCCAGCGCATACCATCGTAATGCATTATAAATGCACTTAAAATATTATTATTGATCTTCCTGCCGAAAGTCCAAATATCATTCTTTGCACTACCCCAAATAGCGTACACTACTTTATTTCCGGTATATTCTGTTATTGGAGTTCCCTCAGTTGCACGCGACCATTTTAAACCATCATAATGCCATAAACAATCTCTCACATCTGATGCGTTACCCGCAACACCCCACAAATCTTTGGATGAGGTACCCCAAATTGATTCGAGTTGAATTCTACTCGGAAGATTTCCATAATCAACACTATCAATTGACCAAACAAAATCTCGTTTTGCAGGCTTGATTATTGCATTGTTTATTTCTTCGTCTTTACAACTAGTTATGAGAAAAGAGATGAATAGAATAATCCATGCTGACTGAATGTTTGATATGTATTTAATCTTCATTTTTTCCCCATTCAAAAATCATGCATACATAATCTAAAAAATAAGGGAATGTACATGGTGAGTAAGTTTATCCCAGGTTTATCAATGAATCGGACCATCAGATTCGCACTCAATTTCACGCTTCGACAAGCCAGCTTGACAGACTTTTGTTTACTCGTACCTATCAAGCTTAAACTTTTCACCGAGATACAATCTCCGCGCTTCGGGATCGTTTGCAAGTGTTTCTGCCGATCCAGATTTTATTATCTTCCCTTCAAATAACAAATACGAACGGTCGGTTATTGAGAGTGTTTCGTGTACATTGTGATCGGTTACAAGAACGCCGATACCACGGTTTTTCAATCCCTGAACGATGCGCATAATATCTTCCACCGCAATAGGATCGATACCGGCAAACGGCTCATCAAGCAAAATAAATTTCGGTCTGGTGGCAAGTGCTCTGGCAATTTCTGTCCGGCGGCGTTCACCTCCAGACAACATATACCCTTTACTTTTCGCAATATGATTCAATCCAAAATCATCCAATAACTGCTGGCATCTCTCTTCACGTTCTTTTTTTGAAAGTCCCATCACTTCAAGTATCGCCGTTAAATTATCTTTCACCGTCATTTTTCGGAATACCGATGCCTCCTGCGAAAGATATCCGATACCCATCCTTGCCCGCTTATACATCGGCTCTTTGGTGATTTCTGCATTGTTGAAGAAAACTTTTCCTGTCGTAGGTCTAATCATTCCTACGATCATGTAAAAAGTTGTTGTTTTGCCGGCACCATTCGGACCAAGCAATCCGACTACTTCCCCCTGCCTTACTTCAACATTCACGTTGTTTACAACATATCTTTTTTTGTAACGTTTGTATAAACCTTCTGAACGCAGCACTGTTCCATTTGATTCAGAGCCGTTGGTAATTCCGTGTTCGATATTTGTATTTTCTTCAATCATTCAATTTGAATATACAGTTTATTTCTCAACGATGAAAATATTAATAATCTTTCTTCCAATTGAACTCGGGCAGATTGTAATCACTTTCTTTTCCTTTTACCATTTTTTCAGGATAATATTTTCCTTCAACACCCGAGACAGCTTTGATTTTGTCTATTTTACCATCCTTAAAATTGACAACTATTTCATCACCTGTGGTTAAATTTATCCCGTTCGGTTTTTCATTATCAAAAAGATAATATAAACTGGTAGCGGTTGTTATGACATTTATTCTTTGAACTTTTTCGTCGGCAAATCTTAAGATTATTTCCTGCCCTGTCATTTGATTGAATCTATTAGTATGAATTGTATCTGCGCGCGATATTGCTACCGCTCTGCCGCGAATGTAGGCAGTTTCTAATTTTCTTTTTTTCAACTTCAAAAAAATAGTTTCACCCGAAACTTGATTATCTTCATTCTTTCCGGTTTCATACCAGATGTAAGGTGCTCTGGTAAGATAAATACTATCTGCTTCCGTGTAATAAACACATAACCCTCCCTCACCTGAAACATTTCCTCTTTTTATCTTTACAGAATCTGTAGCTATCAGCCGTTCTAGACTATCCTGAAACGACTCAAGCGTTGCGGCAGTAACAACGAGCGTATCCATCTTACCGTCGGATGTGGTATCGATCTGGATTAGTTTCGGGTTAATAGACATCTTGCTATAATTTATTTTTTTATCATTCTCAAAATGGTTTCCGGTGAGTGTCAGTTTATTCCGACGGTTATTGATTATTACATTACCTTCGGCAATAGATTTTTCCGCAGACCTGTAATATGTCAACTCATTTGATGTCAGAACCGTAGCAGTATCTTCCACATAAACATTCCCCCTGAAGTATGCTTTCTTTTCCCCTGCAAAATATTTCCCGTATGTTGCCTGGAGATGTGTGGTAGGATCTTCAAGCAATACACGTTCAAACATTTCGCCTACTTTGTCCTTAGCATAATATGCACCACGTGATCCGACTAATCGCATCGTGTCATCTTTAATCTGAACAACTCCCTCCATTGTAAATCTGTTGGATGTTAAAAATTGAATTGCCCGATCGCAAGTAACAATCGTGGAGCCATGACGTAATTTTACATTACCAATCAACTGCCGGGCAGTTTCACCATCAATCTCAGTTCCAACCAAACTATCGGCATGCTCGATGATCACAACACTGTCTCTGCTTTGAGATATACAGGTTGAAATAAATATGAAATTTAAGATTAAAGCGAACAGGAAATATTTATTTCTCATTTGTTTTTGCTTTCCCTGTTACTTTGAAGATTGTATAATGCTTCAAACTTTTATCCGATTCGAAACCGTGTCCCTGGATTTGTTCGGTTGGAGAAGTAATTTCAACATACGCAGGTGTGTGGACTTTTTGTGTGGTATTATTCCAATAAAGATGTTCGGTACGCAGAACTGTACCGCTATCCGATCTCACCACAACATCGTTGTGCACTTCAAAGTCGTGGTTAATATCATTTACAATCCCGCGGTCGGCGGTAAGAATAGATGTATGCCGTTGTTGATCATCAAAAAAATCTACAATAACACTTGAATCGAGGTGAGTAATTTTTTTCTCGGAATAAATGGAAATATGCCCAGCCCGCAAAATGCCCGTAGTTTTTCCTGAATCGGTGAAAGTTATAGTGGAATTCCAGCTTTCCTGTGTCGGGAAGTCGTACCCGAATCTGACTTCCGTTATGGGAGGTTTAACTTTAGATTCACAACCAAAGAAAATGAAGAAGAGGAATGTATAAATCAAGAATAAGGAGAGAATCTTTCTTTGAATTTTTAATTTTCCCTTTTGCATCGATTATTGGTTTTCTCCGCCGAGACCCATCGCAACAAGTTCATGAAGATGTATCATGCCGATTGGTTTGTGCAATTCATCAACAACGATAAGCTGTGTAATTTTGTGTGCTTCCATCTCTTGAAGAGCGACCGCCGCAAGCATCTCTTTTGAGATAGTTTTTGGATTTTTTGTCATCATCATTTCGGCGGTTAGATTAGTAAGATCGGTGGTTTTTTGAAGCAATCTTCTCAAGTCACCATCGGTTATTATTCCTAACAATTTACCCGAATCATCAATAACGCATGTGGCACCAAGCCGTTTGGATGTCATTTCCAAAATTGCATCGCGTGAAGGAACTTTCGAGTGAACAATCGGGACGGCATTTCCTGCAGCCATCATCTCTTCAATTTTTAAAAGGAGTCTTTTGCCGAGATGTCCACCAGGATGATACAATGCAAAATCTTCTGCGGTAAAATTTCTCTTCTCGAGCAAAGCAATTGCAAGTGCGTCACCCATTGCCATAGTGGCAGTTGTTGATGATGTTGGTGCAAGGTCGTGGGGGCATGCTTCCTCTTTCACTCCGACATCCAGAATAATATCTGATTCCAGAGCAAGAGCAGAATTTAGATTACCGACCATCGAGATCAGCGGAATACCCACCCTTTTGAAAAGAGGAATAAGAGGTTTCAACTCCGGTGTATTTCCACTTTTCGAAATACAGATCACTACATCTTCTTTCCTCACCATACCGAAATCACCATGAACGGCATCGGTTGGATGAAGATACATTGCGGGAGTTCCGGTTGAATTGAGCGTTGCAACTATTTTTCGAGCTACAATTCCCGATTTACCCATGCCCGTAATAACAACTCTGCCTTTAGAAGCGCAAATTATTTCAACAGCTTTTGCAAAGTTACTATCGATATGCGATTCAAGCTCCGCAACCGCCGCCGCTTCTATCCTTATGACGGCCTTACCTTTTTGAATTATGGTCTTAGAATCTATCATAATAGTTTTTTCGCCTCTAAAATTAGATCGAGTACTTCACGCACTGCACCGCGGCCGCCATCAACTTCTGTAATATAATCCACTTCATCCCTTACACGTATCATCGCATCTGCGGGTGTAGCACTAAACCCGACTTTCCGCAATAACGGCAAATCAAATTCATCATCCCCGATGAAGCAAACTTCATCATACTCCAATTTGTATTTTTTCTTGATCTGTTGAAATACAGTCAGCTTATCTTCATCTCCTTGATAAACATCTGCAATTTCCAATCGGCTCGCACGGATTGTGGTTACTTTTGAAACACGCCCTGAAATAATTGAAAAGAGCAACCCTTTTCTCCTTGCTCTGAAAATACCGTAGCCATCGTGTACATTAAAGCGTTTAAATTCAGTTTCATCGGAACCGAGAATGATTGACCCGTCGGTTAAAACGCCGTCAACATCTAACACTACCATGCGGATTTTTTTCAACTTATTTCTCAATCGGGCGGAGATACTTTTACTTGTTTTCAATTTTATCTTTCACAATTCTATCTATTGGCATGATCTGTTTGATTAAATCCTCGACGCAGTTTAATTTAAGCTGACTGCCCGCATCGCTCAGGGCACGCTTCGGATCGGGATGTGTTTCAATGAATAAACCGTCTATCCCCACCGCAACACCTGCACGTGCAATCGGAAAAATAAATTCCGGTTGACCCGCAGTTTGATTTTTTCCTGCACCGGGAAGTTGAACCGAGTGCGTTGCATCTAAAATTACAGGATAACCGAGCGACCGCATTATAACAAGTGAACGCATATCCACAACAAGATTATTATAACCGAATGTGGCTCCTCTTTCCGTTAGCAATATTTTCTTATTTCCCGTCATCAAAACCTTTTCGGCTGAATGCTTCATGTCACCGGGTGCCATGAATTGACCTTTTTTAATATTCACTGTCTTTCCGCTTCGTCCTGCGGCTTGGAGCAACTCGGTTTGCCTGCAAAGGAATGCCGGTATCTGGATTACATCCGCAACTCCCGATATCGCTTCTATTTCTTCTTCAGTATGAACATCGGTAAGAAGAGGAATTTCGAATTCATTCTTTACGTCGCTAAGAATCGATAATGCTTTTTCAAAGCCGATTGTTGAAAAAGATTTTCCGCTTGTCCGGTTAGCTTTTTTGTATGATGCTTTAAATATGAAAGGGAGTTTATATTTCCGCGTGAGCTTATCGAGATGTTTTGCAATCTTGAATGTGATCTCCCGGTTTTCAACTACGCAGGGACCTGCAATGAGTACAACCTTATTACCTCCGCCGATTGTTAAATTAGCTAAATATGCCATTCTATTTAATAAAATATTGAATGGCTAAAATTACGAAAAAATTGGATGAGAGGCAATCGAATTATTATATGCGATTATAAGATACCATTAAATAGAAAACTCTCGAATCAATCTTCATTTAAGATTCGAGAGTTGACTAAAAACAACATATTTATTTTAGTATGATCATTTTCCGAACCTGAACAAAAGAAGGAGTGTTTTCAAGAGTCGGATATGCTTCCATCTTATAGAAATAGACTCCGCTTGCTCCTGAACTTGTTCCGAGATAATTCATACTGAATTCAATCTCTTTGAACCCCGCCTCTTGGACAGCATTTAATAAAGTCACAATTTCTTGTCCGATCAAGTTATAAATTTTAATGACTACCCTGCTTTGTGCAGGCAGTTGATATTTAATTTTTGTTTCCGGATTAAAAGGGTTTGGATAATTTTGTTCAAGATTATAATATCTGGGTAATGATTCATTTTTTCGAACAAGATAAATATTATCATTTACCATATTCTCGATAAGAATTTTGCCTTCATTTCGAAGAAGTATTTTTTTACTTTCAATCTCTAAATAAACATCGTTTTCTATATTCCACCCATACCATTTAACCTGTATGGGGGGCTTTCCGCCACTTATATTTATTTTTAATTTATCTTTATGTAAGAATGAAGAAATATTTTTTTGATCTGAATAACGGACATCGAAAATGGGGGGTGGTGGACATGGGGGCATTTCATATTGATCCAAATCTAATTTTTCATCCTCGAGAATAAAATAAATTTTTCTGATATTACCTAAAACATCCGAAAAATTTAATCCGGCAACATTTGTATATTCTTTTCCAAAATTACTTTCCAAATCAAATAATTTATTGACGTTAGTTTGGGTAATCATATCGGTTTGATTATTTACACCACTATTCATAATTAATTGTCCATCGCAAGATGCCTTTAGCCAGTAACCTAAGCCAGGTATTAGAGCAGTTGTGTTAAAATAACCTGTGGGATTTGTATAACCGATCAAATCAGAATTCAACTTCATCGGTGATATAGCAGTGACATTAAGTTTAGTTACATCGTACGACAAAGAACCAATTAAATTCCAACCCTGTTTCAAACCAACTGTATCGGATGCAACTACATCACCCGTCAAAATTATTGCCTTAGAACTATCTAACTTTATCCAATAACCTTTTCCTAATTTGAGGGTATCTTCCGGAGAGTAACCATCGGAAAATTCAAACGCAGGCTGGGTTATATCCATCGAAATAGCCGATGAAGTTAAATTTTTATTGCCAAATGGTACAGAAAATAGGTTCCATCCTTGATCAAAACTCATATTCAATCCGGAAATATCTATAAAAGCTGGAAGAAAAAATTCATCATAATCCGGATCGTTTGAATTGATTTTAATATCTGTGTTATACGAACCATAATTCGCATAAGCATTTATCACCACTTTGAATGTATCGGAACCTCCAGGAAGAATCGTACTCGATCTTGGATTAATGTCCGAAATAACAGCAGGTCTTAGTGTAAGTTTTTGGACATAAATTCCACTTTTTATATCCAGAAATAATTCATCTGCGGTCGGATATGAAGAAACGAGTGATTTCCCTTCAATCTTTCCAAAACCTGGTTGACTGGATATAGAAGCAGTATGAAAAATTGCATCGATGGAAAATCCTAATGAAAAATAATAATAATAATTTTGCATTAAATTCAGGTTTATATATCCACTTGAAAGATAATGTTGTGAGGTATCATTCACGTACATCGTTGATTGCCAGATACGTGTATATTTTCCTGTCTTTGTTTCAGATCGATAAATACTGAATGTAACTTCTTGTGGCATTTCTATTTTAATAAGAGAGCTAAATTCATGGAGAATTTGGCATGATGAGAAAGTGTAAATATTTCCGTATGAAATTTTTCTATTCCCCCACCAATATTTTGTTAGCCCGATTTCAAACTCCCTTCCTTCAAGTGATGTGGATACTTCTAATGTCCCTAATCCTTGATTTGAAACAACAAATTGGGAAATGGATGAATCGCCTCTTGTCAACAAAAGATTGATGGGAGTCGGATTAAAGACAATCCTAGGACGATGAATTACATTACCATATACTTGTAACCGAATAATTGAATCAATCAAATCATTACTCTTAATCTCTATATAAGAATTGAATGGACCAATTTCTACTGGCTTTATTTTGAGCTTTATCGCTCTAGTGCTCTTGGGAGGAATTTGATATGAAGATGAATCCGGATTAATCAGATTATTTCCTGAAATTAACGATGCAATATTTAGGAATTTAGAACCAATATTGCGAACCCCCAATTCAAATTCACTGATTTCATTGTAGTAGGTTGTTCCATAATCAATTTCGCTGGCAGATATCGAGATGTTTGGTTCATCTCTAACTACATATATTAAATCTATTGGAATAGCACCTTCATCCGGATCATTACTTATAATAAAAGTTTTAGCCTCCTTAGTAGAAGGTACTTCTATATTAGGGTCAAAGATAAAAGAAACTATTGCACTATCTCCCGATTGTATAACTCCGTGTGAGGGAAGAGTCGAGACCCAGGTAGGTACTGTCATAATTTCGATCGCTAAATTTTGTTCTGGAATAGAATAATTATGAGAAATGTTCAAACCAATATTTCTTTGCTGATTTTGAATTCCTTTCCTACCATTCAACCCATCTGCCATATACAAATATTGAAATTTAATTCTCCCATCTTTGTTAAGGATGATTTCCATCGTATACATTGAAGTATCAACAAAGCTCCTTTTCCAATCATTGAATTGCACAATGAACATTCCGTTCGTTGTATCTGAAAAATAATATGCTATCCCTGGCGACATATCTGCACCGAGAATGCAAATGATGCTCGGAGGATTCCATTCACTTGGGAAACCATCAAAAAATGGAACCCACCAACCATCCATTGTAAACGATATAAAACCAGATGCATTTATTGATACCCTTGAAAACACCGAGTCATAGAAAGGGAAATTAAAACCAATCGGTATATAGCCCGAAGAGCCATAGGGTACGATATTTACACTAGTTCCGACCTTTGAAATATCTATCCAATTAAAATTAGTGCCAAACGAATCTCGCGAACTGACCCATGTATAACCAAATGCATCCGGACCTCCTCCGGCAATATCCGTTGTACCTCTGGATACCGAGTTTAAACCGTTAATATTACTGTTTTGAGGAATTGAAAATTCAAGCTCACCTTCACCAATATTTTTTATCGTGACACTACTTCTCACTGTATCACCTGCCGATATATTCCCTTCGATTTTTCTCTGTGATACTCTGATATCAGGTGGTATAACCTCGACATAGAAATCGGCAGTCATTATAAATCCAGAATTGCTGATATTTTTTATGCGTACTGAAGTTTTTTTATCGGAATAACTTCTGCTATTTGGTATAGAAGTGAAACTGAATTCCCTGTTTCCAGTGGACCCCGGATAAAGATCTCCATTATCACCCCAACTGGTATTTTTTTCTAAATCCCAATTACCATCAGCTTGCTCTAAGGCAACAAGGTAATGTCCATTAGATGTATAACCTGGATACCACTGATTATCATTACCGACCTGATATTCATCAATATGATAAACACATAATCCTGCTGAAGGTAAGTAACTATCGAAACCGATAGACTGACGATTTTCAACCAAAAAATATTCGTTCTGATAATTTCCTTCAGTCCATAGACGATATACAACAGCTTGATTATTAACTGCAGGAATTTCTATATTCATAGAATCTTGGTGAAGATCAACCGGTGTAAGTAAACCCATCTTGTACCTTGACCATGCATCGGGGTGTGATGGGGAATCGCCTAAATAACCTCCCCAACTCCCAGAAGCCATTAAACTCCACATCCCAAGACCATTTGAATCATGTCCGTAATCATACAAATCAGGAAGGCCGAATATTGCATGACCCGCCTCGTGTGCGTAAACACCACAGGTCATGTCACCGGGCGTACCCCAATACTCAGGTTCCATCGAATATCTTTGGACATAAACACCATCTAAATATTGAGGCGATGAAGTAGACCAAGCATGCGACCAAATATCTGTTGATCTGCCTGTATATTCTGCACCAGGTCCGGCGTGAACAATAAATAGTGCATCTACATATGAATCATGATCATTATCATAAAGTGAAAAATCAACTATCCCGTTGACAGCAGCAACAGCATCTTCGGTAAGTTTTTGTGCATTTTGTGGATAGGAACCAAAACCATTCTGATCATTTACATAATAACTGTAATTCTGAGGAGCATTGATCCAGCCAACACTACTGGGGAAATTCACCGTAACTATGTCGATGGTACCATACGACACTTCATCGAAATATTTTCGCATTGTTGAACCTGACTTTCCAAATGCGAGAGAGTCAAAAAAAACAGGATTAACTGTTGATTGATTGTCGGTGAATCGAACCAATATCACAAGTGCCCTTATTTCATTTACGTTATCGTAAATTCTATCGCCAGAGTTCAATGACTCGATAACATTTTTTGAGAAAGGAGCATTAATCCCACGCCTCAAAGCATCATCTTTGTTAGCAAGATGATATGGTAATGAAATTTTTCCAGATTTTATCATCTCTTGAACACGAGGATGCGGTGGAATAGACCCAATAGCGACGGAATGAATAAAAGAAATTGAAACTATGATCGACAAAATAAGATACAAAAAATATTTTTTCATATTACTCTCCAAAATATGTTATGATCAAATATCTATCTCGGGAAAACAAGGCAAGATACCTTAGATGCCCAACCCATTCTATGGTACAAAAGAGCGAGGTAAATGTCAAGCTTTAATCTCTTTGCAACCCTATTGCCATACATTGTTTTTCCCGATTTGCTCTATTTCCAAACATTCCAATATTCTTTTTGAATAACCTTTGTCAACAGCGGAGATCATTGAGCGTCCAAGATTCTCAAGCGTGCAGATATACTTTGGGAAAATGAGATTTAAAACAGGATACAATGGTGCAAGAATTTTGGCAAAAGTCTGAGTGTTCTTCAAACCCGCTATCGGCTTAATAAATCCGGGTCTAAAGGCGTATACCGACTTGAATGGCAGCTTCCTCAGATCGTTCTCTGTTTTTCCCTTCACTCGCGCCCACATGATGCGGCCCTTTTCACTGCTGTCGGTTCCAACTCCTGACACATAACAAAAAACCATTTCGGGATTAAGCCGCGATAACGTTTGCGCTGCCGCCAGAGTCAGGTCATAAGTAAGCCGACGATATTCTTCCTCTTTCTTTCCAACTGATGTAACTCCAAGACAGAAAAAGCATGCGTTATAACCGCTTAAATTATTTTCAATCTTTGTGTAGTCATAAAAATCAGTATGCAATAACTCAGTCAATTTTTTATGCTGAATATTACACGATCTTCTGCCGACTACAAGTATTGAATCTACCGCCGCATCGTTTAACGCCTCGTGAAGAACTCCCTCACCCACCATACCTGTTGCACCAAAAATAATTGCTTTAATGCTCATTGTTTTTTCATTCTTTTGTCATGCTTTAAAAACCAATCATACAATTCCTGATTTGGATAAACCATCCAATTAATCCAATGCCCCACTTCAGGCTCAACTGAAAATCTCAACTCTTTGTTTTTTCCTTCCAGTTTCTTAATTACTCTTTCTGTTTCTTCAAATGGAACCACATTATCTATCTTTCCATGAAAAGCCCATATAGGCATATCAATCAGCTTATCAAGATTATTATCTATGTAATCAATGTGGCTTGTAAAACCGCTCATCGGGGCAATTGCTGCAAACTTGTCAGGATACTTTACTCCAATATACCATGTACCCGCTCCCCCTAAACTGAAGCCGGTAAGATAAACTCTGTTTGTATCAATTCTATATTTATCGGTTA
Source organism: Ignavibacteriales bacterium (assembly GCA_016218025.1). Classification (GTDB taxonomy): domain Bacteria; phylum Bacteroidota; class Ignavibacteria; order UBA10030; family SZUA-254; genus PNNN01. Next base: position 53,425 of record JACRFD010000086.1, read on the forward strand.
CTTCTTTATAAAAATTTTCAAACCAATTATCAGTTGACCATCTGATATGTTCGGGACATTGCGGAGCAATAATTATAAAAGGAAATTCTCTTCCCCTATATATCTGGTCAGGGATTCCATCAGCGTACAATTTCTTTAAATCAGTTCCCCGGCGTGAACCTCCATGCAAATAAATTATAAGGGGAAATCTTTTTAAAGTATCTGTATTATAATTTTTCGGTGTATATGACAAATAATGATAGCTAACATTCTTAGGATTTTGATTTATACCGTGGTCGAAAGTTAAATCAAATTGCAAATCTCCTTTTTCAGTCCAATATTTTGTTCTACCGTGTAATTGTCCGTTTAGCCAATTTTCCTCTGCTTCCTTTTGTCCATTTTTATACCAGCTTGTGGTGAGTCCGTTGTGCAATCCATTTTTATAATTCCCTGTAAATTCAATCAGTCCGCTTTCATACCATTCAGTGTATTTTCCCTCTTTTGTGTTTGAATGGTAATTGCACTGACTTTCCTCTTTCACGTTTTTATCAAATGAGCTATAAACAGCATCCATCTGAATCTGACCGTTTTCAAAATAATCTCTCACATGATACATTTTGCTATTCTTATCAAACTCAATTACTCGCTTATAAATAATCGTATCTTGTTTGGATGCTGCATATTTCAAGATAAGAGTGTCGGTATCTTGGGCTTTTACAAATCCAAGACAAGATATGATCATCATAATGATGATATGGGGTTGGAGTAAATATTTTTTTGTTTTATCCGACATCGGGGCACTGCATCTCAACGAAACAATGTAATATTTCTCCCCACTCAAAACAAAACCACTTAATCATTTAAAACTGAATGGTGTAAACCTCTTCCCATCGAACCTGCAAACTCCTCCTCCGTTTGTTCCGAACCATAACTCCCCATTCCGGTCTTTATAAATAGTCCAGATTGCATTGCTCGTCAGTCCATCTTTGAGTGTGTAGTTCGTTAATTTTTCTCCGTCATACCGCCAGACACCTGCATCAATCGTTCCTATCCAGAGATTGCCTTCGCTATCTTCGTTGATTGTCCAGGCGCGGGCAAGCGTTCTCTCTTTCCCTTTCAAACTTTTTCTGAACTCAGGATTTTCCAGACCTTTCTCTTTGGTGAGATTAGTCAAAACTTTTCCGTCATAATAGAATAAACCACTGCCATTATTCCCGAACCAATAGTTCCCTTTCTTATCATGATAAATTGTACGGATAGGTGCATTCAACTCTTCATCATTGATCTGCGAAAAAGAATTCCCGTCGTACCTATAGACACCTTTGCTTTCTGTGCCGAACCATAGAACACCATTTTTATCTTCGAGTATGCTGTAAACCGAGTATGCGGTAGGTTGAAATGCAGGCTGTTCACGGCGCATTTTCAAATCAATTTCATCCAACGGTAAAGGCATAAATGTAAAAGAAATTCCATTGTAATGATGAACTCCATCCCTTGCGCCGAAGTAAATGTCACCTTTTCGATTTTTAAAAAAGGGGTGAGAAATATTTTCTGTCGGGACGTTATTAAGGTTGACAGTACTGAAAGTTTTTCCGTCAAAAAAACAAACACCATCACGTGTGCCGAACCAGATATTGCCTGCTCTGTCTTCCTGTATAGTCCACACAAAATTACTGCACAAGCCATCTTTCTCCGTAAAATTTTGTAAAACCTTTCCATCGTAACGGCATACGCCTAATCCCTGGACGGCGAACCAGTAATCCCCTTTTGTGTCTTGATAGATAGACCAGATTTCTTTCCCCTTCCCCAGTATGGTATCTCCCACAACAACGCCAATATTTTGTGCGATTTTGTTGGTATGAGTATTTTGAGATTTGTTTTGACTATTGCACGAAGCAGAGAAAAATGATATTAATAAAATTAAAATGATTGGCATACTCATAAGCTGTTTTGTGATTATAATTGATGAGGTTATGTACTGATAAGAGAACAGCTAATACAGGATAGTTTGTTCCAGTGAGAAAACCTTGCGAAGGTTTTTCGGAATAAACTTGATAGCCTTCGCAAGGTTACATGGCGGTGTGTTTCATTTCGATTGATACTTATTGATGATAAAATTATAAAGTGAATCATTTTCGAAATACCAACGGTTTGCCACCTCGGATGAAGGTACCATTGGACCGATACAATCTTTAGACATGCGCAAAGTGGTGATATGCCGTTGATGGTCAATCTCGTCATACTTTTTGTAAAAGGTGATGTGAAATTCATTATTCACGTTTGCTTCTTTGCGAGCAGTTAGCGAGCGGAGTTGCGATAGAAAATATTGTATATCCGCGCTATCTGTAAGATCGACAATTTTGTTGTTACGGTTATTGATACTGATTCTTAAAATTGATTGGTCTGCTATGGCTAAATCTTTTGCGGCCTCCCCTTCATGAGAATTGCAGCCGATCATTCCAATTAAAAGAACAAGGCTTCAATCTTTTATTGGGAGTGCGTTATCAGATTGCGTGAAAGTATTTTTGTCATTTCGATCCGGTCGCAGACGGGAGAGAAATCTTTCAGTGCGTTCAGATTTCTCAGTCGCTACGCTCCTTCGAAATGACATTTCAGGATTTTTAGATATTCTGTGCGCTCCCGACCTATTGCTGCCAGCGTGTGGTCGGGAGAAGGACCTGTCCGCCTCTGGCGGATCTCCCTCCCAACCAAGGAGATGAAATATGGGGTCAATATTTTTTATACTTTGCCTCCGCAATCATACTGTTGTCAATCAGCCATTATCAAACTCCGCTGTGAATTATAGAACCAATAGAAAGTGCGACGCACTTACATCTGATATCCTACGAAAGTGCATCGCACTTATCCTGCTACCTCAACAGTATCGCTTTCTTAATGCTCTTGTTGATTATCTTCCCTGTTGCTTCATCAACAATTGTCATCTGGTAATAATAAATACCGCTCGGCATTCCTGCTGCATTCCATCTTGCAGTATAACTCCCCGGCAGACTGGTTAAATTGACGAGTGTCTTAACCGCTTCGCCCAGCAAATTGTACACCTTTATCGTTACATAACTTTCATCTGTAATATCATATTTTATCTCTGTCTCCGGATTGAACGGATTCGGATAATTTTGTTCTAATTTAAAATTCGATATTCGTTTTTCGATATTCGATATTCTATCGCCATCCGGCGGCAGTGGCGGTTGTTGAGTTATAGGAACTATCTTAATCCTCCTCTCTGCAATTCCTCCTCCGGCAGAATTATCCATGAACAACCTCCCCGACTGATTCGCCTTCACCCAATAACCTTTTCCCGGCAGCAACGTATCAGCATCGGAATAACCGTTACCGAATCCGAAGAATTGCGATGTAACTATGCCCGGAGGATCGGAAGTAATATTCGCCACCGGGACTGAATCGGATAAGCAGCCGATCATATTCCATCCATCAACAACATCAACCGAATCAATCGTGATTTCGAAACCGGTAAAGCTAACCGATTGCGGATCGGAAAACTTTACCCAGTAACCGATCATATTTTTTAATGTATCTTCAGAAATGTAAGTTCCGTTGAAACTATAAGCCGGAGATTTTGCAGTCGGATATAAAACAGTTGTCCTGTAATCATCCACAATCATCGGAACAGAAACCATATTCCAACCTGAATTCATATCCACACTCATCGTAACCGGTGTTCCCCGCATCAGAATATAGAACGGCTTAACAGATGGTGACCATGTCATTCCTGCATCAATTGTTATCTCAAAATATATATCAAAGAAACTGGACAATCCGTAATCCAACTGTCCGAATGAGAAAAATTCATATCTTCCGATGGATGGTTTCGTTGGACTTTCACGGATTTGCATTCCACCCGACAATGTTCCGCCGGAAATTGAAAAGGATAGAAATTCAGTATTGAAAAATCTTGAGTTATTATCATCCGACGCGGAAGAAATCCATACATCTTCGTTCACAGCAGCGGAAATCTGAGACCATGATACTCCTCCATCTATCGATAACTCGAACTCGGCGATCCCACTGAATGAATTTGTTTGTGATGTCAACGGTGGAGGCGGCTGTAATGACTGTGTGAAACGATCGTGTAATAATTTTCTCAACAAATATCCGTTGGAGAATTGGATGTAATCATCTCCGATACTTTTGAATTGTGCATCTGTTGGGAAATAGTTTGTTGAATTAAATTTTGAATCCGCCGGCTGCACAAAATTGAGTGTTAATTTATTAAGCGCTGTAGACCAGGTAGCACCACCGTCCACGCTGACCTCTGTGAAAATATCGAAGAAACTTTCTACGTGCCATTGTCCATCCGGTAATTGCGACATTATAATTTTACTTTTTGATGCAAGTGTTGGACTTTCTCGTAGGCGAGCTATTCCTCCTATTGAAGTTATATCAAATTGCAAAACTTCAGTTAAATAATTCTGCTTCCCTCCTTCATCAGATTGATGATTTAGGTTTACCTGTAATGAAACCGGCAAATTATAATAAGGTGTCCATGTAATTCCTCCATCTGCGGATAATTCGAGATCGGCAGTTGCACTAAAGCTGTACACCTGACTTGCATAGAGGGCCGGAGGTTCACCTACATGTGATAAATTACGAAGAGTTAAATTTCTGTATACCAAACCGGATGCAAAAGAAACCATACTGCTTGTTTGCTGGAAATACTTGCCGGTCTGCGGGAAGCGGTCGGAATAAGTCTGCTGACCCGCAGGCATCACAGCAATCCAATATGCACCGGATGCGGTGCAGCCGTTTGAATCGGTTACTTCAATTGTAAATGTTGAATATCCCGGTGAATTAGGAGTTCCATAAATAATACCATTCGAAGAAAGATCGATTCCACTCGGCAAGGCGCCTCCTATTATCGCGTAGCTATAGGGTGGTGTGCCGCCCGAAGCGGAGAGTTCCTGATAATAACTTTCATTTACTTTTCCATCAGCCACTGATTCCGGTGTAATCGAAATTGTCGGGCATGGAGGAATTAACATGCATGAAATATAATTGGATGACTGAACAAAGCTTGCCCCACCATCAGTTGATATTTCTGTAAAAATATCAAAGAAACTGCTTACGTCATATCCAGCCAAAGTCGTAACGATATCATGTCTTCCGGCTGACTTCAAAGTTGGAGATTCTCTGATGATTACACCGGGAGATAACCTGCCTCCACTGATGTTCAATTGCATAATTTCTATTTCATAAAATTCTGCCGCACCATCATCATCATGATGAAAAGTTCTGACCTGCCATGATGCCGGAGCGGTTACGTTCGACCAACTTGATCCTCCATCGAAACTCAAATCAAAATTTGCAGTTCCGTTAAACATATTTGTTGATGTTCCACCCAAAGCCGGAGGTGCGAATGAGGATGTGAAATTGTTCAAGACCAGCGACTTAATCTTAAACATTGATGCAAATGAAATCTCATCACCAGAATTTGTTTTGTATCCTGTCGAAGGCATCATCAAATTTGTTAGAAATGGATAGGCAGGAGGATAAGTCAAATCGATACTCAAAAGATTGTCACTCGGCGACCAGGTCGCGCCTCCATCTAAGCTTACTTCAGTAAATATGTCGAAGAAACTCGATATCATGTAACCTGCACTTGCAGATTCAACAATAATTTTACCGGTAGATTTTTTCGTATAACTTTCACGGAACCGAACAAAGGGACCAGCTATAAATAACATTGTGGATACTTCCGCTTCATATAACGATATACCTGAAGAATCCGCAATCTTTTTTATTTGGACTACCATTCTCACTTCCGAATGGTTTATACTCCAGGTTAAACCTCCATCCAATGATAATAAAAAATCAGCTGTTGCAGTGTCATTATAAGGTTGAGCAATATCGGGTAATGATCCCTGATGCATAAAATCTCTAAGAATAAAATCTTTAAATCTGACACCTGCGGGAAAAGTAATAACATCCGTTTTATTTTGTAAATACTTTCCGTGCGGAGGAAACTTTGTGGAAGGTGCTACTACCGAAGGACTCTCTTTATAAAACGAAACTGATTTCATCAGTATAGAATTATTAGGCGGGATAAAAGTTAATCCACCGTCTGTACTAATCTCAAAATATATATCGAAGAAACTATCACATTTATACCGACTGCCATCAGGCAGCCAGATAGTTCTACCCACCGATGGTTGTGTTGGACTTTCCCTGATTAAAATTCCCGGAGGCATTGAACCACCACTCAGGTTCATGAGATAAACTTCTCCCGAATGAATATTGTACGACGAAGAATCTTTTAAATAATCCAAATGAAATGTATTAGATGCTACTGTTGAATAGGCACTCCAGGTACCCCCTTGATCAAATGAAAGTTCGAATGTAGTGCTGCCAACACAAACATAATCTTTGCTTCCTCCCGATTTTGGAGGAACATCGACGGGATTAATGCCGTATTGAACAAAATTTTTCAGTAGAACACCATTGGGCCAAACTACTGCTGTTCCGCGCGGTGTTACATAAGCACCTTCAGGGGGGAAATTATTATTAGGAAATGAATAATCCGGTTCAGCGGCAATCAGTGAAGAGACATAATTGTCCGGAATATTAAACAGTGGCATGAGTAGAATGATGAATAATACAAATGCAAGGTTTTTAAAAAGATGTTTCATAGCAACTCCTTGGTTGTTGATTGGAAGAATAAGAATTTAATACTTACATAATGTATTTCAACTTCCATCCATCGAACTACCTGGGTGTAACATCCAGATCGGTGGGGAGAACAACGATACTGCGAATATTGTAATAAATGATTTCGATAAAAACAACTGCAAAATTAATCAGATCGGGAGCATTCTAATTTTAGCTTAATTATGCAGATTAATCTATTTTTTTGTAAATTGAGTGCCGATAATTACATGGAAAAATATCATATATTTTATATCGAATGATATCAGTAAAAGCATATGCCAAAATTAATTTAGGACTTAGAATTTTTGACCGCCGGATTGATGGTTACCATAATCTGGAAACTGTATTCGTCCGGGTTAATCCTTTTGATGAAATTATCTTGGAAGAAGATAACGGAATCAGCTTCAGTTCCAACGAATTGAATTTGAATTCCGATCCATCCAATCTCTGCATTAAAGCGGCAAAGCTTTTCAACGAACATTATAATCTTAATAACGGAGTAAAAATAAAACTTCAAAAAAATATTCCGATAGGTGCAGGAATGGGCGGAGGAAGTTCGGATGCTGCGGCAACACTCCTCGGACTAATAAAATTATGGGATCTCAAAATTACAGAAGCAGAACTGAAATCGATTACATTAAAACTCGGCTCAGATGTTCCTTACTTCCTTAAACCGGGTATGGCACATGCAACAGGAAGAGGAGAAATACTTGAATATTTTTCGCTACCACTTCCCTACTGGATTGTAATTCTATATCCCGATATTCATGTTTCTACCTCATGGGCGTATCAATCATTAAATGCTGAACACTCCCACCACATCTCACATCCAACATCTCATATCACTCTCAAAGATTTTCTTCTAAAAAATATTCATAACTCTCATGAACTCAATCATAATCTGGTGAACGACTTTGAGCCGGTTGTTCTCCACCAGCATAAACAGATCGGTTTCGCAAAGCTGATGCTTTATTCCGAAGGAGCATCATTCGCTCAAATGTCAGGTAGCGGATCGGCAGTTTATGGATTTTTCTTGGAAGAACAAAAAGCGGTAAGAGCGGCTGAACGACTTAAAACCAAATATAAAGTTTTCATTACACCTCCCAATTTTGATCCTGAATAATTTATCAAACAACATTGGAAGAATTTTATATTTATCACTTTCTTGCATCTCTTTACCCTTTTCGATATATTTTTTCAAATGAAAAAATAATGGATTACCATTGCGATTAATATTAATTTGCACCATCCTAATAAGCTGTCCGGTTATCATCTTTTCCCAATCTATTTCTAATGATTCGGCAGCCGTTGCCGACACAACTGCTTTTCGATACTTACAACCGATTCCAAATATCGGGACTTTAAGCAAAACTGATACTGCTTCGATTTTTTTAGCCGATTCTATTATCAATTTCAGCAACTACCGTTATATCGGAGATTTGCTGGAAACTCAGTCCGGTTATTTTATACGCGACTTTGGCAGTCTGGGTCCCCTCTCTGATATTAACATCTTCGGAATAGATCAAAGAAACATTTCTTTTTTAGCCGATGGAATTCAGTTGAACGAACCATTCAGCGGTAAATACAATATCTATCTTTTCCCGTCGGAATCGATTGAGAAAATTGAACTAATATCCGGACCAAGATCGTTTATTTACGGTTTGAATGGAACCGGTGCCGCAATAAATTTCATAACTAAAAATAAAAAAGCAATAAAACCATATTCAAGATTAAGATACAGCGAATCGGGTTATGGATTGAACATTGTCGACGGGTTAGTCAGTCAAGATGTCATCCGAGGTTTAAATATTACTGCCGGCACACAACATATGGTTTATGGTCAGCGATTCTTAAATGAAAATTATGATGGATGGAATGCAAGAGTAAAACTCAGATATAACATCAATGAGAATGTGAATATTTTTGCTTCCGAAATGTATAACCAAACTCTGCTTGGTATTTGGCAGGGGGTGAATATCTCAAAAACACCCGATTCATTGAGATACGAAGTTCTTCAGGCAACAGTCCGCAATACAGATGCATATGAAAAAATTACCAGACACGACGTTCAGGCAGGCACTGCACTCCGATTGTTCCCTGATTCCAATGCTGTTAGCATGCTGACACTCTTTTACACATCAAATGTGAGATTGGACCGGGACCTCGAAAATAAAATAATTCCCAACGGCATTTTTTCGGATAATAAATTCGTTTCGAATTGGTATGGTGCAAAGCTCACACAAAATTTTTCGGTCGACAGGAGTAATTTTAATTTTGGTGCAGAAATCCGCTCGCACAAAATTCTGAACTCCCCCGCCTCTCAAAAACAGGATATGACTTCATCAAGTCTGTATGCGATAGGTGAAACAAATATATTTCACAAATTCGACGTCTCTTCGTTTGGACGCATCGATTATTATAATCATACCTCGTTATTAGCATTTGGCGGCGATGCAAAATTTAAGATCACCGGGTCTTTGACTCTTAAGGGTGGATATTCGCGGTCTTACAGGTCACCGCTGTTTCAAGAACTCTCAGGAATCGATACGATTATTTCATCAAATTTAAATAATGATCCTGAACGGCATCATCTTCTTGAGATCGGTTTGGCGTGGAATCCTGAGAAGAACATTAATTTTGAATTAACCGGATTCAATAGAATAATCTGGAATGCAATAAATATTTCAACGACTGATACTTCTTCCGCATCACCTTATTATTATTCCCGCGGATTTAAAAAAATAGTTCGTGGACTTTCTCTCCGAACTAATATCCAATTATGGGTTTTCCTGCTTGAATTTAACGGTGGATATTTAGATATAGTTGAAAATTCTAAAACCGAAAACTCAATTCCCCGCTGGAATATGGTTGGAGGAATTTATTACCGTGATAAAATTCTCAATAACGAACTTGATCTAAAATTCGGTTTCAGAGGAAAATATTTCAGCCGATACGATGCTTTTGAATTCAATCAGGAAACCGGAACTTATCTCCCCTCGGCGGACGGTTATTCTATCCAACCAACCAATTGTTTTGATCTAGTTATATTAGCTCACATCGGACAAGCTTATATTCATCTTATTTGGGATAATGTTTTTAACCGTCAATACATTATGCAAAATTTTTATCCGATGCCCGAACGCCAGATGCGATTCGGTGTAAGCTGGGAATTTTTAGAATAGATATGAAATGTTCGATTTGAGATGTTAGATTTGAGTATCGAGCAAAGAGCAAGGAGTGTTGAATATTGAATCGTAATCGATAATAACGTAAACCATATCTTCAATACGTGAAACCTAAAACTTGAAACATGGATCAAAAGAAGAAAATAGTAACGATATTCGGAAGCTCGAAGCCGGACGAAGGCAGTAAAGAATATAGGACAGCCTATGAACTTGGTAAATTGCTTGCACAAGCTGGTTATGTTATCTGCAACGGCGGGTATGGCGGAATTATGGAAGCAACATCCCGCGGTGCGAAAGAAGCTAATGGTGAAACTATTGGAATAACTGTCGAAACTTTCAGCCGGATACCAAATAAATATAATGATCGTGTTATTCATGAAAAAAATTTGATAGCTCGGTTGTTAAAGTTAGTTGAAACAGGTGATGGCTTTGTAATTCTGCCCGGAAGCACAGGTACGCTTTTAGAATTTGCTTTGGTTTGGGAATTCATGAACAAATCGCAAATGCAAATTAAACCGGTAATTGTAGTTGGTGAATTTTGGAAACCTGTCATTGAAACATTGCAAACAGAATTAGTGTTTGAAGGTTTGGAAAATGTAACATCATTCATCAAACAAGCTGTCGACGTTGATAATTGCGTTAATTTGTTAAGATCGTCTTTTAAGTAGTTGTAACATTTCATTTTATTTTGCGTTACTATAGACAAATTAAAATAAGGAGTCACTATGGAAACACAAATACCTCAGCCTGTTTTTCAACAAGCAGCTTCATTTCATTATGCAGGATTCTGGAGAAGATTTTTGGCATACATAATCGATCAGATGGTTATGGGAGTGCTCGGAATTTTTATCGTCATTCCGTTCCTCGCAATGATGGGAATCGGTTTATGGAATGAAGAGTTCGATCCATCTGTCGGATTTTTAATCTGGTTGATCGGTGCATATCTGACAATGATTCTGACTGTTATCATCGGTGAATGGCTGTATTATGCATTGATGGAATCAATGAAAGGTGCAACATTAGGCAAAATGGCACTAGGAATAAAAGTCACAGATATTCAGGGCAACCGGATTTCATTCGGAAGAGCAACCGGCAGGTATTTCGGGAAAATTCTTTCCGGACTTACTTTAAGCATAGGTTACATCATGGCAGCATTCACACAACAAAAGCAGGCTCTGCACGATATTCTTGCCAGATGCCTCGTAATAGTTAAAGATTGATTGGGTAATAATTTCTTGCTGGAGCTTTTATGTTAACGAATAAATTGATTTTGAAGTGCAAATCAATTTCAAGATCATTCACACTTTTTCTTCTCCTCATTAATTCGATTGTTTATTGCCAACCCGTAATATTTCCAAAACCGTTAAGTCCGCGCATAGCAAACTACAACATCGATGTAAAACTTGATGTTAACAAAAGATTATTAGATGCAAATGAAACAATAATATGGTTCAACAAAACAACCGACCGGATTTCCGAAATGCAGTTTCATTTATATTTGAATGCTTTCCGGAATAACAAATCAACTTTTATGAAAGAGTCTGGAGGAATGGGTCGTGGTTTCAAAATCGAAAAAGATGGATGGGGTTTCAGCGAAATAAAAAAAATTAAATTATCTTCCGGAGAAGATTTAACCGGACAAATGCAATTCATTCAGCCGGATGATGACAATATAGACGATAAAACTGTCTTCAGAATCAAGCTGCCAAAACCTCTCAACCCCGGAGACTCCATAAAACTGAATATTGATTTCATTGCTCTTCTGCCGGAACCTCCTTTTGCAAGATCGGGTGCAAAAGAAGAATATTTTTTTGTCGGACAATGGTTCCCCAAAGTGGGTGTGTATATCGATGGAAAATGGAATTGTCATCAATATCATGCAAACTCTGAGTTCTTTGCCGATTTCGGCGTGTACAATGTAAACATCACCGTGCCTGAGAAAAATATTGTGGGTGCTACCGGTATTCAAACCGGAATACGTAAAAATAATGATGGTACTGCCACTCATACATATCACGCGGAAGATGTGCATGATTTTGCGTGGACAACCAGTCCGGAGTTTGTTGAATTCAAAGGGAAAGCTCAGGATGTCGATATAAGAGTTCTAATGCAACCCGACCATGCCGATCAAGGTATAAGGCACCTCGAAGCAGCAAAAATTGCTGTGGAGTATTTTCAAAACTGGTACGGAGATTATCCATACCCGAATTTAACAGTTGTCGATCCAAGGAGAGGTGCGGGCGGTTCAGGCGGTATGGAATATCCGACACTCATTACAGCAGGAACTATTTACGGACTTCCTGCCGGTGTGCGTACAGCAGAAATGGTTATCATACATGAATTCGGTCATAACTATTGGTATCATCTTGTAGCATCAAATGAATTTGAAGAAAGCTGGTTGGACGAGGGAATCAATACCTATACCGAAAATCAAATTATTGAGTCGGCATACGGAACCAACGGAAATTTCATAGATATATTCGGCATAAAAATTAATGACATCCAATTTCAACATCTCCAATACAGTTCGATTACAGATTTAGATCCTACGGTTCGTTATTCATGGAAATATTACTCCGGTGGAAGTTACGGCGTAAACTCATATATGAAACCATCTCTTTTCCTTACTACATTACAAAACTTTGTCGGCAAGGAAACGATGTTTAAAATCATCCGTACATATTCCGAAAAATGGCGATTCAAGCATCCTAAGAGTCAAGATTTTATCGACGTAGCTAATGAAATATATTCTACTTCCCCTCCTTCCAAAGATGAAGCCAATTACTCCAAGGCATCTTTAAATACAACGAACAACATTGATGGAACCAGACAAAACCTCGACTGGTTCTTCAATCAGGCATTATATACAAATTCTGTTCTCGATTACAGCGTAGATGCTGTTTCGTCAAAATTATTAATGGAGAATCAAGGATTCGATTTTAATAGGGCTATCAAGGATGCACTCGATGGCACTGAGTTCAAAGCAGAAAATGAAAACGATGAAGATTCTTCAAAAATATATTTAAGTGAAGTAAAAGTCAGACGATTAGGATCTTTTATCTTTCCGGTTGAAATAGAAGTGGTTTTTGAAAACGGTGAAAAAATCCGTGAACATTGGGATGGAAAAGAACTCTGGATAAAATACAGATATACAAAAAATTCGAAGCTTGTTTCGGCAACAGTCGACCCCGACCACAAAATACCGCTTGATATAAATTACTCGAACAACGGAAAAACTCTCGAAGCCCAAACACTCTCAGTGACCAAACTTTCGGCTCGAATTTTATTCTGGACTCAATTTATACTTGATATGCCAGAGTTTTTACATCTATTTACGTTTTTCAATTATTTTCTATAAATAATCGGGAACAATTATGATAATAAAAAGTATCTTAAACGGAATCGAATCTGCATTCCGGAATAAAAAAGTGATAATTATTTATTACTTAATTAACCTGATCGGTGGTTTTCTTATTATGATTCCACTCCGTTTTATAATCGGTAAATTCATCGGTTATACTGTTATGGGAAAAGAAATTGCCTCTTCAATGGATATCGATTTTGTTTTTGAATTCATAATTAAAAACCAAAATGCAATTGCCGGAGTACGAGGTTTAATAATATTTGTTCCGATTCTTTTCTGGATATTTGGATTATTCTTGTCGGGCGGGATTTTTTCATTATTCATTCATCATGGAAGATTTCAATCTTCACAATTCTGGGGAGATTCCGGTAAATATTTCGGGAGATTTATCCGACTGTTTTTATGGTGCATTCCTTTGTTTATAATTTTTTATTGTATTCAGTTTGCCGTGACTGGAATCCAATATCTGATTTACGGCAACGATCCATATCAACCTATTGCTTTCTGGGGAGAGTGGATAAAAATCGGGATGGGATATATCGGTTTAATAATTGCGTACTTAGTTTTTGATTATTCACGTATTCAGATTGTGATGTTCGATATCAGAAGCAGCCGGCGGGCATTGATGGAGGGATTTAAATTCACATTTAAACATTTTGGAAAAACTTTCGGAATAAGCATTTTCTATTTCGTTTTTGGTGCCGCTGTTTTATTCTTATATAATATCCTATCATCCTCTAATTCCGAACGCAATCTACTCTTGATACTTCTAATGATCATAATTCAACAACTATATATTATTATACGAATGATTCTCCGTCTGGAGCTTTATGGCAGTCAATCTTACTTATTCAAATATTATAATACTTCCGTAACCGAATAATTATTCCGGACTTAACATCCATTTCTAAAATAGTCAGATTTTAAAGATCTCTTTTTTTTTCTTATCTTCAGTAAGATAACTTAACTTCCACAACATGATTGAATCACAATGAAAAAGATTTATTTATTATTATTTATTTTTTCATCCCTCAGTTTTTCACAGGAAACAAAAGAGTTGCTGGATCCTTATGTAAGGGATATTTTGAATAATACACTCAGCGGAGAAAAAGCAAAAATTCACGTTACTCAAATTTCTAATTTTCATAGGGTTCAGGCATCACCTGGTTATGATGATGCTGCAAATTATGTGCTTGAGAAATTAAGAGAGTACGGATACACTGAGACTGATGCGTACATTGAATCTTTCCAATCAGATGGAAAGAAAGAATATCAAACATGGCAGTCACCTTCGGGCTGGGAGATTTCCTCCGCCGAGCTGAGCATTGTTGAACCGGAACAACTTAAACTTGTTTCTTACCCCGATGTTGCTATGAGTCTGATGACATATTCTAATCCAGGCGATCTTACTGCCGAGGTGATTTCGGTGGATGCCGGAACTGCCGACAGTAATTATGCCGGTAAAAATGTCAAGGGTAAATTCGTATTAGCTACCGGAAGTGGTGAAGATGTTCACCGGCTTGCAGTGATAAAATATGGTGCAAAAGCGGTTATAAGTTACCTCGATGATAAAAGAGGCCGTGAGAATACGGATATGATCCGATATACAGGTATTTGGCCCCGAACTGAAGAATTGAAAAAAGTTACATTCGGTTTTAATATTTCCAATGCACAAGGAGAAAAAATAAAATCGCTTATTGCGAACGGAACAAAAGTAGTTCTTCATGGCAAAGTTGTGGGAAAAGGATTATTTCCCTCATCGATGAAAGTTGTAGTTGCACAAATAAACGGGAAACAGCCAAATGCAACCGAATTGGTTTTCATCTCACATCTCGATCATCCGAAGGAATGTGCAAACGATAATGCAAGCGGTTCAGCAGCGAACTTAGATATTGCAAGAACGTTAAAAGAATTGATCGGACAAAGAAAACTTCCGGTGCCGAACAAAACCATAAAATTTTTATGGGTCCCTGAATGGTATGGAACAATGGCATATATAGATGCCCATCCGGAATTTGCAAGTCCTGCATTGAACGGTAAAACAATTGCTGCAATTAATATGGATATGGTTGGTGAGAATCCAGAACTTCTTCACTCAAAAATGTATATAATTAAAACACCGCGGTCGGTAACATCCTGCATCAATGATGTCGTTGAAAACATGGCAGGTATGGTAGATAAAATGAACATCAAGATTGAAACAGGAAGCAAATCTCAATTCAATTATAGAGTCGTACCGTATCGGGGTGGAAGCGACCACATGATGCTTCTCGATAGAAAAATTCCAACTGTGATGCTCTCACATTCTGATTACACCCATCATACCACATATGATACACCCGAGAATGTTGATCCGACCGAACTGCAACGAGCCGAGATGATTGCAGCTTCTTCGATCTGGTATTTAGCAAATTTATCGGATTTGGAATCGTTCGATTTATACGAATTAGTGAAATCAAATTCATACAGACGTTTCGGCGAGATGGCACGGCAGGTTCGCTCCAAAATCTTCTCTTCCAAAATTAAAGATTTATCGTTAAGCTGGGCAGAATCTGACAACGCGTTACAGTATCAGTACCTGAATGAAACTGATGCGGTGAGATCTTTACAATTTTTCAATAATAATTCTGAGCTCGTTAAGGCATTTGAACAAATTGACGGTCATTATGGAAAGCGATTTGAATTTCTATTCGGTTTGACACGGTCTCATGCAGAAGAAAATGGTTACTCATCCGCAACTCCACCATCGGTAAACAGCGAACGGGACGAAAGAGTCCCGGTAAGGTTAACACGAGGTCCGCTTGATTTGCGTCTTCCCTGGAGTAAACTCCCTTCCAAAGATGCAGCATGGTACGAAACAAGTGATTTTATATTAAATGAAACTGAACGGTTTGAGCTTGTAAATTTGATCAATGGTAAATGGAAAGTATACGAAATCAGAAACTTTTTAACCGCAGAATATAGAACCATTCCAGATTCGGTTGTAGTAAGATTCATCAGCGATCTGATAAAAATCGGTTTAGTTAAATGGAGTCAAGAGACTATAAAATAAAAATAGCAGCAACACACTACTCTTACTATTAGCACATAAAGGCAGATTCTTCTTCAGCGTCTGCCTTTGCCATTTCTTTAAGCTTTTAATATATTCTTTAAGTGCTTGAGTATAGAGTTCTTGAATAGCTGTGTTATATCCGATTTAACATTCTCTACCCTCATAGCTCTATGCTCTAAGCTCTAAGCTCTAAGCTCTAAGCTCTAAGCTCTAAGCTCTAAGCTCTTCGCTCTTATGCAATTATGAAAAAATACACAATTAAAAAACCGGCTAACGAACTACACATCGTTCACCCACAACGATTCCAAATCGATTACAAGAACGAACTGAACAAGGAACAATACGAAGCGATCACATCGATTAACGGACCTCAACTTGTAATCGCTGGTGCTGGTACAGGCAAAACCAGAACAATTGTTTACAGAGTGGCTTACCTTGTCGAACTTGGCGTCAAACCAGAGCATATACTGCTTCTCACATTTACGCGGAAAGCTTCACAGGAAATGCTTCGACGGGCTTCCGTATTGCTCGATCATCGCTGCGAAAAAATATCGGGCGGTACATTTCATTCTTTTGCAAATCTAATTCTACGGAAATATGCCAACCTAATCGGCTATGAGCGCAATTTCACGATCCTCGATCAGGGAGACGCCGAAGATGTAATGAATCTAATCAGAACACGTTTGAAGTTAGATACGCGTACTAGAAGATTTCCAAGAAAAGAAACTTTGTACGATCTTTATAGCCGCTCGGTCAATACTATGGTTTCACTAAGCAACTTACTTAGTATCGATTATCCTCACTACCTTGATGATGAACCGGATATAAAGAAAGTGCACGATTTATATGCAGAATATAAAAAGACTCACAACACAATGGATTATGACGACCTTCTTCTGAATTTCAATAAATTGTTGAATCAAAACGAGCCTGTTAGATCAGAAACATCAAACCATTATAAATATATTATGGTCGATGAATATCAAGACACCAACAAACTTCAGGCAGAGATGGTAAAATTGCTCACATACAAACATCGGAACTTGATGGTTGTAGGAGACGATTCACAGGCGATTTATGCTTTCCGCGGGGCGACAATCAGGAACATATTAGATTTCCCCGATACATTCCCGAACTGCAATATTATCAAACTTGAAGAGAATTATAGAAGCACACAATCGATCTTAAACGTAGCAAACGAAATTTTAAAACACGCGATAGAATAATCAATGAAAATAAAAATCATTCTGTTCATATTACTGGCGCTTACATTTGTGGGCTGCCCGCCTCAAAAACCGGTTCTAAAAGAAGTCCCACTTCCACCCCAACCCGTTCGCAAAGAAGTTGTTCCCGACATAAACTTAAGAATCGCGAGCATCGATATTTCTAAGTATGGAAAGAAAATCGAAAAGAGCGAAATACAAAAATTCGCTTCGCAATTAAAACACGATTCAATAGACATTCTAACGATGCAGGGAATCACACGTTATCCGGAATTAAAAACCCGAATAGATATAGTAGATCAGCTTGCTATAGATGCCGAGATGCGGAAGGCATTCGGTGAAACTATTACTTTATCGGGCAGACAATCAGGTAACGGAATATTTACAATTTATCCGATACGCTCAAGCGAAAATCTGCAGTTTGATAATATCAAATCAACGGGTTTCGAAGCTGCCATGCAAACCATAGTTGACTGTGGAGCGCAAAGTGTTGTTGTTGTGAGTACGCAAATTACCGATAAGGCAACTCCTGCGGATATTTCGAAAATAATTAAATCTATAGAACAATTACCTAAAACTTTTTCAACTTATCCGATCATAATCAGCGGCAATATCAATCCGGAAAAATCGCTCAGCAATTTTGTCGTAGCTGATGAACGTAAGAAGGACGACACACCTGCAATATGGTACAATGCAAACGGAACCATGAAAGTTTTAGGCGGGCAGATTGAACAAACTGTTTTCGGTAAAATGAATGTGGTTTTATTCGGAGTTTTCAGCAAAGCACAGCCATGAATCCCCGTCATAAATATTTAAAAATTCTCCACTCCAATAAAAGCGTTGGAAATTTACCACAGCTTGTGATCGCAGAAAACGAAAACCTTCAGTCAAAATTCGTAGTTCAAAAAGTTCTTGAGCTCCGCGAAGAAGGAGTTCCTTTACAAGAGATAGCAGTTCTATTCCGGTCATCATTCCTATCTTTCGATCTGGAAATTGAGCTTGCAAAATCGAATATTCCTTTCACAAAATTCGGTGGATTCAAATTTATTGAAACCGCTCATGTGAAAGATATGATTGCCTATTTAAGGGTGCTGGAAAATCCAAGAGATGTTGTGGCTTGGAACAGGATATTGCTTCTCATAGATGGGATCGGACCTCGATCTGCCGAAAAAATAATAGATGATATTCTCCACCACCGGGCAGATTCTCATGTGTCTTCATTCTGGAAAGATTATAACCATTATCCGCAAAATGTCAAAGAATTATTTGAACTTCTAAAATCTATTTCAGTCGACAAATTTCCTCCGTCTGAAAAAGCATCTCGAATTATAACTTATTATCATCCGATGATGAAAAAGAAATTCGACGATCATACAAAACGGAAAAAAGATCTTGAGATGTTTGAACAGATAGCCGAACGTTACAAGGATACAGGTACGTTTCTCACTGATCTCGCGCTTGAACCGCCCAATGAGAGTATCGCAGATATTGAAACACCCGGAAGCGATGATGAACATCTGACGCTTTCAACAATTCATAGCGCCAAAGGTTTGGAATGGCATTCGGTGTTTATTATTTATGCCCTCGACGGCCGCTTCCCTACTATGTATTCCGTTAACAATATCGATGAGCTTGAAGAAGAGCGTCGTTTAATGTATGTGGCTTGCACGCGCGCGAAAGAAAATTTATTTATAACTTATCCAATTAATATCTACGATCGCGAAAGCGGCACAATCCTCACAAAACCATCGAGATTTTTGGACGGTCTGACAGATAAATTGCTTGAGCCGTGGGTGATTGATGAGGAAGGATGAATTAAAAGGATGAAGGATGAGGGATGAGTTATGAGATGTGAGATGTGGGATATTCGATGTTGGTTATTGGTTATTAGTTAGTAGTTAGTAGTTAGTTGTTTTTACTTTTTACTTTTTACTTTTTACTTTTTACTTTTTAATTGTTTGATTATGGAAAATAAAAAAGATTTTATAAAAGGATTGAAGCAAGCATGGCGGGATGAAATGCTTAGCGCCCACAATTATCGCGCATTAGCTGAACGCGAGAAGAATCCTCAGAAGAAGAATATTCTTATCAGAATGGCAGAAGCCGAGGAGCGTCATGCAGAAACATGGGCAAATAGATTACATCAGTTTGATATTCAAACGGATAAATTTTCCGAATCGATAACCGAACGATTCAGGCGTTGGATTTTATTGAAAAGTGACTCCGAGGTTGCTGCAAAAATGCTTGAAGCCGGTGAATCACAAGCAGATAAGCTTTATGATGTTTTACTTAATAACGCTCAATCAGAAACTGATAAAAGTTCAATACTCGAAGCACAAAAAGAAGAACATGTTCACAGTAAAGTGCTTGAAGAATTCAGCCATCCCTCAACATCGCATCTTCCTCAGAGCCGTCTCGAAAAAATCCTCGGCAGAGAAAAATGGCATGTACAGGCAGGCGGATGGATTGGTCAGGCAATTTATGGCGTGAACGACGGATTAGGCGCGGCATTCGGAGTTGTTAGCGGAGTGGCTGGCGCTACCGGCGCTAACAGCGAATTCATTTTGCTAAGCGGGTTTGCAGCATTGGTTGCCTCTGCCCTTTCTATGGGAAGCGGCGCTTACCTTGCAACAAAATCGGAACGCGAAGTTTACGAAGCCGAAATTCAAAAAGAAAAACGGGAAATAGAAGAAAATCCTCAGGAAGAACTTGAAGAGATGGAACTCTTCTATCAACTCAAAGGATTTACTGAAGAAGAAGCAAAGGCAATGACAAAAAAATTAGCCGAACAGCCCGACCATCTTCTTACAACACTTGCACACGAGGAACTTGGTCTTTCTGAAAAAACATTTCCCAATCAATGGAAAGCTGCAACAAGCGCAACAATCAGCACTGCAATTGGAGCGGCAGTACCGGTAATACCATTTATTTTCTTCTCCGGCATGGAAGGATTGATCATTTCATTTATCGTCAGCACACTGGCACATTTTGTTGTAGGTGCATCTAAAGTGGTAGTTACCGGACGATCATGGCTTAAAAGCGGCACAGAGATGACGTTAGTGGGTTTAGGGGAAGCGGCTGTAACATATGCAATCGGTTTGTTGATAGCGCCGGCTTTAGGATAAAGAATGCGTATCTGGGATCTTCCACCCAAAATATTATGCCGGCAGCATCTTTTAGGAGAGCACCGCGAATTGCATGCAATCTGGTCCGTTCTCACTAAAAAGAAAAAAGGTTATAGCCATCACCCGGAAACATTACGATGGGTGGGTAAACTACACGCACTTTATAACAGGCATGAGTTATTAATTTACGAAATGCAGCACCGCGGATACAATCATAAAAGTCCGTTAGATAAACGAGCCGCAAAAGGATTATCAAAACAAAATATATTTGTCGACACTCCGCGCACACAACGGAAATTATTGCGCAATAAAAAATGTAATTGCAAGATTTAATTACTTTGGTAAATGCTTACCAGAATCTTCGCTCTTTTGTACACTCTTACCGCAAATAAATAAAGTTGAATAATTATTTATTCTGGTTGAATTTGATTATCTTATAAATACGAAAATATGAGAATAGATGAAATCATTACAAATCGGTAACTTAAATGTTCCAATTCCTCTCATTCAAGGCGGAATGGGAGTCGGCATATCACTTTCCGGATTAGCAGCAGCCGTAGCCAACGAAGGCGGTGTCGGTGTAATTTCCAGCGCCGGATTAGGACTTTTATATAAAGAATTTTCGAAAGATTTTTTAGAGGCGAGCATTCACGGACTGCAGGAAGAACTGAGAAAAGCGCGCGAAAAAAGTTCGGGCATTATTGGCGTTAACGTGATGGTCGCAATGTCGAATTTTGCCGACATGGTAAAAACCGCCATTGCCGAGAAAGCCGATATCATATTCGCTGGAGCCGGTTTGCCACTTGATCTGCCCGGATTCTTAAAGAAAGACAGCAGCACAAAATTAGCTCCAATCGTCTCGTCTGCACGTGCCGCAAAAATCATATGCGAAAAATGGAAGAAAAATTATAATTATCTCCCCGATGCTATAGTTGTAGAAGGTCCAAAAGCAGGCGGTCACCTTGGATTCAAACCTGAACAGATTGAAGATGAAAATTATTCGCTGGAAAAACTGATACCCGAAGTTGTTCATGAAGTGAAACAAATTGAAGAAGCCTACAATCAACAAATACCTGTGATTGCCGCAGGCGGAATTTATACAGGCAAAGATATTTACGACATAATGCAGCTTGGCGCGTCAGGTGTTCAAATGGGAACGCGATTTGTTACAACCGACGAATGCGATGCATCCGACGAATTTAAACAATCATATATCGATGCTAAGAGCGAAGATATTGAAATTATTAAAAGTCCTGTCGGAATGCCGGGCAGAGCAATCAGCAGTAATTTTCTTGAGAAAGTAAAGCAAGGCAAAAGGCAGCCGTTACAATGTCCGTTCCAATGCATTAAGACATGCGAGGTTTCCAGCAGTCCATATTGCATCATCACCGCTTTGATAAACGCTCTAAAAGGAAATTTTGAAAAAGGTTACGCCTTCGCCGGCTCTAATGCTTTCAAAGCTACACGAATCACATCCGTTAAAGAATTGTTTCAATCTCTCATCTCAGAATTCCAGGCAAGTAAATAATCCGTTATTCAAACAACGCGTACCTTGCGAGTAAACGTGCGATCCTCCGATAAAAGTGAAGTTGACAGATATTACCGGTTTACATTTGCGCTGGCAATTTTCACAATCGTTTACAATATTGCTGAAGGAATTATCTCCACATATTTCGGTTATCACGACGAAAGCTTAGCGCTCTTCGGTTTTGGTTTGGATAGTTTTATAGAAGCGCTCTCCGGTTTAGGCATTGCGCATATGGTTTTGCGTATCTGGCATCAACCGGATGGGAACCGCGATAACTTTGAACGAACCGCTTTAAAAATTACAGGTGCGGCATTTTATATTCTTGCCGCCGGACTTGTAATCACAGGAGTTTATAATATTTTTACAAGCCACAAGCCGGAATCAACTTTTTGGGGAGTGATAATCGCAATCATTTCAATAGCAATAATGTGGGCGTTGATTATTGGGAAGATGAAGATTGGCAACAAATTAAATTCCGAAGCGATTCTTGCCGATGCCCGCTGTACAAAGATTTGCATTTACATGTCTGTAGTTTTGCTTGTCTCAAGTGCGATATATGAGATTACAAAAATTCCTTACATCGATGCGATAGGCACATTAGGACTTGCTTACTTTTCTTTTAATGAAGGTAAAGAATGCTTTGAGAAAACAAAGAACAATAAACATTGCGGCTGCAATAACGATTGAAATATCATCCTGAAGTTGTGAAGGATGACAATCACAATTACGGTTTATTAGTCATACCGATATACATTCCACCGAAATAAGGTATTAGCCAGATCAACCAAACAACTAAACTGTAACGATGAAATTTTGTTCTCAACTCATCGCTCCCTTTTCGCGTCACATACGTTGCCCAGGTAGCATGTGCTAACATCAACCATAATGCAATTTGACCTGTGAGTGTGTGAGTGTCAAGAATATTAAAAGGTCCTTTCGCTAGTCGATGCATTGCAAACGTCCCAGACACATCAAAAGTAAATCCGAGCCAGAATGTTACAACATGCCAGGATTTTAGATATCTTGAAAATCTTTCAGCCCATACACCGATTGAATAGAAGATGAGAGCAAGAGAAATTAAAACTGTAGATAAAATTACAAGAGGAGACATAAAGATATTTTTTTCAATAATTTTCTATTAATTTGTTTGGCGCTTCGATTTTTGCATCTGAACCAATTTTGTTATTTCAGTAATACGCACTAAATGATGGTCGTCGTGTTCAGCAGTGAATAAAAACGAATCCATCAACCGCATCGGTGTTTTTAGTCGTGGATGAAGGGCGGTTCGAAAAACGATTTTCTCCTCAACATTCTCAAGCATTGTTACTGTTTCTCTACGAAGAGAACGAAACAATGCGAGCAATTCTAATATTGGTTTAGAGTTGTGATTGGCGTTGTGCGTCTTTGTGTTTTGGAGATCGGCGGGATGAAGTTCTTTTTCACCATTGATGAAGTCTTCTAATCTTGTCTGCCAGAGTGGCTCTAAGTCAATAAGGTGACCGATATTTTCGGCTATCGACCAGCTTCCATCAAGTTTAATTGTTAGGATATGCGGCGGCAACGATTTAATTTTTTCTTCAAGCCGCACTGGTGTTCCCTTCAGCCGTTCGACAATTGATGGAAATATATTTTGAGTTGAGTCAAAATCGAATTTTCGTTCGAACCATTTGGTTTGGGGCATTTTGATACTTCTTATTAATCAAAAATAATTCTCTGATATCTTATTTATATCTTGCAAGTTCATTTTTCAGGAAGTCGGCAAGATTTTCTTTTTTTACTCCGAGCACACGTTCAATTGCTTTATAAAAATCTGTCTCATAATATATCTGTTTAAATCCTTCAAAACCCAACTTTTCATCTATCAGTTTACAAATTAATCCACCAACAGGATATAGCACTTCCATTTTGCCATTAATACGATAATTATTCTCTAAGTCATATAGGATATCCCGCTCAGGATATTTCTTGTAGAAGTAATTTGTTGTCTTTAATATTTCCTCAACCGATTTTCCAACTGTACCACCTAGGTAGGTTGCACATCCTTCATCTATAATTTGCCTAAGCAAACCCATACCTACTTCAGGAGTATAAAAATGGACGAACTCGTGTGGAAACCATTCTGAATTGTTTGCTGCAAATATTGTGTTCCCACCTTCTGCTCTACCTCCAGTAGTATCAATGTACATCCAAGGCCAATAATCGTATCCTTTTATACGAGCAAGCTCGATTGGATTTTTACACTTGTAATATACGATTGAAATCGGCGTCACATTGAATTTTTTTGCTATCTCAATATTTAATTGATTTGCTTGCTCGGCTAATTCCCGGTTGAGATTATCTTTGTATATGTAGGTAATTGTCCCAATGGTAGTCCTATTCCAACAAGCAGTATTCTCTACAAGCATACTCTTAAATTGATACGATCCATCTGATTGTTTAACTGCGATAATATTATAGATTGCCCTTATCGTACTTTCCTTTAGTGTGTCTGGTCCGGTATATGCAAGCTTGAGAATATACTGATTTGTTATTTCCGTATTGATAATCTGAAGTAGAGTGGGTTTATAAAAATTACTAGATTTATACTTTCTGCTATATTCTATACCGAACAGATCTCCATAAGGATATTTGTATTTTTTAAATTCACTTTGTACCCAATAAGCATTGCTTGTATCACATTGGTTCTTAGTTTTTAAAAAACCATTTAAGGAATTCAGTAAAATTCGATAATCATTTTCATCATCGAAAGATTGAATATTATAGTTAATTTTGAAAACAAGAGAAGTATCTTTTGAATAATCTGTTTGCCCAATGGAGAAATTTATCACAAGAGCAAGAAATAATGTTAAACCAAGTAATTGTTTCATATTGTCTATTCTTTCCGGCTAATTTCTCATTCAAGTAGTAATAGTATTAATCTCTCAGCACATATTTCAAATAAGAAAGCATCGTAAAATAGAGAGCTTTATCCTAGTTCTCATTAGTGGATTGATTATGCCCATTTCACATTTACATATTTCGCCGCCCATGGACCAACAACTGTTGTCCATTCCCGAACATGCCATTTAATCACCAATCCGTTTACAACATACGGATCGTTCATTGCAAACGTTTCGGCAACTTTTGGACTGTCGGCATTGAATAAAAGTGCCGCCCCATTAACAGGGTTAGCAAAAGCCCCGCCAAGCAGAAGTTCTCCCCTCTCAACTGCTTTTTTGGCATAAGCTAAATGTGCCTCACGGTATTGTAACCGAAGTGCGGCGTAATCTTTAACAGCTTCATAAAACAGTAAGTAATGCATTGAAAATCCATTCTTCATTTAAAATAAATTCGGTAGCCGCAGACTTTTGAGCCGTAGGCTCATCCGCCTCAGGCGGAATGTCTGCGAACCTATGATTTCAACACGCAAGCTGAAGCCGTTGTCCTGAGGACACAGTCCGAAGGATTGCGGCTACCCAATAATTCTGTAATAAATAACCCAATAAGATATAAAAATATAACCTGCTCGTCAAGGAAAATATTTGCAGATGAAATTAAAATTCGTATATTTATTGCAAAAATAAGATTACTTTTATGAATCCTAAATATCAAATACTCGCCGCAGATGATGATCTTGATCTGGTAACATTGCTCTCTAAAGAGCTATCCCGTGCCGGTTATCAGGTAACCGCCGCTTATGATGGTGCTGAGGCAGTAAAACATGTCCAGAAAAAACAATTCGACCTTGCTATTCTCGATATTAAAATGCCGAAGATGAACGGCCTGGATGTTTTAAAATATATCAAGAAACATTATCCCGCAACAAAAGTAATCATACTCACTGCATTCGCAGATATAACGAATGCCCTTGAAGCAAAGAAAAACGGCGCCGAAGCATTCCTTGATAAACCATGCGATGTTGATGAATTGTTGGCATTGATGGACCGCCTGCTTTCGAGTTGATAAATTAATTAAAACGTGAAACCATCTTTTCCCCCTCCACGGAAATTTAATCCCATCTTTTAAAAATGAATTGGTATATAAATATTGTTTCTGAGTACCCGATTATTTCGGCCATGATTCAATTTGCTTTCCTCGGTACGCTTGGAGATATGATTTCAAAATGGATCGTTGTGCGGAAAATATATTTCCCATTTGCCTTCCGGGTTTTATTACTGAAAATGCTGGAATGGTCGGCTTTAGCTGTTTGTATTAAATATGCATTTATAGGTTTCCAGGGGTTTGTGGATAGTTTAGTGCTGCATAATTTATTGCCTGAGTTAAATTTATTTACCAGATCGCTTTCAATTTCGATCTCGATGAATTTGCAGTTCGGACCATTTCTGGTGATAATGCACAGGATTTTAGATAACGCAATTGCTAAAGAAAAGAACTGGAATAATCTTGATAAAGGATTGCTTTCGCTGCTATGGTTCTGGATACCTGCACATACAATTACGTTCATATTGCCGAGACCATTTCAAATTGGTTTGGCAGCAATCTGGTCGGTTATGCTTGGAATTATTTTAGGATATTACAACAGACCAAAATCATCCACTTAAAAAGAATTATTTTTATATTCTCTTTAAAAAATTAAAGTCGCATTCAATTTCCAGCCTGTCCTTGCTGGAACAATATCGCATCCTAAAAGATATTTATCGGATTTATATTTGAATAAATATGGATTCTCAGAGAGAACTGCCGACTGATTAATTTTGCGTGCAGATAACGGTGCATCTATCATTGACCAGACACTTGATACAACAATCATTCCGATACCTACAGATAACCACGGAGTGGATTCGGTTGTCCAGTAACCATACGAAGCCCAATAATAGTCGTCTTTAACAAAAACATCTTCATATCCGGCGGCAAAAATTAAAACAACACCGGCAGCTGCAACACCCGTCATGATGGCGCCTTTACCATATTCTCCGTTATAATATTGTCCCCCTCCAGGTACAAGCACCGATAAAACGAAAGCGGTAGTTGGAGATTTCCGCTGACTAACTCCGGCATTTTTCACCGGTTCAATTACATCATCCTTCGGTTTATTTGATTTATCAGATTTTACTTCATGTTTCTGTTCCAATACTTTCGGTTGTACCTCAGGTTGTTGCATAGGGCTTTTCTGAACATCTTTGCCCTCTGCCTTAGTTACCTTAGACACTTCACTCATCTTATATGTTTTCACTTTACCTTCCAATGTTTTTATTTTGATGTAGCTATTTGGTACCTGTTCAAAAATTGTTCCGCGTACCATTCCACCATTTTTCAAATGAACTACATCATCAGAAGAGGATTGGCAAAATAAACTGCCTGTTAATATAAAATTGATTATTATGAGAATTAGAACTCCCGAATATTTCGGCATGAATCTTTGAGCTTCCGTCATAAGGAAATCCTTTCTGAATTGTTTATAATAGTTTATTAAAAAAATTTATTCAATTCAATTCTGTCGGATACTTCGCTATCCCGGTAACCTGTGAGAAATAAAAATGTTATTAGATCCCACTATACTTTCGCATTGAATATAATAATTAGGATTTTATAAACAAATATTTCCCATAGTCACTCCCAATTAAATTAAGGCCTAAGGGTTGTTTATGAACGGGTTATTTATCAAAATGGGAATTTTTTCGCATACCAATCTTTTGTAACATCCATCCAGAAAAAGAGTCCCCTCCACTTGCCGAAATGTTTGTAATGATTTTCTATTACTTTATCGCTGCACTTTTTTCCGTTTCGATGAATCTCAAAGAATTTACCGCGGCACCAGCTATCAATACCAAGATAGTCGTATCGTCCCAAAAGTTTTAAAATATTTCCTGCGGCGTAAGGACCAATTCCCTTTACAGAACGGACTTTTTTAAATAATTCTTCTGTTGATAACCCGCTTGTTTGCCATTTTTCAATATCAATATTGCCTTTAGTTATTCTTCGCGATAATTCAAGAATATATGGTGCGCGGTAGCCGGCTCTGATTTCTTTTCGAAGATATTTTTCCGTAAAACCAGCAATTACCTCAGGTGTGGGAAACGTGAAATATGAATCGTCTAACTTGAATCCCAATTTTTTACAAAGATTATCTACCATGATTTCCGTCAGCGCCCAACTGCAATTCGTTGTGCAGATCATTTTAACGACATCTTCAAATACTGTCGGTGCACGCAACAGCCTTCCTGCACCAGCTTTCGGAACCCATTTAAAATCGGCATTCTTATTTGCTTCAGTATAAAATTCGGAATAGTCTTCATCCAAACGAAAACAACTTCTCAATTGAGTAACTGCTTCTTCCCTCTCAATTTTCGAGAGATTTTCAGATGAAAATATATTCAGCGTTTGTTTTTTCAGATAAGATATTTTCGCAACAACTTTTTTCTCTGAAGCAAAATCTAAGACTCGGATCAGGCAATCATTTTTCTTGTCAATTTCAAAAGGCGGTAAAGCACACCACCCATGACTGTAAACTGTCCGCCAGAAATTAAAACCATCGGGGACTCTTATATTAAATCTCATTCACCGTCTCTGATTGAGGAAATATTTGTGAGAAGTTTTTGATTGGTTGGGAATTTATCTAATGCTTTTTGAAGTGTAAGCATAGCATCCTTAGGTTTCATCCGGTGAAGTGCCCTGCGAAGCATCTGGTATTTCCCCGTATCCGATCCGAATAATAATTCCTCTCTTCTGGTTCCCGATTTTGGGATGTTGATAGCGGGGAAAATTCTCAGATCGGCAAGCTCACGATCCAAAACTAATTCCATATTTCCGGTACCTTTAAATTCCTGAAATATTAATTCATCCATTCTGGAATTTGTTTCAATCAAAGCCGTGGCAAGTATTGTCAGCGAACCTTTTCCTTCAAGTGCACGGGCAGCACCGAAAATCTTTTTTGGAATCTCCAAAGCACGTATATCAACTCCGCCCGACATTGTTCGTCCGCTTCCTCGTTGGGCGGCATTGAATGCTCTTCCCATCCTTGTCAGTGAATCGACTAATAAAACTACATCCTCTCCGGCTTCGACTTTCCGCTTTGCATATTCGAGTACAAATTGAGATAAACGGACATGACTTTCGCGATCACTATCATTAGAGCTTGCGAATACTTGTCCGCGTATTGACCTTCGCATCTCCGTCACCTCTTCAGGTCTCTCATCAACAAGTAAAACAATCAATTCAATTTCCGGATGATTTGTACTTATTGCATGTGCGAATTGCTGCATTAATATTGTCTTCCCGGCTTTCGGCGGAGATACAATTAAAGCACGCTGCCCTTTTCCAAGCGGACATAAAAGATCAACTATCCTCATCGAAATGTCGTTCGAAGAATTCGTAAGTTTTATTCTTTCATCCGGGTCAATGGCAGTTCGTTTAGAAAACTCTGTAACATCTTTCCAAACATCAGGTTCCAACCCATTTATTTTGAGAATTGAACCGACCTCAAATTTTCCGTGCCGGCTTCGTTGTAATTTTGTTTCAATAAAACATCCTTCCCGCAACGAATATTCTCTTATCTTATTATAATTTAATTGGGGATCCCTTGGTTGTCTATCGATTTCAGTTGATATTTGCCGGAGGAAACCTCCAAATCTCCGGTCTAACTCCAGGATACCGGAATCGCTATTTTCATTCATTCTTACTCTGGTAAATTTAATTGTGTGATATATTTAATATAGAAACTCAGCAGGTTATAAGCAATGGTGCGGTTTATTATTTGAAGAAATGAAAAAGTATAGTTATCTTCAACATTATAAAATAAAAAGATTATAGTAATGAGTTCACATACCGGATTTGTATATCACGAAAAATTTCTTGAGCACGATACAGGCGCCGGTCATCCTGAAAATGCTGAGCGGTTGAAGGCAATCGTAAACCGATTGAAGGAGTGCGGCTTATGGAAACAACTTCAACATTTAATCATTGATGAAGCAGAACAGAATTGGCTCTTAAGAGTTCATACAAACGAACATTTAAAATATCTTAAGCAGGCATGTAAACAAAACTTAAGGACTGTTGATCAGGGAGATACTCAAGTTTCAGCCGAGTCATATAATGCAGCAATTCTTGCTGCCGGCGGTGCTATTACCGCAACCGATGCTGTGATGAGCGGTTTACTTAAAAACGCATTCTGTGCTGTGCGTCCGCCGGGTCATCATGCCGAACGGGATAAAGCAATGGGTTTTTGTTTGCTGAACAATGCGGCAATATGTGCAAGATATGCGCAAGTGAAATCCGGCGCTGAGCGTATTGCTATACTCGATTGGGATGTCCATCACGGCAATGGGACCCAGCATATTTTTTATGATGATAAATCGGTTTTGTATATCAGTACACATCAATTTCCATTTTATCCGGGGACAGGCAGCCGCGGAGAAAGGGGTGTTGGAAACGGTGAAGGTTACACGTTGAACATACCAATGTTCGCTGGAAGCGGTGAAATAGAATTCTTGGAAGTTTTTAAGGAACAAATTATTCCCTCGCTAAATAATTTTTGTCCCGACCTGCTGATCATCTCAGCCGGTTTCGACGCACACAAAGATGATCCTCTCGGTAATCTGCAATTAACGGAAGATTCATTCGGAATTTTTACAGAATTATTAATGGATACCTGCGAAAATTTGTGCGGCGGCAGAATTGTTTCAGTACTTGAAGGCGGGTACAATATGAAAGCTTTAAGTGCAAGTGTTGAGGCACATATCCGGACATTAATAAGCTAAATCTATACACTTAATAATAATCAACTATGAGTAATAAGAACGAAATAAAATCTTCACGTGTAAAATTATTATCGATATCATCCAGAGTTGTACGGGCTTTCAGTGTGTTATTGATATTGGTGATGTTGATATTTATTGCACCATTATTATTTCACTACTTTGAAGATGCAACTTCTTATAAATTTATACGGTGGATTATTGATGCCGACAAAACCTTACTTGTTATGGTAAAAGAAAACATTCCCACAAAAATTGCCGGGAAAGATATGTCGAGATGGATTGCCATTGTGGGATTATTTATAATAAGCGGTTCATTAACAAGAATGAGTGAAAAACTAAGGGATAAATCTGAATATTTCAAATACAAGGATAATGTTGAATCCTGGAAAAAACAGATGCACTTATCGGATAACGCGATCGTGCTTACACCGTTGAATGAAAAACTTGAACAACTAAAAAATGCTAAGAAAAAAGACCGCGATCAATTATTAAAAGATTTTATCGAAACTAAGAAGAAGTTAGACGAAATGGGTCGTGACCTTGCATTCCTTGCAATCGATGTTGTTGATTCTACAGGAATGAAAGAAGGTGAAGAGAAGGCAATAATCGAACACGACTTCAAAGAATATAAACGATTTGTTGAAAGGTCTTTAACATCATTTGGTTCTTTGAAATCTGCATGGACGCCGGATGGAGTAATGAGCTGCTTCAGCACTGTTGATGCAGCAGTTAGAGCGGCAAGGGAGATAATAACCGGTTTGGATGCTTTTAATAAGAACGTTAAAGGAATGAAACGCAATTTTAAGGTTAGATGCGGCGTGAACTCGGGATTTGTTTACTTCGATGAAACTGTGCCGTTAGAGGAAATCAGCGACCGGGTAATAGATATTGCAGGTCATATGCAAAAGAATGCCGCTCCGAATACAGTCTGCATTGCAAAACCAACAATCGAACCTCTGAACGAGCGGAATGGCTTTGAACCATCAGGCAGGGTCGTTGATGGTTATGAAGTTTACGAATGGAAAAAAGGTGGTTCCATTACATAATGAAAAATAACATCTGATAATGATTATCGATTTTTTATTTACCTCTTTTTCATAATTCTGATATCACCCTTTTCGGATGAAAGTTTCAGTAATGGACCACCGCCGTTGATACTTTCATAAAGATCAATACATTTGCGTGAACTTCGTTTATAATTGATATCAAAATCTGAATCAAAATCTACTCTCCTTCCAAAATCTGTATCTATTTTAAATCCGTCCTCGGATGGAATATAGATTTCTATTTTCCCTTTGTATGTTTCAATTTTACTTGTGGAGATTAATTTTGAAAATTCAATACTCCCTTCTCCTTTATATGTTTCGAGATTAACCGACCCTTCCAGATTTTCTATTCTCATACTGCCTTTGTATGTTTCAATATTCAAATCCGATTTGAGACCCTTAATTTTTGAATCGGATTTATAATCTTTAATTTTCAATGATGCGGTGGACGGCATCTTAATTCGGTAATGAACCAATGGTAAAGAACCGGTATTAACGTCGAACCAACCGAAAAACCATGAATCATGTTTTTTTACGCGATCATAGTCGGTTATTATATCTACCCTTTTATCTCTTTCTCTGATTCTAATTTGAGTTTCATCAACTTTTTCTTCCTCATCATCACCGGTGTCATCCGATTCGATTTTAGCAATGATTTCCACACACGGCTTTTCCCATGTTTCAATGCTTATACTTCCTTTGTAAGTATCAATAAATACAATCCCATCCGCCGGGAGATCTACCGTTTTGTTAACGGTTCTGGAAGTTTGGGCATATGCCGAAATATTTAAAAATATATTAATCAGCAAAAGACACGATAAATAAGAAATCACCTTTTTCATTCTATATCTCCTTTTATAATCTGCCATAGAGATACGTTTTAGAGTTTGATATGTCCAGTTGCCTCATAATAAAATGTAACCGAAGAGAAGAGAAAGATACAAAGAGGAAAAGGTATTAAGCAAGGGCTTTTTTCTTGGAGAAGATAACATTGTTTTTTCTTTCAAGTGAGAGTGATAGATCAGAGAATTTGGA
>JACRFD010000087.1 GCA_016218025.1 Ignavibacteriales bacterium
AAGAGCGGTAAAGCCGGTAAAGCAAAAGTCTCTTATGATCTTTCATACTCTTACGACGATATTACACAAGTTCAGCCGTTGCAACAATTATATGGTCAAGGCACTGGTGGTGTAGCAAGCAAAACAGCAAGTGGAACTTGGGGTGCTTTACTTGGTTCAACACCAACTTTCAATCACGAAAAAGATATGTTCCAAACCGGTCATAATGCCGATAATAACATAACTATATCGGGCGGTAATGAGAGAACAACTTATTATTTCTCAGCCGGTCGTTCTAATGTTGTAGGTACTATTATCGGAAACAACCGCTATCAACGTAATTCAATTCGTTTAAAAGCTTCTCAACTAATTAACGATCAAATTAAAGTTACCGGAAATTTACAATTTAATGATATTTCCGCAGACCGTATACAAAAAGGATCAAACGTGAGCGGTTTATTACTCGGTGCTTGGCGTACACCACCCGATTTTGATAACTCACAATACCTTGATCCTGTTACAGGATTTCACAGATCATATAGAGTTCAAAATCCAACAACACTAAAATCTTCTCGCGGTTATGACAATCCATTTTTCGTAGCTTATGAACATATTAATAAATCTGATGTTGGAAGAGTTTTTGGTAATATAAAAGTTGATTATGATCCTTATGACTGGTTGAACTTCAGTTATATTCTTGGTCATGATTATACTAATGATGAAAGAAGAACTGTACTGCCGCCTAGTAACTCATCACAGCCCGTGGGTTCAGTAACAAGAGAAAAATTCAACACTCAGGAAACTGATGGAAATTTCATTGTTACAGCAAAAAATAAATTTGATTTTGCAGATCTTACTGCAACCTTATCATTAGGTCAGAACCTGAATCAGAGAAAATATAATGCATTCTCTGTTACTGGTACTGATATGGCTGTGTATGGTTTTAATCTGCTTGATAACACAACATCTTATACTCCTGGTGAATATGAATCAACTGTAAGAAGTGAATCCTATTGGGGAAATTTAACTTTTGAAATGTTCAACCAATTATATCTTACTGCCGGACTTCGTAATGACGGTTCTTCTACTTTTGGCGAAAGTCAGAAACGTCACTGGTATCCTAAATTCAGCGGTGCTTGGGAATTTACTAAGTTAGATCTCTTCAAAGACTTTTCATCCTGGCTTAACTTCGGTAAACTACGAGCTTCTTATGGTGAAGCAGGACAAGAACCCGGAGTATATACCACTATTACAGCTTTCGGATCCAGTACGGGCGCTTTTGGTGACGGCTGGGGCTTAAGCTTTACTTCAAATGCTTACGGTTACGGAGGATTTTATACAAGCGGTGGAAAAGGCCAAAAAAATATTCTTCCGCAAAGGACAAAAGAATTTGAATTTGGTTTTGACTTCGGCTTCTTAAATGAAAGACTTGGTCTTGAGTTTACTTATTATAATTCCAAGACGACTGATGCTATCTTTTCACTTCCTTTACCACCTTCAACGGGTTATACTTCGCAAGTACAGAATGCCGGTATAATTAATAATAAAGGTGTTGAAATAAGTATTACTGCTCAACCAATAAATATATCTGAATTCAAATGGGATTTAGGATTTATCTATGCTTCAAATAAAAACGAAGTTTTAGATCTTTCCGGAGCTGAATATGTCGGCTTAGGAGGATTCACCAGTGCTAACGGTGCTGCTTATATGGGTCAACCTCTTCCTGTTATTCGAGGTTACGATTAT
>JACRFD010000088.1 GCA_016218025.1 Ignavibacteriales bacterium
TCAAAGGCAATATTCCGCTTTTATGAAGAATTAAACGATTTCTTGCCAAGAGAGAGAAGAAAGACCGATTTTGAGGTAGACCTCAAAGGGAAAGGATCAATAAAAGAGATGATCGAAGCAATAGGGGTACCTCATAGAGAGATAGATCTTATCTTGGTAAATGGAAGATCCGTGGATTTTAATTACATCTTGCAAGATAGAGACCAAATTAGTGTATATCCTGTCTTTGAATCACTAAACATTGAAGATATTATCCGCATTAGAAATGCCCCTCTCCGTAGAACCAGATTCATAGCTGATGTTAATATAGGAGAGATAGTGAAATATATGAGGCTTTTAGGGTTTGATGTATATTTCAATCCCTCACTCTCCATTAAGGAGATGATTGAGATATCCAAAAGGGGAAAGAGGATAATCCTTACTAAGAGTAAGAATCTCCTTAAATTCAAAGATGTAACGCATGGGATATTTGTACGATCAGACATAGTTGAGGTAGAGATAAAAGGGATCATGGATCTCTTAGACATCAAAGATAATATAAGGCCTTTTTCGAGATGTCTATGTTGTAACAGCCATCTAAAGACGATCACAAAAGAGGAGATTGAGGATAGGATTCCGGCCAAGATCAAAGAATCTTACAATGAATATTATCATTGTAAGATTCTTTGTAAATCTTGTGACAATATCTACTGTAGATTTTCAGATAATAAAATTACACAAGGATAGAGGGAGAAATCCGAGTAAGGCGTACTGAGCGGTACGCCGTCGAGGATTTCGACTGATAACGCCGTGTAATTTGTTATATGGAAATCTATGTAAGCCATTAGAAAAAAGCAAAGGTGGATTGCTGGACTACCTCTATAATCGTTCCGGGTAGTATGCCTAGATAGAGTGTCCCACATACAGAGATTATCAGGGCAATTATAATTAATGGTGAGAGGGAGATAGGGTTAAATTCCCTGACCGGCTCTCTCATGTACATGATGACAGTAATCCTGAGATAGTAAAATAGTGAGATGACA
>JACRFD010000089.1 GCA_016218025.1 Ignavibacteriales bacterium
AAAATCGATCTCTTCCTTTTTGTGAATCAGCATGGCGTATTCCTTTCTTCTCTCTTATAATTGGTTCTTCTCGCTTATTACCAATTATATTATTTTTATTGCTCTTTTCTATTTGCTGATTCTTAAACATAATATCTTCTGACTAAGATTATTCTACTGTGGAAGTCGGAGTTCTTTTTTATTTGTCGGAGTAATTAGGTTAGCTATTTTATTTCATTTCTTCGCGTGATCATCCTCTGTCTTGATCATGCCCATCAAATCTTTATCTGAAACATCTTTCTTATGCATTTTGTGGACATGTTCCTTTGTCATAGAAATTAACTCTTTTTCGTTTCTACTTTTTAACATGAAACCACACTCCGGTCCGCAAGAGATTGATTTTATCGCTCCCGTTTCTTTATCCGATCTTTCTATTGCGGTTTTTTCTATTTTCTTCACTTCTTTCTTCACATAATCTTGCGAGAATGTGATTGAAGCAAAGGAAAGTGTAACGACTAATATTAACATCATTGCCGATATTCGTTTTAACATATAAACCTCAAAATAATTTGTTGACTGATTACGTAATTTAGAGAAGCTTATGTAGTTATAAACGAATGATGCTTTGTTATAGTTCCTTGGTGGGAACAGATTAGACTGTAAGGTTTTATTGAACTCCGATTTCTAATTAGGTTATTCTACAGTAAAAGTCGGAGTTCTTCGACAATTTCCACATCAACGACAGTATGATTTTAATAACTTTCTGAGATTAACAATATTACTCATCACCATTTTTTTCTTCAACATTCTCATCTTCTCCAACTTTACTGAATGCCTCTTCCCACAATTCCCAAATAAACAACACCTGTGGATCCTCAGCTATTGTATCTACCAACTTGTATATTCCCTGTTTATCTTCTTCCAATTTCGCCGCAACTAATTCAATTATTTTTTCCCCTTTCATTTTTTCTTTCGGGTCCTCATCATAAAGATAATCTTGAATTTCTGCAACCTCAATTGAAGATCTGATCCCTAATGTTCTTAGTTTTTCATATTTATCACCAACATAGTTAAATAACAGCGCCTGATCCATCAAATCCAATATCATCGTCCATTCAAAATTAGTTTTCAATAATAATTTAACCGGATTTGCCATAGCTAAACCCTGAACGGATGTTATGCCTTCTTCCTCTAACCGCTCAATCACTTCTGTTGTCATTCCCTGCAATTTTTGTAGCGTTGGGGGTTCACCTTCTTTTTCCTTATCTTTTACTTCGAATTTTTTTACTACGGTTTGCCTTAACATATCCCTGATATTTTCAATAGGAAATGCTCCTAAACCAAATGCAACTAAAATTTCATAACTTTCATCAAACATATTCATGGAAACATAGCCCAAGATTCCCCCGATAAGCAATCTCAGCCAGAGATAGTAAATACTCGTCGGAGTTAAATCTACCAAAGAAAATCTTTTCAACATTTCATAATGCGACCAAATGTAGGCTCCTGCAAATCCCGCAAGCACTCCTCCCGGTATTGGTACTAATAATCTTATCCAGCATAATGATTCTGTCTCAAAATTCCCTCGGACTATGATCGCTCCAAGACTAACCAAAATCACCACCCCCATGTTGAGAACTACAGGTAATGCATATATCTCCCATTTATGGAACCTTCTGAAAATCATACTCGGTAATGATGGCCCATATGCATCCAAAAATTTTGTCATCGATTTACCCGCCAGTAAGCCCTCTACTTCATCACGCCGTTGTGTCAGAATCCTTGAATAAAAAAAACATATTAGCGGATATGTTAAACTTGGCAATATTGCCAATATCCATAATGTAGTTTGATTCATAATCCATCCTTTCATGAATTATTGATTAAATTTTTATGAAATCTTTTCCTGCGTAACTCCGTGTTCGTTTGCACACTTCATATCCCTCCCTGTCACCACTGTAATTTGTATTCCCTTCAACCGTCTGGAATGTTTCTCCATCAAATTTCGTTACAATCGGTGCAGTCCAATAGCTTGTTCCTCACAAATGTGCGGTGCGGTCCATATTTTCATCCTTCACCCTTCATCCTTCCAAACATCCCTCACCTATTCAACCACTTCTCCGCAAACACACTAAGCTCCGGTATCGTATCATTAACACCATATGCCTTCACCGAATCTAATTTCGGAGTATCCGAATTATCACAAATTATCTTATTCTCCTTCTTATAATACAATGCCACTACAAACAAATCCTTCTTCGCTTTAAAATAATGATAGTCAGCATCCTTGATTATTGCAGAAAATCCCTTCGCTGCGGGTGACTCATGTTTTGTTATAAACGTAAGGTAGTAATCGTATGTCAAACCCGATAAATCTTCGTTAAAATAATCCAACCAAAGATCGCCGGCTAATTTGTTATTTTCCGATCCCATATCATTTAAAAAATCCTGATTCAGCCTGCTGTCTAAGTTGTTCGTACATACGCATCCCGCCAATAACAGCACTATGATAAAACTACACATCGTTTTCATGCAAGACTCCATAATGTAGGTGTAACATCCAAATTATTTGCCGCAAGATCCCTGCCCGTATCCAGATCAATCGGTGGAATCTTTATATCTTCTAACTCACCTTTATTGTTGTATATATAATCGTAACATTTATTTGCAATAGGTATAAATACCTCGTAGAACTTCGGCACGCAATTGTCAAAAAAATGTATCCTGTCCCTTTTCAGAAAGTTTTCATCTCTGTCCTTAGGTTTCTCCAAGACTAATATCTGCTCATATTTATCTCGCAAATCCTCATAATCCTTAAATAGAAAGTTATCTATAAACTCAATTATTCTGTATATCTTTGGATGCTTTCCTTCCGCAACTCCAAACATCCTGTGCAACCCCTTCACCCACCCTTCAATATCCGATGGTTTGCATTGATATTTATATACCTCGTAAATTAATTCGTTGAAGATTTTCAACACTCTGTTTACCTCCGCATAAATATTTCTATCGAAATTCTTTAACTCATCATGTATGTTCGAATAATTCAGATTTATCCCTTCACCTGTTCCAATCGTTAAATGATAAAATAACAATACATCCAACTGCATCTCCAATACCCTGTGGGCAGTCTGATTATCCTTATAATTCCCTACCTTATCCCTCACAAAAGGATGTATGATACCATCGGCAACTATATGCGAAGCAAATCCTAAAAAGAAACAAAATATAAACCGCCTCTCCCTCTCGGTCATCGTATTCCATTCTTCTTTGATCCTCTTGAACGCCTTTAATATCAACTCATTTGTCTTTTCGTAATGAAACTTATCCGCAAGCTCGCTCTGAGTTGTCAGAAAGAAATCATTGTCGGCAATGCTCGCATACGGTAAGTCAGGTCCCACCGCCCCCACTTGCAAAAAATCCCTCCCCGATTGCAATATCTTTTGGAATTTCTCATCCTTAATATAACCTTGAATATTTTTCATCAATAATATATGTGTTATCCCGCTTGCCATATTTTTCTCCTTTCTTTTTATCTCAATATTATGTTAGCTACTATCTTTTAAATCATTCTCAGCACTTTATCAGCGTTCTCAAGTATCGAGTCCGAAAACCCGTGTGCCCGTTTTATCTTTACATCCCTGTCAAGTGTATTTTTTGTTCTGCATATATCTATGTATTCTTTG
This sequence comes from Ignavibacteriales bacterium, assembly GCA_016218025.1. GTDB lineage: Bacteria > Bacteroidota > Ignavibacteria > UBA10030 > SZUA-254 > PNNN01. The sequence continues at coordinate 3,666 of JACRFD010000089.1, forward strand.
GGTGTTATATCATGAGTGATCAACGGAAGATGTGTCCACCCGTCAACAGGTATCGGAAAATCTGTGCCGTGTACTAACCATTCGGCAGGAAACGTTTTTAAAATCTTAGGTATCAATGGTAACCTTGTGCTAAGCGATAAAGCTGAGGTGTCAGCCCAAAGCTTTATCTCTCCTCCCGCATTTACATCCTTCATAAAACTGTAAAACTCTTTTATCTCATCTTTGTCAATTGTCGGAAAAACGGGCGAAGCACAATGTGCCGCAATCACCGTTACACCTTCTTTCAACGCGTTTTCAAGGTATCTGAAGTTGTCTAACTTCTTGTTGCGGAGCCCTTCTGGGAACGAATATTCTGGACCCACATGGCAAAGTAATGGCATCTTTTTTTCCGCCAGAGCTTTGTAGAATCCTTTATGCCTTTCATCTTTTAGTTCTATATGCTGTGTCGAAGGTATCAATTTTATAAGTACTGCCTCTGGTTGAGCAAGAACAAAATTCAATTCTGCTTCCCAATCATTCTTCCTGTTCGGACTTATGGACGCCCCAAAGAAAAATCGTTTCGCCTTTTTCCTTGGATCTGTTTCATTCTGCAATCGCCTGTTTAATTCCTTTACTTTCGCCGATAAGAATTTATTCGATACCCACAAATCTGTCTTCTTCCTATCCAATTCACCTGTTGCCGGCGAATAGACTGCATCAAGCCCAAGAAGTACAATACCGTCAATTTCCTTCGACGAAACAAACATCTTGTACAATATTTCAAAATATTCATATGTCGAAATTGTTCCATCTTTGTTCAAGTCCCCCTCCATTCTTACCAATTCATCTTCTACCATGTTGGCAAGCATCCTGGTAAAAAGCAACTGATTGTCATCGGCATACAGGAAAACATCCTCATCTACCTTGGAAATATCTTTCCCGTTTCCTATTACGTGGCAATGCACATCTATCTTCATTTCAATTTCTCCTCTGTTAAGATTTTATTCTTTCTAATACATCGCTTAGACACGCTTCCTCATATACCATCTTTGGACTATTATCTCTTGGCCATTTCACCAATCTTATCCTCCCTCCCTCAATTTCTATTGCTGTTATACCGTTATCGTAACAACAGCATCCGTCATTGAAGTAGCAAGGCGATGATTCACCATGCATCTCAAATTTTATTTCTGACACATCACCGAATTCCTTAGCTCTGCTTTCTTCAAGCTTATTCATCATTTCTTTTATTTCATTGGATTTTCCTTCATACTCTTTACTTCCCTGGATCAATTGGGCTCTGCCTATTTTTGACCTTTCAACATCACTTCGCAAGCGGTCTAGCTTTGATATGGAACCGAACATCGCCCTATGAGTATGTCCCGCAATAAACAATAATTTTTTCTCCTTTGCCCAATTATAATATTCTTGTTCTCGTTTATTCCGCTGTTCTATATTTTTTGCGGCACCGGTGCTTTTAAATCCAAACATATTCTGTAACGGTCTCCACATATTCCTCACAAAAAACCTGCCGATCCGCCAGCATTTATCGGAAAAGAATTCCCCCTGATGTCCGTGCGTCAAAAATATACTCCCTTCCGTCGCATCTAGCATAAGTGACTCGTATATTTTTATTCCGTTTAGCACCGTAGGCAGATATTTTTTTATAAATGATATATTCCTCCAAAATATGTCGTGGTTGCCATGAAGTCTCATCAATCTTCCTGCCACCTTAAATTTCGCTTCAATGCTGTATACATCCTTATACTTATCATAAATCGCCGGAAAGTCGCACTCCCATAATTCTTCGCTATCACCAATACTGATAAACTTGTACCCTTTATCGAAATAATCATTGAGCGCGGTTTTGTATGCTCCAACATTCAATCTAAAATCATCGCTTCCCTTATCGCCGTCCCCAATATGTTGATCGCTCATTACAACATATTTATCCTCCATAATATTAAACGGTATCTTGTCTGCTCTTTCAAACGCTTCGTTAAGTTTATTCCCCATTCTTTTATCCTTTCTTTTTTGTTAAAGTAAGTATACAAGCATGTCCTACCAAATGCAGTCTCGAGCGACCAATTCTCGCTGAAGAAAACTTTGAGCGTCGTACTTTTTGCGTGTTCCGCAGCCATTCGCTCAACTCTGTGCGCTCCTTGTACAACGGTGCGCTCCCCGCTCCCACATGATGCGCCCCGTGCTGACCGAGTCTCATGCCCCCAGTACAAACCCGGCGCAGCGCTGCGCCGGGGAATCAGGCGTCGGCGAGTTGCGACCTCACCGCTTTGACGCTGTAGTCCGGGCCGACGGTTACTTCTACCAGGTCGGCGGTGTACGTGTGCGCACGAAGCAACATCACAACCAACTTCTTGGGATTCCCGCCGGCATCACGCTCCACTGTCACCTGCGCTTTGATGTACGGTTCACCACTCTTCCGCTTCGCTATCGCACTCGTCAGCACCACCTCCTGGATCTTCCTCTTCTCGGTTGCGGAGTAGGCTTTGCCGCTCTCGGGGGGAAGCACGACGACTTTGATGCTTTCATTCTTCATCTTTTTTCCTCAACTTCCTGCGCGAGCCGCGCAGGCGGCACAACCGCATTCCGCCTGTGCGTCGCAATTTTATCTTCATGGAATCGGCTTGAACTTTCCCGTGTCTCCCGAAATGCCGTGAGAGTTCGGGTTCGGGTACTTTGCCCCTTCGCAGGCAACCAGTGCTCGTCCCATCCGCTCGGAGAAGCGGGGAATAAGAATCTTGGCCCAAAAGCATTTGCAGACATCCTCAGAGGGGCCGATCAGCAGGTTCACCTTACCTGCAACGTACGTTCGGCGACCCGCCTTCACAACTGCTGTCAACAGTGGAGGGTTGAAGGTCTGACACGAATTAAAGTAGACGACTTCCGGCAAGAGGGACTTGGGCTTCAAACCTGTGAACCAGCTCGAGGAGAGGAAGCCGTCTGCCACCGCGATGCCGGACGTGTTGCCGTGACCTACGTTCACGAAACCCAAAAGGTGTCCACTTAGATATTTCTTGTAGTTCGCGAGGTTGGCTTGCGGTCCCAGGAGCTTGACACACTTGTAGCCGAGCGAGACTCCAAGTTTGTAAAGAGTCTCGACGCACTGCTTAGCTGTAAGTATCTCGGGGACTGGCGTCCCGAATACAAATTGGACTGGCACCTTTGGTTGAATGATGGGTGGCAGCTTTATCGCCGCGGGAACATTTATCTCACGGGCTGTCGGAACGTGGTCAAACTTCACATTTTTAATCGCATACTTAGCACCCAAAGTTACCTTCGCGACATCTGCGGTGTAAGTATGGGCACGCAACAGGAAAGCGATAAGCGACTCAGGCGCCCCGTCGGGTCTGTGCTTCACCACGACCTGCGCCTTGTGGTACGGTTTCATGCTTTTAAGCAACAGCTTATCTCGCACTACCTTTCGGATCAAGGATTGATCGGAAGCGGAGTAAACCGACTCTTCCGGCCCCCGAAATATATTAATCCGTACGTTTTGGTTTACGTTTTTCTCTGGCATATGATACTCCTTCTACTAATGGAGAACTCTTGACCAAATTGGACTCAGGTTCTCCTGATTTATGGTTCCCACATAAGACGTCTACACCATTGTCTTTCGGTATAATGCGCCTTTGCGGCTTGGTTGTCAAGTTCTTTGAGTTCCACAGGTCTTTCTTGCATGGAGCGTTCGCATAACGAGTAGCAACATTTTGGGCTCCACCTGTTGTTGTTTGTGATTTATGTATGCGGCTATTCCTCCACCTATTAACGCTCCCGCCAATGTCCCAATCAATCCGATCAAAGCATCCATAATATTATCTCCTTTCGATAAATATCTTGAGATACTTATTTGATGATTTTTACATTATTTCGATAAGTTACTATTTATATTTGTAGAAACGATGGACGGAATCCCATTTTTCCGCAAAATCTGTCAGAATTATTCGCTTTCTGTCTGTAAGTATCCGCTTTTTATCCACCCACCGCTTTTATGCGTGCTAAAGTAGAAAATGTTTTTATCAATGTCAAGTTTTTTCCCAACAAAAATTTATATTTACTTTCCCACTATCATCCCCAAAATGTTTCCTCAATAAAATTTCTGTTAACCCGCTTGCTATATTTCTCTCATCTCTTTTATATTAATAATTTATATCATAATTCTAATTTCCATTCGCTATGTTTTAATATCGGTTGATGTAAAAATTATCATTGCAATCCGTTATTTTTCCCCAATAATTGCGAACCATAATAATTGGGGGTTCATTCTATTCTTTCATATGGATACACATTTTTAAAATTTCGATGTAAATAAGACCCAACAGACGATGCATTCTTTAGATTCTCAAATTCTTGTTCGGGAACGCCTTTATAAATATATATCGTTCCATTATTAAAGCGTACGTATACTGTCTCATTTTCGTATTTGACAGCATCCACGTTCGAAGAACTTACTGTGAACCAATCAGTACTCATTTATTATTCTCCTTCAATTTTTGATTTCTCCATAAATCTAACAACTTCTGATATTCATTTGCAATATCCTTTTTTTCTTCGCGCCATCTTTCTGACGCCAATGGATCAGAACTTTTCGGTGTATTTGATGCTTTATAAAATTTTACTCTTGAGGGTATTCTTACTCCTTCACCTGAAATAATACCTTCTCCGGTTCTTAGGCTTGGCAATAAATCAATCATCGTTTGTAATTCATCTTGAATTGCAGATTTTATATGCCCTCTATCTTTTGAATTATTCATTCGTAAGGCGATCATGGTACCACATTGACTTAAAACTGTTTCATCCAATTCTGATGGACGTTGTGTTACTAAGACCAAACCAACTCCATATTTTCGTCCTTCTTTTGCGATGGTTTGAACGGTTCGAGATGAAACAGAATTTTCACCAGCTTTCAAATAAGTATGTGCCTCTTCGAGTATAATCAATAATGGTTGTTGTTTTCCACCGATGGAAAGATTTTGTCCCCAGAACAAAGCGTCGTAAATAATTTTAAGCAAAGTACCAGATATAGAACTTGTGATTTCACTCGGTACACCAGATAAATCAAGTATTGTAATTGGTTTCTCGTTTCCCAACCAACCTATCAGCAGTTCATTTAAATCTTTTTTTGTTTTGCCTGATAAGTTCGGATTAAAATCTCCCGATTTAAACATAAAACGATATCTGCTATCCTTCATTTTTACTCTTACACTATCAAGGAATCCGAGAATTCCTTTACGGTTATTGTTGAGATATGGCTCTGAACTTCCAATACCAGCCGGTGTATATTCACTTGAAATCAGTTTTTCTGGATCACCTTTTTTGATCAACCATTCTGTAACTTTATCTTTCCCATAAGTTTTTCTTTCATAGTCATCTAAATCAAACCAAAATTGATTCATACTAAATGGAATTGGACTATCCGCACTCACAATTTCTTTCTCAACTTGCATTTTGTTTTTAACAACAGTTTCAATTTTTAATTCAAGAATTTTTGATCGGAGATAATCTTGGTTAGAGTCTGATAAGTTGCCGGAAAAGATACTTATTAACTCATGGAATGGTAATGCCCAAAATGGTATAAATAATTCTTTCTCACCTAAAGAAGCATTAGCATTGATTTTATAAACATTGCTTCTCCCCTTCAGTGAATCATTATATTCTCCATGGGGATCGATGACAAGGATTCGAGAGCTTTTAAACTCTTTGTTTGCAATTGCATTCAATAAAACAACGACAGAATTTGATTTTCCACTTCCGGTTGAACCAAGGATTGCACAATGTCTTGATACCAATTTATTCAAATCAATTTTCGCACTTAGGCTTTCAGAGACACTTATATTACCGACAGTAATTGAATTCTTTTCATCAAAGCCGCCATAGATAATTTCAAGATCATTTATTGTTACTAGGTGAACTTTATCTCCCGTCGTTGGAGATTGGGAAACACCTCGATCAAATTTAACACCGGTTTGTTCTCCGACCAAAACTAAATTTAAATATTGTCTATTACCTAACTTGTCATAGCCTTCTTTTAAGAGTTCTTTTAACTTATCGGGTATTGCATTTGCGCCTATCTGTGTTACAATACCATAAAGATTCGCGTAACCAAGTGGTATTTTCAGAAATGAACCAATTTGTCCGACACGATAAACGATACCATCAATTACTGGCATATTCGATTTTAAGTTGTCAGATAATTGAATGGAAATTAAATTTCCATTCACATTGATAATTTCACCAATCTCTGTTTGTTTATTCATTTTGTTGCTTCTTTTAGATAAAGGTCGTTTTCTATTATCATAGACTTAAGAAATGCTACAAACTTTGTGAAATCAGGAAGAAAGAGTTCCCCCTCTCCAGTCCAAGTTTCTTCTCCTTTTTTTTCAACTTTCTTTTCGATTTTTCTATCATCACCATCTTCCGAAAAATATAAATTTAGCGATAATGTCCCAGTTCTATCGGATTCGGTTTTTAGTTTCCATTTACCATATTGACACCCAATAACAGCACTTCGATATCCATAAACAGATAATTTACCATTTGATTTTGCTTTTTGGACAATAGGTGAGCTTTCGTCTAAATTATATTTTTTAGTTTTATCATCTTTGTCATGATATAGCGCTACTACATAAGATTTTGTATTTGAATTTAATGCAGTTAAAATCCTTTCATTTATATGGTCGTCATTAAAAGAATAACCGCAAGTAATAAGCACGACATCATCTTGTTTTAAATAATTTGACAGTCTATCCAATAAAGATACATAGGGTTGTTTTTTTGAATCACTGTATTTAAATGTCGATGGATATATTAAAATATCCTCGTCACTGGAATCTTTTCGAATAACTTTTTGTGTAATTTTGTCAAAATGCCAACCCAAAGAACCATGGACCTTCCATAGTTTTGTTTGATGGGGTAAGAAATCCAAGTCTTCAACGGAATCCGAATTGAAAAACGGTAAAAAACTTCCAGTAAAGCCATCGTAATAAGGAATAATTTTCCCTTCCAGGCCCAACTCAAATAGATAATCATAATTTGTCGTAAATATTTCGATCGGATATTTCCTATCAGCTCTACCAATCCATTCTGCAAAATCAAATTGAATGATATCTTCCAGCTTTTTCAGATTTTTGTGAACACTAACTTTTTCTCTTATTTGCTTTTTAATATCAGTTATTAATAATTCTATGTCTGTCTTAGTTAATTTATTCAATCTTCCATCGGCAATTATTGATAGCTTTTGCTCTAAATTGGATAGTAGTGTTTCAATGTTATATTTTCCGGTGCCGATTTCTTTTTTAATCTCATCAATAGCATTTTTGTATTTAGGTTCCTTTGATAATTCCGTTTCGATGCTTTGAGTCAAATCTCCCATTGCAGGAACAAACAACGAATCCTTATTTTTTTTAGACAAAGAGGTACCAGCCCCAAACAAAAAAGCTATTTTCTTTTTATCGGATATTAATAACTGTTGCAATCCACGTATATGTTCAGAGGGATCGTGTGTAAATTCAGTCATATATTCTATCTCCATTTATTATTTTCAATCTCGTTCTTTACTCGCTTAGTTCTAATATATTATCCTTAGAACCTATTTGTTTTAATTCAGGTATAGAGCTTCCGGCAATGCCTTTAATAGAACCAATAAAATGATTTGTGTTGAGCAAAACTTTTTCAAGCTGCTTCTCTCTCTCCTTCCAAATTCTTTCCATAGCTCGTTTTTCCTGTACGTAACTATCATGTAAATCTGTAAATCCTTCAATAATAGCTCCTACTTGCAGTCTGAATTCTGTACTCGTCAAATAATCGTAGAGCATCTGCATCTTATCCCCTTTATTGGATTGAGTAGCATATGCCTCACTTATCTTTATTAAACTTTCTCTTAAAACGATGACCAAGCCCTTAACACTATTAAACGAACAAATCCACACATCATCCTTTTGCCCGACTCTATCAATATCCTCTGGAAGGGTTTCTGAAACGATGATACAAATACCGGCTTTGATTGCAACAGCATCTGCTTTGAGCTTATTTATCCAATCATTACTGAATGATTTGGTTCTTTTACTTTCGTACAATATTGTCCCGCAGTCCTTACCATTTTTATCACGAACTGTTTGTATGACATCTGCCCCTTTAATACCTTTACCAACTTCCGCTATTAGATCAAATGGGAAAAGTATCTTCAACATTTCTTCCAGAGCCAATTCTTGGACTTCACCTTGTAACTGCATTGATCCTTGATCTGCTTTACGTTTCATTTCTTCTGCAAGTTTCTTTTGATCATCAAGTTGTTTTTCAAGTTCTTTTATTTTTAATGAGGACGCTTCATCAATTTGCTTTTGGATCTTTGTCCTTTCTTCTTTTAGTTTCTCTGAAAATTCTTTTTCCTTTTCCAATGTGACGGTTTCGCGTAATTCGTCTTTTTCTCGCTTAAGCTTTTCAATCTCCGCTTTTGTCTTGTTAAGGTCTTTTACCTGCCCTGATTTTTGCTCAAGCTCTTTTTTCAATATTTTAATTTCTTCGGCCGTTTCCTCATTGATTTCGTCACGAATAGATTTCTCTACTTTGAGCCTTTCTGTGCTGAGCTTGGATTTAATCCCTTCTTTGATCTGTTCTTGCACTGCTCCTTTATCTTTTTCTATCTGTTCTCTTTCTTCTTCCAAGAACTTTAGTTTTTTCTGATACTCTTTATCCTTCTTGGCATTGAGTTCTTCAAATTCTTTTTTCAGTTGTTCTTGAACTTGGTGATGCAATATTTCGCTCACATTGATTTTTGTCCCACATTTGGGGCAACTAATTGTATTTTCTTTTTCCATTATTAATCATCCTATTAAAACATTTTTTAGGAAATCGATACTTCACCTTCGATCCTCCGACTTTAAAACCATTCTGCCTTTTCGGTTTTTTGGGCGGTGTCATCAACTTTCGTATCTATAAAATATCCCAGATAGTAAAGAGAACTGTTTGTCTTATTTTTATTTAATATTCTTATAATTCCTTCCACACTCTCCCTTGCTTCATCTCAATCTTATGTATCGGATGTATTTCCCACGGTGTTGCGCGCCCGCGCAGGTTCGTCGTTTTGTGTTCATGGTCCCACATCAGGTAACCGCTTATCCGCACCTTCGTTGTATCCGTCGCTAACTTTTTAATTCGCTCTCTCGTCCATGTCGGGTGTGTTGCAAGCATCCTCGGCGAGACTTCTATTACAATAGATGCATCCTTAGCCGCCCCCCTCTTCGCCGCCAACCATATATGGAAATCACGTGCAGAGTCGTTCTGGCAGTTGCACGCTTCGGGACTCATCTTTTTTACATCAAGTATATATCCCGTTACCTGCACCGCCTTCTTCTCGTACTTCGCAACCGCTTTCTGGTCCCCTTCGCTCCAGTTCTTCCGGTTGCTCGCAGGTAAATCGTCCGGTAAATCGTTTATAATTTTAGAAATGGAAAATGTTTGGAAATTGCTTACAGGTTTGTCTCGGTTCTTCAAAGCATTAAGATATGGGTCTCCCCCCAATCCCGTGTCAGGGCACTCCTCGCCGTACAGCGTTACTGTCCCCGTCGATAAATCCCTGGGATCATAAAAATTCCATTGCCCCTGTCCCGTCGTAAGACAGAATGCAACAAAAAAACAAAATAGTAAATATCGTCGAATATACATATGTTTTCCTTTCCCCTAACATATTGTAACTCATATCCCGGTTTAACCGAGGCACTGGAAATAACAACTAAAGGTGTCTCAGCATTAATTTAACATCTAAATAAACTTTCATAACGTAAATAAATTTCATCTGGTGCCAAAATATAAAATTTTAACTTCAATGTCAAATTATTTACCCTTTAATATCGGTCATTCTTCAACAAATATCTCCCTACTCTTTTTCCATCCATTTCCTGAGGAATTCTGAGCGTTATCGAGATAGGAAGAAATGATAAACCCATTATGATTCACCGCATCTCTCCATCAACTAACACATCTTCTTTGTGGAGCGATGGAATGATATTAATGCTTGTCCTGTAAGAATACCCATGAACCGGGTTTTATCACTCTAAGAGAAAATCAAAAAATCATCCTCCCCTTACGAAGGGGAGGACTGAGGAGGGGTCATAAAAAAACAGCCTCATAAACAAATCCCCTCTGTCATCAGCTTAATCCCTGCGAAAGGGGACGAAAGGGGTGTGTAACATAGCACTCAAAAAAAATCTCCCCCTTACGAAGGGGGAGAATAAGAGGGGGTTAAAATAAATCCTCAGCATAACTATCCCTCTCCCAACTTGTCCTGAGCGGAGTCGAAGGACGGGGAGAGGGATTATAGGGAGAGGGTTCTCACGGTGTCGGCGGCGGCGGCACCGGAGTCGCCTCCGGCTCGTGCACAATACCCAGATCTTTAATTACCCTCGCAGCAAAATACTCGTTATAAAATTCCGTGTACCCCTCTCTCAGCAACTCCATCTGTCTGTCAATTTCATTTTCCAATAAATCATCCGCCTTGGCAAACAGTTCAGTCAAACTTAGTCGTGCACCCGTTCGCGCCGCATTTCCGCTCTCACGCTCCCCCAGCGATGTGTCATATCCATCGATCTTATCTTTGAGTGCATTCACTTTCACATCTGTAATACCGTAAGGTGACAGTGCCGCAACATTCGCCGCCGCAAGCTCCCGTATCGATCTCGCCTTAATCACCAACTCGGTATCTCTCATCCTCCGCAGGTACGATTCCTTCACATCGCTCTTCGCCGTCAACTCGGCATTCTTCTCCTTTCTGCCGTATGCATATAACGCAGATGCAATCGGCATCAATGCTTGTATCATTTCATCCTCCGCTTGCAGCTTCGTCAGAGTTTTCCCTGCAACGGCAGTGTCCATCTGCATCGCTTTCGCTTCGATCCCTTCCACGGTCGTTCTGAACGCTGTTATCGAATCTGCAAATGCCGGTATCGTATCGGTTATGGTCTTATTCCCATCTAACTTCGCCAATACCGCCTTGTACATCGTCTGTTTGTTTTCTTCATGCTTCCTCATTGGAATGCTCCTCTTATTTATTTGATGAATAGTTTATTATGTTTACACGTTTTCCTGCCCCGTTCTCTGGTTTCACCTTCAACCCGTCCAACCAAAAGGGAAACCCTTGGTGCTGTCATAATTTTTTCAGCAAATCTATTCATAATACCCGTTTCATAAAATTCATTAGCTTATGAATTATATACACTCCATTTGGTTGTGATGGAGTTCTCAGGCTGTGTGAAAACTCTAAAACCAAGCATATCATTCTGATCCCGCTCGAAGAGCGGGAGAAGAATCTGAACTTAGATTGAGACTCTTCGTTAACGCTCAGAGTGACAAATGGACTTTTCACACACTCTGTCTACTCCCGACCAACAGAATTTAATCTCCATTATAATTTAACAAATCCTTCACAACATAATTTTCTGCAAAATTCGCATCTAATGCTCATTTCATCTCCTTCATCCACTTATGAATTACTTATACTGGACATTGTGTCACCTCAACCTGCCAATGAATTACTTATTTTCACCATTGAATAAACTTAAACCATTAATGAAAAATCATGCTTTATCAGTGAATAAATGCACATTGCCAATATGTCAGTTAACATGGACAATGTGTCACTTGAATTCAGTACTGAATATTCTTACTTCGTTACTGAATCACTTTAAATTTGTAATGAACAAGTTTAACTTATAACTGAATGAATTTAATTTGCCTCTGAATAACATCAAATCCTCTCTGAATCTTTTGATCTTTCAATTTCATCTCCAATCTTTTTTTATGTAAGCATTCCCATCGATCATCGCGTAAAAGATATATGCTTTAATCACTTCTATTTCTATTAAAGATGCGATTACTCCTGCGATACCTGATTGCCAACCTGCATCGCATCGATTTTACAAAATCTTTTCTTAAAAAGCAACAATATAAAACAATTGCGGCTCACTTTTTATGTGAGCCGCACTTTAAAACGCAATAATCTTCTCTGTCTACTTCAGCAACAATAATTTTTTAACAGACGTGAAGTTGCCGGCTTGCCCGCCATCTGTTGGGCGGGCTTGTAGGCGATAATAATATACCCCACCCGGCAATTCGTTCGCGTTGAAGTTTATTGTTTTGTATCCCGGCTCTTCAACTCCATTTACAAGAGTTGCCACTTCCCTGCCAAGCAAGTCAAAGATTTTGAGCGTTACACTGCTTCGTGTTTGGAGTTGATAACTAATAGTTGTTGTTGGATTGAAAGGATTAGGAAAATTCTGTGAAAGCGTGAACTTTAAAGGTGTGGTTGTGCCATCTTCAGCGGCATTAGATATTCCTGCAAGTGAACCATTCCTCAGTACTCTTTGCGCATAAATATCATTCTCATTTGTTGCAATTGCACGTCCGTCCCACCATGTAATAATTGCCCCGCCTTTGCCATCACTTACAATTGGCGTGGTAACATGCCCACCTATAGCACCCCAGGCCTGCTGGCCTGTTGCAGTTGATATTGCCGCACCATTGGCAGTCCATTGTGGTATACCTGAGGCATTAACCTTCTGCGCATAAATATCTGGACTTGATGGAACTCTCCAATCTGTCCAGGTCATAATTGTATTGCCTGTTCCATCGCCGATGATCGAAGGAAGATAAGAATTTTGCGATAAGGAACGTATGGCAATACCATTTGTATCCCACTGAACATCACCGAGTGAATTTACACGTTGAGCATAGATATCATAGACAGTATTATTGCGGAAGTCCCTCCAAACAACTACAGCACCGTTCGCACCATCACTTGCTATCATACAGTAATCCTGATCTTTTGGTGCAGTGCATAATGCAACTCCGTGGTGTGTCCATTTTAATATTCCCGATGAGTCTATTCTCTGAGCATAAATATCGTAGCTGGTATTGCTGCGATAATCTGTCCACGCGATGATTGCCCCAGAAGCGCTATCACTGGCTATGATGGGAAACGACTCTGATGCCGATGAGTCGGTAATAGGAGTTCCATCTGCAAGCCATTGAACTTCACCCGATCTGTTGATGCGTTGAGCATAAATGTTAAGGTCTGTTCCATTTCGGAAATCAGCCCATGTTATAATTGCTCCGCCGACATTGTCGCTTATCATCATCGGATAGTACTGATTTCCTGCAGCAGTGCTTATCGCCAGCCCATCGGTAGTCCACAACAGATTACCCGAAGCATCGACCCGTTGAGCGTAAAGATTATATGGCGTACCGTCTTCCCATGCTATGATTGCACCACCCGACCCGTCGCTCACAATTCTTGGCAAATCTTGTCCAACTCTTCCTGTGCATATCGCAACTCCGTTCGAATCCCACTGAACAACACCATTGCCATTTACTTTTTGAGCATAGATATGGAATGCGCCGTTTCGCCTGTCTTGCCATGTTACAATAGCGCCGCCATTTCCATCACTTACACTTTGAGGATAATACTGTAAGTCGCTCGCATTGCAGATTGAAATTCCATTCGTCTGCCAAAGAATAAATCCAGATGAATCAACTCGTTGTGCATAGATATCTCCGCCATCAGCTCCAAGATCGCACCATACAATAATTGCCCCTCCGCTTCCGTCGCTGACGACAGCAGGATACGCCTGCGGAAATATTTTAACACAGATAGGCGTATTCTCTGCCGGATTGTTTGTCCATTGAGAAAAAGCAACTCCCACAAAGAGTTGAATGAGTAAGATTGAAATTATTTGCAATTTAAGCATAATACCCTCGAATATGATTGTTTTAATAAATTCATAGCAATAATAACATAATTTTATTAATTGAAGTTTCAGAATTAATATTGATTAATCTGAGTTATGTTTATGGCTTGGGAATGATTCGATAAACAACAAAATGCCATTGTACCCGGAACGACAGAAGCCAAACCCACGATAAGAATAATAAAAAAAGTGCAGTCAGTTTTCGAACTGCACTTTTTTGAAAGACCTTCTAATTAAATCATTCAACCTTAGGAGGTTTGCCCAACACATCTTGAATAGTGAAGTTCACAATCTTTCCCAACTTCAATGCCTCAAGAGGTTTCTCGATTGTTTTTCTATCACCGACAATAACTATCGCGACCTTCTCCGGATTGATATACTTTTTCGCCACACGCTGAACATCTTCTTTTGTAATAGCAAGAATATTCTTTGTGTAGTTATTGAAGTAATCGTCGGGCAAGCCGTAACTTATAATCTCGGCAAGCTGGTTTGCAATTTGCCCAACAGTTTGGAAATTTTCGGGATACCTGAGAGCGATATAATTCTTCGCACGATTCAATTCTTCATCGGGAATCAGTTCGGCAATCCTGTTTAACTCTTTGAAGAATTCAATAACTGCGCTGTCGGTTTTTTGCGTATGAACAGCGGAACCTGCAAGGAACGGTCCGGCGAAAATACGGAAATCGAAATTTGAGCTTGCGCCGTAAGTGTAACCATGCTGTTCACGCAAATTATTATTGAGACGCGAGGTGAACGAACCGCCAAGAATCGTGTTCATAACCCGCAGCGCGTAAAAATCTTCTGTCATTCGCTCGGCGCCAATTCTGCCGATACGGATTTCTGATTGCGGCGCACCCGGTTTATCAATAAGATATATTTTCCGTTCTTTTACCTGTTCGGCTTTGGGGAAATCAAGTTGTTCAACATTACCGCTTTCCCATTTCCCGAATATAGCTTCAAGTTTTGGAATTATTTCAGATGCTGTAATATCTCCCGTTACAATCAACTGAGCATTATTGGAACGGAAATATGTTTGATGAAACTTTTTAAGATCTTCGACTTTGAAAGAGCGTATCGATTTCTCATTTCCCATGTTACCACGACCGTACGGATGATCGCCGCCGAATACAGTCCTGCCGAATTGCACAGACGCAATAGCTCTCGGCTCATCGTGCCATTGCATCAAAGTGGTAAGACGTTCTTTCCTGTTTCGCTCCAACTCTTCAGCCGGGAAGGTTGGTTTTAACGCAACATCGCCGAATAAAGGCAGTGCTTCATCCAATTTCGATAAAGGTGTGAACATTGTTACACCTGCAGTGTGCCAGCTTGAGAATGCGGAAATGTTCGCGCCAAGGAAATCTATTGCGTCGGCAAGTTCAAGCGAATTACGAGTTCCGGCACCCTCTTCCATCATTGCGGTAGTTAAACTCGCAAGTCCGATTTTGCCTTTTGGATCTTTCACTGAACCAGCTTTAACAAGCAATTCAATTTGTACAAGCGGAACCTGACGCTTTTCCATCAGAATAACAGGAATACCGTTTGATAATTTTAAATGCTGAATAGGCGGAAGCTTTAACGAAGGCGGCGGACCTAATTCGGGCGGCTTTGTCCTATCAGGAACTTGTGAATAGCAGAAAGTTACCAGCAATAATAGAACTCCCAATCCTATAACCAAATACTTTGAAACGCTCAGGATAGCATTTGCAAAATTATTTTTAATTTTTAATTTTTCATTTTTCATTTTTACTTCGCTCCTTTCTCATCAGCGGCTAATTCTTTTTTACCCTGCGGCACTACGCTTAACAAAACATATCCGTCATTCCGCAAGAATGTAGAACAGACTGAGCTTACGTCGCCCGGTGTAAGAGCTTTGTATCTCGACAAATCTTCGTTGAAATAATCGGGGTTGCCTGTTTCCACAAAGTAAGCATTAAGTAAATCAGCTTTGCCGCCGAAACCTCCAACACGTTCCATTCTCATAAGAAAACTTGCTTCATATTGATTCACTGCACGCTGAAGTTCACGCAGTGCAGGCGATTCGTTTTTCACTTTATCGATTTCTTCCCAGATAATTTTTTCGATTTGAGATAAAGTTATACCGCTTCTCGCAGTAACAATTATTGAGAATGTTGAATTCAAAAAGCTCGCATCCTGATAAGCTGTTACATCCTGAGCGATCTGCATATCATACACAAGACGTTTGTAGATACGGGAATTTTTTCCACCTGCGAGAACCTGAGCAAGAATATCAAGCTCTGCATCGCCCGGAGCGAAATGTTTTGGCGTTATCCAGTTTAGATATAATCTCGGCAGTTGAACTTTATCTTCCAGCACTAACCGCTTCGGCTCAGGAAGAAATGCTACCGGCACGCCAAAAGGTACAACCGGTTTTCCCATCGGAACATCGCTGAACCATTTAGTTACCTGCTCTTTTGTTTTCACAGGATCGATATCTCCCGCGATTACCAAGCTGGCGTTGTTGGGGACATAATATTTTTTAAAGAAGTCAACTACATCCTGAAAACTTGCCGCAGATAAATCTTCCTGCGAACCTATCGTGGGCCAGTGATACGGATGATCTGCGGGAAAAAGATTTTCGCCAATCATGATGGACGCCATTCCGTACGGACGATTTTCGTACGATTGCCTTCGTTCGTTTTTTACAACATCACGCTGGGCGTCAACTTTTTCTGGCGTCATGGCATCAACTAAATATCCCATTCTATCCGATTCAAGGAAAAGCGCAAGATCGAGCGCGCTGTTCGGGAAGTTTTCCCAATAGTTAGTTCTATCGGTAGTTGTTGAGCCGTTGTTATCGCCGCCGGCGGCTTCAAGCCATTCATCGAATTTGCCAACGGGGACATTCTTCGATCCCATAAACATCAGATGCTCGAAAAGATGAGCAAATCCGGTTCGTCCGGGCTTTTCATTTCCAGACCCGACATGATACCATATATTTGCGGTTGCAACCGGTATTGTGTGGTCTTCATGAAGGATAACAGTTAATCCGTTCGGGAGAGTAAATTTTTCATACTTCACACTGATTTGACTTTGTCCGAATTGAACCAAAATCAGAATCAGAATCAATAGATAAAAATTCTTAAATCTCATTTTTACTCCAATATTAATTAATTATTTGAGGGATTTTTAAATCTGGTTAGTAAAGTAAGATATTCCGATATATTAAGCAAGGACAGAAAATCTTAAAATAAAATCATCTGTTTTTTCTTAAGAACTCCAATCGATCTTTAAGTTTGTCCGCCGGTATCAAAAGCTTATCTTTGCCAAATATTGCATCTTCCTGATGTCGGAATACAAGCTCGAACTCTTTGCTCATTACTATTGCTTCCTCAGGACACACTTCCTCACAGAATCCGCAGAAGATACAGCGAAGCATATTTATTTCAAACCTAACAGGATAGCGTTCTTTAAGAAGTTCAGTCTCGGATGCCTGCACATCAATTGCCAGGGCAGGACAAACTCGCGAACATAGTCCGCAAGCGACGCATCGCTCAACACCGTTTTGTTCAACAAGAACGGGACGTCCGCGGAATGAAGAAGGCGGATTCCATTTTTCTTCCGGATATTGTCGTGTAAACTTCGGACGGAATACCTGAGAAAGAGTAATTCTCATTCCGTTTATGATTTGTGGAATATAAAATAATTCCCACCAATGAAGGTCTTTGCGATGTATTATTGGTTTTTGATTTTCCATAAAATTTGCCAATAGTTATTTGTCAGTTGTCATTGGTTAAACGATACAAATAATGAATGACCAATGACTAACGACTAAAATAATAATATTCCCAATCCTGTTATAAGTAAATTCAAAATAGATACCGGAAGCATGAACTTCCATCCTAAATTCATTAATTGATCATAACGAAAGCGTGGTATCGTCCAACGAATAATTATGAAGAACGATATTAGCAAAACAACTTTAATTAAAAAACCCGACACCTGAATTATGCTAATCCAAAAATCGGACAATCCTATTGAATGAACAAACGGCATCTGCCACCCGCCCAAATATAAAGTTGTAACAATTGCACTTGAAACAAACATGTTCGCATATTCAGAAAGATAATATGCACCGAACTTCAAGCCGCTGTATTCCGTATGATAACCTGCAACCAATTCAGGTTCTGCTTCGGGCAAATCAAATGGAAGTCTGTTTGTTTCGGCAAATGCTGCCGTTAAAAATGTGAAGAAACCGATCGGTTGAAGGATAATATTCCATTTCCATCCTGCCTGAGCTTCAACAATTTTATCCAATTGTAAACTTCCTGCAACCATAATAACACCGAGTACCGACAAGCCCATAGAGAGTTCGTAACTTATCATCTGAGCCGATGATCGAACACCACCGAGCAACGCATATTTGCTGTTAGAAGACCAGCCGCTGAGAGTCAATCCGTAAACTCCCAGAGATGTTAAAGCAAGAATGTATAGTATTCCGATATTTATATCAGCGATTTGCAATTTGATATCGTAGCCGAAAAGATTAATTTTATCCCCGAACGGAACGACAGCAAAAGTTGTTAAAGCCACTCCCAATGAAATAATCGGAGCAAGGTCATGAATAAACCTGTTCGCCTTCACCGGAACAATATCTTCTTTGAAAACAAGTTTAATTACATCTGCAATCGGCTGCAATAAACCTTGCCAGCCAACCCTATTGGGACCGATCCTGTTTTGAATCGCTGCCGATAATCGTCGTTCAAGCAATACCACATATGCAACAATTCCCAACATCACTCCCATCACAACAATAATTTTAATGACCGTAATGAGCAGTTCCATTCTATAACCTCACCTTTGCTTGTTCTTTTGTAACAGAAATTAACGCACCTGAATTTCCAATCTTGGAATAACTTAATCCGTTGAAAGCGGTGACGCTGGCAGCAATTTCGTTAAAAACATCTTCACAGTTGTTATACTTCCATTTCGCACCTAAGATTGCCGCTATACTGTTAATGATGCGCCAAGTGGCGCGAGTATCACGCTTGATCCCGCGTGTCCACCGATCATTGTGTGCACCAAATCTATCCAATCTGCTCAGCGACATGTTATCTAAAACGCGATCATGTTCCAGCGTAGAAATGGCAGGTTTATTTCGTTGAACTCTTCCACTGAAATTTGTAAATGTACCATGCTTTTCCGCATAGGTTGAACTCGCTAAAACTACATCAGCATATTTAACTGTTTCGTTTTCATTAGATGCGTGAATTAGCAGGAATTCCAGTTTTGGAAGCACATGGGCAATCCCCGGATTACTTGCAATATCATCATCGATTACATATAAAGCTTTAACTTTTCCGTTTTTAATATCTTCGATTATATGTTGATATGAGTATTCGATTGTCTCAGGTTTCACACCAACAGTTTTTGCTCCAAAACTATTTGGCGACTTATCTTCCTGAAGCAAAATATTATCTTTGTTATTTTCATCAAGATGTGGCAAAAAATCGATTCTCTTCACACCAATGAAATTCATCAGTTTCGCCATGAGGTAGTTATCTTCATTGGTAGCATGGGCTGACCCTAGTGCGGCAATTTCACTTTTCTTGTACGATTTCAATTCAGATGCAGCTTTGGCAATTGCTTCATCCCAACCGACATCTATCAATCTCCCTTCTTTTCTTATCATCGGGGCATTGATTCTGTTCGGTGAATTTATATGTTTAAATGTATTCAATCTTCCATGATCGCACATCCAATACTGATTTACAGAAGAATTGTATCTTGGTGTTAATCTTAATATTTCGTTATTTCTAACCCACATTTTAGTATTGCAGCCGCGTGAACAGCCAACGCAAATTGAATCGGTGGAAGACATGTCCCACACGCGCGATTTAAATCTAAAATCTTTGCTTGTCAATGCACCGACCGGGCAAAGATCAATTACATTCATAGAATAATTGTTATCAAGCTTCTCCCCGGGAAATGTTGTTAACTCAACATGATCTCCCCGCTGAGTAAATACCAGTTGAGGTTTTTTAACTATTTCATCACAGAACCTGATGCATCGAGAACACATGATGCATCTCTCTGTATCGAGCATAACGTTGGGCCCCAATTCAACGCGTTTTGGTTTCCTCACTTTATCAAAATCAAAACGACTTTCACCAACGCTGTACTTATACGCATAATCCTGAAGTTTACATTCACCTGCCTCATCGCAAATTGGACAATCAAGCGGATGATTGATCAAAATAAATTCAAGAACAGCATTTCGGGCTTTTACAACTTTTTCAGAATTTGTCTTTACTACCATTCCTTCTGCCACTTGGGTTGCACAAGCAATAACAAGTTTAGGCATTTTTTCAACTTCAACTAAACAAACCCGACAATTACCGGAAACACTCAATGTGGGATGCCAGCAGAAATGTGGTATGTGAATTCCGTTTTGTCTTGCAGCCTGAATTATCGTAAGATTGTTTTCAACTTCGAAAACTTTCTCATCTATTGTAATTTTCACCATGATATAAATTAATCTATAGTTAATTCGAATTTATCAGCAACCTACTTATAAGATTCATTAAGTCGTTTGCCATATGTAATATGAAAATTCTTTAGCTTTTCCACAAATTCTTGAATTTCGTTTTGGGGAGGTAAAAATGTGGTTCTAAAATGAAGTGTCCCGGGAATTTGACCAAAGCCTGAACCGGGCACAACACATATTCCGGTTTCTTCTAAAAGCGACATGCAATAATCAGAATCGCGTTTTGCTTCATAAGCTATTCGTGATTCTTCGTTCATCGCATTTAAATTTAATTTAGGATCATGAGGCAGTTCGAATTTAACGAACGCATACATAGCACCCTGAGGCGACTCCAATGACATCCCGGGAATTTTATTGATTTCCCTGCCTAAAATTTCTGCTTTCGTTTTTAGATCACTCAAAATTGAATCCCGTTCAGAAATATAAAGCTGATAACTTTCATCACCTTCTCTTGGTGGAGAGACCATTAAATAAGTAGCCACCTGCCCAACCACGTTTGCACATAAACTTATAGATTGCAATTTTACTAATTCTGCCATGACATCCGGGGGCATATTTCGAAATTCAGTATATCCACCCCGATGACCACATTCTCCCAAAAAACCTTTTGAAACAGAATGGAAACTGAACAACGAAACATCATTCACGTTCATTTCGTGCATCACTTTTGCAAATGAATAAAATTTCACGGATGAATCGTAAACATTTTCCTGATAGACCTCGTCGGCAAGAATTGAAAGAGAATGTTTTTTTGCAAAGTTAATTATCATCTTAATATTTTCTAACGAAAGTACTGCACCTGTTGGATTACCCGGATTGATTACCGCAATCGCGACTGGATTTAAACTGTTCATTTTTGCATTTGAAATACTTTTTTCAAGCACATCCTCGTTCAACTGCCATTTCCCTGTTTCATCAATATAATATCCAATTTGTTTACCGCCATAAAGCTCTATCGATGCGGAGTACAACGGATATTGAGGTATCGGTATCATAAATCCGTCGTTGGGAGATTTTAATAAAGCCATCAATGCACCCTGTACACCTTTACTTGCACCGTCGGTAAGAATTATAAAATCTTTGTTGGCAGGAATATTGTCTCTTCGTTTTATAAACTCTGCAACAGCTTGTTTTATAAATGGTATTCCGGCACTCTGTGTATATGCACCGGTTCCATGCGGATGTTTAATTAAAAATTCCTTCGCCCGGTTTATGATATCGTTAGAATAATATTTTAGAATCTCCGGCTTATCCAACAACTCCGGATTTTCAATCAAGCTTAACATCTGCCTGATGAAAGTAAGCGGCTTCTGCTTCAGTGCCTGCGGATTGCCAATATTACAATAAATAATTTTCTTACCTTTTTCCTCTAGTTGCTGAGCCCTGATTACGATGGGACCCCTAACTGCGTACTCAGCTTTGAGGAGATTTGGATTGAGTAATGTTTTATTGATCATATAATTTCAGTTATTATGAATTTTTATTATTTTTCTTTATTTGATTGGAATATTACGGTTGAGAACCGTTCCTTTTTTAAAAATAAATTTGATACATTATAAACGTCATGAGCTTTAATCGCATTGACCCCCTCAATGACTTCGTCGATCGCTATGTATCTGCCGAAATAAAGTTCGCTGCTTCCTAATCGCATCATCCGGTTCGACATATTCTCCAATCCAAGCATCAGACTACCTTTCATCTGGGCTTTTGTGCGATTGAGTTCCGACTTGCCAATTTCTCTGGTTCTTAATTTTGACATCTCTTTATAAATCAAATCGATTGAACGACTGATGTTTTTATTATCGGTACCAACATATACACCAAAAATACCGGTATCGCTCATTAAATTCACGAATGAATAAATCGAATAAGCAAATCCATACTTTTCTCTGATATTTTGGAACAATCGAGAGCTCATTCCCTCTCCGAATAAAGTATTCAACAGCAATAAAGGATAACGATGTTCACTTTTTATGCTGCTCGCTTTAGTTCCTATACAAACATAAGCCTGATTAATCGGTTTTTCGATCATCTCAGTTTTAACAAGACCTGAGGAAATTGGAATATCCCGCACTGAACGATCAGCCTTTCTCATTTTCAAAGAGAATTTCTTTTCAACTAAAGAAGTAAAGATTTCATGTTTGAGGTTCCCTGCCGCAGCAATAACCATTCTTTGCGGAACAAAGTATTTGGAAATATGTTTCAGCATCAAATTGCGTGTAAATTTTTTAATATTCTCATCGGTACCGATGACTGGATATCCGAGTGGATGCTTTTCATAAATATTTTTATCCAATATATCATGAATTATATCATCAGGGTCATCTTCAATGTTTTTTAACTCTTCAAGAACAACCAGCTTTTCTTTTTCGATCTCTTTTTCAGTGAACGTCGGATTTTGAATTAGATCCGCTATAACATCCAAAGCACGATCGATATGTTCATCCAATATTCTGGCATAAAAGCAGGTATGCTCTTTGGTAGTAAAAGCATTTAAATATCCTCCAACCGATTCAAGACTCCTTGCAATCTGCTGATTCGAATAATTTTTTGTTCCTTTAAAAACCATATGTTCAATAAAATGGGTGATGCCGTTGGTTTCTTTGCTTTCATCGCGTGAACCAACATCAATCCATACTCCAACCGATACCGAGCGAACATATGGAATTTCTTCGGTTACTACCCGAATGCCATTTGAAAGAACAGTCTTTTGAAATTTTATCTGGGGAACTGATGTGTGTAAATTATCTTTTGATTTGTAATTATTCATTTTCGAAAATTGTTTAAAATTGGAAAAATATACCAAATTTGGACTTGGGAACCAAATTCGGATGAAGATTAGAGAAGATTAAGTTTCTGATTTGAGAATTGAATTTATGAGAGTACGAAGCTCGTGGAGTACTGACTTAATACATTAATCAGTTAAGCATTTCCCTGATTTTTACTACAACCATATCGATGGCAACAACATTTTCTCCACCTTCGGGTATAATAATATTAGCCCATCGTTTACTTGGCTCAACAAATTCAAGGTGCATCGGCTTGACAGTAGCAATATATTGATCCATAACAGATTGAATAGATCTTCCTCTTTCCAAGAGATCGCGGCTCAACCTCCGCAATAGTCTTTCATCGGCGTCGGTATCTACAAATATCTTGATATCCATTAATTCACGCAATGCCTTTTCATTGAAAATCAATATTCCCTCAACAATAATAACACTAACAGGTTCAATGTCTGTGCAGGTGTCGAGCCGTTTATAAGATGTATAATCATAATTTGGCTGCCGGATTTTATGACCTGATCGTAATTCGCGAAGGTGTTTAATTAATAAAGATGTTTCGAGAGCATCTGGGTGATCGAAGTTAATTTCTTGAGGAGATTTTCCATTAAAAGCAGATATATCTTTATAGTAAGAATCATGTCTTAGAACCACTACTTTATCAGGATCAAGAAAATCAAGAATTTTTTTGGTGACAGTTGTCTTTCCAGATCCTGTTCCTCCGGCGATACCTATTACAAGTGGCTTTTTCATAATGATAAATATACATCAATCTCTACTGATTTTCAAATAATAATTGTTTAGAAAGAAATGTTTTTTTACATTAACAGTCAAATAAATATTATGCTCTAATTATCTTGACTGTAATTTTAATATTAGTTGGTTTATATATAATTGAATTAATAATTCTGCGGATAGGCATTTGGAAGTCGGACCAATTGAACATTAATTCTAATTATGAACCGGTTGTTTCGGTAATCGTTGCAGCGCGGAATGAAGAAGATTTCATCGGTGATTGCATAAAATCAATTCAAAAGACAGATTATCCATCCGAAAAGCTGGACGTTATTATTGTCAACGATTCTTCGACAGACAATACTTCTGAAATAGTAGAATCTTTGATTCAGAATAATTCAAATTTCAGAATGATTTCAACTTCACCCGGACTCAATAGCTTGCGAGGAAAAGCAAATGCCATTGCACAGGGAATGAGAATAGCAAAAGGTGAAATTGTGCTATTCACGGATGCCGATTGTCAGGTTCCACCAACATGGATAAAAGGAACAGTAAAATATTTTGATGATGAGACAGGCGTTGTTGGAGGATTTACACTATTGAAAGCAGATAGTATTTTTGAAGCAATTCAACAACTCGATTGGTTATTTCTTTTCAGCCTCGCATCTTCCACATCCGGATTGAAAATACCACTTACTGTAATAGGAAATAATTTGGCTGTTAGAACGAAGGCTTACAATTCTGTTGGAGGATATGAAAATATTCCTTTCAGTGTCACAGAAGATTATGCCCTTGTGCAAGCTATCATTCAAAACACTGCGTATAAAGTTAAATTTCCAGTCGATGCTGGAAATCTAATTAAAAGTTATCCATGCCAAGATTGGAAACAATTATACCGGCAAAAGCAGCGCTGGGGAGTTGGTGGAACAGATATGATATTTTCAGGATACGTGGTTATGTTATTTGGCTGGATTGCCAAACTTTCCATCTTATCATCAGTTTTTTGGGCTAACCCCTGGTTTACAATTTCAACATTTACTGTAATGAGTATTTGTGAAATCTTATTCATCGGAAAAGTACTTAGAAGATTTAAACTACTCGGACAAATTAAATATTCGCCGATATTTAATTTATATTTTTTCATTTACGTCTTGGTAATCCCGTTTATTGCTTTCTTCAGCCGGAATGTAGTTTGGAAAAATCGCACCCTATAAACCGTTCAAAAATATTTTTAAAGAAAAAAAGCCCATTTAAATCAATGGGCTTTTTTAATGAAATTTTATACGGGAAGTTTATATTCGCGTTCTTGCGCTAGCGATATTAAGTCTTTTGAGTTTATATCTCAGGGTCTGCTCGGTCATTCCTAAAAATCCAGCAGCACGTGATTGATTATAACCAAATTTTTGAAGAGCACGTTCTATGATACCTTTTTCGATTACATCAAGAGACCTATCAAGCACAAAATCTTGTCCGTTTGCGATATTGTTGATCATCTTAACGACCTCGGTCTTTTCATCCACCAACTCTGGAGGAAGCATAAAACGTCCACTGTTTGAGAAAAGGACTGATTTATCAACTACAGCTTTAAGCTCTCTAATATTTTCGCGCCAAGTTTGTCTGACCAAAACATCAATTGCATTTATATCTATAACGAGTTCTCCAATACCAAGATCATGGCAGAGTTCGTTCGAAAAATGTTTTACGAGAAGAGGTATATCTTCGGGACGTTCGCGAAGCGGAGGAATAACGATTTTATCAAAATCGTTCATCTTAATGAATAGCTCATCCATTAATTTTCTTTTCTCAACCAAATTTTTGGGATCTTCCTTGACCGTTACAATCAAACGGATATCTATTGGCTCCGATTTTGTGCTGCCGATTCTGCGAGCGGCTCGTTCGTTCATGAACGATAAAATTTTCATTTGATTTCTAAAACTTGCTTCTTCTATCTCTTCTATCAGAACCGTGCCACCATTTGCTAATTCAAATAGTCCCCGTTTTGTTGAGTATGGGAGGCCATCACCACCTCGCTCATATCCAAATAGCACTGATTCTAATTCCTTATCATCGAGGACAGAAAGATTAATAGACATGAAAGGTTTGTGCTCACCAACCTCAGTACCAAGAGAATGAATGTTTTTAGCTACGGCACCTTTTCCGACACCTGCTTCACCGATCACTAAAGCATCACGTCGATTTTTAGCGAGAGCATTAATTTGCTTAATCAATTGTTCGGTTGATCTGCTTTTGCCAATTATGGGATATTCCATACCTGAAGCTTTTTTTTCCTCTGAATTAACTGTTTTCTTTTCTTTTTCCATTTGCATCCTCTCAATAATAGATTAACGTTTTTATTTTTCAGATGGATTCTGAAATAATCTACCATTAAATAATTTAAAATTAAAAAAATGTGCTAAAACCAAATTATCAATCCAGTCTCTCCAACGACTAATTTTCTCTGGATTAACAGCAAGCTCAGTTTCATAGAATTCACCGTGAATTGAGCTAATAAATTTGAGTCTGAAGGCAAACAATAACACCATCATCAACTCAGCAAAAACAGTGATATACTGACCAATAGCAAATAACTCAGCTAATGAACCCCATTCTACACTTTTAATAAATCCCCAGTTGTGAATGATATCCATCGAACTCAATATCAAAACCAGAAACATAATTTTATCAATATATGCACCCTGCGGAGGATCCTTTTTGTACTGATAACCAAAAAACAATAATATGAACCCTATGATTAAAACATCCATGTAAATATTATGACGATACAGTGGTGCAAAGAGCAAAACTCTCCAATTATCTTTTTCTAAATACGGGATGAGAGACTCGATCCTCCTAAGATTTTCTTCCGGTAGTAATTCTGCTACCTCATGACCATTCTCCCAAGATTTTAAAGTTAGCTGATTTGCGATCTCCAGAGCACTCAATTGGACCGTAGAATTTCTTATATGTTGATCAATTATTTTCCACTGCTTAATATCATTAGTTTCATACAGATATTTCGGATCATAAAAATATGGATAGAAAACAAAGCCGGCAATTGATAAAACAATAAGTAACGAGCAAATATATTTTTGGTAAATTTTGAAGTCTCTAAACAGCAAATCAATGACCAGATAGATTATCGCCAGAGCATTAAAAATAACATAGGCAATTAAAACATATTGAAAATAAAAATGTTTTGAATATTTTTCGACAAAAAGATTATTGTCAATAAAATCGAATCCCAGTGAAAATATTGATAAAGAAAAAAATATTGCAAAGTTAATGAAAATAAAACGATTTTTTTTATTTGGTTCTTTTTTAATAATAAAAATTGTTATTAAAAATAATAATAATTGAATCATCTGGTTAACATGGCCGGATATAGGAGAGGTTAATGGGGAGTAAATAACCAAGAATGTAAAATATACAAAAAGGGCAAAAAGCCAAATTGCTATAATTTTTGCTGATTGACGCATTATTCCAATTATTATTCGTTAATATTTTAATATAATGAATATATATAAATATAGAAGATATGTCAAGTATATTCGTAATTATTTTTATATATAATAAAAAAGGTGATATAAGGCACAATTAAATATTCGTAAAAATTTTTAGCGTTTTTTCAACATTTTTATTGGGTCTAAGTTTCCTCAATAGTATATTTTAGTAAGTTTTTATACCCCCACTCAAGTCTGAATCACACATTCACAATATTAATAATTTTTTTAAAGGAGTTAAGTATATGATAAAAAAAATTCGTGCAATATTAGTGACTCTTCTTTTGGTTTTTGGAGCCAATTTGCTGATTTCTTATGCATCTACAGTTCCATTGCTACCAGATTCTCCGAGACCCAAGAGCACGGTTCCCCTGCTTCCTGATTCTCCCAGACCGAAGAGCACCGTTCCTTTACTACCGGATTCACCGAGACCAAAAAGCACTGTTCCACTATTGCCAGATTCTCCCCGACCGTAGTATTAATATTTATCTTTCGAAGCCCTGATATCCATGATGTCAGGGCTATTTTTTTACCTTTTTTATTTAATATATGGCTAATTTTCATAATCTATTCAGATATGCATTTATTCCAACATTATTCTTCTTCTTAACTTTTTTTACCACTACTTTAGCTGGAGTTCAATGGTTAAATTTAGATCCTTTGGAATTAGGGAATTTCCATCGAGGAGTGATATATTCAATTTTAATAATTGTTTTTTTGCTATCTCATGAACTTGGCCATTATTTTGCAGCCAAATATCATAAAATTGAAACCTCTCTACCATACTTTATACCCGCCCCACCGTTTATTGTAAATCCTTTTGGTACCATGGGAGCTGTAATAAGAATGAAATCTGCACCTCACAATACAAATGCTCTTTTCGATGTTGGAATTTCCGGTCCGTTTGCAGGGTTTGTTTTATCACTATCTATATTAGGATATGGATTTTTCACCCTTCCTCCGTTTGATTACATTTATCAGATACATCCAGAATACGTTGAATTGGGAAGTATACCCCAAAATGGATTACATTTTGGTAATTCAATATTGTTTATTTTTTTACGATCAATATTTTCAAACGTCGCATTCATACCACCCATGAATGAAATCTACCACTATCCATTTTTATGCGTCGGATGGTTTGGACTATTTGTTACTGCACTTAACCTAATGCCGATTGGTCAACTGGATGGAGGTCATATTACCTACACACTCTTCGGAAAACAACAACATCGCATTATAGCCAGAACCTCTTTTTTCATCTTGATGGCGTTTGGTTTCCTAAGTATCGTATCTGCTATCCTTTATCAGATTTATACGGCATCACTGGGGTGGCTGATTTGGGGACTTATTCTTTTCTTCGTAGTCAAATTAGATCATCCCGAGATACCTAACATTGAAAAATTATCTTTTAAAAGAAAAATTTGGGGTTGGACATCATTCGGTATATTTGTTATTACATTTCCTCCCATCCCTTTTATCGATCTACCTTAAGAAATATCCTTGACTTTCTTCCTCTTATTTAGTAGTTTATTTCTAACAGTATTATTGAAAGAACATATCAACATCCTTGTTATTATTTAATTTATCATTTAATTATTAATAATAGCAGTTGGAATGCATCTCACCAAGAATTTATCTATATTAAGTGAGGACTCCATCTTCTAATAAATCATTAGATATTATTTATGAAGCATTTCTTCCCCGTTCTAATTTTATTATTTTTCGTTTCGTGCCAAAATGAACGAAAAGGAATAATTGATGCCGATACAAATCAACCTTTTTTATCAAAGGTAGAATTGAATTATTATTTAATCAATATAGATAACGACATCGCTGGTATAGTTGATTCTATTGGAATAAATAAATATAGAATAAAATTAGTTTTTATCGGATATGGAAATTTAAATGAGTCGAAAAATCTGATAAACGGTACTCTTCAGGTGCAAAAATCAACTGCATCATCTCCATTTTATAATTACACTTTTTCCACACACATGCTTCCAAATGATTCGATATTTTTCAACGATTCAATTTCGTTTTCAATCAGAAGAGATGAAACTGGAGATTTCAGAATTTTAATTTCATTGAATTATGGAAATTCAAGAAAAAGCAACACCATAGAGAAGTTGGTTCACATTGTCAGGAATAACGTTAAACCGGTGATCAATTCTTACCTTGCCCCTGACACGCTCTTCAGACCAAATACTGGAATTAAATATCTTCAATTTAATTTATCAGTTTCAGATTCAGATGGATATGCAGATATACGATCTGTTTTTCTGAAAAGAATTTTTCCCACAGAAACATCCCCAGTTTATCTCTTCGACGATGGAGCTGTTGAAAAAAATGGAGATATGTTTGCCGGAGACGGAATATTTTCACGCATTCTTTCAATCGATTCAACTGCTCGACTAGGTGACCAGATATTTCTATTCAGAGCAGAAGACAATTCCGGAGCGGTAACCGATACTTTACTTCATACAATTACCATTTTACCATAAATAGAATTTTATTTACAAAATGAAACTCTCTCTTAAATTTTTTATTTTATATCTGATAACAACGCAGTTCCTTGTCGGACAATCGCTATTTCTAAAAAATTTTCTTTTGTCCCCAACTTCAAATTCATCATCGCTTCCTCCAAGCAACAGTGTCTCTCACACATTGATTAACAACTCTTCAATTTTTATCGGAACCGGAAACGGACTTGCGCAAAGTACAGATGGAGCAAGAAGCTGGCAATCATTTGTTAATGATCCCTCTTTCCACCATCCGGGAATTTTTGCTATTGCCGCTTTAGATGATACTGTTTGGGCTTCCATCGGATATGAAAAAGATGTTGATGGAAATGGCGTCCAAACAGGGGATGGATATGCTATAAGTTATAACAGCGGATTATCGTGGCATTTTGTTTCCCAAACTCTCGACAGCCAATCGGACAGTTTAATATCTTATTGTTCACCCGGATATCCATGCATAAATGATTCTCTAAAAATATTGCCTGTAATAGTACCTGAGCAAAATGTTACTTTCGACATTTCCTTATCGAAAGGAGCAGTATGGATAGCAAGCTGGGCGAGTGGATTACGAAAATCGACAGACAACGGAGAACATTGGCAGCGGATTATTTTACCACTAGATTATATGAATAGTATTACTCCCGCCGATACACTTTATACTTTCGCCGATAATGATTCAGCCAAAATTAAAAGAATATTCATAAAATATGATCCGCGCAAGTACAATAATCTTCTGGCATTTTCTGTTTATGCTTCAAATGCCGATACAATTTGGTGCGGTACCGCAGATGGTGTAAATCGCTCCACTGATGGAGGAATTAGTTGGGTAAAAATGAATCATCAAAATCAATCTGCACCGATACTTGGAAATTGGGTCATTGCAATAAAGGAACAGCGATTTTCCAATATTTCCAGAATATGGACCACGAACTGGCGAGCACAAGATAATCGAGAAGAATTTGGTGTCAGCTTTACAGATGATCTTGGGAAAACATGGAAAAACAGACTTCATGGCATTCGAGCGTATTCCTTCGCATTCCGCGATTCTATAGCATACATTGCAACTGAAAATGGAATATACCGGACTGAAGATGGCGGTGAAACATTCACAAAATTTTCAGATTTTATTGATCCTAATTCGCATCATTCCATTTTTTCCGCTGTTGCATATTCAGTAGATGTAATGGGTGATTCAGTATATATCGGAACAAACGAAGGTTTAGTAAAAACAATCGACAATGCAGACCATCCATTTGGGAAAGATTGGATTATATTCAGAACCTATGCACCTTTGGAAACAAAACAGGAAACATATGCTTATCCAAATCCTTACGCTCCATCAGCTTCGCTGCAATCTCCCGATGCGTATGTCAGAATTCATTATGGGAAAAAATCTTCATCTTCAAATACCGGCGAGCTTAGAAATATTACTATTGAGATTTTTGACTTTTCGATGAACCGGGTTAGAACTCTTATCAACAATGCACCGAGAGAATTAAATAAAGAATACGATGAATTATGGGATGGACGGGATGATAGTGGGAATGTTGTATCCAATGGTGCTTATTTTTACACAGTTAAAACCAATAATGATAATGCAATCTATGGAAAAATTTTGGTGTTGCAATAATATGAAACGCTTCTTAGTCTTTCTGATTTTCATTGGATTTTTTCAAACTGCTTATTCACAAAATGCCGGAAAAGCTGGTGCCTTTGCAAGAATGGGATTTGGAGCCCGCGGAATGGCGATGGGGAATGCATTAACGGCGGTAACAGCAGGTGATATCTATGCTTATTACAACCCAGCACTTTCTTGTTTTTCCAAATCTCGTGTTGCATCATTATCGTATGGATTTTTGTCTCTTGATAGATCATTAAATTTTTTGAGTTATACCCAATCGATTCAACCAACTGCCGGAATATCTGCAACAATTATTAATTCCGGCGTCAGCAATATAGATGGACGGAACAGCAATGGTGTACATACCGAGTTTTATTCGACTTATGATTACCAATTTTCGTTGGCATTTTCAAATAGGGTAAGCCAGGATGTTGCAATCGGTGTTGCTGTAAAATTATATCATAATAAAATATTTGAGGAGGTTAAATCTACTACTGTTGGATTCGATGTAGGAATTAATATCCGCATAACCGATGAAATTTATGCTGCCGGAGTTCTTCAGGATTTAGGTTCGAAATATATCTGGGATACAAAACCAATATATCCCGATCCGCTTGGAAAATCGACAAAAGATAAATTTCCAATTTTACAAAAAATCGGTTTGGCATATATTTTACCGAATCCACAAATTGTAATTGATATAGATTTTGAGAAATCAAATGAGAATACAAGTATATTACGCGGTGGAGCAGAATATACCATTACAGAGAATTTTACAATTCGAGCCGGCATCGACCGGATTGAACTGGGTGACTATACTACCGGCGTGAAGCCATCCTTTGGATTTACTGCACAGAAATCAATCGGCGATTTTTCACCATCTTTTTCTTATGCATATATCTATGAATCTTTCGCCCCAAGAGGCATTCATCTTTTAACATTATCATCTAATCTTTAATTTTTTATGAAGCGAATCTTTTTATTAATAGCAGCATCATATTGTTTGATGACAACAACCACTACATCTCAAACCGGAAGCACGGGCTTAACATTTTTAAAGAACGGCGTTGGAGCCAGAAGTTTAGGAATGGGTGAAGCCTTTACTGCCATTATGCATGATCCGGGTGGTACATATTACAATCCCTCGACTATCACTACAACAGCATCTTCAAATATTTTATTGATGCATCGGCAGGATGTGCAGAGTGTGAAAACAAAATTTATTGCCGCAACAACCGGCTGGAATAATTTTACATTTGGTTTAAGCATTAATAACACAAGCATTAACGATATCCCCATTAGAGTTCTGCCCGGTGAACCAACTGGGACATTCGACGCACAAAACGCATCGATAGGTTTTACTTCAGCCTACTCTTTAAGTTCCGTATTGAGTATAGGTGCAACAGCAAAGCTTTTATACGAAAAGATATATATTGAAGATGCAACCGGATATGGAATTGACCTTGGGGGATGGTATAATACTCCTTGGGATTTACAACTTGGTATAGCGCTGAATAATATTGGCTCGATGAATAAACTACTGAATGAACCCACAAAACTTCCGTTAATTTTTAGGGCCGGAACGGCATATCTGATCTCCTACGAACAATTTCCCGCTGAGATAGGATTAAGTGCCGATGTTGTATCATATATCCACGATAATAAAACACATATTAATTTTGGTGCTGAAACTAAATATCAAAATATTTTGTCATTGAGGGTCGGTTATCAGACAGGCTTTGAGAATAAAAATATTTCTGCCGGAATCGGCATAAATTATTCAATTTTACAATTCGATTATGCATTCGTTCCATATAATAATAATTTCGGAACTGCTAATATATTTTCACTTCAGATTAAATTTCAATAAATAAAATAATATCATGAAAAATAAAATCCTTTTTCTAACACTGCTAACAATTTATTCGATCAATGTTTTTGCCGGAGGTAAAACTGAGCCCAAATGGTATAAGTACGACGCCGGTGTTATTGAAGCAAATAAAACTAACAAGAAAATTCTTTTAGATGTATATACCGATTGGTGCAAGTGGTGCAAGAAATTGGACGCTGAAGTTTACGGAAACGATAAAGTAACTGAATATTTAAATAAGCACTTTATCTCCATAAAAATCAATGGCGAATCGGAGAGCACTCTGAAATACAAAGGCAAAACCATTTCCGAACAGCAGCTTGCCGGTATGTTAGGAGTTACAGGTTTTCCAACGATTATGTTTCTTGACTCCAAAGGTGAACCGATCGACAAGTTGGGGGGATTTGTTCCGGCGGATAAATTTCTTCCGATAATAAAATTTTTGGGCGAAGATCATTATAAGAAAATTAGCTGGGATGAATTTTATAAAGATTATACTTTGAATAAATCTAAAAAATAATTGCATCTAAATTAAAGAATAATATTCATCTTCATATTTTTTTAAGATTATAGCTTCATCAAATTTTTCTTTGACAATCTTTCTTCCCTCATCACCAAGAAGCAGACGATATTCTCCATCATTCAATAGCTTTAATAAGCAGTCTCTTATCGAAAAAATATCTCTTGGAGGTATCGTAAATCCGTTGATTCCTTCTTGAATAATATCTTTAACACCTCCGGCATTTGTTGAAACGACCGGTAAGCCGGCAGCCATCGCTTCTATAAACACATAACCGAATGCTTCCTCGTAAGAAGGCAATGCAAATATATCGAATGAGGATAATATCTGAGGAATATCATCTCGATAGCCGGTAAAGAGGACCGAATCATTTAAGCTCAGGTTATTCACTAACTCCCTTAGTTCGAGATTGTAATTCTCTTCTCCATAGGTAGGCTCTCCCACAATTACTAATTTTACTTGTTTCGTCTGATTCTTAATGCCTGAGAATGCATTCACCAATTCAGACAAACCTTTAGCTCTGTCTATCCTTGAAATAGTCCCGATTACCAAAGTATCTTCTAATATTTTCAATTCACCCCGAATTCTGGATCTGATCTTTTTATCTACATTATATAACGATATATTGACACCTCCCGGAATTACCTTAACTATCCCGCCAGAAACCGGACAAGTTTCTAAAATATTCTCGCGTAAAAAATTAGATAAGACAAATATCTTATCCACTTTTGAATAAATTATTCGATGAAATAAATCTTTCTTAACTAATTTTGATGAAACTTGTTTTTGGAAAACCAAACAAGGGGTTCGCATCAGGAATCTGGTTGCTAAATAAATATGAACTAAATCTCGGGACATGTGAACATGAACTATCTCGATTCCGAATTTATTAATAATTTTTCTAAGCTTATAGGAAGAAATCGGATCGATGTTTCGCAAAAGATTCATTCCAAAAGTTGGGATACCAAGAGTTCGACATTCATCAATTATTCTTCCTTTGGGATGAGCAACGAAATAAATTTCATGCCCGTAGTCTTTGAATGATTTTGCCAATTTAACGGCCGATATTTCGCCGCCTCCCCAAGCCCGAGAGGAACATACATGCAATACCTTTAGGATCTTTTTCATTCAGATACTGTTTTACTTTTTCTGAAAATTGATATAACAGCAAGTAAACCCAACAAAAATCTGAACAATAACGAAGTGATCGGATCTATGATGAATCCACCAACAATTCCGGTCATGAAAAATGCAGACATCCCAAGAACGATTCCCAGAGTCAGATCTTTTTGAAACTGATTGATGAACGCACTTCTCAAATTCTTTATTCCTACAAAATAAATCATACCAATCAGCCAGAGATAAGATAAAATACCAGGTAAACCGCTTTCCATATAAACCTGTAAATAATCACAATGCCAGCTCGCAATAAGTTTATCCTCAAGCTGATTGAATAGCGGGAAAATTATTTCGAATGTTCTCGGTCCAAAACCGGTGAGTGGTTTGTCAAAAATAATTTGAAAAGCTCCCTGCCATATCACATCCCTTCCGGATGTATTCTGTGCAAAATGAATCAATTGATTGAATCTTTCTCCAACAGGCGGTATAATCAGCACTGCTGCAGTTGCAAAGATAGTAGTGATTGCAAGAGCAATCCTCTCGCGATAAATACCAACAACCAAAAAGATAACAGCCGCTACACCCCAATGAGTACGATTTAATGTCAACAACAGTCCTACACTCATCAGTGCTATTCCACTCCACCAGAACCATCTTTTTGGAAATATTGATTTACTCTTTCCCAAGGCAAGCGTTATTGAAATAATTACTGTTAAATACATTCCTAACGTACTATACCCGCCTGTAGTGGAGTTTGCTCTTGGTTCGATTCCCAGCAATACCTTTGAAATCCCGACCACTGAAGCGATACAGGATGATACAATCATAATAATCAATATCTTTCTTATCTTTTTATCATCCCATTCAATTGAACGAGTAACAATAAAGTAAATTATATAAAAAGGTATCTCTTTGTACAATGCCGGTAAGCTGACCTCCTGATTGATAGAAAAAACAACCGAGATAATTCTTGCCGCTATGAAGATGATGTATGGCAAGTCCAATGGAGTGGAAATATATTGAATCTTTTTATCTACTATAATTCTAACAATCCATAAAAATGATAACAGACCGACGATGATTTGTACAATAGCAATAGAGAAAATCATCGAAGAACAGAATGCAATTAGTCCCCACCAAATCGCCTGATCAATTTTTTGTATTAAATTATTTTTCATAGACTATCCGCTATAAATATCAATCATTGCTTGTGCGGCTTTCTTCCATGTGAAATATTGGGAATGTTCTTTCCCCGATCTGATTAAACTCTCCGCTTTGGATCTGCTTGATAGAATCTGATTAAACGCATCTAGATATCCCGAAATATTATTGGGCAGTACAAATAACGCCGAATCTCCGGCTATCTCTCTATGTGTTGGTATATCTGAGGCTACAACAGGGACACCACATCTCATCGCTTCAAGCAACGGGAATCCGAATCCCTCATAGAGTGAAGGAAATACAAACAAATCTGCATTGGTGTATAAATCAGAAATATCTTGATTATTTATCCACCCGATGAAATGAATTTTTTCTTTGATTCGCGATTCTTCAAACACTTTAGTTATTTTTTCATATCCCCACCCCGGTTTACCGACTAAAACGAGATGATGCGAAGATTTATTTTGCTCGATGAAAAGTTGAAATGCTTTAATGAGTGTAGTTAAGTTTTTCCTCGTTTCAAGATTTCCAACGAACAACAAATATGGTGAAGTAATTCCATGCTTGAGTAAAACATCGTTCCGAACTTCTTCGGAATATGAACTAACGATATCATCACTGATGCCGTGATAGACTACTCTTATCTTTCCTCTTGTAATAGGGTAATATTCTTCCAACTGATTTTTGATTGTTTTGCTTACAGTGACAATAACATCAGCTCTGGAAATTGATTTTTCAATTTTTAGACGGGTAAGCTGTCGAAATTCATCCGACATGAAATCGCCATCAATCCTGCTTGCCAAATCATGAATCGTTACAATTTTTTTACCTGCTCTCAGTGGTATCAGTTTGAAATCCGGTCCATGAAACGCATCTAATTTGATCAATCTATGAATAATATTTTTTCTTCCAACAAATTTTATTTTGGAACTTATTACTTCAATTGTTTTTCCTGCATGTGGAACAAATAGTTTATAGTCATTCTCCTTATCTATTTGGGAAATAGCCCTGACCAAATTATAAATATAGACTCCGATTCCGGAGCGTTCAGGTGACACTGCAGCTTGATAATCTATTCCAAATATCATAACAGAATTAAAAATTCTTCTTGAACATTTTTTCCATTCTTTCGATTAATCTACAGATTGAAAAACGAGCGATATAAAAAATTGTCCTAAACCGGTTTCTCTCAAATGCTTCCGATCGTAATAGCTTTGCTTCGTTTTTCAATTTAAATGAACGATGATTGTAAATCAAACTTTGCTGGACGAATATTTTGTAAGATGCGAATTTCCTCTGACGTTCATTTATGGAAAATTGCTTTTCATTTACCAGTTCGATGATTCTTTTAACACGGTCGGAATATTTATTGCTCTTGATTACTTCTTCTCTTCCAGCCATTGCTATTTTTTTTCTTTCATCCGGATTATCAAGATAATATTTAATCACTTTCTCTGCATCATAAATATCGTGAAATGCGAAATGTTTTCCCTCTATAAATAAATCGTGAATGCCGGCATCTATTCTCTGAGTTATTAATAAAGCACCGGAACACATTGCCTCAAAAGCACGCATGTTTAAATCTTCCCTGGCACTGATATTAAGAACGATTTTAGATTGACTATAAATTTTAGCCATTTCATCCAGATATACATTTGATTGAAGATGAATAGGAATTCCGATTTGTGAAAAAAATTGCTTTCTGTTTTGTGTAAGATTACCAACAAAACTAACATCATAGATTCTCGGAAGATTTTTATCGCCATGTATTTCTTCATCACAACCGAGAGGCAGCCAGCTTACATTTTTCACGCCATATTTTCTTGCTTTTAAAACATACTCTTTCTGCGCAAAGAAAGCAACGTCGAAAAGATTTGCGTATTCTTTATGCCAGCGATAATTCAGATGAGTGTCTATTCCCCACCATGCAGTTGGAGCAACAACGGATTCTAATCCTTGCGGAAATAATTTCGTGCCAGTACTTGCCTCCACAACAAGTACAAGATCAACAGTTGAGTCAATTTTATTAATTAAATCATTAATATTTACATCAATCGGAATTTTAGTCCATCCATCAGAATTATAATCCGGACTAAAAGGATAAACCCTGTACCCAAGCTTTTCTATTGCCCGGTTTACATAGTAAGGCACACAGCCGATGGAATAATTTGACAACAGTAAGATATTCATTTGTCGGTTTCTAATGATAAACCATCGTGAATCATTGAATTATTGAATAATTGTATAATTGCTTTAAGTTTATTTTCAAACTTTAACGCGAGGTCAGGGCGTGTTTTGATTTCATTCTTCGATAACGACAAATCATTATTATAATTGTACAATCCTGTTTGATGGTCATCGGTAAATTCATAAATGAAATTATCATCAACAATTTGATAAACACCATTCATAAGATTAAATGAACATCCAGAATAGTCAGAAGTGAAAATATTTTGTCCGAATGATATAAACTCACCTGAATATTTCAGAAGATGCAATACCGATGGCATTATATCTATATGTTGTACAATTGTTTGAATCTTTTCTGACTTAATTATACTCGGTTGATAGAATATTATAGGAACAGCATATATTCCGACTCGATTCTTGTAAAAAGGATCTGCCGATTCCTCCGGTGTATGATCTCCGGTAATAACAAATAATGTATTTCTGAACCATTTCATCTTTGATGCTGTTTCAAAAAATTTGCGTAGTGAGTAATCGGCATATTTAATACCCTTATGTATCGGCAATGATCCGACATCAAATTTTCCTGCATATCTTGATGGAACACTTACCGGTTGGTGAGATGAAAGTGTAAATATGGATGTACAAAATGGATCTGATAATTTATCCAACTCAGTAGCCGCATACTGAAGAAATTCTTCATCATATATTCCCCACAATCCATCAAAATCTTTTTCATTATTATATTCAGATCTCCCGTAGTAATTCTTAAAGCCTGCCATCTTAATGAAACTGTCAAATCCCATAGTGCCATTGGTTCCGCCATGGAAGAATGCTGTACTATATCCCTCTTTTGCTAAAATACTACCAATGCTATTGATTCTATTTCCCTGATAGCGGGAATAAATATATGAATCTTGCATCAGATTTGGAATGCTTGCAAGAACAGCCGGTATTCCCTCCATTGAGCGTGTGCCATTCGCGAAAGAATTTTGACACACAATTGCTTCTTTACTTATTGAATCGAGAAATGGCGTATAACTTTTCTCGGCGCCGTAAGCAGACATAAATTCACGAGATAAACTTTCGACAATGATAATTACAATATTTAATTTATCAATAGGTTCATCAGAATGATATCTATGGTAGATTGGGAACAACTTTTCTGCTTCATTATCAGGCATGTATTTTATTTCCTGTAATCGTTTTCTACCATACGATTGCAGCATTGTGAATGGAGTATTCAGGATAAGTGGTGTTGTCTGTGGAGAACCATACAACGCGGCATCCATTACCTTGACAGGTTTCAACTGGATCCCTCCTCTAACTCCAATAAGAAAAATACCGGTAAAGATAATCAATATAATTGACTGAACGAAATAGTTGATTTTTCCTGTTGGAGACTGGCGGAACAATTTACGGAATAAATAATAAGCGATTAAAATCAAAGCAAGCAGAATCATCGCCAAATACCAATAGTCTTGTAAATATTTTGGGACTAATGGTATCAAATCGTCTTTCATAAATACCACATCCCAGGTCATCCGTTTCTTTGTGAATTTAAAATATTCAAAATCGATTATATTAAATAGTAATGCTATACCGTTGAACGTATAAAAAACGAATGATGATATAAAGCCGTACCATTTGCGTTCACGAAATGGGCTGGGAATCAGAAGCAGTAAAATGAAGATAATATTAACATAAAGTATGGCAGAAATATCGAATCTAATTCCGTAAATAAAAGCCGATGCAATTTCTGTACCTGCGATGTCGGTGAATACCGAACGATTGAAAAGATAAAACAAACCCCTGCTCAGTGTAAAAATCAACAATATAATTGCCAACCGCCACCCAATCAAAGCGAGATAATAAAATTGACCGAAGTAAAATCCTGTCTGCTTACCGATAGCTTTAGCTTTCATTGAGAATGAGGTTGATTTAATGATTTCAATTTCAAAAATTATTTCAATATATTCGTTCTGTTATTAATTAGCAAAATTCCAATTGTGATTTTAATATTGCAGAGTTTCATTCTTGTTAAATAAAATAATAGACAAATTCAACCGTAATCCCCTTGCATACATCTTGCTTCTCGGATTTATTTTGAGAATGACCGCCGCTTTCTTCAGCAAAGGGTTCCTAACGCTTGATGACCATTTCAATTTTGTAGTCGATGCGGACATGATTGCAGATGGATATAGTTTACCGCCAGATTACAAAGATTCCCCGCTATATCCTTTCTTTGGAGCAGCAATCATGCTAATTGGAAGAATACTGGGGAATACCTCACCCGATATCGAGATCCTTTCAATAAGAATTATACAGGGACTCCTATCATTGTTCGTGATATATTTTGTTTATAAAATATTAGAATCCAAAGCAGGTAAATCGTCTGCCACTTTGGGTGGAATCATAACATCGACATTATTTATCATGCCAATCATGGCAGTTCATCAATTCGAAGAATCACTCTGTCAAATACCGCTTCTTGCATCCATTTGGATTCTCGTAGATCAAGAGGACAAAAATAGAAATAATCCCGCTATTATAATTTCATCAGGAATATTAATGGGTATAGCGCTGATAATGCGGTTCCCCATGATATCGTTTGTCGGAGTATTTATTTTAGGTTTGTTATTCAAGAAATCCACACGCCAATATTTCACAGCATTTTTAATCGGAGTTCTTTTTGTAGTGGCGATACAAGCGATAACAAATATTTTCATTAACGGTGAATTTGGATATTCTTTCTATAAAAATTATGGCTGGATTTATAAAAATCCAAACGATATATTCCACACATCCGGCTATCCTGCGGGACCACCTTGGCGATATTTACTCACACTTCTGGCAATTTTTATTCCACCGTTCTCAATACTGTTTCTCCTTTCTACTTTTCGAAGCGGTAAACAGTTTTTATTGATCGGAATATCGATCCTATCATTTTTTATCGCACACAGCATAATTGCAAATAAACAGGAACGATTTCTGCTGCCAATTATTCCTTTGTTGATTATTTTAAGCGTGGCAGGATTACCAATATTGAAAGAATGGTTTTCCAAGAAAGGTTTGTTTAAGCTTTACAGAGGATGTTGGATATATTTTTGGATTTTAAATTCGATTCTTCTTGCTCTGACATTATTTCACTATGGGAAAAAAGACCGTATTGAACCGTTTGTATTTATACAGGAACAGCATAACGCAACCGGCATTGCGATTGTGCAGTATAATTATGAATTTCTTGTTCCGATTTATTATCTGGGAAAACCGATTCCACCAACATACTGGTTTCTGGAAAAGAAGAATTTCGACGAAGAAGTCAGACAAATTGCCGACGTGAAGTCATCAATAAATTATGTGGTTCTTTACAGCGATTCAGTTGAAGTTGATAAATCCATTTTCGAACATGCGTTGGGAAAACAATTGAAACTTGAGAAGGAAATCTCACCGAGCGTGGGAGATTGGATTGCTCACTATTTCAATCCTAAATACAACCGTATTAAAACTGCAAGAATTTTTTCCTGCGTGAAACTTTAAATAAGCTTGTAATTTTTATATTCTCCAATTCTGGTGTGTAAAATATTTTCTTCAAACCAGCGGAAGAAATTTTTTGGTTTTCTATTTTCTTGAATCAACTGTTCAACGGAACGATCCAGTTTGCCTACCATTCCGACCATCACTTCAGGATGTGTTCCGATGAATAATTCTATTTCATCTAAATTTCCAAAAATTTTAAAATTACCGCTTGAATATTTCTCCTTTATTGCATCATCCTGATGCCAGAAACGATCAAGGTTTTTTTGCTTCGCAATCATTTGATCGGTTGCTTTTGCCCATCCGTAATGGAATATTTCGGCGTCTGAATGTTTCACCGTAAGTTTTTTGTTATCGATTCTGAATCCCTGAGCATCACGGAAAGACCGGACACCGATATTATTTCGCACTATTCTTACTTCCCTCCGGTACCATTGTCTGCCTGTTCCTATCGTCCAGTAGCTTCCATAGAAGTGAACATAATCGAAAAGGAATCCCTGAACCGATTGATTA
This sequence comes from Ignavibacteriales bacterium, assembly GCA_016218025.1. Classification (GTDB taxonomy): domain Bacteria; phylum Bacteroidota; class Ignavibacteria; order UBA10030; family SZUA-254; genus PNNN01. Next base: position 45,975 of record JACRFD010000089.1, read on the forward strand.
TTTTGATATCGTTCAATAGATTTCTGAATTACCGGATAATATTTTTCATGAATTACTTCGTCTGCTTGTAAGTACAAACACCACGGATGTGTGCAATTACTCAAAGCGATATCGGTCTGCTGGGCTAAAATTTTCCCTCCCTCACGCAGCGATTCATCCCATACAGTTTCAATAATTTTTATTTTATCAGAGTTGATATTTTTAACCAAGGCAAGCGTATTGTCTGAGGATTTCCCGACTGCGATTATTACTTCATCGCAAAGCGGCAGCATCGATTTTAAAGACTCCACAACGGGATAACCGTACTTCACAGCATCCCTGACAAAAGTAAAACCACTGATTTTCATCTGCTTTTTACTGATTAGATTTTAAATTGTAATTCATATAATTTTTTATACAAGCTGTCGGAACGGGACAATAATTCAGTATGTTTACCTATTTCGACTATTTTACCTTCCTCGATAACGATAATTTTATCTGCCCGCTGAACAGTTGACAACCGGTGTGCAATAACAATTGATGTTCTGCCCTGCATCAACCGCTCAATGGCTTGCTGAACTAATATCTCGTTTTCTGTATCCAACGCCGATGTTGCTTCATCTAAAATCAATATCGGTGGATTTTTTAGAATGGCACGTGCCAAAGAAATACGTTGTCTTTCGCCGCCAGAAATTTTTACACCCCTATCTCCGATTACAGTATCGTATCCCTCTGGAAGAGATGATATAAAATCGTGTGCATTTGCAACTTTAGCTGCGGAAACAATTTTTTCAAACTCAACTTCTTTATGTCCGTAAGCTATGTTATTCCTGACTGTATCGTTAAATAAAATTGTTTCTTGTGTTACAATTCCCATTAAGGAACGAAGTGAATCCATAGATATTTTTCTAACATCTTGATTATCTATTGTGACAGATCCATCGGTGACATCATAAAATCTTGGAATTAAATCTACAAGCGTAGATTTACCTGCACCGCTGGGACCGACAATTGCCACAGTTTCACCTGCATTTATATCGCAATCAATATTTTTTAAAACTACATCACCTGATTCATACTGAAATGAAACTCGTTTGAAGGAAATCTTATCTTGAAACTTTTGAATTGCTGAAGCATCCGGAGAATCAAATATTTGCGGCTTGATATCTAATATCGCCAAAACTCTATTTGCCGCAGCCGCACCTTCCTGAACGCTGTTGAAGACTAATCCAAACGATTTCAATGAGGGCAGCATTTGTACTATTATCCCAACAAATAAGAGTAAGGCACCAGGCGTCATTGGGGTTGTTCCTTGAACTACATTTTTTCCAATGAACCATAGAATTATGGCAATTGTGATTGCTCCTAAAAATTCTGTGAGTGGACTTGCCAAATTTTTCCGGCGTTGTATTCCGCGCATTGTTTTAAAATATTTTTGTGTATGATTTTGAAATTTGTTGATCTCAAAACCTTCCATTCGGAATGCCTTCACAACCCTAACATTCGACAATGTTTCCGACAAAACGGAAATCACGTCTGCCATTCTTTCCTGTGCTGCTTTACTTTCCCGTTTTAACATATCGCCTAGACGGGTTATCAAAAATCCTGTAACCGGCAAGAGAATGCAAATAAAAAGTGTCAGTGACCAATCGAAGAAAAACAAAACCAAAACGAACATGATAATTTGTGGAGGATCTCTGAAAGCCCCGTTTATTCCAACCGAAAGCGACTCCTGCACAACCCGCACATCGTTCACAATTGTTGAGATTAAATTTCCCTTCCTCTCATTATTGAAGAAACTCATCGAAAGCTGATGAAGATGGGCATACAATTTATCCCTCAAGCGACGTGTGATTCCCTGTTCAACCGTAGCCATGAAATATCCCTGCATGTAAAAAAATAGATTCTTTAGCATGAAAGTTATAACAATTGCAATACATAAACCAAGCAGTAGATCAAGACGGTCATATTGCATCACCAATTTATTCAATTGGAATGAAATATACTCACGAAGTTTAAACAGGCTGAATGCTATTTCTTTCTGCTGGGTTTGAAGCGGAGGGTTAAAAAGTATATCGATGAAAGGCATTACAGAACCGACAGAAAGAGTGCTGAAAATTACGAACAAGATGTTGCTAAACATTGCAGCAGTAAGCGGTCTCCAGTACTCTTTTAAGTATGATAATATTCTTAAATATTGCTTCATAGCGATTAAATATAACGATTACAACAATCGCATCCAAGAAGTGTAATTGCTCTTCAATTTCATTCTTAGTATATTATGAGTGTAACATTTATTATTAATTTTTTATATAGATTATGCGGATTTTTTTAAAATCAAAAATACACAACGCTACAGTCACATCAGCAAATTTAAAATATGTTGGATCCATAACTATTGATCCGGCACTGATGGAAAAAGCAGACATCTCAGAATATGAAAAAGTTCTCGTTGTAGATAATAACAATGGGAATCGACTTGAAACTTATGTTATTAAGGGAAAAAAGGATTCCGGTAAAATTTGTATGAACGGCGCAGCTGCTCATCTTATAAAAAAGGGAGATGAGATTATTATAATGACATTCCAGATGTCGAAAAAACTGATCAAACCGAAAATCATTATCGTTGATAAAAAGAATAAATTTATACGCTACACAAAAGAAGAATTGAACAAATTAAAAAGCTCAGGTTGTTAACCTGAGCTTTTTTGTAATAACAAAACATAAATTTATCTATATCCTGCTTTTTCCAACTCATCAACCGATTCAATCTGATTTGGCGGTTTCAGATATTCACCCATAAACTTATAAATCTTAACGCGTATCTGTTTGGCAAGCTTCGTATCAATACGATCAAAACTATGACCACCGGGTGCCTCTTTAAAAATTTCGTAATCAAATTTTTTACCTGCAGCTTTCAAAGCCCTGATGAGATGTTCGACTTCTAAAACATTAACATCGTCGTCGTTTGTGTTGGTGTGAATAAGAAGAGGTGTTTTTAATTTTTCTGCAAAATTAACAGGAGAACGTTTTCTATATTCTTCAACATTCTCGTTTGCCGTCTTGCCAATATGATATTCTGCAGAAAATTGTTCGCGGTACTCATCATCATAATATCCCATTCGTGCAACGAGATCGCTAACGGGAACGCCAGCGAACGCAACTTTATAATCATCCGGATTCTGGAAAATATCCATCAAAGCAATCAATCCACCATGACTCCACCCCATTATTCCAACACGGTCTTTATCAATAAACCGATAAGTATCAACCATATAGTCGCGGCAAGCATTATTGTCGTCCACTTCTAATCCACCATAATCTATTTGCTTATAAAATCCGCTGCCATAGCCGGTGCTTCCACGGTATTCCGGCGCGGCAACAATGTAACCTTGAGCCACCAATTCACGAATAATGTGAGTATGGTATGTAGTGAAGTTCGCATGAACTCCACCATGCGGAAGAATTATCAGCGGATAATCTTTTTTCCGGTCTAATTTTTTCGGGAAGAAAATATACGTCCAGAACTTCAAAGGATTCTTCGCACCCATAGCTGTAGGATTTTTAACGTGGGCAGGCGGTGGACCAACAATAAAAACCTTATCGATATCGGCAACATCTCCGACCTTGCTGTTCCACTGAATATCATCGATCGCTTTTTCTATCTGATCAAGGCGATGATCGAGTGATTCAAATTTATTGTTGATAAGTTTTTCAACCGATTTATCTCCAACATCACTTTGAGCATTATTTTGTGTGTGGTAAAAGAAAATACCGAGTAAGACACACGCTAACCATTTTATTATTTTCATAAGAATAATCCTCTAATATTTATTATCATTTATTTCAATTTCATCGATAGGCATGATTGGCATTGGCTGACCATTATGTTTCAATCGGAATTTTAGGTGTTGAAGTATAGGATCATCCTCAACGCTGAAAGGCAATAACTTTGGCATGAACTGGCTTAGATCGAACAATCCTTTTTCCGGTAATTCAATAATTTCAACATCTTGATCAGGACAAATATTCGCTTTTTCTTTTGCGATCTGAACAGCTTTCTGAAGACCGCCTAAAACATCTACCAATCCATTCTCTTTTCCGTCATAACCAGACCATACTCTGCCCTGAGCAATCGATTCAATATCTTCAAACTTCTTCTTTCGCCCGGATGCAACCTTTGTTACAAACTCTTTATAAAAAGTTCTTATCACATTTTCCATCTTACCAAATTCTTCAGAGGTCAAATTACGATCCGGCAAACTGACTCCAATTAAAGGCAACGTAAAACCAAAACCAAGGTCAGCATGTTTACCAACTTTAACATGATCAGTCGTCATACCCAGTGTATCTTTTAATCCTTTATTGTATGCCCATCCGCCAATTACACCGATTGAACCTGTTATTGTATTCGGAGCGGCAACAATTGTATCGGCATACATCGAAAGCCAATACCCGCCAGAAGCCGCAACAAACCCTTGAGAAATAATGACAGGTTTTTTCTCTTTACATTTTTTTAGCGCTTCAGCCACATAATCAGACGCCATCGCATCACCACCGGGAGAATCTACCCTGAGAACAACTCCTTTAACTCTCGTATCGTTCGCAACGGCTTCCACCACTTTCGATAACGACCGCGCGTTTATACCTTCATCCATTGCGCATGCGCCGAGAGCATAAATTACTGCAATCTGTGGTTTCTCACCCCAGTAATTATCGGCAGGTAACTGGAATTTTGTAAGACTACCTGCGCTCATCATTGACTTTGATTCTCCTTCAATTTTTTTGATGACTTCTGATATAGTTTCCCATCTTCCTAATGTATCCACTAAATTTTGTTCAATTGCATCCTGCGGTAAAAACATTACTTTGTCGTTCACAAGCTGATCAAAAGCTTCTTGAGATATTTTTCTACTTGAACATATATCCGATTTTGCCAATCTGTAATAATCATCAACAATTTTCTGGCGTTGTTCACGGTCGGCATCCGACATTTTATCTCGTGCAAGACTTTCCACTGCTGATTTGTATTTAAAAAATCTCCATTCATTATACCCGATACCAAGCTTATCCAAAGTACCTTTAAGGTATGTTCTACCCATAATGTATCCTTCCAGCATAATTGTTCCAGTTGGATCAAGAACAATTTTATCGGCAACAGATGCAAAATGATAAATATCTATATTGGGACGGTCGACAAACATTACAACATGTTTACCTGTTGATTTAAAGACAACCAATTCTTCTCTGATTTCCCACAGCATTTCACGATCTGCCATCATCCCTGATGTGTTAATCGCAATTCCACTTACATTCGGATCATCTTTTGCTGCCTTGATGGAAGTAAGTAAACTTGAAAGAGTATTCGATTTATCGAACCACTTAAATCGCTGATACTTGATTGGTCCGTTAAGATTGAACTCCACATATTTTTTCTCGGGCATTACCGTTGTGCCAAAGATTGTGCGGTCGTATGCACCGAGTCGAACACCGTATGTTTGAGAAGAATATTTTTTGTCCTTATCGTAATGCGATTGAGTGGTAAAACCGAGATTTCCGAAGCTAAGTTGAAATCCGAATGTGAACATCTTAGTGTCGAAGTAACGTCCGGTTAACCGGATACCCGGCAACGCTTCTACGGCCGCGCCGATACTCCAGTTTGCTTGCTTGATATTTTTCTTATGCTGCAAAGCGGCATCTCCGAAAATTGCCAGCATCTCGTTACCAAGCGGACGCACAGCAAGATCGAAAACACCTTCATTCATTTTGCCTCGCGTTGCAATTGAACCAAACGCACCGATAGAAATATATTTTATCGGTCGAATAAGAGTTCCAATAGTAATCAGATTCGTTCGGTTAAAATAATTATTATCGCCGGTCGACCAGCCGTAACCCAGTCCGAAACTTGCATTTTTATCTCCTTGTGCAAACGATAGACGGTAATCTGTAATTTCTACATCGCCTTGCCTTTCGTGTATAAGACCAAAACCAACGTTGGGTACAGCGGTAAATAATCCCCAGCGATTGAAGTTGTTCCATTTTTTACCCTCATCATTCCACATAAAAAGAATGTCGGGTTGATGAAGATAATTTAGCAGAGCTGGATTATCGTAGCCATACAAACCAAACTTCATTGCTCCGGGAGAAGTTAGTGATAAATTAGTTTGTGACTGATAGTTAGGTAATGAACCCTGCGAATAAATAACAGGCACAAGAAGTAGAACCAATAATACGATTGTTGAGATTTGTTTCATAAAGTCCTGTTGTGAATTTGAATTATTTAACTAAAATATTCCTAGAAATATTCTGAGGTTAATTATCGGTTAAAATAGTCAAAAAATAATTTGAGTGCAACTGTAACAATCAATTGATTATGAGGTTGTAGGTTCGTATATTTTCAAACCACATTAGCAACAAACATCACGCTTTATTAATTCTTGAAATTCTATGAAATCCAAAGTAATACGAAAGCAACACAACTCGAAACTCTGTTTTATATGCGGAGTAAAAAATCAATTTGGCCTCGATACTCGCTTTTATGAAACGGAAGATAAAAGCTTAGTCGCGATCTTCCAGCCAAAAGAAGAACACCAAAGTTATCCCGGTCGACTGCACGGCGGCATAGCTTCTGCAATTTTAGATGAAACAATAGGCAGAGCCATCAGAATCCTATATGAAGAAGAAGTTTGGGGTGTAACTCTCGAACTGAAAACCAAATATTTAAAACCAATCCCATTGAATTCTCCTTTGAAAATTGTTGCACGCATAACAAACGATTCCAGTCGTTTTTTTGAAGGAACGGGCGAACTGAAACTTGCCACAGGCGAAGTCGCCGTAACCGCCGAAGGGAAATATCTAAAACTGCCTATCGAGAAAATCTCAGATTTTAACGCTGAGGAAGCAGAGTGGAAAATATTGACGGAGAAAACCGATCCCGATGAAATAGAGTTGTAATTTGATTATCGCTTCTATTGTGTTTATATTCTTTTAGAAATATTTTGTCACATTCATCAAGGAATGCCATGTATAAATTTATTCTCCTTCTTCTTGTATTTTTATTAATCCCTTCCGGTATATTTACACAACAAACGGTTAAAGAATCTTCTACGGGAAAATATTTTCCTTCCGAGGTTAAAATCAAAAATGCCGAAAAAGAAATCACGCTTCAGCTTACCGGATTAGCTGTAAGAAAAAAAATAATCTTTAAAGTTTACGGCATTGCCCATTACATGCAGGATCCACCGTCGGTAAAAGATGAAGCGGCAGCATTCAATGCAATTCTACAGGATGGCAAAGCTAAACAAATCACGATGGATTTTTCGCGCGATGTAGAAGCTGCGAAAATTAAAGAAGCTTATATCGACGGTTTCAAGCAGCATTCTTCAAAAGAAGAATTACAAAAACTTCAACCGTTGATAAATCAATTTACCGGATATTTTACAAAAGATGTAAAGGAGAATCAGCAGTTCATTCTGCAGTGGCTTCCCGGCGGAACAATTATTGCGATACTCAACGGTGAGACCAAACAAGCAATTACAGATCCAATATTCGCACGTGTACTTTGGACAATCTGGTTCGGTGAAGATTCAATAATCGACAGGGATGATCTGGTAAGCAGGATGATAGCCAAGTAAAATCGATGTGATTAATTCATTTCATTGCTTAAGAAACTAGAATGAAATGATTAACCTACATTATCAAGTATCATGAAATTGTATTCTCTGTCGGAACATTCCGGCAGAGATTTCTTTTTGTAAAATTGTTTCTGGTTAAATTCGCATTCCCTGAATAACGGACAACTGCCACATAACGGGTTTGTTGCCCTGCAGATTTTTCTCCCAAATCGAATCAAGTTTGTATGAAAAGAATATGCTTTTCCGTCCGGCACTATTTTATTCAGCGCGGCAAACGATTCATCAGGTGTTCTAGATTTTCCTGAAATGCCTAATCTGCCGGCGATGCGGTGGATATGCGTATCGACCGGAAACACTTCCCGTTTAAGAGAGAACAATAAAACACAAGCTGCCGTTTTGGCTCCTACCCCGTTGAACGCAAGCAATATTTCCATTACTTCGTCATTAGATTTTTTATTAAGAATTTCGAGAGAGTAACCGCCAAAACGAACCCGAACATTTTGCAACACTTCTTTTATCCGCCGGCTTTTTTGATTTGCCATCCCGCCGCTTTTAATAGCCGAAGCGATTGATTGCACAGAAGCTTCTGCAACTTTTTTCCATGATGGAAATTGTTTTCTTAATTGCGTGTAAGCTCTGAAGCTATTTTTGTCGTTTGTATTTTGTGAAAGAATTGTAGCAATCAGCATATCGAGCGGTTTCGAATCTGCTTGCGGCCGAATAGGGACCCCTAGTGTTTCATCAAGAATATCGGCTATCCTCGATATTTTATTTTGTAAACCGGAGATATCTTTTCGTTTCACTTTTTATTCGATTTATCAAGCACTTCGAAGACGTCATCCGTGAACACCGAATCGAAAAATTCAGTATGCACTTGACGAACAGCTTCAACAATATCTCCATCATCGAGAGCAATATTAATGCTCGACCTTGAAGCACCGAATGAAATCATGTTTATGCTAAAATCGGAAAGAGCTTTGAATATCCTATCGATAGTTCCGGGTGTTTGCAATATATTAGAACCGAGAATTGAAATGATTCCCATTTTCTCGTTTGAAGATAATATGCCTACTTCATTCAGATCTTGAAAAAACGCAGGAGTAATCTGCTTTTCTTCCAATGCAAAGGTGAAGCCATATTCGGCAGTTACACTCATTAATGTTATTATACCATGTTTAGTGAGAACATTATGTATATGTTCCCATAATATATATTGCCCCACACGCCGTCTTGGAAGTATGTTTATTAAAGCAATATTTCTTTTGTACGCGATTGATTTTACAACTGCCGCATGCGATTCGAAACTTGCCGTAACAAGTGTGCCGGGAGAATGCGGCCTGCGGGAATTAAAGATGTGAATTGGAATGCTTTTTTCGATTGCAGGAAGCATCGTATTTGGATGAAGAACTTTCGCGCCGAAATAAGATAATTCATAAGCCTCCTGAAATGAAAGCATTTTAACTTTCTTCGCGTCATCAACAATTGCAGGATCGGCAGTAAGTAAGCCGTCCACATCTGTCCAGATCTGAATATCATCAACGTCAAGTCCTGCGCCAATAATTGCTGCCGAGTAATCCGAACTTTCTCGTCCCATGGTTGTCCTTCGTCCAGAGTTTGTAATTCCTATAAAACCCTGGGTAACCGGGACAACACCTTTTTCAACCAATGGCAGAACGTGAGCTCTTAATTTTTCTTCAACTACTTCTATCATCGGCATCGCACGTCCGAAATTTTCGTCGGTAATCATAAAATCTTTAGTATCAACCCACTCTGATTGAATACCATGATCCAGCAGAGCAACTGAAACAATTCGTGAAGATAAGATTTCGCCGTAACTGTAAAGAGTATCTAATGTGCGGGGAGTTAATTCATGGAGTATTGTAATACCTTTAATAATCGTTTCAATTTCCTCGCGTGCAGTATCAAGAATCGATCTCAAATTTCTATTCCGGGTTATATGACGGATAAGCTGGTCTATAATTGTGTAGTGCCGGCTGAATAGCTGTGTTAGAACTTCACGCGCTTCTCTATCATTTTTTTCCGCGGAAGATTTCCCAATTTTCTCAAGCATATTGGTTGCCTGGGCTATTGCCGAAACAACTACGATCGGTTTTTGATGCAAATGATTTTTAACTATTTCAACAACATTCGCAATTGCAGGTGCATCTTGCGTTGAGGTTCCGCCGAATTTCATCACGATCATTTTGGTCATCCTTCTTTGAATTGATGCTTTACTTCAATCAATATAACATCTCTTGGTAAGAGATTCAAGAAATAAAAAACCCTCCATTTTATAGAGGGTCTTGATTTTTAAAATGCAAAGAGGTGATTATGACGATGGTTCATTTTTGTCTCGATGCAAGAATTTTGACTTTCTTCTACGATTAATCAGAAAAACCAAATATAGAAAAACAAATATAACAATTGAACCAAAAACAATGATATTTAATCCGAGGAAATTAATCATTTATATTTTTTATAATAATTATCTGATTTTTTTATAATCTTACGAAAAATCTGATAAAATGTTTGGTCACAAAAAAATTAAGTATTATCGACAATTACTTTTTCTCAACAGGTTTGTTGAGTTCATCGAGAAACGCAACTGCCCGTCTCAGATGTGGAATTACAATTGATCCACCGACGGTCAGTGCCACGCTGAATATTTCGAACATCTCCTCTTCCGAGACACCTTCGTCTTTACATTTCATGATATGGTATGAGATACAATCATCACAACGAAGCACCATTGAAGAAACCAGTCCGAGCATCTCTTTTGTTTTTACATCGAGTTTCCCCGATTCATATGTGAGGGTATCAACACCAAAAAATCGTTTTATCGCTCTGTTATCTTGGCTCAGAATACGATCGTTCATTTTTTTTCTGAACGAAACAAATTCATCTACATGATTATTCATAACGCGTAATTTTCATTTAAATTATTAAATGAGATAAAATTTGTAAGGAAATTAACTTTATACATCGCTGTTAATTTATTTTTTTTGATTATTTATCGGAAATGATTTCACAGCGGACTTTAGAGTATTGCGACGGAGTTGAATCAATTAAAATTTGTGGAGCTGGTCGGGATCGAACCGGCGACCTCCTGAATGACATTCAGGCGCTCTCCCAGCTGAGCTACAGCCCCATTGTTCTTTGGCAATTAGCCATTAGCCATTGGTTATTAGTTAATAACTTAAATACTGCCAATAATTATGTCTAAAATATAAGAAGAATCGATGAATGAAACAACTATTGTTTTTTAGTAATATTGAAAATGGTTATTTCAACTTATTTCATCAAAATAATCTTTTTCGATTCAGAATAAATCTTATTATTTCCGGCGTTTGTTTCAGATACCGTCATTTTACAAAAATAAATGCCGCTTGATAAATCTTCAGCATCTAGCTGCACCGAATATTCACCGGCATCCTTCCTCTCATTTACGAGTGAGGCTACCTCTCTTCCATATAGATCGTATACTTTTAGCAATACATTGGATGGTTTTGCGATATTGAATTTAATCTTGGTTTTCGGATTGAATGGATTGGGATACGCATCGTAAAGTTTAAAATCGGATGGCACTAATTTTTCAACAATATTTATATCGGGCGGCGCTGGAGGGAAATCATTCGTATTGATTATTTTTATTCGCGATGATAAATTAGCAGATTGAGCCGTCGATAAATAAAGTGTCCCCGACTCATCGGTTTTAACCCAGTAACCATATCCCGGCTGAATAGTATCGGTTATAGAATAATTATTATTATAACCAAAGAAGTTTCCCGTCACAATTCCCGGCGGATCACTTGTTACGAACGAGGTAAGAACCGGCGTAGAAATAGATCCTATTAAATTCCATCCTTTAATTACATTGAACGATCCGGAGGAGTACGATCTTCCTTGCATCTGCAAAATTTGAGATGAATCAAACTTCAGCCAGTAACCTTCTCCATTTTTTAGCGTATCGATCTGAGAATATGCATTACCGGTATACTCGAACGCGGAAGAAATTGAATTTAAAAAGAAACTTGTCTTCAACACAAAGGGTGTGTCTATAGGTATAGAAACAAGATTCCATTTATCATTCAGTGTAACCAAAATTGTTCGCAGAGTGGTATCCTTTTCAATTATGAATAATCGAATATCATCGACATAGAAACCGTCGTAATTTGTATATTCATCGCTCATTAGCCTAAATCGAATCTTAAAATTCGAGGAAATGTATGACGAAAAATCCAAATCATCTTCTATCCATTCATTTTGAAAACCATCGTAACCATAAGTACCAGTGGTTTGAACACCAATACCGCTTCCCGGCTTATTATATTTGCCTTGAACGGTACCCCAAGTAACACCGCCATCAGAAGATGCTTCCACAGTTACAAAATCCCACGAAGGTTCTAACTCCCACCGACCCCAGAATCTGAGAGATATTTTTTCAGCACCGCTAAGATTGATAGCCGAAGCAAGCATTAGACTGTTATCAGTGATGTCGGCATAATTGCCTGATGGGCTATCTGTGAACGAATTGCTTGGAGAGTGCGAAGTAGTCGAGAGTCCCCACCCAATTCCGGTATTCCAATTACCTGTACCATTTTCAGCACTATCGGAAAACGCCAGGCTGTATTTACCTATAGTTAATTTAATTGTATCATACAGATAACGATCTGGGTCTTCCTTAATTTTTACATATAAATATTGTGGACCATTTGGCGCATAAGCACTAACCGTACAAGGCAGCGACACAGAATAATTTGTAGTCGGAGAAATCTTGCCGAGTGAATATATATCGCTTCCTGTTTTGATAATCGGAGATGACGCAGATATTTCAAGGAATAAGTTTTTTGTTGAATCCAATCCTTTATTTCTGATTGAAAGATTAAGAAGAAAAGATTCTCCCTTTTCAAGATCGCCATCGTCATTACTATCTGTTATAGTGAATCCTTGTATTCTTGGATAACTTCCGGCAACATTTGCTAAATATAAATTTGGATATAGATTTTCTTGGGCTATAGGAAGTATTCTATCGGATGAGGGCCAAAAATAATCGCTTCCGTTGCCGACTTCCGGAAGAAAAGAAAATATTTTATTTTTCGAATCTTGATCACCATACATCCAATCGGTAGCACCGCCATTCACAAGATATAAACTTTTACCGCTCGGACCTGAAAAATAATAATTGTACTTTACCATATCCTGTCCGTACTCTGCAAACTGGACAGAATCCGGCGATTCATTAAGCGAAGTATGATCCCACGGATAAAGTAATAGATTACCGTATGAGTGAAAATTAAATGCAGTCTTGAAATTATGTTCTATACAAAATAGAGCAATATTAAAAATTTCCGGTTCGCTAAAAGCTGAAGTTCCGCGATAAGTTTCGGAAGTAGAATACGGACTTGACCCCGCGTCATCCAACCCCCATTTGTATCCATAATTACGATTTAAATCAACACCATAAGAATCGTTATCAACAACTACATTTCTCATATTTTTTCTTCTCATTCCTCCGCCGGTAGGTGAAATTCTTCTGTTGGCTTCATAACCGTCGGCATTAATTACAGGAACGAAATACAATTGTCTATTATCGACTAAATAAGTTGCTTCAGGATCGGTTCCATAATTATTTAATAGATGCCACATAAAATAAATCAAATTCATCATTCCTTGCGGTTCACGTGCATGAGTAAGTGCAGTATATAGAACTTCCGGTTTAGTTGAGGGGACATCAGCATCTTTTGCAATTCTCACAGCCCACATTGACCTACCTTGGAGAGTATTGCCGATACTGAACTTTGCAGTGATTAAGTTTGGATATAAATTTCTCATAGAATCAAGTTGCTGCACAACCTCATCGAATGTATAATTTCCCCCCATGCTTCCATTTCCGAAACCGAGTGCATTAAATGGTGTTCTCACTAACCGCTTTGAAAAATATTTAGTCAGATCTTCAACTAATATCTGAGTTTGAAAACCGAGATTTTTAATATTGTCGAGTTCTTCATCTGATAAAGTTACTTCTACCCATCCGCCAATCTTACCAACTGCTCCTTCCATATCAATACCTGTTGACAAGAGCTTCCTAAATAAAGATTCATCTGGAATAAATACTTTCACCCTTTTATACAAATCAGATGAATACAAATTGGATATTATTATTATCAACAATGTTAGAAGTATTATCGCTTTTTTCATCTTGATCTCTTTATGTTGGTTCTTGGAAATATGATGAATTCTGAATTCATTGAATTTACCAAGAGATTGTATGAATGTCAAGCTTTATAAAATCTTTGGATAAGCCCCAAAAAAATGTTAATATTAAGTAACTTTGATCTTTTTATCACCCTCATTCTTGATTTGATGGTGATTGAATTCGACAAACAATTATCATCAAATAGTCTGTTTCTCTTTAAAAAGAATATCCTAATAAAGAAATAATATCATTAACAAAGAGGTTCTTATGTCAATAGATTTGGAAAAAATCTTACGCCCGGTCGATATGGTATTGCCAGAATTTCCAGCAAAACACATGACGCTTTCAAACGGTCAGGAAATGGTGGTACGGCAGGTCAACCGCGATGAGATTCCAGATATCCTCCCCCACGTGGAAAAACTTATGCACGTCGAGAGAGATTATTATCACATTGTTGCAGCAAGAGTTTATGCCGAATTGCTTGCTTACTACACATACAGAGTGCAAGATGAATATGTTCTCGCGGCACAAGTCGATGGTGAGATTGTCGCAGTTGTAAACGGCAGAATAGTTAATCCGGATATCGGCATGTCGTTTCATACTTTATCAATGCGGCGTGGACTGCGAGTTGGAGCACACGCGTTTGCCGCTAAAATGGAATATCACATGGATATCCTGAAACAGAAAGAAGTATTAATCGTCGCTGAATCGCCTATCGGTTTTAGAAGATGGATGATCGAGTATAAACTTGAAAAAAGATTTCACATCCCTCACGAATTAGGAGGATGTCCATCATGGTCGTTGACGAAAGAATTATTTGATAGAGCGCGAAACACATTAGTGGTTGGTCGTCGTCCCGTTCCAGAAAAGTTGCTCGCCAAAGCACATGCGGCAATTCTGCCGCCAACCGATCCTCCAAAAGCTCCTGAAGATTTATTGGCTGCTACACGCTCCATGCTCGATAACACAGGCACATCTCTCATCGATATGAGAAATAAGTTAGGAGGGAAATAATATGAGAGAAGTTTATGTTGCCGGCATTGGAATAACAAGTTTCACACGGCTCGAATATCCGCTCGTTGAAATTGCCGCCTACCCCGGTTTAATGGCACTCCGCGATAGCGGTTTAAAAAAGATCGATCAGCTTTACGTTGCTAATATGGGAGGCGGTAGAGTAAATGCACAAACCGGTTTGGCAAGCGCGGTT
>JACRFD010000010.1 GCA_016218025.1 Ignavibacteriales bacterium
TTTAGCAGGATTATATTTTTATCCGAAACTATTTCCATCTAAACCTGAACGAAAAATTCTCTACTGGACCGATTCTATGATTCCCGGTGATAGAAGCGATCATCCCGGTAAATCGCCAATGGGAATGGATAGAACTCCTGTTTATGCAGACGAGTCACAACCGGAAATAGCGAACCAAAAGACATCTGCAGATGAGAGTTACTACACTTGCCCGATGCATCCCTCAGTGAGAAGTGCTCATCCCGGGGCATGCCCTGTATGCGGAATGAATTTGGTTAAACGTACCGAGCAAGTTGAGATGTCGAAAGAAGAACATCAATCGATTGGACAAGTCACGATATCGCCAACGAAACAAGTGCTGGCGAATGTTTCAACTTCGACTGCAATGAAGATGTCGTTGGAAAAAGAAATCCGTGCGGTGGGTAAAATAGCTTATGCTGAACAGAACTTCAGACAAATAAGCACACGATTTCCCGGACGGATCGATAAACTTTACCTCACATACGAAGGACAGCAGGTAAAAAAAGGCGAACCTGTCGCAGAAGTTTACAGTCCGGAAGCAATATCCGCTCAGCAAGAATATTTACTTGCGAAGCAATCTAAATCCGCCGATCTTCTTCAACAATCAAAAGAAAAACTTATTCTTTGGGGTTTTACAGAATCTCAAATAAATGAACTTGATGAATCTAAGAATGTTAAAAATATTGTCACTCTCTTCTCCCCTATCAGCGGAACAGTGTTGAAAAAGAATGTTCAACAACAGCAATACGTTTCCGCCGGTGAAAATCTTTTTGACGTTGCCGATCTGTCAACAGTTTGGATGTATGCAGACATCTACGAATATGAAATTCAGGGTGTGAAAGCCGGACAAACGGTTGAAGTGAAGAGCGATACATATCCCGATAAAACATTTACGGGTAGGATAACATTCGTAAGTCCAACTGTTGACCCGTCATCAAGGGCGGTGCGTATTCGTGCAGAAATTGCCAATGGATCAGCTGAACTAAGATTAGATATGTTCGTCAATGCTGCGATTAAAACAAAGCTGCCAGAAAGCATTGTAGTTCCAATAACCGCAGTTCTCTCAACGGGAACAAGGCAAGTTGTATGGATTCAGAAAGATGCTGGTGTCTTTGAGCCAAGGTTAGTAAAAATCGGTGAGCGCTCAAATGAATACGTACAAGTTCTAGACGGAATCAATGAAGGTGAAACAATTGTAACCTCTGGTGGTTATTTGATTGATTCAGAGAGTCAATTGGAAACGGCAACAGATTCCAAATCATCGGAACACGCAGGTATGGAAATGAAATAAATAGTCAATTGCCAATGTTTAATGGCTAATTGATAATTCATAATTCACAACTCATAATTAAAAAAGGAACAACACCATGAAACGATTCACATTTTATATGGCAGCATTAGTGCTTGGCATATTTCTGCTGGGAACATCGAACTATGCTCAAGAGAAAGCTCAATCGAAGAAACACGTAAAAACGCAGAAGCAAATCAATAAACAAAATATTGTTTACACCTGTCCAATGGATCCGGAAGTTAAATCCGATAAGTCGGGTAAATGTCCAAAGTGTAAAATGGATTTAGAGAAGAAGGTTGTTAAGATAGAGAAGCAAGCAAAAATTCAGAGAGATGTTTACACATGCCCGATGCATTCCGAGGTAACTTCTAATAAACCTGGAAAGTGTTCGAAGTGTGGAATGAATTTAGAGAAAATAAAAAAATAGTATATCATTTTATCCTCCTTCCTATTCCCTCTCCTGTGAGGAGAGTGTTAGGGTGAGGTCAATAATTGTTGCAATGAGGTCGTCATGATCGAAAAAATAATTGAGTACTCGGCACGAAATAAATTCGTTATCATCCTAATTTACTCCATCCTAATCGTATGGGGAATCTGGTCGGTGTATAACACACCTGTTGATGCGATTCCTGATCTTTCTGATAATCAGGTTATCGTATTCACATCCTGGATGGGACGATCACCAAAGATTATGGAGGATCAAATTACTTATCCTCTCGTGAGTAATCTTCAAGGTCTCCCAAAGGTAAAGGCGGTACGAGCGCAATCAATGTTCGGTATGTCATTTATCTATGTCATCTTTGAAGATAATGTGGATATTTACTGGGCGCGAAGCAGGGTGCTTGAGAAACTCAATTATGCCTCCTCTTTTCTTCCGCCCGGTGTCATTCCAACACTTGGTCCTGATGGAACAGGAGTCGGTCACGTTTACTGGTACACTGTCGAAGGAAAAGATTACGATCTTGCCGAACTTCGAGCGATTCAGGATTGGTATATTCGTTACCAACTTAATTCCGTTCCCGGTGTTGCCGAAGTTGCGAGTGTTGGTGGCTTTGTAAAGCAATATCAAGTTGATCTCGACCCAAACAAGCTTGTAGCTTACGATGTAAACTTTAATTCGATTGTAGATGCAATCAAAAACACGAATCGTGATGTTGGTGGAAAGATTATCGAATCGAATTCTATTCAGATGTTCGTTCGTGGACAAGGTTACGTCAAATCGGTGAAAGAGATTGAAAAGATTCCGATAGGCACCGGCAAAGACGGTGTCCCGATATACATTAAAAATGTTGGAACGGTTCAGCTTGGTAATGATATCCGACTTGGAATGATGGACAAAAACGGACAAGGTGAGGTCGTTGGCGGCATAATCGTTATGCGGTATGCTGAGAATGCCAAAGATGTAATAGAGCGTGTGAAAGAAAAGATTGTTGAGATTCAAAAAGGATTGCCAAAAGGTGTTGAGATAAAAACAGCATACGACCGCTCAGATTTAATTGAACGATCTATTAATACTTTACGAAGCGCTCTCATCGAAGAAGCGATTATTGTGAGTCTCGTTGTAATGGTTTTCATCTTCCACTTCAGAAGTGCGCTCCGAATTCTAATAGAATTGCCTGTATCAGTTCTGATGGCATTCATCCTTATGAAACAGTTTGGAATTACATCCAACATCATGAGTCTTGGGGGCTTAGCAATTGCGATTGGAGTGCTGGTAGATTCTTCGATTGTGCTTGTGGAAAATGCTTACCGCAATATCGCACACGCACAACATGAAGGCGGTATCATCGATTACACGGAAATCTCTATCCGTTCAGCTCAACAGGTTGGCAGAGCAATATTTTTCTCGCTTGCAATCATTGTAGTTTCATTCCTTCCGGTATTTTTGTTGGAAGGGCAGGAAGGAAAGCTCTTCCACCCTCTCGCATTCACAAAAACATTTGCGCTTGCCGCATCTGCTATTATTTCCATCACGCTTGTCCCGATGCTGATGACAATGTTGATGAGGGGAAAATTTAAACCTGAAGAAAAGAATCCAATCTCACGCTTCGTAATGAAGATATATGAACCGATTCTCAAAAAGGCATTGAAGTTTAGGAAGACGACGCTTGCGCTAAACTTGCTTGCTCTTTTAATTACAATTCCGATGATTCTCAGTATCGGTTCTGAATTCATGCCGCCGCTTGATGAAGGAAGTTTGCTCTTCATGCCGGTGACCTTGCCGAATGTTTCTATAACAGAAGCAAAAAGAATTCTTCAAGTTCAGGACAAAATCATCGCCGACTTTCCAGAAGTTGCTCAAGTTCTCGGAAAAGTTGGACGTGCAGAGACCTCTACTGATCCAGCTCCAATCAGCATGATTGAATCGATCATCCTGCTGAAACCGAAAGCGCAATGGCGAAAAGGAATAACGAAAGATGACATCATTTCGCAGCTCGATCAGAAACTGCAAATCCCGGGAGTTCGAAACGGATGGACACAACCAATTATCAACCGCATTAACATGCTCTCAACAGGTGTACGGACAGATTTAGGCGTAAAAGTTTTCGGTGACGATCTCGATACATTAGAAAGATTAGCAATAGAGGCAGAGAGCATCTTGAAAACTGTCCCCGGTGCTGCCGATCTTTATGCTGAGAGAGTAATTGGAGGTGAATTTCTCGACATCAATGTTAAACCTGAAGCAGTTGCGCGATACGGCATTAATGTCGGAGATGTTTTAAATGTAATTGAGACTGCAATCGGTGGAGAAAATATATCGACTACAGTTGAAGGAAGACGCCGCTTCCCTATCCGCGTTCGCTTTGCAAAAGATTATCGTGATAATATCGATGCGCTAAAGCGATTGCTTGTGCCGATTCCTCGCATGGGAAGCAGTGAAATGCCATCTTCTATAACTTCAATAGCATCTTCAAGCGGAATGAGTTCAATGAGTGGCGGAACATCAACGGCTATAGAACAAAATCCGAAATCTGATATCCGAAATCTCAAATACTCTTTTATTCCTCTCGCTCAACTTGCCGATATCAAACAATCTCCCGGTCCGCCGATGATCAACAGCGAGAATAGTCTTCTCCGCTCTATTGTGTTTCTTAATGTACGTGGAAGAGATATGGGTGGATTTGTTAACGATGCTAAAGTTGCTCTTGACAAAAATCTAAAACTTCCTCCGGGATATTATGTATCATGGAGCGGTCAGTACGAGAATCAAATCAGAGCAAAGAAGCGATTGGAAATTGTTTTGCCTATTGTATTCTTTATAATTTTTATAATGCTTTATTTCACATTCAAGTCGGCATTGGAAGCGTCGATGGTGATGTTGTCTGTTCCGTTCGCACTTATCGGTGGAGTATATCTGATTTACTTTTTGGGATACAACTTCAGCGTTGCTGTTTGGGTTGGATTCATTGCCTTGTATGGTGTAGCTGTAGAGACTGGCGTTGTTATGGTGATTTATCTACACGAAGCGCTTAACAAATATTTGCAAAAAGGTTCAATCACAAATGCGGATATTACTCAGGCAACTCTTGATGGCGCTGTTCTTCGACTCCGCCCAAAACTAATGACTGTCGCGACAAACCTTATCGGCTTATTGCCGATTATGTGGAGTACCGGCACCGGTTCTGATGTTATGAAACCAATTGCCGCACCGATGATCGGCGGGATTATTACCTCGGCAATTCACGTGCTGTTTGTAACGCCTGTAATATTTTCGATGATGAAGGAAACGGCGTTGAAGCGAGGAACATTGAAGATGAGTGAGATGAAACATTAATGACAGAAAAAAATGGAGCCCACTTTTCAAAGTGGACTCCATTTTGTCGTATTCTTTTCCTAGTATCAACGACCTTGCTTGCTAGAACCTTTTTGCCTCGAATTAATTTTCGAGGACTTTTGATAATATGTCGGTCGATCTTCCCTTTTTTATCTTAACAAAATAAGTTTTTTGGTTTCATTAAATGAACCAGCTTGTAGCCGGTACATGTACACACCGCTTGGCAACGCTTCTGCATTCCATTGTTGCGTGTACCTTCCGGCAGGTAAATCGTTTGCAAGCAGAGTCGCCAATTCTCTTCCCAGCAGATCAAATACTTTTAATGATACAAACGACTTGGATGGAATAATAAACGAAATGCTTGTGCTTGGGTTGAATGGATTGGGATAATTCTGCATCAAAGAAAAATCATTTGGTGAATTATTAATATCCTCAACTCCTGTTGTACCCGTATAACGGCATATCTTCCCATAATCAGCGGTCAACCATCCATTCTGAGCATCAACAAAATAAATACTAAAAATTGCATTACCGCCCAATGGATTTACAAGAGGAGTTCCTTGAGCCGTCCAGTTTGCACCAGCATCTGTTGTATGTTGAATAATGCCGTCTCCAACTTCGTTTTTAGTAGAAATCCAACCTGTATTTGCATCGAGGAAGAAGACAGTTTTACTGCGATCATTTGGATTGATCCCAGTGTTGGTAACATAGTTCCAGTTTGTACCTCCATTAGTTGTATGCAGAACCTTACCAGAATCGCCAACTATCCAGCCATTGTTTAAATCCGAAAAGTACATTGCATTGTAACCACCAGTTATATTGTCTGAAAATTGTTCTATCCATCCTGTACCTCCGTCGGTAGTGCGTAATATTTTGTATGGAGGTTCAGAGCCATTAGTACCTGATCCATAAAATGACCAACCGTTGTTTGCATCTACAAAGAAAAAGATTCCTGCTCCTGTAAACGGATTCCAATTATTTCCGCCATCCGTGGTTCTCAAAAACTTTGCACTCTGTGTGGAAAAATTAAAAATAAGAAGCCATCCGTTATTTACATCTACAAATTGAATCTGAACAGCAAAATCACCTTCCGTAGTCGAAAGCACTTTCTTTTGCCAAGTGTTTCCTCCATCAGACGTTTGATGAATTACAACTCCGTATGAAGTGCCAAATGTTGGCCCAATAGAATTAATTTTCCAGCCGTGAGTTTGATTAACCCAGGACATAGACAATGCAGCGTCAGAAGGACTCCAAATAGTATCATCCGGAAAAGGTGTTATCACTAACCAATTAGCTCCCGCATTAGTTGTATGAAGGAAATCTCCTCTGCTGCCTGAAATCCATCCCTCAGTGGGACTTACAAATTGAACCTTGCCAATCATTGCTGAATCGCCACTACCTAACGGGTTTATTTGTTGCACCCATTGCGCATGTAATGAACTGCTTGTTAATCCCATGATTAAAATTGTGAACAGGCAAAATAATCTTTTCATGTTTTTCCTTTTAAAATTGTTAATTTATTGTTACATAACGCACTGAGAAATTGAATATATAATTTTATTTTGGATTATTCAAGATTTGATTCCCAGTTAAACCTATCTTATATTTCGATTGTCTTAGATATTGAATATCGATTATTAATATTAAAAAATATAAGGAACGAAAGATGAAAATATACAAGTCCCTCCTACTCGTGACACTCTTTATCGGACTTACGGGTATAATGAATGCGCAGAATCAATCGCGCACTGAACATCGGGTGCAGCGGCTGAAAGAAGCGTTGAAGCTCACTGATGAACAAACTGCGAAAATTTCTGAAATCATAACACGCAACGAACAAAAAGCAACTCAGGAACAATCCTCGAAACCGTTGAATAAAAAAGCGATGATGAAGAACGAAAGAATGCGCATGAAAGCAATGGATAAAGAGATTGAACCACTGCTCACGCCTGAACAATTAAAAAAGTATGAATCGTTCAAGAAAGAGCAAATGAATAAGATGAGAAGCAGAAGTGAGGGAAGAAAATTTAAAGACGAATAAAATTGTCATTGCAGAGATCGAAGTGACCAATAAGTTTGTTTTCTCGTTACATCCCGTCACGACCTTAGTCGTGACGGGACACTCGAAAACCGGCTACACATGCTGGTTCTCGAGTACGATTTCGGAGAAATCGTGTATCGAGAGAACATTTTTGGTAATATCTACCACCTCTCTGCGATAAAATCATTTATAGATTCGCAATGTTCTGCTCAAATACTCTCCTGAAGTGAAAACCATATATCGAAAGTGTAATGGCGAGCGGAAAAAGTCTGGGATGCCGTATGAGCGTCCAGATAAAAAGTTTCCAGTAATGATATCGTTCCTTCCCAATCACTCCAAGTAACAGCATCGATTTGTATAGCGCCATCAACCTGCTGAATTTAAAATTATGTATATCTAGGCGCGGCTGTTTGTAATTCTTAAGTAATTCTTTTACCCTCGCGTAATATTGCTTCGGGGAATAAATATGCTGAAGAATATTTTTGTATCCTTCAATAAGCGCCTCACGGTTCATCTTTGGTATAAAGTTCATTGAAAAATCTGTATTGTCGCCTGTAAACGATTTTAATAATCTGCCCTCACTGTGAAGCCTCTTGTAAAGCTTTGTACCTTTCGGTGCATTCAACAATCCAACCATCGCAGTTGCAATACCGCTTTCCTGTATGAATGCAGAAAGCCGTTCGAAGATTGAAGCGGGGTCGTTATCAAACCCTACGATAAATCCGCCCTGAACTTGCAGTCCAAACTGCTGAATCTTTTTAACAGACGCTATCATGTCGCGATTTTTATTCGTTACTTTTCCACACTCGATTAAACTATCTTCATTGGGCGATTCAATTCCAATGAACACAGCATCGAACCCGGCTTGAACCATTAAACTCATAAGTTCTTCATCATCAGCTATGTTAATTGATGCTTCTGTATGAAATACGAATGGATGCTTTCTCTTATTCATCCACTCAATTATGGCAGGCAGAATTTCTTTTTTAACTTTTCCTTTATTGCCGATGAAATTATCATCAACGAAAAAAACAGGACCACGCCATCCCGTTGTGTAAAGACTTTCTAATTCTGCAATGGCCTGATCTTTTATTTTTGTGCGTGGTTTGTGACCGTAAAGAACTGTAATATCACAGAAATCGCAATCATATGGACAACCACGAGAATACTGTAGATTCATTGTTGCATAGTCTTTGAAATTGATTAAATCCCAGAGTGGTGTTGGTGTAGTTCCAATATCAGCCCACTCATCTGTTTCATAGATATGCTTGGCAATTCCGTTTTTTAAATCTTCTAAAAGCAATGGCAGCGTAATTTCCGCTTCGTTAAGAACAAAATAATCTACATCGGGAAAATCTTCGTGTCGTGCTGTGAAAAGCGGACCACCAGCGACAATCTTTGTTCCAAGTCTTTTACATTGTTGGATAATTGTTTTAACAGATTCACTTTGAATCGACATTGCGCTAACGAAAACATAATCTGCCCACCGGATGTCATCATCTTCAAGATTTGCGACGTTTAAATCAACTAAACGTTTCTCCCAGTCGGTTGGAAGCATTGCGGCAACAGTTAGAAGTCCTAAAGGTGGAAGACTTGCTTTTTTAGATATGAATTTTAATGCATGCTTGAAACTCCAGAAGGTATCTGGATATCGAGGGTAAACAAAAAGAACTTTCATCGCTCGGCTTTCCTTAACATCGAATCGGTACAACATTCCACCTTAAATCATCGCAAAATCGCCGGGAGCGCAAGGCAGTTGATGCAATCACATTTGTCCGGTTGCGGCGTGACTGTGTGATTATAATGTAAAGAAGAATATTATTGGATGCAATTGATGTAGGAATAAGTTCCGTTGTTGTTATTTAAAACAGTTGCCTGACATCTGAATACAATTCTTTCCAGAATCCTTGCTTTATACGAAACTTAGTGCCATGATTATGGTGTGTACGTGCATCAAAATCAATTTGGATAATTCCTCGATCAATGCAAGAAAGGAAATTATCGAAAGAAAATCCAGACAACATCAACAGACTTTGGTAGTGGAAATATTCTCTTTTCTTTTCAAGTTTGCTGTCAGCAATAACATAGAAACAGTTACGGGCTTTTTCTCCCATAAGGTCTCTCAAATCATCGAACCCCCAATAAGGTTCAGGATTAAACGGCTTGAGTCCAATTCTTGATTCAACTGATTTAAGCCACGAAGTAATCTCAGGATCTGAAGTATCAACTTTTGTGGAATCAAAAACGAATCTGATCTTTCTCAGCCGACGATCCACAATGATATTAAAGCCACGACAAGTAAATTGAGTTGTATTCGTCAATGAGCGAAAACTCATTTCGTTGCGAGGATATTTTTTGCCTGCTTCTTTATGTGACCAGCCATAAAGCGGAAGGAGCATCTTGGAAACGATATCAGCTCCTCTTGGAAAAGGTTCGTAGTGTTTCAAAGTAACAAGAGAAGATGTGTGAAGCCGTTGACCTTTAAGTTCCCAGCCATTAGAGTTCGCAATTGGAAGATTATTCTCAGGAATGCCAAGCAACTTCTCAAGTGTGTTTCCCACAGCACCGTCATTTCTGGTGGTCTTGGTTCGTTTGACACTCTTAATCCATCCTTGTTTGGATACCTTCCGAATCTCATCTATCAATTGTTCTTTGCTAATTATCTTAATCATTTTGGTGGTCTCCAGAAGTCGAGTAGATATTCGAAAGTTACACCCATTGTGATATAATTGCTCGGCCACCCAAAAATGCCAATTTGGTTAACAAGATTAGTGCGATCCCAAATAATTATATTACGGAGTTCATATCCACGCTTCCGAAGCTCCTGGATTAGAGAAACATGAATAGTAATCCGTTGATTCTCCCACCACATATCTGGAACATTGATAACGCAATGACCTTTTGGACGTAGGATTGGAAGCATAGATTCAAAAATGTCTCCCATCGCCACTGAGTAATCATCGATCGACATCGTACCAAGGTCTCGCGGGTCTTGCGAATATTGTTCAACTTTGCCAAGTTGTTTGTTATCGCGGTCTTTGCGAGATTTGTTCTTCCTCTTTCTATTTAGAAGATTAGCGTATGGTGGAGAAGTCCAAATCAATTTGACGCTTTCTTCCGGTAAGTATTTAGAAATATTTCTTGCATCATCTTGTATTGCAACTTGGCGCGAAGAGCTGAAAAGTTCTGCTTGTTTTATGCGATCAGCACAAAGTTTGACATATTTTTCTTGTAAATCAAATCCGACAGCGTTTCTGTTTAGATCATTAGCGGCGACAAGTGTTGTGCCGCTTCCTACAAAAGGATCAAGAACAAGTTCACCTTGATGTGAGAAAAGTTCGATTATTTTTCTTGATAGTGAAATGGGAAATGTAGCGGGGTGTACATCTTTGTCACGAATATCTCGCCCTTCATATCCAAAACGCCAAACCCCAATTTGGCTCTTGAGCCATTCTTTTGCAGGCAAACAATTAATATTGGTTGGACCGCAATCGCAATTCCGAATATGTCCGATAAGGAGTTTTGTCCTGTACTCAGGCGAATCCTCTTTGATTGCAAGAACAGGCAACTCTTTATTAAACTTCTTAGATTTTCCTGATTTTTTATTCTTATGCATTAAATGAAGTTGTCTTAAATTTATTGGGTTTAAATATAAGAATTATTTTGGTGTTAATCTAACTCTTATTTTGAACATATTCTCGTCGGACTAATCGTTATTAGAGATAAAAACAACTGTCGCAATCAACGAGCAGACCGCTCCAAAATAAAACGGTGCTGAAACCCCGATATAATTCCAGAGTAAACCTGCAATGAAGCTGGAGAAAAATGTTACTATGCCTGTGGATGTATAAAAAAGTCCGATCGCTGTTGCTCGTGTTTCACTTGGGACAAGATTCGATATATATGCTTTGCTGATTCCTTCGCTCATCGCCATGTACAATCCGTACATTGGAAATAATATCCAGAGGATAAGCCCATTACTAGCGATTCCGAAACCCGCATAAACAATTGCGAATAAGAGAAACGAAGCGATAAGAATTGGTCGTGCGCCAAAACGATCCGACAGTTTTCCAAATGGATATGATAATAATGAATAAAATGAGTTGAATACGACATAAAGCAAAACTGCGCCGGTCGCAGTGTAGCCAAGTGATTGTGTTCGTAGAATTAAAAAAGCATCAGAGCTGTTGCCGAGTGCAAAGAGAACGTTCACTAACAGAAATATTTTATACGGTTTGCTGAATGAACGCAGAGAGAATTTAAGTTTGAATACTGATTTTTGGCTTTCGTGTCTTGGTTCTTTTACAGCCAAAAGTAAAATGCCAACACCGACAAATGCTGGAATAGAGGCGAGAAGAAATATGAGCGAATATTTATTATCTAAAAAGTGTAGAAGTACCAATGCTAATAACGGACCTACCACCGCTCCGGCAGTATCGAGTGCGCGATGAAGACCAAATGCCGCACCTCGTGTTTCCGGAGAAGCCGAATCTGCAATGAGAGCATCGCGCGCAGATGTGCGAACACCTTTGCCAAATCGATCTATGAATCGCGCGAAGAGAACATACAGCCATGATGCAGCTACCGAGAGAACAATTTTTGCAATTGCCGATAACGTATAACCCGCTGCTACAAAAGATTTACGATGCCGCAATCTATCCGAGAGCCAGCCGGAGAAAACTTTCAGTATGCTTGCAGTTGCTTCTGCTATTCCTTCAATAACACCGACAATGGCAACGGGTACGCCAAGAAATGTTGTTAGAAAGATTGGAATGATTGGATAAACCATTTCGGAAGCGATGTCGTTGAACATGCTGACCAAACCAAGTCCAACTATGTTTCGCTTACCGGGTTGCTTCGTTTTGTTAGACGACTTCACAACTTTCTCAGAGATCCTTCACAACATCGATGCTCGATCCATCCTCATCCGGAAAGATTTCAAAGCCCAACTTTTTAAATACCGATACCATTCTCGGATTGTCTGAGTTCGTATGGGCAATTATTTTTTTCATCCCCCACTCTTTTGCGATATCGATGCAATAGTTGGTGAGTATACTCCCTAATCCTTTGTTCTGCCATTTGTCTGTTACCAACACGGCGTACTCAACCGATTTAAAGTCCGGCTCAACAATCAATCTTCCCACGCCCAAAAGTTTACGTTTACCCTTCTCAATCACTTCAGCGACAATTGCAATTTCGCGCTCGTAATCGATGAAACAAAAACGGGAGGCAACTTGATGTGTCTTCCAGTTAATAAATGCTCTAAAACGAGTATACAGCGATTCCTTGGAGCAACTATCAAGCAGGTCGAACCATAAAGGTTCATCTTCAGGTTTTATCGGTCGAAGAGTTAGTTGAGTATTAGATACTTGCATCTCATGAACATATTCTTCCGGATATGGTCGAAGCGCGAGATGTGAATATTTTTTTATCGGTTTCTCGATGACTTCACGATCAAGGATAACACGTGCATCGAGAGCGACAACATCGGTTGGTGTCACTAATAATGGATTGATATCGAGTTCTTTGATTTCCGGATAATCGGCAACTAAATATGAAAGCCGAATTAGAATCTCAATAAGTTTATCGATGTTCACCGGAGGTTTGCCGCGGTAACCTTTAAGTAACGGCATAATCTTCAACGACTCAAGCATTTTCATCGCAAGCCGCTCGCTCAATGGTGGAAAGTTTATGATACGATCACCAAATAGTTCAGCAGTTACTCCTCCGCTTCCAACCATCATCACAGTACCGAAGACAGGATCTTTTTTGGTACCGAGAATCATTTCTATTCCATCTTTCAAATCGATCATCGGCTGGACAGTAACGCCGTCAATCCGAGCATCAGGCATTTTTGCACGGGCAGTTGATGTGATATTTTTGAAAGCGTCCTTTACCATCGAATCATCTTTCAGATTCAACAGAACTCCACCAACATCTGTTTTATGTGTGATGTCGGGTGAAAATATTTTAAGCACAGCAGGATAACCGATCTCTTTTGCAATTCGTACAGCTTCCTCAGCAGACTTCGCAGAACGTGGACGTGTTGATGGTATTCCGTAAGCTTCAAGAAGAGTTTTGGAAACATCTTCAGATAGGATTGATCCTTTGCTTTCAAAAACTGAGTCAAACTGGAATCGAATCTTTTTTCTATCGAGCGGAAATTGAACCGGAATATCTTTCGGTGTTTCGTATAAACTTTCAAGATTGCGGGAATATTCCACAAGAGTCATGAAAGCACGCACTGCCTGTTCAGGTGTTGAATAACTTGCCACACCAGATTCATTGAGAATTTGAATTCCTTCCCTCATGCTGTGTCCACCCAACCACGCTGCGAGTATCGGTTTTGATGTTGTTGCCGCGAGTTGTCCTACAGCTTTCGCAGCAGTTGTCGGGTTCGTCATTGCTTGTGGAGTGAGTATCACAAGAACAGCATCAACTCCATTATCCTTGATAAGAATCTCGATTGCTTTTGCTATTCGCTTTGAGCGAGCATCTCCAAGAACATCAACCGGATTTCCATGTGACCAAGCTGATGGAAGATTCTCATTCAATTGTGTCATCGTTTCATCTGATAACTTGGCAAGAATTCCGTTAGCAGCTATGAGCGAATCGGTTGCCATAACACCCGGACCGCCCGCATTGGTGACGATTCCAAGTTTTGGACCTAGAGGAATTTTTTTTCTTCCGATTAGATCTGCACAATCAAAAATTTCTCCGATGTTCATAACGCGAGCCATTCCGACACGCTTAAACGCCGCTTCGAACACTGCATCTTCAGATGCCATTGCTCCGGTATGCGATGCGGCTGCTTCTGCAGATTCAGGGAATCTTCCGGCTTTGTATGCGATGATCGGTTTCGTACGAGCAAACGCGCGTGCCGCTGACATGAACTTCCGCGCCTGACTTAATGATTCGATATACAGAATTATTGATTTTGTTTTCTCATCCTCGCCGAAGTAATCTATCAGGTCACCGAAATCAACATCCATTGTATTTCCAATTGAGACGAAATAGGAAAATCCAACCTTCTCCTCTATTGCCCAATCCAAAACAGATGAACATAACGCGCCGGATTGAGAAATGAAAGCGATGCTACCATCCTTCGGTATGCCTGTCGCAAAACTGACATTGAGATTTGCTCCCGGAACAATTATACCCAGACAGTTCGGTCCGAGAATTCGCATTCCTTCAAATTTTTGTCTGATGGATTTGATCTGTTCTTCGAGCGCTTTTCCCTCAGCGCCTGTTTCTTTAAAACCGGCAGAGATGATGATGATTCCTAGAATTCCAGCTTCACCGCATTGTTGTACGATTGTTGGAACTTGAGTTGATGGTGAGCAGATAACAGCAAGGTCAGGTTTCTTCGGTAATGATTTGAGATCTGGATAACATTGAATTCCAAGTACAGCTTCGAAAGATGGATTAACGGGATAGACAACTCCTTCAAATCCGCTGCCGACTAAATTACTTAAAACTTTTCCTCCTACGCTTTGCGGGTTAGGCGTTACACCGATAAGTGCAATTCGTTTTGGTTTGAATATTTTATCGAGATCGTGAACAATTGAAGATTCCATTTCAAACAATCACTTTCTATATTTCGAAATGAACTCCTCGACTTCCGGTATGCCGCCTTGGAAAATTAAATAGCCGTTGCTCGGCTCGCGCTCAGTGATCTCACCTGCAATAGGTGTCATCATTATATCTCTAACTTTTTCCAAATCATTTGTCTGACCAAGCGCCCAGCCCAATTTCATGTACCCAACCTCTGGCAGCATATTTGCCCCGGGTATGACACCAAGTTCCATCATATCGCGACCAGTATCATAAACATACATCTGAACATATCCCCACAAAGTTTGCACGGTCATATAAACTGCTATCCCTTTTTCTTTAGCCCGTTTCAAAGCTGGATACAGCGGTTTGTTGACATGTCCAAGTCCCGTTCCGGCAATCACGATTCCTTTATAATCATTATCAATCAGAGAATCAATGATGTCTGGTTTCATGTTCGGATAATAATAAACGATGCTGACTTTCTCTTCGAATGCAGTATTGACTATTACATTCTTATCGTTTCTTCGTTTCTTATAATCGTTCCGGATTGGGGTAATCTTTTCCGTGCTTACCATTGCAATCGGTATATCACCGATTGTTCTGAATGTCGAGCGATAACTTGAGTGCATCTTTCTGACACGTGTTCCTCGATGAAGCAATCCGTACGTATCTGATGTTGGTCCGAACATACAAACCATAACTTCTGCAATATCACTTTCAGCCGCCGTCTTAACGCTGTGCTGCAAATTTAACGCAGCATCTGAAGATGGACGGTCGCTCGAACGCTGTGATCCAACCATGACAATCGGCACAGGAGAATTCTGCACCATGAATGAAAGTATCGCTGCTGTATGGTGCATTGTATCAGTACCGTGACCGATTACAATTCCCTGAACGCCCTTTTCAATTTCGCGCCCGATTGCTTCGGCAGTTCCGCGCCATTGTTCAGGTCCCATATTTTCGCTGAAGACTCCATAGAGCTTTTCTGTTTCAAGATTACAAATATCAGCGAGTTCCGGAACGGAACCGTATAATTCACCTGGAGAAAATGCAGGGATCACCGCGCCGGTGCGGTAATCTAAACGGCTTGCAATTGTGCCACCTGTTCCAAGCAGTTTAACATTTGGTTTTTTGGGATCGAAAGGAAATTCTTTTTCAGGAATTTTGTAATGAGCTTCTTTCCTGCCAGCTATTTTTATATTCTGAATTTTATTTGCTGCAATGCCGATATTATACCCTGACCGCAATTTGATTACAACATGCAGAGGATCGGCAGTCTCAGAACGCGGCAGAATAATACCGGTATAACTTCCTTTGCTTGTTTTAATTTCAACATCGCTCCATACTAACGCATTAAAGTTTTTAAGCGTTGATAACGCCTCGCCGCGATAACCCTTGTATTCATCTGTTGCCATTAGCGTTTCCCCTTTCCCGAAAATCCGATTTTATCCGCTACAAGTTTACCGTCGATTTTACCTCTTACTTTATTCATTATCAAGCCGATTAATATCTCAGTTTTCTTTTCTTCATTTTGAATTTTCATTTTTTTGGTTGCTATTTTTGAATCTTTTATAACCTTCGTCAGTTCAGTAGATTTAATTTTCTTTGCAAAACGCAATTTACCACTCTCTAAGAAACTCTTCATCGCTAAGAAGATTCCTTCTCTGGAAATTATGCCTGATTTAAATGCCTCAAATATTTCTTCAAACGTTTCTATCTCTATTTGTTTCGCTTTGGGGAAATATGTTTTCAAACGTTTCTGATATTGAATTAATGCAACTGCAACGAAAGTTGGATTTAATTTCGAATTCTTGACTAACATCTCGAATAGTTTTGTGTATTTAGAAGCAGCCAGAGGTTCGATAACATTTGGAGGGATTTTTAATTTGCGATACCACTTTTCATTTTCCCAGATTCTATTCGGCAAGGTGAGGCACAATTTCTCCAACTTTTCATCTTCAATCCGTTTCGGAGGTAAATCTGTGTCAGGGTACATTCTATCAGGACCGGGAAGTATTCTCTCAAAACCGTTCGTCCCGTCTCGAAACGCTTGACGAGTTTCAGATGGAATTCCGATCGTTGCTTCCTTTGCCCGAATTACTATTTCCTGCGCGCCTGTATTTGCATCCTGTTCATCACCCCAGACTAACACTAAGGTGTCATCGTCTTTACCGCCAATCTGCTTTTTAATATTTTGCCATTCAGATGCGGCGATTGTGTCGCCGGAACTATCCGAGTGAATGATGTTCGGCAAAGTTGTAAGACATGCAACAACACGAACACGATCAGATATCTCTCTTGAAAAATATGTGTCGGTCTGAGTTTGCCATCTCAATAATCCTTTGTATCCCTGAAGAAGCACACAATTTATTTTCATCCCCTGCTCAATTGCGTTTTGTATCGGTTGGTATCGCGTCTTGCGGAGAATTTTGGTAACATTCTCGGTCTTCGATTTAAAAGATTTTTCCGTGATGCCACGGCGTTTAAGTTCTTCGCGCAGTCGTAAAAGATTCCATTGTCGCATCGCCTCGTTGTAAGTTAAAAGCGGTATGCTGACGATTCGAGGAACGCCTTTGATTTCAATTCTTGTTCCGCCAGTAACACTCACATTAACATCTTCCCTGCCGGCTCCGATACCTGTGCGGACTCTTCCGGTGCTTCTGACCAAGCGTCTGCATATCTGCGCCACTTCGGCAACTTCAATCGGTGTTCGCATATCAGGACCGGTAACTGTTTCAATCAACGGCATTCCCAATCGATCTGTTATATAAACTCTGCGATGACCGATATCGCTAACTTCCCGGCAAGCATCCTCTTCAATCGAAAGTTGTATAATTTTTATCTCTCGATTTTTGTAAGGTATTTTTCCATCTACGCCGACAATTGCTGTCCGCTGAAATCCTGTAGGAATACTTCCATCCAAATATTGTTTCCGGGCGATGTGAACCTCATCCACCATTGTGCATCCATACAGCATTCCGATTGCAAGAGCGCTGTCAAGCGCATGTTCATCAATTTGAAATGGCGGTGTATCATCCATTTCGTATGTGCAAACTGTTTCGCGCTTGATGCGATAGATGATTTCTTTCTTCGTTTTGAATTCCATCAACGCTGTGCCGTCATATTCGCCAAGCTCCGATAAAGTCGGGCGCATGTGACGAAGAATTTCAGCATCGTACTTATCGCTGTACCGGCCTGCAGGACAGCGGCAAAATAGTTTCTTCTCGGTTAAGAGTTGTTGATGAATTTCCAAACCCGATTTGAATCCGACCATGGCGTAATCTTTTTCGGTCATCTCATCAAACGGTTTAAATATAAATTTGTGCATAGTAATTTTTCAATAAGTATAAATTTTCATGGCTGTCATGGTCCACACCATGACAGTAAATTGATTGATAATGTCGAATTCCTGATAATGCTTTTTTATAATCTTGTTATCCATTTACTTCGGTCACGAAATGGTTCGTGACCGCTGGGTTAAACCCGATTTGAATCCGACCGTAGCGTAATCTTTTTCGGTCATCTC
The DNA here is from genome assembly GCA_016218025.1 of Ignavibacteriales bacterium. Lineage (GTDB taxonomy): Bacteria > Bacteroidota > Ignavibacteria > UBA10030 > SZUA-254 > PNNN01. Next base: position 18,212 of record JACRFD010000010.1, read on the forward strand.
ATCAAATGGTTTAAATATAAATTTGTGCATAGTAATTATTTAGTAGCTTGATTTGTAATTGTTCTAATGAGGGGTATGGTTAGTAAATATCTTTTCTATGTCCCACGTGTAAAACTATTATTTTTTGTTGATTATCCTCAATTTCATAAATCACACGATAATCGCCCACACGAATTCTCCAACCATCACGACCCGTTAACTTTTTACAACCAACTGGGCGGGGATTTTTTGCAAGTTCTCTAATTTCGTTACGAATTTTTTGATAAACATTATCCGGTAAGTTTGCTAATTCCTTCAGGGCGACTTTAAGAATTAGTAAAGAATACATTATTTTCTGTTTCTTTCTATTTGGGAAACAGCATCTTCAAAAGGTATGACATCAGAACCGGATATTTTCGCCGCATCATAAGCTCTTATTTCTTCCAGTTCTTCCAATTCTTGCATTAGTTTTTTATAGTCGGCAATATCTAGCACAACGCTAACGCGATTCCCTGATTGATCTACAACGTAACGTTCAGTAATGGATAACATATTATATCGACCTTTCTAAATTAACATATGCAATATAAAAAAATACGCAACTTATTTCAACAATATGAGCTTGTTTGTTTTGCTAACATTGCCGGCTTGCAGACGATAAAAATATATACCACTTGGCAGATGTTTCGCATTAAACTCTACCGATCCTCTACCTGCCTGTTGAATGCTGTTGAGGAGTGTTGCTACTTCTCTTCCCAATATATCAAATACTTTAAGCGAGACGAATGATTTATGTGGTATACTAAAGGAAATAGTTGTGACTGGATTAAACGGGTTTGGATAGTTTTGTTCTAACCTGAAATCCACTAGATTATCTATTGATTCAGCGTCAGTATTCGAGCTAATAATATCTGACAATGGTAATCGCCAAACACCTCCCCAAGCAGTACCAGCAAAAAGAATTGTATCCATAACCACAATGTCAAGAATGCTTCCATTGGTCAAACCGGTATTTATTGCATTCCAGGTTATTCCCGCGTCAGTGGAAAGATAAATACCAGCACCGTTCATTCCTGCAAAAAGATTATTCCCAGAACATTCTATGGTCCATACATAAGAAGTGTTTGGCAATCCTAAACCAACAGGATTCCACTCAATACCGTTGTCCGTAGAAAGAAAAATGCCACCATCCGTTGCTGCAAAAAGTTTCGTATCAAGTATGGCAAGTGAATTTATATAACAGTTCGTCAAGCCAGAACTAGTGGCAATCCATTTTGAATCGTAGTTGGATAAACGATAGACACCGCCTCCATCAGTCCCTGCAAACACATTTGATCCTACAACAGCCAGATCATTGATCCTTCGGATTGGCAAACCGACACCACTCGCAGTCCAGTTCATTCCATCGTCGACAGAAATAAAAACCCCACTCTCATACGTCCCTGCAAAAATATTTGTATCTGAAACAGTAATGTTATTAATTCTTCTATCTTCCAAGCCCTTATTTATTTTTGTCCAGTTTAAACCATCCTTTGATGAACGGTAAATACCGCTATCGCATGTCCCAACGAAAAGATACTCATCTGAGGTAGCAAGTGTAGTGATAGCCGTGTTGATTGATCCATTACTTGATATCCAATTATTACCAAAGTCCGAGGAATGAAAAACACCACCACCTGTCGCCGCATAAAGATCTGACCCCGAGTGATTAAGTGTTTTAACTATTGTATTTATTAGACCAGAGTTTCTTTCAGCCCAAATTAGTTTGCTATTACTTGAATAAAAGATACCGCTACCCCAAGTTCCAGCGAAAATATTTGTATCAGATACAGCAAGAGATAAGACTGATGTATTCAATAATCCTGTGTTAACGGTTGTCCAGCTTGTACCATAGTCTCTTGAAACAAAAATCCCTTTCCAAGTTCCGACAAATAAACTTGTATCAGAAAAAGCAAGAGTAGTTATAACACCAATCTTGGTATTAACTATAGACCAACTGATACCATTGTTTGTTGATCGTAAGATACCTTGAGCTGTCCCTGCGAAGATATTTTTGTTTGATATAGCGAATGCTCTTACAGCAACATATGGAAATTCAGTACTTGCTTCATACCAATTGATACCTCTGTTTGATGAAATAAAAATTCCTTCATCAGTTCCAGCAATCAAATTAGAATCTGAATAGACTAATGACCTGACAGAAGTATAAGGTAAACCTATCCTTGCAGCCGACCAGCTTGCCCCATCATTCGTAGATAAAAATACGCCTTGATTTGTACCTGCGAAAATGTTCATATCAATGACCACAAGTGAGAAAACATCTAAGCCTTTACTGTTGGATGTCCAATTTTTTCCATAATCTGTTGATTGATAAATACCACCACCTGTCCCAGCAAAAAGGTACGTATCACGTGTTGCTAATACGTGGATGGTGGATCGCAAAGAGCTATTATTCACTTTTGTCCATATAGTGCCATTATTAGTCGAAAGATAAATTTCCCCACCATCTGTTCCTGCAAAAAGGTTTGTCCCATGCCTGATAATGCAATTGATATAACCCCCGAAAGGCCCATTTGTTTGTTGCCATTGACCTATCAATGGAATCAATTTGGTGAACAAGCAAAAAAGTACACAGATTGATAGAAATCGTATTATCCTTTTATTCCTTAAAGTCATTTCATTTCTGTATTGTAATATCGAAGTATATGATCGATTTGCTTTTAAGCATGGCTGTCGTGGTCCACACCATGACAGTTCTAAACGTATAATTAAAACATTGTTACCAGAAAATTTAGAAGTCCGACTTCTATCATGGTCTTCCGAAGCCAGAAGTCGGACTTCTGGCTTAGCTATCATTCCAAACTTCCAGTCACTTTCTCAACTTCTTCAAGTATCTCGCACGACTTAACAACTTCTTTCATCTTCGTATGATCGGGATAGAGCGGACGATCTACATCGAGATGAGCTACATGTTTCCTGATTATTTCTTTTGCTTTTCTGTTTCCAATACCGGGTGTGAACTCACGGAAATCGAGCGCCTGCGCCGCAGCCATAAACTCAATGCCAAGAACGCCGTAAGCGTTATCCAATATCTGAGCGTTCTTAATGGCAGTGTTCATTCCCATCGAAACAAAATCTTCCTGATCTGCCGCAGCGGGAATAGATTGAATCGATGCGGGAGTTGATAATATCCGCTGCTCAACAATCTGCATATCGGCAGTGTACTGGCTAAGCATTAAACCTGAAAACATTCCGGCACCTTTAGTCAAGAATGCAGGCAGTCCAACGCTTAATGCAGGATTTAAAAGGCGATTCAATCTACGTTCCGAAAGCACACTCACCATTGTTACTGCCACACCTACCATATCCATAGGTAAAGAAACAGGTGAACCTTGAAAGTTTGCACCGGTTAAAGTCAGTTTATGCTCTGGAAGAAAAATAGGATTATCGCCAACTCCGTTTAATTCTATTTCCACTTGCTTCTTCGCGTAAGCTACTGCATCATGTGCCGTACCGATAACCTGCGGCGATGAACGCATAGAGTATGCATCTTGAACTTTTGTTTTTATCTTTCCTGTTTGTAAATCACTTCCCTTTATACAAGCCAGGATTGCTTTAGCGCTTCGTATGGCGCCGCTGAATCCACGGAGTTCATGTAAACGCGTATCGTACGGTTTCAAGTTAGCAAACAATGCTTCAAGCGACATAGCACAGGCAATCTCGGCTTGCTTCAACCATCTATTGATGTCGTAGAGATGAATTGCACTCATTGCTGTCAGTAAGTTAGAGCCGTTAATTGTTGCCAAGCCGTCTCGCGCTTGTAATCCGGGTATTGGAATGCCTGCTTTGTCCATCGCAATTTTACCCTGAAGCTTTTCGCCTTTGTAGAATGCTTCTCCCTCACCCATCATGAGTAAAGCAATCTGAGACATCGGGGCAAGATCGCCGCACGCACCAACCGAACCTTTCTGACAAACTACAGGTGTTACGCCTTTATTCAGCATCTCGATAAGTGTAAGTGTTATTTCAGGACGACAGCCGGAATTGCCGTGGGCATGCACATTTATTCTCGCAGCCATTGCGCCGCGAACATATTCAATCGGAGCAGGATCACCGATCCCCGCAGCATGATTGTAGATCAAGTATTTCTGAAATTCTTTTACCTGTTCATCGTTTAGAACAACTTCTGAAAATTCACCGATGCCGGTGTTTGTTCCGTACATAATTTCTCGTGCTTTTAACTTTTCTTCAAGCATCGCCCTGCAAGTTTTGATTCTCGCTAATGCATCAGATGCTAATTCAATTTTCTCGCCATGGCGAGCGATTCGTACTAATTTTTCTACTGTTAAGTCGGAACCATTTAAAATTATTGACATGGGATTACTTTCTTAATTCTTTGAAAAATGACTTGAATTCAATTAGAACGTTGATATGATTTGTAAATATAGCAATTTGGGGAATATTTTCATATTATTATTTGTTAACATTTAAGAATCACAAAAATTATTTCGGAGATAATTATGACATCACTAGATCCTGTATGTAAAATGAAAGTGGAGCAAGATACTGCTCCCGGTAAAAGTGAGTTTAACGGAAAGACTTATTACTTTTGCGCCATCTCGTGCAAAAAGAAATTTGATGCCGATCCGAAAAAATACCTTGATCCAAACTCACCCGCAGAGCCGATGCACACAATGCACAAATCATAATCAAAAATTTTGTAAGGAATTGTATGTCTAAACAACTTTTGCTGCTTCCCCTTATCTTGTTAGTGTTCCTGTCGTTCAATTGCGTTAAGCAACCTCAACTTGAAACTGTAATGATTCATTCTGCTGGTATAGGATGTTCACACTGCGAAGATAATATTAAGAAAGCTATCTATGCACTTGAAGGTGTTAAAGAGGTGAATGTTGATGTAGAGAAGAAAAATATTGAAGTTAAATTTGTCCCTGTCCAGACAAATCTTCAGACAATTGAGATTACATTAACCAGAGCCGGTTATGATGCAAATGACAAGAAACGTGATCCCGAAGCTTATGAAAATTTGGATGAATGTTGTAAACATGGCTGATGCTTCGATTCTAATATTTGATAGCCAATATAACTTATGACAGAAATTTCGGATTCGTCAAAATATCAAAAGATTATCTTACCAATTCAGGGAATGTCGTGTGCAAGCTGTGTTAGTCGTATCCAAACGAATCTTTCGAAACTTGATGGTATTAACTCTGCTTCTGTCAATCTTGCCACAGAATTGGCGACAATAGCATTTGATGATTCCACTATATCAATTGAAAATATCAAGAAATCAATTGAAGAGATTGGATATCAAGTCGTTACTGCGGAAGAAGATACTCTCGAAGATGTAAGAAAGAATCTCGACCAAAAAGAATCAGTGTCATTGAGAAGAGACTTCATCTTAAGTGCGATATTGACTGTTCCGATATCAATTCTGAATATGTTCTTTGCTCACTCATTATTTTGGATCAATTATCTACTTTTTGTTCTAACAGTTCCGGTACTGTTTTGGTCTGGAAGACGATTCTTTACTGGCTTCTGGAAATTATTAAAACATTTCTCTGCCGATATGAATACATTGGTTGCGGTAGGTACTTCTATCGCTTTTATTTTCAGCGCTGTAGTTACTTTCTTTCCAGTGATACTGACGGATATTGCACAACATCCGATAACTTATTATGACACTTCTGCAGTGATCATTACACTTATACTTATGGGACGTTTGCTTGAAGCACGAGCCAAAGGTAAAGCATCTTCGGCACTCAAGAAGCTCCTGCATTTGCAGTCGAAAAATGCCCGTGTTATTCGAAATGGTCAAGAAATTGATATCCCCATCAAGCAAGTCATGATTAATGATCTGATTATTGTAAGACCCGGTGAGCGAATCCCTGTGGATGGAATTGTTACTGAAGGATATTCCTTAGTTGATGAATCGATGATAAGCGGAGAAAGCCTTCCGGTTGAGAAACAGATTGGTAGTGAAGTAATCGGTGCAACTATAAATCAATCAGGCAGTTTCATATTTCAAGCAAAGAAAGTTGGTAAGAATACTCTCTTTGCTCAGATCGTAAAATTGGTGGAAGATGCTCAAACATCTAAAGCTCCAATCCAGCAATTGGCAGATCGTGTAGCTGCTGTATTCGTCCCTTCTGTAATTATTATTTCGATATTAACCTTTGCTCTTTGGTATTTGCTTGGCACTGAGCATAATTTTGTCCATGCTATATTTAGCGCGGTCGCTGTGCTGGTGGTTGCTTGTCCATGTGCATTGGGTTTGGCAACTCCTACTGCCATAATGGTTGGCACTGGTGTTGGAGCGGAGCATGGAATCATCATTAAAAATGCTCGAAGCTTAGAAATAGCTCATAAGATTGATACGATTGTTTTGGATAAAACCGGAACCGTCACTTATGGACAGCCATCGGTTAAGAATGTCATAGCATTTCAACTGTTCACCCAAAATGAATTGATCTACTATGCTGCGATGGTTGAGAAATATTCCGAGCATCCGATTGCACATGCAATTATTGAACATGCGAATAAATTGGAAATCAAATTGGGCACACCTTATCAGTTCGATTCTATTCCCGGAAAAGGCAGCGAGGCGATTGTTGATAAGAAACTTGTTAAAGTGGGAAATTATAAATATTTAGAAGAAATAATAAAATCATCCGGTGAAGATTTATCAGGTGTTACGAAATTAGAATCGACAGGGCACACAGTTGTCTTTGTTTCAATTTCTAACAAACTTGCTGGTCTAATCGCAGTTGCTGACAGAATTAAAGAAACATCAATGTCCGCTGTAGCGGCAATGAGCAGTTCCGGTTTATCTGTCTGGATGATAACAGGTGATAACAAGCGAACTGCTGAAAACATAGCAAAAGAAGTTAGTATTACTAATTACCTTGCCGAAGTTTTGCCACAAGATAAAGTTCAAAATGTCAAAAAACTGCAGGAGCAAGGTCGAACTGTGGCTATGGTTGGAGACGGAATAAACGACTCCCCTGCTCTTGCTCAAGCTGACATTGGAATAGCAATGGGAACCGGCACTGATATCGCAAATGAGACTGGCGATATAATTCTTGTTAAGGGAGATTTAAGAAATGTAATCACCGCGATAGAGCTTTCAAAGAAAACGATGAAAACCATACGCCAGAATCTCTTCTGGGCATTCATCTATAACATAATCTTGATACCTCTCGCTGCCTTTGGCATACTTGATCCTATGCTCGCGGCAGGAGCGATGGCTCTCAGTTCCGTCTCTGTGGTGAGTAACTCCCTGCGTTTGAAACGGTTCAAGGTTTAGCATGTATCTCAAGAGAAACCTCCGGTTTCTTCATAGGATATCATAATCAGAAACCGGAGGTTTTCGAATTACTTGATATAAAAAACTGCGCTCAAAAAACCACACCAATGCTTCAACGAGAACGGTGCGGTGGTTCCCATTTGAGTGCCTTTTAAAGGGAGCACTCCCTCGGTGAACGTATCTGAATAGCGAAGTATCTTTCCAGTTAGCTCTTTACCTGAAACAGCCTTAATAATTTTTTCTGTCGTCAATAACCCGAATGGTATTGAAAACTTCCCGCACCAAACAACACTCTTCAGTTCATTTGCCAGCTTTTGTATCTTTACAGATTCAACAGTACCGGATAAATAATCATTCGCGATCCTTTGATCCTGTAGTGTTGCCTTAGCATGCGCAGTAGAATCTTCTCCAAATGGGATGTTGTTAAAGTCTGTTCCATAATGGTTTGCGTCAGATGACATCAGGAATATTATATCCTTTCCAATTTCTAATTTTTGTTCCCGTATATATTCCAAAATGATTGCCGAAAGATTTTCTGAAACCGCTTCCATCCTTTCGTACGGCATCGCAGTAACCATTATTGGCGTTATCTTGACATCTAGATTGAAGTACTGAAGAAATGGGATCAATCCTTCGATTGAATGTTCAAGCAAGTGCGCCTTGTTGTTCACCTTAAACATTGAGGTATCTAAATGTTGCTTGATATATTCCCTTAATGGCGAGATATTAACCTCGCGAAGAGGACCCGTCCACCTATTGAACTCTTCAAGGAGCAGTATGTTTTGAGGATCACCGATTTCTCTTCGAACTGTACCGTGTGTTAATCCGAAGATAACAACCTCTTTTCCTTTTAATGAGCGAAAAAGAGGGTAATAAACACGTGCCGCATAAAGGTAATCATCATGCGGAGAGATTCCTGCAATCATGTTATCTAACACCGGTTGGCTCTCTGTCATTTTCAAATAATTCATTAGTTTTGAAAGGTGATTTTCACACCAGCAATAACCAACATCATCACGGATTGGGCGAACAGATTGAGAAAATAAAAAATTTAAAGAATTGAAGAGGAGAGTTAATATTATCAAAATAATAATCAAATGTCTCATAAAAAATGGTACTTTCAGATAATTTATTGAACTAATCTTAAAAACTAAGTGTTAGAGATTATGTAATTTGATATCAAAATTTGTATATTTAATATGTTGAACAATAATGAGAATTTGAATGAAGAAAAATTCTACCGGTTTAAAAAATAAAAAAGATCAAAAAATAGAATATTGTACTGAATGCGGTGAAGCACTGACAGATTATTGCTTTTCGGACGATGTCAAAGATTTAGAAGCTTTAAAATCGCATCATGAAAATTGTAAAACGACAAAAAAATTTAAAGGAGACGTTTGTTCAAAACTTTTCATTGCTACTCCTGTTCAAATCGATAACGACAGACGAAAGTAACATTTTTTAAAAACTTACCTTTTTACCGGGTTGTAATTCCACGACCTTATTTTTCAATTCAGGTTTTAATAATTTTCTAAGGCTTTCTGGTGAACCTGTCAAGACAGGGAACGTCCCATAATGCATCCCGATGATATATTTCGGTTTCAGAAGTTTGCATGCATAAGCTGCTTCTTCTGGTCCCATAGTATATAAACCGCCTATTGGTAATAATGCAATATCAGGTTTATAATAATCACCGATGATTTCCATATCGCCGAATAAAGAAGTATCGCCTGCATGATAAATCTTAAATCCATTTTCAAGTTCAATAATATAACCGGCAGCTTCCCCACCGGCAATCACACTTGATTCAAAATCGATACCGGAACTGTGTTTTGCATCTACCATTGTAAATTTTAAATTGTCCAGTATAAGCGCCCCGCCTTTATTCATCCCCTGTCCGTTATTTACACCATGATTTTTCAGATGCAAATAAATTTCAAAGATAGAAATCACTTTTGCACCGGTTCGTTGTGCAATGTCAACAGAATTACCTATGTGGTCGGAATGTCCATGTGTGATCAGAATAAAATCGATATTATCAATATCAATAGAATCTGGAGGTGCAAGAGGATTATCGAGCCACGGATCGATTAAGATTCTTTTGCCTGATAAGGATTGAATTAAAAAAGCAGAATGGCCAAACCATGTTAAATCTACGTTTTGATTTTTCATTATAAGTTCCTTATAATTTGTTTTAAGATACAAAATCGTATTTCAAAAAAAAAGGCAAGCTTATACTTGCCTTTTAAGTATGACTATTTTAAGTGAATTACATCGGTTTAGAGGATTCACCCTGTTTTACATCATATTTGGATGGGCATTTTGTAAGGATTTCGGTTGCCCGGAAAATACCATCGTCGAATTTTCCCTTGATTACAAGAGCATCGGCGATTTCAAAATTATTCGGTTTTGCACCTTTAAAAATAACACGTTGTTCAACACCGTTATCATCTTTCATATAAAAAGAGAATTCACGCGATTCTGCATTGAATGAAGATTCTTTGTCTTTCATCCAAACACCTTTAACTTGCACTTTTTTATTTGAAGTTATTGCTTTACTGAAATCCATATATTCCACATTTGATTCAACAAAGGAAAGCGCGCCGAACACTATTGCGGCTATTATTACAATTCCACCTATGATAAGCTTTAGTTTCATTACTTTTATTCCTTAAACATTTTTTCAAGTTTAGTCATCTTCTTATCTAACCGAAGCAGGTAAGAAAAAATTCCCACCCATCCGATAAGTACGATTAACAAAACAATATATAGCGCATTTTGAGATAAAAATTCGTACACTTAGTCTCCTTTCAAACTTTGTTTATGTTCAAGCCGTTCTGTTCGCACTCTTAAATTCAAAATCCAAAAAAATAAAGCCGTAAATCCTGATAATGAGCTTAAAAATATTACCAGCATAGTGCGATTCATCGATATTTTACCTTTACTCACTATTGCCTCGTTCGGATGAAGCCCTTCAACTATCCTCGGCATAATAAATATAAAAAATGGAACCGTTATACCAGCGATTATTGCATAGACTGCAGATAAGGTTGCTTTTTTTTCTTCACCTTCTATCGCAGAGCGAAGGGCAAAGTAAGCACCATAAATCAACAGCAAAACAAAAATCGATGTTTCTCTCGGATCCCAATTCCAAAAGGATCCCCATGTAAATTTAGCCCACAATGAACCGGTGACCGTAGCAAGTATGCAAAACATCAAACCCAATCCTGCAGAAGATGATGAGATAAGATCATGGTCTATCTCTTTTTTTGCAAGATATTTGATTCCATAGATTAATGAAATTATAAATGCAAGCGTTGTCACCCATGCCATTGGGACATGGAAAAAGATTATCCTTGCCTTATCTTCCAACCCTGGTACAAAAGGTAAATCGTACCAATTCGTTGGAGTTTCGGTTATTGGGAATGAGAACCCAGCAATGATAATCAATGTTAGCCACAGGCCTAATAATAGTTTTAAAAGCATTTATATCCGATTAAAATGTAAAATATCGACTGAATATTGGTATAAGATAAGGATTTTAACATTAAGGAGCAAAACGTCTGTTATTCTTTCCAGATATATTCGAATAGTAAAAATGAAATCGCTGTAAGTACTACAAGATATGAAATCAATATCTGAAATTCACCGAACGACTCTGAAAATTGTGCACCGGATACTGATAATTTTGTTGCGTTGATTACTGTTAAAAGCAGAGGCAGAAGTATCGGGAAAGAAAGAACAGGATAAAGTGTTCCTTTTGTATTTGCCTTTGCAATAATTGCCGCAATAATTGTTGAACCACTTGCTAAACCTAATGTGCCAAGTATAATTGTTGTGACAAAGATAGAATAATTTAAAACGGTAAAACCTGAAACAAATAATAAGTATAGCAACACTGTGAAAATATTTAATCCTCCGAGTAAGAGTAAATTGAATAATAATTTCCCGAAATAAATCGATAATGGCTTTGCTATGAGATGAAGTGTCATCACTGTGCCCCGCTCCTCTTCACTGACAAAGGTTCGTGAAAGTCCGGACATTGTAGAAAAGAAAATTATGATCCAAAGAACTCCTGAAAGCAGTTCCGGCGATACATTTTCATTACCGATTGAAAAAAGTATGATTGATAAAGTCGTAATAACGAACATAAGAAGTGCATTAAGAGCATATCTTGTTCGCATCTCTGAGCGCAAATCTTTCTTAAAAATTGTCAATGTGGCAGCTAACGACTCTCTCATTTATTTTCCTGAAGTTTCTTGTTTGTTCAAATCGATTAGTTGTTCACAATGTTCAATATCTTCTGAGTCATTAGTAGCTACAATCAATATGCCTCGTTTTTTTTGCTCCTCCATTATTTTATAAACTGTTTCAATTCCTTCTGCATCTAAATTTGATCTTGGTTCGTCCAATAAAAGGATTGAGGGGTTGTGAAGTAATGCAAATGCATATTTTAGACGTTGCTTCATACCTGATGAATAAGTACGGACGAAATCATCTCGTCTTTCCCACAGTTTAAATAATTTCAAAAGATCTTCGATATAATTATCGGTTGCTTCTATACCCCTTATATCTCTAAATAATTCTAGATTTTCCTGACCGGTAAATTCATCGTACAATTGAAGATAAGGAGAAACAAGTCCGAGCTTTTTAAAATAACTATCATGTCTGATTATTTTCCCCCCGATATTCATCTCAATGCTTCCACGTGTGGGAGAAAGAATACCAGATAATATTTTTAAAAGAGTAGATTTACCCGAACCATTTTTCCCGGTAATTGCCAAAGAACTGTTTTCTTTCAACTCGAAAGAGATATCTTTAAATATCTTCCTTCGATTAAAGGTTTTAGCCAGACCTTCTGTTTTAAAAATTATCTCGTTCATTATTTTTTTATAACTGCAATTTTTCCGACATAATCCTTTTTGTCAATAGTGACTACATAAAAATATATGCCGCTGGTTACTATATTTCCATTATCATCGTGTCCATCCCAAGAGATAATTGGTTCAAAAGTCGGACTGACAACATTTACTTCTTTATTAATTACTCTATCCATAGATGAAGTAAAAATGGATAATGTAGCTGTTTCTTTTGAAGCATTTGGTAACCGGAAAATGAGCGGTTTTGATTTATCAGGTATGTATGGGTTCGGGAAAACTATAATGTCGGAAATGATTGTAGGTACGTTTTCCTGTGTCGACCAATTTCCCGGATCATTTACGATCAACCCGACATTAATGCCGTTCGATAAGGATTTAGAACCGACAAAAGAAGATGGAGATAATTTATATTGGAATTCGTACTTTGAACCTGAAGAAGCAATTGTATTTAAATTCGTAACAATCACCTTCATTTGCGGACTTGTATTGCAATTTTCCGAAATCGACTTCATAATGCAAACAGGAACATAGACTGATGCGATTACTTCAACTGAGTCGCTGAACGATCTCGCTTCTGAGATATATTCTACATTTGGCAATGTTGTCATTTGGGGAAAATCTTTGACATCATCATAATATTTAGAACTATCAGAACCGGGGCCTGTGTTATTATTCCAGATTGTCCACTCTAGAAATGCATTTCGGAATGAACTCCCGACTTCAAGCAACGCATCATCCATGGCATTGATTGCCTGTTCTTGACGAAAATAATTCCATGTATTTCTCATTACAGCTGAAGAAAATTTTTTTTGTATATATTTACCCCATATTCCCCTGCTGTAACTAACACCCCACCAAGGTGAAGTAAAAGATATTTCCGGATACAAAAATTGGCCTTTTGGATTGTTCGTAACGGTTCTTATATATTGGTAATAATCATTCACATCGGGGAAAAGAACTTCTTCCATCCATGTAGAGGTGATCTCATAAAAATAAATATCACCGTTGCGGTAACCGTAACTTCCAAGTTGAAAAGCATGATGTAATTCATGTGCTGCTGTTACAGAAAGACCTGCAATTCCCTCACTCCTTAAATCTTTAAAATCGTTATCTATACGAATGTAGGAAGAGTACCGAGGTGGATTATAATTGCCTATCCGGTCAGATTCAAAAAAAACAGTTTCTCCATAGAGCGGATTATAAAGCGAATATAATTCTTCGATGTAAATATTGTAATAGCTGTTCCCTGCTTGCAAAGGCGGTGCCTCGTACCCAAGTTCATTAACGAAATAACTCCACGAATGATTGAAGTAATATCCAACAGAATCAATAAATTGTCTCCAAGTACCTTCTATCCTGTTTGAATTAAGATCCAGCAGCGCAGGTGCATTAAGACCAGTAGTATCAAAATAAATATGAAATCGACCGATAATTGTATCGGATTGCAAAGCTAACGGAGATAGTGCATTGGATAATATTTTCTTCTGTCGTTGTGATAATTTGTCCCAATTATCATTAAGGTCGAACATTATTCCAAGACCGCATTTTCCGCCGTATTTTTCATTATCGTTTTTAATGTTACTGACTTGTGGTTTAAGCTTGTTAATTTCTTTTCTTATTAATTCGTGCCTCCAGTAGATTCCTGATATATGCTGATTGAACAAAGGATATGAAAATAAAATAATTAAAATAAGCGACTTTACTAATATTTTTACTTTATTAATTTTCAATTTATAAACTTTCAATTTTTAGTATCTTGAGCAAGCCGTTATTTAATTCTAAATAAATCAGTTCAGGTTTACCATCATTGTCTATGTCGGCAACGTTCATATCCGACAAGCTTTCCGCTTCTCCAAGTGTTATATACCCTGTCGAGATTGTTTTTCCTTTAAAATATCGTGCATAGATCGTTTCATTTTTTCTATCATAAAATATCAAATCGTTGTTTCCATCTTCATTCAGATCTTGAAGTATATACTTGTCCGGCACAGATTGAATTATGTCGTATTTCTGGTTGAATGAAAATGAAACATTCTGACTATCATCCGTTGCATGAAAAATATATAATTTATTTTCCGGTTCTCCAAGTTGGATGATTAAATCTTTCTTAAAATTATCTTTACCTGAAGCAATCTGAAGATTAATATTATTAGACCGTCCTAATTCTATTGTACTGATATATTTTGAATTTACACTATTATCATCAATATCAAGTGTAGTTTTATACAATTCTATTTTATTTTCCTGATTATCTTTTGATAAATAAATTAATGTTTTATTCTGATCAGAAGTAGAATTCAGGAATGCAGCTGTCAATAGATTTTCACTAGGTTTTATTGAAAGAGTTTGATCTACAAACCGGTTGCCTGCTATTTTTGTATATGAGTGGAGCTTTGCATATTTATCTCCTTCCTCAAATTCAAGTGTGTAGAGTTTCATCTTATTAGACATTTCGTCTGTGTAAATCTCAATAATCTGGCAACGATTCTGATTGGGGATTGATAATGTCTTCATACTAAAATTCTTATAATTCAATGAAGAGCAAAAAAGTTTTTTCACTGAATAATCTGATGTAACAGCGACAAGATTTGAATTATTATCACGATTCATTTTAAAAAACGATGGCTTACCTTGTATTTCGAAAGATATTTGGCCCTTTATGGAATTACCAACTTCATTCAAAAATAAAGAATATGTTTTTGATTCTTTGTTTGAAACAAAAATGTCGTCCCATCCATCCTTATTAATATCTGTAATCACAAAGCTGCTTGGTTCGACTCCGGTTGATAATTGTTGTATTTTATTTCCGGAATGATTCATATCCGAATTATATAAAAATTTTATTTTTCTATTTTCTGCATCCAATATTGCTATGCTTTTACTTTTGGATTTGATACTACTGAAAGTGATCAAATCGGAAATTGATTGAACTCCATAGAAAGGAATAATATCCGAAAACTTTTTTCCATCTTCATTTAGCAATACAAAAATAGATTTTGATAATTTTGATCCAATAACAATATCAGGATAGGTATCGTTATTACATTCTGATAGCCTTAGAATTCCACTTTGTTTAATAATCAATTTTCCGTCAATAAATCCGCCCCCGCCATCTCCTTCATATAATATCACGCTATTCCTGAAACAAGCAATCATATCTGGATTATCATCTTTGGTCATCGATAAAATTTCAGTTGAAACCAGATCATCAGAATAATCGATTATGAAGGGGGGACTAAAATTTAATTTTCCTAAACCTGCAAAAACAAGAATTTGATTAGTTAGCCAGTTAGAAGCGATTATATCTTGGTAAATATTTGAGTGTAAACGGGCTATTGATAAAGAGTTAAAGCTATATTCGTTGAAAAGATTTATCTCACTTTGGAATGTTCCGTTTCCGTTCCCGCGAAAGTAAAGTATCCCAGATAGTTTTTTCCCAAACATGATGATATCTGATTTCTGATCACCATCAAGGTCGTCAAATAAAATGTTTTCATATTCCCAGGGAATATCCGATTGCCATAATATTTTTTTATTTTTGAAACGGTCAGCCTGATAAATCTGAATTATTCCCGGAGCATCTGTAATCAATGCAATCAACGGAAATTTATCTTTCTTCGACTTTGCATAAGCTCCTGTTTTGAAGTTGTCGGAAAAATTAATTGTTGATTGTTTCCATATCATCGAATCTGAAACTTGAAAAAATATTTTAACCTGTTTTGATGATAATACAGCAATATCATCACATAAATCACGGTTAAAATCTCCTTTGATCAATTTTTGGGGGGAATCTTGTGTATTAAACGATTCCGCCAAACCGAAAGTAGTAAGTTGATGGATGTTATTTGACTGTGCTTTTATCAGCTCTGTTGATGAGAATATTAAGCAATAAAATAAAATCGGAAGAAGATGATTTCGAATAAACACAATACAGGTATCGACTATAACATTGTTATTTGGCGAGTCTTTTATTTCTGCGATCAAGGGCCTCTTTGAAGCGGCGTTTTTCATCTTTCGATTGAGGGTGGATAGAAGGAACTTTAACCGGTTGACCATGATCATCTACACCAACAAATGTCAAATATGCTGTATTTGTCAGTCTCCTGTCTGAAGTCAATTGGTTTTCGGCTATCACAATCACTCCAACCTCCATAGATGTGGAAAAGACTCTGTTGACAGATGCCCTGAGTGTTACAACCTCACCAAGATGAATTGGATGGTGGAATACCAAATTATCTAAGGCGGCAGTCACGCAAACCCGGTTTGAATGCCTTTGAGCGGCAATTGCTGCAGCGATATCGATCCATTCCATTAACCGCCCACCCAATAAGTTCCCAAGCTGATTTGTATCATTCGGTAATACAAGCTGAGTCATTTCAACTTGAGAATATTTTACAAATCTTTTTTTATTTGTACTCATATTATTTTTGATTATGAATTATGATTTGATGCCGGTGTTCTTAACAGATTTTATTTCCTCATCAATTTTCGATTTTAATTCATCAACAGTTTGCATCAGAGAACCCGATGGGAATTTATCGTAATATTTATCAATCACTTGGCGAGCTTCGGTGTATTTCGATCGGGCAATCAACGACCTGGCTTTGCCGATGTACGAATATTCGGCATACTGTGTATCGTGGTATTTTTCGATGATACTGTTATAATAAAATGTTGCCGATTTATAATATTCCATGTTCATGTATAGTTCAGCAGTATCGAATAATTTCTTCGCAAGTTTAGTATTCAATATTTTAATATCTTCAGCAGCTTCTTTAACTAATTCGTCTGTAGGATAATATTCCATAAATGTCTGAAATTCATCTATAGCTCTGTATGTATATTGCTGATCAAGTCCCGATTTGGGTGATAGATTAAAATAACATAAAGCGATTTTAAATTGTGCTTTCGGTACAAAGTTACTTGCCGACATATTTCTTCTCAATTCTTGATATTCTTCGGCAGCCAGCAAATATTCTTCCATTTTAAATCTTGTTTCTGCCAAATAATACTGTGCATCGTCTGCAACTGTACTTCCCGGGAATTGTATTTTTACAATTTCAAATTCTTTAATCGCTTCTAAATAATCTTCGTCATCGAATAGCTTTTTCCCCATCTCAAATCTTTCTTCAGCAGTGATCTGTTTTAGAGCATTACTGGAAGAACAAGCAGATAGAAGTAATGAAGCATAAATCGCGAAGGTTAATAGCAAAACTATATTAAATTTATTAATCATAATAATCTTATTTAGTTCTAACATTATAAAATAGAAAAACGGCAACCCCCGTTGCCCCAAGAATTAAAAAAGGTTCAGCATACCGATTCAAAAAACTTCGTTGTGGTGGAGGCGCTTGAGTTAATGGAATTGATTTGTTCTCAACATCTTCTATGGAGCTTATATCGATTGTATCTTTTAAAGAAGATTTGAATAATGAGTTTACGAATATTTCGTTGGTGAAATTATTCTTTATTGTCAAAGAGAGTTCAACTGAAACCTCTCTAACAGTTTTTGATGCACCGAAGATATTCCCTCCTATTGCGTCCCCGTAATATACACTCGGATGAAAAGAATTTATCTTTAAAAAATATGAACTGTCCTGAATTGTGTCATAAACATGAATTCCCTTACCGATAAGATATCCTGTAATTGCCTGTTTTGGAATCCAACCATATTCAAAACCATCGGTAGTGACACTGCAAGTCGAAACCATTAATGTTTTATTTATGCTGATTATTGAATCAATAATTTTCACAACAGAATTTTGCATTAATAAAAGATTGGTAGGATAATTAGTGCCAGAACTATTTTCCTGCGCGAATCCTACGGCATAAAAATAAATAAGCATGAATATTGAAGGGATAATTCTTAATATTTTAAAAATGCCGCGTTTCTTAGCCATTGCTAAATGTAAGTCGGAAATTATAAACTCCCCATTGCAATTTGCTGCAGGCGTTCGATACGTTCCGATATCGGGGGATGTGTTGAGAAAAACTTCATAACTCCACCTGCTCGCAACGGATTAACTATAAACATATGTGCCGATGCCGGAGATACACCTTGCATCGGAAGGCGTTCAACACCCCGTTCTAATTTTTGCAACGCGTTAGCCAAAGATAGAGGTCGACCAGACATTCTCGCCGCGCCTTCATCTGCCGCAAACTCGCGCGATCTTGAAATTGCGAGTTGAATCATCATAGCTGCAATCGGTGCTATGATGAGAAGAGCAAGCTCTGACAAGCCATTTGAATCGCGGCGATCACCCCCTCTTCCTGCAAACATCATCGACCAACCGGCCATACGTGCAATAAATGTTATTGTACCAACAAGCGTAGCCACAATTGTTCCGGTTAATATATCGCGGTGTTTGATATGGGCGAATTCATGAGCAAGGACACCCTCTAATTCATCATCTGCTAATGAACGCATAATTCCTTCGGTGACTGCTACCGCAGCATTCTCCGGATTTCGGCCTGTTGCAAATGCATTCGGAGTTTCTCCCGGAATAATGTAAACCTTAGGCATCGGAAGTTGTGCTTGCGTTGCAAGTCGCGTTACCATTGAAAAAAGCTTAGGAGCTTCTGCTTGAGTAACTTCTTTTGCTTTGTACATCATTAAAACAATTTTGTCTGAAAACCAGTAAGCACCGAAATTCATAAGAAGAGAGATAATAAATGCCATAATCATTCCTTGCTGGCCGCCAATTAGCGATCCCACTAGAATCAACAAAACCATCATAGCGGTCATCAGAATGACTGTTTTCATCATATTCATACTAGAATAATCCTTTTAATAATTGAAAATTTAGGTAAAAAATAGGTAAATACCAAAAAAGGAATTCCTCGGGTAAACCGGAGAATTCCTTTTTTAATTATAATAATTCGATCTAAATTGCGTTTAACACTCTTCCTAGTTTTTCGGTTACCGATAATGCCATCTCTTTCATATTTTCATCTTCAGTAATTTTTACTATCACATTCGGATCAAAAATACTCACATTGACTTTGTTATTCTTTTCATAAACAATAATATTGCATGGAAGTAATAAGCCAAGCTGATCATCGGCTTGCAGAGCCTTATGGGCAAGAGCTGGATTGCATGCACCCAAGATTTTATATTTAGGAAAATCGACATCAAGTTTTATCTTCATGGTTTCTTTGACATCTATTGTAGTTAAAACGCCAAACCCTTCTTTCTTTAACTCGCCGGTTACTTTTTCAATTGTTTCTTCAAATGATAAATCGACCGTTTTAGAAAAACCATATTTCATTTTATATTTCCTTCAAGAATTATTTCATTAAATCACAATTTCCATGACACATACTTGTATTTGCGTATTTACAAGCCGGTGCAAGACTGGACGATTCTGATTTGATGCGGGAATTAATAGAAGGAACCGACATCAGCTTTTTATATTTTGTTGAATTACAGTCCGGACAAATAATATCTTCTTCTTTTTCGCGCGTGAAGTGAAATATTTCATACCTTGTTCCGCATCCAACACATTCATATTCTAAAATCGGCATGGCAAATTATTTCTTTAATAGTGATCGAAGAACATATTGAAGAATTCCGTCGTTCTTATAATATTCAACTTCCATTGGAGTATCAAGTCGGCAAATGGCAGTAAATGTTTTAATTATTTGACCCTCTTGTTTAACCGATATTTTCATTTTCTTACCTGGTGATAAATTCTCAACAATCCCTTCGATATCATATAATTCAAATCCTGTTAAATTCAAAGTATCCCGATTTTGTCCTGCTTCAAATTGCAGAGGAAGTATTCCCATTCCTATCAAATTGCTCCGATGGATTCTTTCGTAACTTTCGGCAATCACGGCGTTCACACCCAAGAGTTTAGGACCCTTTGCAGCCCAATCGCGTGAAGAACCGGAACCGTATTCTTTGCCGGCAATAATTATCTGTGATACTCCTTCGTTTTTATATTTCGTCGCAGCATCGAATATGCTCATCGGTTCTTTTGAAGATGGATGAATTGTAACTCCACCTTCAACTCCCGGCACTATGAGATTTTTAAGCCGGATGTTTGCAAATGTTCCGCGCATCATTATCTCATGATTTCCACGGCGCGCTCCATATTGATTGAAATCTTTCTGCTCAACTCTAAGTGAGTTAAGATATTTTCCCGCAGGTCCTTTAGCGGCAATCGAACCTGCTGGAGAAATATGATCGGTTGTAATTGAATCTCCGAACATAGCCAAAACTTTAGCATTTTTTATTTCCTTTAATCCAGAAGCTTCTTTCGGCATTTGCTTAAAATATGGCGCTGCTTTTATATATGTTGATTTGTCATCCCACTCAAATATATCGCCTGATGGAACTTGCAAACTCTTCCAGTGTTCATCTCCTTCGAAAACATTTGAATATTGTTTTCTGAACATCTCCGATTCAAGAGATGATTTCATTGTCGAGTTGATTTCTTCATTCGTGGGCCAGATATCTTTCAAAAAGATTTCTTTATTATTATTTCCCAAACCAATAGGTTGTTTATCAAAATCTATATCAATCGTACCGGCAAGCGCATATGCAACAACCAAAGGCGGTGAAGCAAGATAATTTGCCTTTACGTTAGCGTGCACTCTTCCCTCAAAATTTCTATTTCCAGATAAAACACCTACGGTTATTAAATCATTATCCTGTATTGCTTTTACAATCGGTTCAGATAACGGTCCGCTGTTCCCAATGCACGTTGTGCAGCCATATCCAACAAGATTAAAACCAAGCTGATTCAATGGCTCGGTTAATTTTGCTTTGTTTAAATATTCAGTGACAATTTTTGAACCCGGAGCCAAACTTGTTTTTACCCATTCTTTCGTCATTAAACCAAGCGCGAGCGCTTTTTTTGCAAGCAATCCTGCCGCAATAAGTACAGATGGATTTGATGTATTGGTGCAACTTGTTATTGCTGCGATAACCACTGAACTATCTCCGAGAGAAAAAGTTGATCCTTTGCTTTCGACAGTAAAAGATCTTAGTGTTTCGTTGACCTTTAATCCTTTTGGTTCCAACATTTTCCCGAGTTCATTTCTGAATCCTGCCTTGACATTATTTAATGAGACGCGGTCATGTGGTCTTCGAGGTCCCGCAAGGCTCGTTTCAACCGTACCAAGATCGAGTTCAAGTGTGTCTGAGAAAATAGGTTCAGGTGAACCTTTTTCTCTGAATAGTCCTTGTTCTTTACAATATGTTTCTATTAAAGAAATTTGATCAGCATCTCTTCCAGTAAATCTTAAATAATTTAATGTTTCGTCATCAACCGGGAAATACCCCATTGTGGCTCCATACTCAGGAGCCATGTTAGCAATTGTTGCCCTGTCGGCTAAGCTGAGCGATTCAATTCCCGGACCGAAAAATTCTACAAACTTTCCAACCACACCTTTTTTTCTTAACATTTGTGTGGCAGTAAGCACTACATCAGTTGCCGTGATTCCGGCTTTGGGTGTACCGAATATTTTAAAACCTACTACCTGTGGTATCAACATTGCGCTGGATTGACCGAGCATGGCTGCTTCTGCTTCAATCCCTCCTACACCCCAACCAAGTACTCCTAAACCATTAATCATAGTTGTGTGAGAATCTGTTCCAACTAAAGTATCAGGATAAGCATATTTGATTCCATCTTCTTCCTTTGTGAAAACAACACGTGCCAAATATTCAAGGTTAACCTGATGGATAATACCTGTTTCCGGAGGAACAACTCTAAAATTCTTAAAAGCTTGTTGAGCCCAGCGCAGGAATGTATATCGTTCTTTGTTGCGCTCGTACTCGAGTTCCGTATTAATTCTGAATGAATCAAATGTACCAAAAGAATCTACCTGCACTGAGTGATCTATTACAAGATCAACAGGTTGAAGCGGATTAATTTTTTTAGGATCGCCACCCATCTGCACCATGGCATCGCGCATCACCGCCAGATCAACAGCGCATGGAACTCCTGTAAAATCTTGCAGCAAAACCCTGGCTGGCATGAAAGCTATTTCTTTATCGGATTGCTCGGTCGGTTTCCAGTTTAACAGAGCATCTATATCTGCAGTCCGGACATTTATTCCGTCTTCGTGCCGTAATAAATTTTCCAATAGAATTTTAATAGAGAATGGAAATCTTTGTATGCTATTAGGAAGTTGGCGCAATGAGAAGATTGTGTAGCTCTTATTCCCAATGGTCATAATTTTTTTTGAATTAAAACTATTTATATTCATTTTATTCTCCTATTATTATCTATTTATGTTTAAGACTGACTAATTTATAAAAATTTTAGCAAGAATAAAAACATGAAATATGATAATAATATTTATATACGGTAAATCAGAAATAACGAACATCCATAATTTGGAAATCAATTAAATCCTATATATCCTATGTTAAATTAAAACATTTCACCGGTTTGGTTTGAAATATGATGAAAGATAAACTCAGCGAATTTCTAAGAAGATTTGAAAGTTGGAAAACCACCAAATATCATGCGGGAATTAGAAATAATAATTCAAACAATGATAATACGGATCCGATTGAACCGCTCTACTTACCAGATGGAAATGAACTAGATAATTACGACGAAAAGATTGGATTCCCGGGCGAATACCCGTACACTCGTGGCATTCAACCAACTATGTATCGTGGCAAGCTGTGGACAATGCGTCAGTATGCGGGATTCGGATCAGCCCGTGAATCAAATGAACGCTATCGCTACCTTCTATCTCAGGGACAAACAGGATTGTCTGTTGCTTTCGACCTTCCGACACAAATCGGATATGACAGCGATGCACCAATTGCAAACGGTGAGATTGGAAAGGTCGGCGTTGCAATTGATACACTTGCAGATATGGAAATTTTGTTTGACAAAATTCCGCTTGATAAAGTTTCCACTTCGATGACGATTAATGCTCCAGCTTCCGTTCTGCTTGCAATGTACATTGCTGTTGCAGAAAAGCAAGGAGTTAGCAAAAATAAAATCAGCGGAACAATCCAGAATGATATTTTGAAAGAATACATCGCACGTGGGACGTACATCTTCCCTCCAAAACCATCGATGAGATTAGTGACAGATATTTTCAAATACTGCTCGAAGGAAATCCCAAAGTGGAATACGATTTCAATTTCCGGCTATCACATTAGAGAAGCCGGTTCTACTGCCGCGCAGGAAGTTGGATTTACACTTGCAGATGGAGTTGCTTATGTTGAAGCTGCAATCAAAGCGGGACTTGATGTTGACGGTTTTGCCGGACAACTTTCTTTCTTCTTCAATGCACACAACGATTTGCTTGAAGAGGTTGCAAAGTATCGTGCCTCCCGACGACTTTGGGCGAGAATTATGAAAGAACGTTTTAATGCAAAAGAACAAAAGTCGATGATGCTTCGGTTTCATACACAAACTGCGGGTTCAACTTTAACCGCTCAGCAAATTGATAACAACATCGTCCGTGTAACGATCCAAACACTTGCGGCGGTTTTAGGTGGAACCCAAAGTTTGCACACAAACTCACGCGATGAGGCATTGGCGCTTCCGACAGAAGATTCGGTGCAGATTGCACTGCGCACACAGCAGATTGTTGCTCATGAGAGCGGAGTTACAAATACAATCGATCCGCTTGCCGGCGCGTATTACATTGAAGCTCTGACAAATAAGATTGAGAAAGAAGCTGAAGAATATATAAAACGTATTGATGCGATGGGTGGAATGACTGAGGCAATCGAGAAAGGATACGTACAAAATGAAATCCAAAAATCGGCTTATCGCTATCAGCAAGAGATTGAATCTGGAAAACGAATTGTAGTTGGAGTAAACAAATATCAGGTTAAAGAAGAAAAACCGCCGAAGACTTTAAAGATAGATATGAAAGTGCAGGAAGAGCAAATCAAGTTTCTCAACAAAGTGCGCTCGGAAAGAAACAATGAAGAAGTGAAAACAAAACTCTCAAAATTAAAATCCGCTGCTTTGAGTGATGAGAACCTGATGCCGCCAATCATCGAGGCGGTGCGGAGTTACGCGAGCATCGGAGAAATATGCAACGTATTGCGAGAAGTTTTTGGTGAATACAAAGAACGGAGTATTGTTTAGACCCTCTCCCCGATTTCACATAAATCGTAACCGAGGGCTATTCAAAAAATAATATTGTCATTCCGATCCTGCTTCAGCAGGTGAGGAATCTTTTACAGGCATATTTAAGATTTCTCTTTCGTCCCGCTCTTTGAACGTGACTCTTTCGAAATGACAAATTTTGTTTTTGGTTAATTTATCAGCGATGAGGATTAACCAGCGAAAGGACAACCTATGAAACCAACACACATTGAACATATTGGCATTGCGGTGAAAGATCTGCAAGCATCTATTAAATTTTATGAGAATGTTTTTGGATTGAAATGCTACGCCATCGAAGAGGTGCAAGACCAGAAAGTAAAAACCGCATTCTTCAAAGTCGGACAAACAAAGATTGAATTATTAGAATCAACTGAGCCGGATGGTCCAATCGCGAAGTTCATAGAAAAAAAAGGCGAAGGTATTCACCATATTGCATTTGCTGTTAATGATGTGAAAGCATCGCTGAAGGAAATAGAATCTAAAGACGTTCAATTGATTGACAAACAACCGCGCAAAGGTGCGGAGGACTTGAACATTGCCTTCCTCCATCCCAAATCAACCGGCAGTGTGCTGATTGAGTTGTGTGAAGCAAACACCCTCTCCTCTTAGGAGAGGGCTGGGGTGAGGTCACAATCATAGGAAGAATTCTAATGTTTATTTACTGACCCCACCTGTAATCCTCCCCTCTAGGGGAGGATGTTTGCTTTTTGACTTTCACCAGACCAAGTTTTATATTCCATACGCCTATTGATGCTTGAACATGGAAAAGTTATTCATATTATAAACGTAATTCGTAAATACACTAGATGCGCAACGCCATTAATCATAGAGAACAAAGCACCGCATATGAATCCACCAACAAGAATTTAGAGCTTTAGACCAATAAAACTGATGTAAATTCGCCATGAGAGAGCAAGCATTACAATATCTTCGAACCGCCCTGCAAAATTCTGATGCCGAGTTTAGACCAGGTCAATGGCAATGCATTGACGGTGTAATGAAGAACCAGCGGCAGTTGGTGGTACAGAAGACAGGTTGGGGCAAGAGTATGGTATATTTCCTCGGGACAAGGCTGCTGCGTGACCAAGGAAAAGGACTGACTCTTCTTGTCTCCCCATTGCTTTCTCTCATGCGCAACCAAATTGTTGCTGCCGGCAGAATTGGCATCAAGGCAGCCACGATCAACTCTGGGAATCCGGATGAATGGAGAGGAATCGAAGCTCGCCTTCTTGCTGGTCAGGTTGATGTGCTCCTCATTTCCCCCGAAAGGTTGGCCAACGAGCAATTTCGAGAGCGGGTTCTTCAGAACGTAGCCAATCGCGTTGGACTTTTTGTTGTGGATGAGGCGCACTGTATATCGGATTGGGGACATGATTTCAGACCCGACTACCGGCGAATTCTCCGGATTGTGCAAGCACTTCCGAAGAATGTTCCAGTACTTGCCACTACAGCAACTGCAAACAACCGCGTTGTCCGGGACGTTGCTGCACAACTTGGCGCCCTGAATGTCTCACGCGGACCCCTTGTGAGAGAAAGCCTCGCACTACAGAACATCTGGCTTTCGAGTCCAGCTGAACGCATGGCCTGGCTTGCCGAACATCTGAATGACCTCCCGGGCAGCGGCATCATCTACACATTGACAATCAGGGACTGCGAACGGGTAACCGAATGGCTGCGGTTAAAGGGACATAACGTCCAAGCCTATCACTCAAAAGTAGATGAGGTTGACGAGGACAACGATCGGCAAAACGCAGTGAATCGTCGCGAACAGTTGGAAGACTTTCTGCTGAATAACCAGGTCAAGGCGCTCGTCTCTACTGTTGCGTTAGGAATGGGTTTTGACAAACCTGATCTCGGTTTCGTCATTCATTTTCAACGGCCCGGATCCGTTGTGCACTATTACCAGCAAGTCGGAAGGGCGGGACGAGCGGTCGATCACGCGTTTGGCATCATGCTGAGTGGCGAGGAGGACGAGGAGATCACGGACTA
Source organism: Ignavibacteriales bacterium (assembly GCA_016218025.1). Classification (GTDB taxonomy): domain Bacteria; phylum Bacteroidota; class Ignavibacteria; order UBA10030; family SZUA-254; genus PNNN01. The sequence continues at coordinate 44,482 of JACRFD010000010.1, forward strand.
CTTCATCAGAAGTGCGTTCCCCCCCCAAGCCCATATCGATACAATTCTCCGTGCGCTGAATTCTGCTCCTCGTGGACTCTCTGTCCCTGCTTTGGAAAAACAAATAAACCTGAATCGAGGAAGCATTGAAAAGGTTCTGAAGATCCTTGCAACAGAGGATCAATCACCGGTTGCGAAGATCGACACCGCGTGGTATGCCACGCCGGTAAGATACCAAACCGACCAAGAAAGGATCAGGCAGCTTGTTGCAATTCGACAGGCGGAACAAGCCCAGATGATTGAGTACTTGGGCACTCACGATTGCCTGATGCACTTTCTCGGAAGGGCACTTGATGATCCGGAGGCCGGCGCCTGCGGGAAGTGTGCGAACTGCAGAGCCGCAGCGGTTGTGCCTATTTCCGTTAATCCAGCAATCACAAACGAAGCGGCCGTATTCCTCAAGCGGAATTTCCAACCAATTGAACCTCGTAAACGGTGGCCCGCAAAGGATATCTTTATCCACTACCCCATCAGAGGTCTAACAATTGACGAAAATCTTCGCGCATCGGAAGGACGAGCGCTTTCCCTGTGGGGTGATGCCGGATGGGGCCAGTTAGTACGTCAAGGCAAGAACTCTACGGGAGGATTTCCGGATGAACTTGTGCACGGCTGTGTAGAAATGCTGACAGCATGGAAACCAGCACCACGTCCAAGCTGGGTAACCTGCATTCCCTCGCTGACACATCCGAATCTTGTGCCGGACTTCGCCCGAAGACTCGCTGATCGCTTGAGCCTTCCGTTTGTCCCTTGTATAAGAAAAGTAAAACAGACCGAACAGCAGAAAAACATGCAGAACAGCTACCAGCAAGTGAAGAACCTTGACGGAGTATTCCATGTCGATGCGGCGGCACTGCAAAGAGGACCGGTCCTGCTTATCGATGACATGGTTGACTCCCGCTGGACAGTGACTGTTGCTACTGCGTTGTTACGCCACGCTGGCTGTGCGGCCGTTTTTCCGTTGGCATTGGCACTCAACTCTCAAGGCAATGACTGAGGAGATGAATTCATGACAACCGAGCAGATCACCGAAAACGCCAAAGCAATCCTGCTCCTTTGTGGCCGATTTGGTTCTGGGAATGATGATGCTGCCAAGCCACTCACGACAAAGGAATATGATCAGTTGGCGGCATGGCTTCGAACCAAAAACTGGTGGCCTGTGGATCTTCTGGAAGAAAGCAACCTGATGACCCTGCAGGATCCCGCTCTTCCTGTGAAGCGTGAACGACTCGAAGCTCTTCTGTCGAGAGGGACGGCCATGGCACTTGCCGTGGAGAAATGGAGTAACAAGGGTCTATGGGTGATCTGTCGAAGTGATGATGACTACCCGCAAAGGTTGAAACAAAACCTCAGAGGCAACGCTCCCCCAATTCTGTATGGTGCCGGTGATCGGATGCTGCTTTCCAAAGGCGGCCTCGCTGTTGTCGGTTCAAGGAATGTGGATTCGCAAGGTGAATCGTTTGCGCGCAATCTTGGAAGACATGCCGCCGAGTGCGGAATGCAACTAGTTTCAGGCGCGGCACGTGGGGTCGACGAGGTAGCTATGCACAGTGCGTTCTCAGCCGGTGGAACTGTCGTTGGAGTTTTGGCGGACAGCCTTTTGAGTTCGGCCGTATCAGGGAAATACCGTGAAGGCCTTCGCGATGAAAAGCTCACGCTGGTCTCCACATTCATTCCCGAAGCCGGATTCAGTGTCGGCAATGCGATGAGCCGTAACAAGTATGTCTATGCTCTTGCTGATTACGCCGTCGTCGTAAGTGCCGATCACAAGAAAGGTGGTACGTGGGCTGGTGCTGAGGAAGAACTCCGGAACAAGGATCGACGCCCCGTGTTTGTCAGAATCGGAACGGACGTACCGCGAGGCAACACTGAACTTCTCAAGAAGGGCGCTCTTCCGTTTCCAGAAGAAGCCTGGAAGGAAGACCTCGGGGGCGTTCTTCGAACATCATCAGCAGATGTTAGGCCGGCAATCGAGGAGGAAAAGTACCTATCACTAGATTTCTCGCAGGCTCAACCGTCCGTTGCGAAGAGCCCCGATGTGTCCCATACCGTTCATGAAGGAATTCAGGAATATAGTTTGCAAAAGGCCCAGAGTGCCACCGTGTATGATGCTGTCAGGCCGATCATTCTCGCTGCCCTGCGCAAGCCAATGACCTCGGACGAGCTAAGGGCCATACTCGACGTGCGAAAACCCCAGTTGCAAGACTGGATCAAGACCCTAAAAGCTGAAGGATTAGTTAAGACGAAGACTTTCCACAAAAAGAAAAAACTAATGCGCATTGATCCAAATGAGGAACTAGGTCTTTAATGTCACTACCTTATTACAAACTACGAACCTGCTTTGGAAAGAGTTGTTGAACATTGGCTGGATCCAAGTAATCAATCGAGCGGCATCCAGCACAAATCAGCACAAACTCTAATAACATGATTTTAACAAAGCTGGAATTGATATATCTTCATCCAGTTCATCCCAATGAATACCGATACCCCTCCCTATAAATCTCCATTTGCCACGTTGTTTATCTGTAGCGTTTCGAAGTTTGGGAAACCATTCTAAAGGCACACTTAACTCTCTTCCATCAAGCAATCGTATGTGCAATAAATCAGGATCAAACCATACATCGGATGCCAACGCTTCAGAAATTTTCTGTACAAACGTATTCATAACAATATTCTTCCAAATAAATCTATTTTACAATTTTACATTAATCCCGACGGCAGCCTCGGTGATGAAATCAACTTCTTAAACTCTTCCCATCTTTGTTGCGGTTTATCTGGTGTGCCGCCTCGCTTCTCGATATACTGCTTTACCAAATCCTGTCCGAGATTATAGTTAATAACATAACTGCGGTAAGTATCAAAAAAGCGTGTGCGTTGTTGGGCACGGTCGGGTGACATGAGTGCATACTTTACAAGCCATGCTGCCGCTTCGTCGCGAGTCATTGTGCCGTTGAGATATCCACGAGCGGCTTCATTACCCGCATATCCTAACTTTAAAAATAGTTCGTGAATCTGATAGTATCTTTCTGCTTTATTACTATCCATACCTGCAATGGGAAATAAAATCTTTTTTTCAAATTCAATTCTATCTTTTCCGGGCAGAACCACATCGATACCGAAATTCGCTGTTCCTTCTGCAATCAAAGATTGCGGACTGAACAAAGCATAAACCGATGCCTCCACCCATCCGTATTTTTTGTAAAGAATACTTTCAAGCAAAGAGTTATAGACATGATGTCCTGGATAACCTTCGTGCGCGGCAAGATCAACGGCACGATCTATGTAAATCGGCAGATCGGTGTTCATCTGAATTAAACTAAAACTATCTCCTTTATACCAATTATATCCGCTCCACGGTTTATCGTTTAAATATTCTATCGTAAAGTTTTCATTGTCAGGGAGATCAATATGTTCCTTCGTTCTGTTACGGCATTCGGTAATTGCCGATTTAAAAACCTGATCTAATTTATCTTTCGGTATTATAAACTCTTTTTTAAATTGATTATATTTTTCGTTCACCGATCCTTTTCCCGAAAGCAACGTATCCATCTCGGCAACAATCTTTTGGAAATGACTTTCAGTGAAGGAAGGCGGTATTACATCGTAAAGCGCTTTTGCTTCCTCATCAAATGAAAACTTTTTACCTGTGAGCATATCAACCCGCGCAAGAAGCGATGTAAGCTGAGTTTTCAAGTATTGCTGTCTAAGCTGAATGATCTCTGTCTCACTGCTCATATTCAAATCATTTAACTCTGCGATAGCCCTTTGTCCCATCAAGCGGATGTCCGAAAGGGATTTTTGTTCCTTTTTTACTTCTTGAAGAAACTTGACCGGTCCATAGAAGGAATCTACATAACTATCATCATGCTGACCTAAAGAGAGTACCAACTTTACATATGTTTCTGCTATTCGATTTAGAGTTATGGTAATATCTTGAGACATAAAAATGCTTTCGAGATTGATAAATGGAAACTATGTGCTTGGTATTTTACGAAGAAAATTGAGGAATGTCAAAAAGATCCTCTCTCTCACGGAGTATAAGCAAACTTGGGGTTGTCTAATGAGTTTGTTTTCTCGTTACATCCCGTCTCGACCACGTCGCGACGGGACACTCGAAAACCTGCCACAGATGCAGGTTCTCGAGTTCATAGTTTCAACATAGTGTATCGAGAGAACCTTTTTAGTCAACCCCATTCAGGGATGATGGTACTATTTTCCACCCACAGTCATCTCGGCAACTTTGATAGTCGGACCGGTGATGGAATCTTTAAACTTCACATCATTGCCAACCATCTCGATACCTTTGAGAAGCTGACCGAGATTTCCGGAGAATGTAATTTCTGCAACCGGATAGGTCAACTCACCTTTCTCGATCCATAAACCGTATGCACCGCGGGAAATATCGCCGGTTGTCGGCACTAAACCAAACCCGATTGTACCGGTCAGGAACAATCCTTTATCAACCGATTTAATGATTTCTTCAGGTGTTGATTTGCCGGGTGAGAGATAAAAATTATTTGTACCCGAACTATTACCTGTAGATTTCATACTCAGCTTCTTACTTGCGTAAGTATCCATCAGGTAATTTTTAAGTACGCCATTTTCAATTACAACGGTTTTTCTCGTTGGAACTCCTTCACCATCGAACGGTTTTGTGCCTGCCGCGCCGGGAATAAGTCCATCATCTGTTACTGTCACGAGATCGCTTCCGATTTTTTCGCCTATCTTTCCTGCAAGGAACGACTGCTTGAGATATATGCTGTTACCGTTGATGCAATTAAACAGAAAGGCGAGCAGACTTGCTGTCATCGGCGCCTCGAACACAACCGGAACATTTTGCGTATCAACTTTCTTTCCGCCAATCAGACGCGTCACCCTGTGAATTGCTTTCTTAGCAATCTCTTCGGGACTTTCAAGCTCACTCAGTATTCTTGAAGAATCATTCCAGCCCTCATCGAAGAGATTCGGTTCTTCACCCGACTGTAAATAAACACCCGAGGAACATGATGTCCGTTTATACGATCCGCTGAAACCATTCGAGTTGGCAAGGAATGTTTCACCGGTATATGTTCCATACGATGAACCATAACTTTTCTTGACCCGCTTATCGGCTAAACAGATTTTCTCGATCTCTTTTGCTACTGCGATTTTATTCTCCGGTAGAAGTTCAAGAATAGCCGGATCCCACATTTTCAATTTTTCGATATCGACAGATATGACTTCCTTTTCAGGAAGTCCCGCCAGCAGATCAGCACTTGATAATTTTGCACGCTCGATAGCGTTCTCGACAAGTTTTTCCAACGTTTCTTTGGAAAGATCGGAAGAACTTGCACGTGCCATCTTTCCTTCAACAAAAAGTCGAAGTGAAAGTCCTTTAGAACCGGCTTCTACTAGTCGCTCGACTTCACCTTCACGAACATCAAGAGAAAACTCACTTCCCTGTCCGATTGATACTTCAATCTGAGTAGCACCTTTCTTGCGCCCAAAGGCAACTAAGTCTTCTGCTAACTTTAAGAGATTATCGTTTTTCATTGTCGACCTCCAACCGTCATCTGACGAATTTTGAGTGTTGGTGTTCCAGCAGTTACAGCAGCAGATTGCCCGTCTTTACCGCACGAGCCAAGGAAGAATTGTGTATCATTAGCGATCATCTCAACTTCATTCAGTATTTGCACATTAGTACCGATGAGTGTTGCATTCTTAATAGGTCTTGTAAGTCTTCCATCTTCAATCAAGTAACCCATATTAACGGAGAATGTAAACTTTCCGGTATCACTCACCTGACCACCCTGATACGTCTCTGCATAAAAACCTTTCGTAACTGATTTAATGATATCCTCGGAATTTGCATCACCGGGCGCTAATACTGTATTGGCCATACGTGGGATTGGATTGTTCCTGTAAGTTTGTCTGCGCCCATGTCCATTCATATCCATACCCATTAATTTTGCAGAAAGCCGATCTTGCATATAACCAACGAGCTTTCCCTTATCAATGAGCATTGTTTTTTGGGGAATAGTTCCTTCATCGTCGATGTTAAAACTTCCGCGATAATCGGAAATCGTTGGATCGTCATAAATCGTAACAATTGGATTCGCAACTTGCTTTCCTAATTTATCCCACATGATGGAAGTTTTCTTTCTGTTACCATCGGCTTCGAGAGGATGACCAACAGCTTCGTGAATCATCACACCAGATTGATAAGAACTAAGCACGACTGGCTGTTCACCTGCAGGCGGATCGACTGCGGAAAGAAGTGTGATTGCATCTTGTGCAGCTCTTTTTCCAACTTCCTTAGGCGTCATTATATTTTGGTAAAAACCAAGTCCATACCTGCCCCCGGCTGTTTTATATCCGGTATTGCGAACACCTTTGTCCTCTGCTGTAGCAGATGCTACCATCATTACCTGCGGACGAATATCCGATATGAGTAATCCTTCGCTATTCGCAATAGTAACGTATTGAATCTCATCCATTAAAGAAGCTTGCGCTTTGACAATTCGAGCATCGTACGATTTAATAGCGTCGTACGCTTCCTTGACAAGATCGACTTTTGGAGATAGTTTCATTTCGTTAAGTGGAGATTTCAAATCATAGACTTGAAGGTTAGATGATTTTTGTGTGAGATTAGCAACCGATAATTTCGACATCCCCGAAGCAATAGCCGCAGCAGTAAGTGCTGTTTGTTTCATCTTCTCGAAAGATAGATCATCCGTGTAACCATAACCGGTTTGTGCTCCTTTGAGAACACGGATACCAACACCGAGAGAAATGTTCTCTGATGAATCTTTAATTATGTCTTCTTCCATCCTTACAGAATTCAAAACGCGGTACTCGAAAAACAATTCTGAAAATTCTCCCCCTTTTGATAAAGCTATTTGTAAAATCTTTTTCATATCCTCCGGTGAAACACCGAACCGTTCTTCGAAAAACGAAGCGGTTGGAGGAGGTATTTTACCCTGAGCGATCAAGTCAAACCACATTGCAGAGGCAATACCTGCTGCAAGTCCGGATCCACTTTTCCTCAGAAAATCCCTGCGATTCATATCTAACATTTTTTATTCTCCTGATGAATTATAAATAAAGAAGTTGCTAAGAAGTTTAAATTCTAATCTGTAAATAATTATAATTTTGAATTTCTTCATATAGTTGAATCAGTTCAATTCCAATTCGGTGAGCGGTAACATTCACCGTTAAACGGTATTAATTCAGTACGGTAAAATAATCTAAAAGATTCGATTTAATCCTTTAAAATATTTGTATTTTATCTGAATTAACAAAAATGTTATTCCCCTTTCCATTCAGGAACTCTGCCGCTTGTCCATGGTGCACCTGCTGCTTCTGCAGCTTGTTCCAAATTCTTTAAGTCAACTTCAACAAGAGTTCTAAGTTTTTGCAGTTCTGACGTAAATTCTATGTTTGCTATTTCATACGCATCCTGAACGGTTTGTGTTGGTTTTGAGGTAGAAGTACTCATATCGTAAACTGCCTTGTTGACACGGTCGCTTATTGATGGAAGCGAATTTTCATTCCGTGATCTGCGTGTCTGATCTCCACGGAAATTTCTGAGAATATCGTTTATACGCACTTCAAGATTCAATGCATCGGCAGTAAGCTTATCAAGCTGAGATGGAGTTTCAAGCAAAGCCCGTTTAAGAGAACCGATACGGATTTTAACTTCATTTGCCATTTGAGAAGCACCTGAAAATGCTCTCTGTAACTTAGCCGCTTTCTTCTGAAATTCTACTAACATTTTTCTATCTTCAGGATTCATTTTATCCTGCTCAGGCACGTACGCAGTAAACGATTGCGGCTCACCAAGCGGAGTTACAATGCCACTAACTTTTTTAGAAAGTGTGATTGTATATTTCCCGGGTATCACCATCGGACCACCTTCCGGTTCATCATCACTACCGGGTGGCTGCGGTGAAGCAAGATATGGAAGCGGATATCGCAAATCCCACAAAGTTCTGTTTATTCCTTTTGAATTAGCACCGCTCAATTTTCTTACCACATTTCCATCCGCATCCGTAACAGTCAATATAATCGAGGGTGCTTCTTCTTCATCCTCTGCTCTTAATTCATCGAATGTTGGATATCGAACAGGTTGTTTTTTCTTTTCAGCTTCTTTCTCAGCTTCCTGTCGAATTTCTTTCTTAGTTTTCAATGCATCTTTTATGTAATATGTAAAAGTTGCAGCAATTGGAGGATTTGTTGTATTGAAGAATGACTCGCCTTGCGTTGCCTTCTTTGAACCACCAAGCGGATACGATTGCATAAACATCATTGCATCTTTGACAGGAAATGTAGCAACATCTTTTTCAAGCATTTCCTTTTTGATCAAACGAAGTGGTGAATAATCATCAAGAATATAAAATCCCCTGCCGAATGTTGCCAGCACTAAATCGTTCTCTCTTTTCTGGATAGCAATATCGCGAACAGCGATTGTGGGAAGTCCGCTCTTTAGCTGAATCCATTTCTGTCCACCATCGACTGTGAAGAAAACACCGAATTCTGTTCCGACAAATAATAGATTTGGATTGATATGATCTTCTGCTATTGCAAGAACTGGTCCGTTAGCCGGAAGGTTTCCTTTTATTGATGCCCACGTTTTACCTGCATCGATACTTTTAAGAATATATGGATTGAAATCTGCCATCTTATGATTATCGAACGAAGCATAAACGGTATTGACATCGTGCTGAGAAGTAAGTATTCTACAAACATATGTTTTTTCAGGAACACCCGTAAACTTTTCATATTTCTTCCATGAATTACCGCCATCTTCTGTAACGTGAATCAGTCCGTCATCTGTGCCAACGTAAATCATTCCTTCTTTCTTTGGAGACTCAGAAAGTGCCGTGCAATTACCATAAAGCGAGGTTGAAGCATTCTTCGCTATAGCATCAACGCTCCAGATTTTTCCCATCACTTCAAGTTGATTTCTGTCGATTTGCCTTGTGAGATCTCCGCTGACAGGTTTCCATGAATCGCCGCGATCATCACTTCGGAATAATTTATTCGCTGCAAAATATAATCGAGTATGATTATGCGGACTAATAATAAGCGGTGAATCCCAGTTCCAACGCAATCCTTCTTCACCTTTTCCCGGTTGAGGTTGAATTCCAACTTCCTCACCTGTACGTCTATCGTATCTAACGAGTCCACCGTACTGACTTTCGCTGTAAACTATGTTTGGATCTTCAGGATCAACTCGCGATTGGAATCCATCTCCTCCTGTTGTAATAAACCAATCCTGATTCGTTATTCCTGATGCGTTACGAGTTCGTGAAGGTCCACCAAGAGTTGAATTATCCTGTGTTCCACCATAAACATAATAAAACGGTTTTGAGTTATCTACACAAACATCATAAAACTGTGTTATCGGAAGATTAGCAAAATAATCCCATGTTTGACCGCGGTCGAAACTTTCGTACAAACCGCCATCGCTTCCAACAATGTAATGTCGTGTGTCATCTGTATCAATCCACATCGCATGATTATCAACATGTTTTGATTTTTCACCTAAACGTGTGAAAGTTTTCCCTGCATCATCAGATACCATCAAAAATACATCCATCGAATAAACCCGATCAACATCTTTTGGATCGCAATAAATTGTTTGATAATATTGCGGACTGCCTGCAACATAGTCGCCGCGCTTTTCCCAGTTTGCTCCGCAATCAATGGAACGGAAGAAACCGCCTTTCTTTGTTTGTGCTTCAACCATTGCATATAGCACTCGGTTATCGACCGGAGAAATCGCCAATCCGATTCTTCCAACATCACCGGCAGGTAAGCCGTTTTTCAATTTCGTCCATGTTGCGCCTGCATCTGTTGATTTGTGGATACCGCCATCGGGTCCGCCATTAATTAAAGTCCAAACATGCCTGCGTCTTTGGTATGATGCGGCATAAATGATATCAGGATTCTTTGGGTCGATCACCAGATCAGTTACACCCGTATTTTCATTGATGCTTAAAATATTATTCCATGTTTTACCGGCATCGGTTGTTTTGAACAATCCGCGCTCACCGCCGGGTCCCCACAACGGACCTTGAGATGCCACATAAACAACAGATGAATTACGCGGATCGACAATGATGCGGGCGATATGTTCTGATTTTTTCAATCCCATATTTTTCCAAGATTTTCCTCCATCATCGGAGCGGTAAACGCCATCACCGTAAGCAACGCTTCTCTGACTGTTATTCTCGCCTGTTCCGACCCAAACAATAAGAGGATTCAGAGGATCGATAGTGACACAACCAATTGAGTACGAACCTTGATCGTCAAATATTGGAGTCCATGTTGTACCTGAGTTTGTTGTTTTCCAAACTCCGCCGGAGGCAACTCCGATAAACCAGTTTGATTTGTCGGTTGGGTTGATTGCAATAGAAGAAATTCTTCCCGACATAAGAGCGGGACCGATTGAACGGAATTTAAGTCCCGAAAATGTTCCCGACTGCATCGGATCTTTAGTTTTTGAAGTATCTTCCTGCTTCGAATCTTTTTTCGATTCAGCGAATAAAGAAATTGTTAGTATGATGAATAAAGAAACAAAATTTAATAGAAATCTTTTCATAAAATATCTCCATGCGGATGATGGTTTAAATGGAATTTGGAACTTTAGAATGTAAAGGAATGAGAAGAGAAATGCAAAATATCGGAATGGTGCAAACTTAGACAACAGAATTTAACGGGCAAAGTTTCTCCACGACTTGATCTCATTTATCGTGGATGTTAATGAATCGATGAATGTCTTTCGCTCAACTATTTTGCCTAATCCAAACAGGTTACTCACATCAATAATATTATTTTGCTCTATCGGGAAAACAGCTTCTTGTACAGTATTATATCCTCCTAATCTTAGAATAAAACTATCGGTACGTTTATCAAAAACCGGAAACAATGACACTACATAAGAGCTCCCCCTAACAAAACCCCGATAATTCCAGTCTGCAAGATAATAAAATGTTATATTATCCCCGACGTTATACTTTTTTCCTTTCCAAACTTCTGTCACTCTCCCATGTACTATTATACTAGTCAATATTTCCGTCGGACGATCCCAACTAGGTAGTTTTATATTCTCAATATCTTCTACAACTATTGTTATAAAATACGGTAAACTTATCAATCGTTTGTATCTTATTGGAAGATGTTTTTCAATCTCATTAAAAACATCTACCTCGCGAACGAAATAAGGAGTCTTGGCATCAAAAGCTGTTTGGAAACGTATACTATCCAATTTTCTTTTCGCAATTGGGTCATACTCATTCGCATCATAAATCATGCTTGCATATTTTTTAAGTTCGGCATCGGACCACTCCTCGGGACGTGATTTATTCCATGTGGGATGTGCAAGACTATCAAAAACACGATAATAGTCCTTTACCCGTGTTGGTGCTTTTTGCAGGAATTCTGCTTGAGATGAATCTGCTTGTTGGCTTAACGAAATGTTAATCCACAATAACAAAACAAACGATATATAAATTATTCTTCTCATATACTTCTCACTTAGAGGGAGCTTCGCTCTCAGCTAATTTACTCAACTACTAACATACTCACTACTCACCTGCTCATCTCCATCATCCTTTGAATAGGAATAGCTGCTTTCCTAATCAACTCATCAGATAAAAGAATCTCAGGTGTTCTGTTTTTCATGCAAAGGTAAACTTTTTCCATTGTGTTCAGCTTCATATACGGACATTGATTGCAGGCGCAGCTCTCTTCAGGCGGAGCAGGAATGAATGTTTTATCGGGACATGCTCTTTCCATCTGATGAATTATTCCCGTCTCCGTTGCAACGATGAATGTTTTATCTGTGGACTGCTGAACATGTTTGAGCAACGCGCTTGTTGACCCGATGAAAGATGATTGATCCAATACAGGTTCCTCACACTCAGGGTGAGCTATAATCTTAGCATCACGATAGAGCGATTTCAAGTGAATAAGCTTTTTCAAACTGAATGTTTCGTGAACAACGCATGTCCCCTGCCATATCTCCATATCGCGACCTGTTTTCTTCTTTAAATAATTCCCCAAATTTTTATCTGGCGCGAATAATATTTTTTTATCGACTGGGATTTGTCGGATTATTTTTTCAGCATTACTCGAAGTGCAAATAATATCGCTCAACGCTTTAACTTCTGCTGAACAATTGATGTAAGTGATAGAAACGTATCCGGGGTGCGCCTCTCTCCATTGTTTAAACAAAGGAGCAGGACAACCTTCAGCCAGAGAACATCCGGCATTCAAGTCGGGGATAAGAACCTGTTTTTGTGGACTGAGTATTTTAGCCGTCTCAGCCATAAAATGCACTCCCGCAAAAACAATAACGTCGGCATCTGTAGATGCGGCTTTTCTTGATAGCTCTAAGCTATCGCCGACAAAATCTGCAATATCCTGTATCTCAGATTCCTGATAATAATGGGCAAGAAGAACAGCATTTAAATCTTTCTTTAATCGAGATATTTCGACTTCAAGATTCGCTGGCAGAATCTCTGTTGAACTAGCATTATTTACTATTCGATTTATCATCAGAAGTAAGATAAATAATGTTTAAAGAAGAATCAAAATATTTGGATAAACTCAGGAAGGTTTTTCGTCTTTTGGATCAGATTGCTGATCCGGTTTTTTTTCAGAATCATTTACGTCTGTTATATCTTCAAACTGAGCTTCTTCAAGATGCTGGAAGTTTGGCGATTCGTTTTCATCCGTTGTGGTACGACTTTTCATTCTGACAAACGTGGAAATAATTTTCCATCCGAAATATAACAATAGAACCCAAAAAATATATCTTAACATACAATTTACTTTTACCGTTGCAGGGGAGCTGGATTATAATATTCAACAGGAGCTTTATTTGAGCGGAAGATTTCATACAGCAGATCGTCGAATTCTTCTTTGTTGTGGACGAAATCTATTTGCGATGCATTAACTATCAACAATGGAGCCGATTTATATCTGAAGAAGAAATAATTATACGCTTCATTCAGATCCCGGATATATTGTTCCGACATGTTTCTTTCGATGTCACGACCCCGCTGACGAATATTCCCCATCAATCTGGATACGTTGCATTGGAGATAGACAACAAGATCAGGAGTGGGTATTGAATGTTCTATTGCTGTAAGAACGCTTTCATAAAGTTTCAGTTCATCATCTTCCAAATTTAAATAAGCAAAGATTTTATCTTTTTCGAATATATAATCCGTAATTAAAAATCGATGGAATAAATCTGCTTGAATTAAATCTTGTTGCTGTTTATACCTATTCAGCAGGAAAAAGATCTGAGTTTGAAAAGCAAACCTATCAGGGTCTTCATAGAATTTTGAAAGAAAAGGATTCTCTTCAAATTTCTCAAGGACTAATTTGCCGGATAGACGTTCAGCAAGCATTTTTGATAGACTTGTTTTTCCTGCTCCGATAACTCCTTCAATAGCAATATGGCGGAGTTGTGATTGTTCAATAAGTGATTCGATTGTTGGTCGCACAGTATATTCCGTTATTGATGCATCATTTGGGCTAATTGGTAATCGGTTTTTACTACTTGATTTTTGTCTCTGCACTGCCTGAGCAGTGCTGCAGTTGTTTTTTCCAGCGTCGGATGAACCGAGGTTGGTGCAATTTCGTTCAACGGTTCTAAAACAAATTTTCTCAGATGCATCCGGGGATGAGGAACATTTACTGTATGATCATCATATGCAAGTCCGCGATACATCAAAATATCGATATCAATAATACGCGGTTCCATGTGATGATGTGTTTTTCCTGCAATCTTCTTTTCAATTTTTTTTAATTGAACAAGAAGTAACGGCGGATCATTGGAGGTTTTAATGGATAAAACCATATTAAGAAAATTATCTCCATGCTCCATTCCAACAGGTTCTGTTTCATAAATAGATGAAATGGCATCGACCGGACCAATCTTAGTAATCTCATCAACTGCCCGTGACAGATTTTCTAATCGATCGCCAAGGTTTGTTCCTAATCCTAAGAATACCTGATACATTTTATCTCTGTTCTGTTATTTCAACTTCAACATAATCAACAACGCCTTTTACAGGCGGATGAGGTTTGCGAACAATTGATTTAACCAGATCGATGGTTTTAAATTCATTCAATAAACCTCTTGCAATTTCCGCTGCTAAAGATTCTAACAAGTAATGCTTCTTCTTTGTTACTGCATTTTTAATGAATGAATATATCAGTTCATAATTAACTGTCTGATTCAATTCATCACTATCGAATGAAGCAGAGAAATCTCCCTGTATCTCAACATCTACTTCAAATTTCCCACCAAGATTTTGCTCATCTGTTGCTACGCCATGATAAGCATAAAACGACGCATTTTTTATTCTGATTATATCTTTACGCGGCATGATCTAAATTTGTCATGGAAAATATATAGTTTTCTTTTCAGATAATCAAGCTTTTTGTGATTATAAACGATTTGGGTAATTTGGTTAAATTATTCACCCGTTTTGGCAATTTTTGCCCATGTGTCTTTCAATGTAACTGTTCTGTTACAAATAATATTTGCTGGTGAAGAATCATAATCTACACAAAAATATCCAAGTCTTTCGAACTGATAACGATCTTGTTTTTTTGCGTTTATCAGAGATTGTTCCAATTTACAATTTTTTATTATAGTCAACGATTCAGGATTAATCGATGCTTTCCAATCATCACCGGATGGATTTTCTATTTTGAATAACCTGTCGTATAACCTGACTTCCGCATTCACCGAATGATTAGCAGATACCCAATGAATTGTACCCTTAACCTTTTTCTGACTTGTCCCTGTTCCGCTTCGGGTTTCAGGATCGTAAGTACAATGAAGTTCGGTAATCTCACCGGTTTTAGGATCTTTGCTAACACTCTCACATTTAATTATGTATGCATAACGCAAACGAACCTCGGTACCGGGTGAAAGACGGAAAAACTTTTTCGGTGGATTTTCCATGAAGTCGTCTTGCTCAATATATAATATCTTAGAAAACGGAAGCTTTCTTTTCCCCATCGATTCATCTTCAGGATTGTTCGTTGCATCGAGCATTTCAACTTTCTCATCATGAAAATTGTCTATGACGACTTTCAGCGGTTTGAGAACTGCCATAACTCTAAGAGACCGTTTATTTAAGTCTTCTCTTAAACTGTCTTCCAATAACGCAACGTCAATCATGTTTTCACGTTTTGCGACACCTATTCGTTCAGCAAAATAACGAATCGACTCAGGTGTATAACCCCTTCTTCGTAGACCCGATATTGTAGGCATTCTTGGATCATCCCAACCACTCACATTTCCATCCTCTACCAGTTGGAGCAAACGTCGTTTACTCATAACTGTATAGCTTAAATTGAGTCGTGCAAACTCAATTTGCTGCGGGTGATAAATTCCAAGTTTTTCAACGAACCAATCGTACAGCGGTCTATGATCTTCAAATTCAAGCGTGCAGATTGAATGAGTTATTTTTTCCAAAGAATCGGATTGTCCATGCGCCCAATCATACATCGGATATATACACCACTTATCGCCTGTACGGTGATGAGATTCACGCAAAATACGATACATAATCGGATCGCGCATGTTAATATTGGGAGATGACATATCTATCTTTGCGCGTAGAGTCTTCGAGCCATCCGGGAATTCTCCATTTCTCATACGTTCAAATAAATTCAAATTTTCTTCGATGCTTCTGTTTCTAAACGGACTTTCTTTCCCCGGTGCGGTTAATGTACCTCGATGTTCCCTAATTTGCTCAGGTGTAAGTTCACAAACATAAGCCAACCCTTTTTTAATTAACGCAACTGCATACTCATAAAGTTGTTCAAAATAATCTGAAGCATAATATTCTCTATTTCCCCAACTGAAACCGAGCCAGCGTACGTCTTCTTTAATTGACTCAACATACTCAACTTCTTCTTTCGAAGGATTAGTGTCATCAAAACGAAGATTACACATTCCGTTGTAATCTCTGGCAATACCGAAATTAAGGCATATTGATTTAGCGTGACCGATGTGCAAATATCCATTCGGTTCCGGAGGAAATCTTGTATTGACTCTTCCGTCATATTTATTTGTTTTCAAATCTTCATCGATTATATCGCGAACGAAATTTGACGTCTTCTGTTCCGGCAGATTATTAATTGGCTCACTCATTTTTAAATCCTGATTTTTTCAATAGCTTTTTCTATTCGCCTTATTGATTCTTCTTTCCCAAGTATGAATAATATTTCATACAATCCTGGTCCGCCGCCTACACCCGATAAGGCGAGACGTACACCATGAATCAATTTTCCATTTCCTATATTCAGCAACTCGGCTGTTTTATGGAGCGCTGTTTCATAATCTTCTTTTTTGGGATTTAATAATTTTGAAAACTCTTCCGCCAAACTTTTCAGATTTTCAGAAGTATCATCTTTCCATCTTTTTTGAATCACTTCCTGATCGTAAGATTCGGGCGATTCAAAGAAGTATGAACTATTTTCGATTATCTCTTTCACAAAAGAGATTCTGGGGCGCATTGCTTCAACAATTAGGAATAATTTATCATCATCAAATTTATGATCCGCAAATTTAGATTTAGCTAAATATTCTTTCAATATTCGAACAACTTCCGTATCATTTTTTTTACGAAGATGCTCAAAGTTGAAAGCATTCAGCTTTTCAATATTAAATACAGCACCAGATTTATTCACTCCTTCGATTGAGAATATATTTATTAATTCATCAAGTGAAAATATTTCTTGTTCAGTGCCCGGATTCCAACCGAGAAGCGCCACAAAATTCACAAGCGACTCAGGCAAATACCCTTTTGCGCGATAATCTTCTACTGCTACATCACCCTGACGCTTACTTAGTTTTGATTTATCGGGATTAAGTAATAATGGTAAATGCGCAAACACAGGTTTTTCCCAACCGAATGCGTCATACAGCAAAACATGCTTTGGTGTTGACGGCAACCATTCTTCACCGCGTATCACATGACTTATTTTCATCAGGTGGTCATCAATTACATTTGCAAGATGATATGTCGGATATCCATCGCCTTTTAGTAGCACCTGATCATCAATTAGATTACTATCGAACTCCACTCTTCCACGAATAATATCTTCAACAACAACTTTTTTATCAGCTTCTATGTTCAATCTCACAACATGCGGTACACCGTCTTTGAGTTTCTGCGCAATAACATTGTGGTCAAGATGTAAGCAAAGCTTATCATACTTAGTCTGCTGTTTTAAGTTCTCCTGGGCAGTCCGGAGTTCGCTAATTCTTTCCTGTGTACAAAAACAATAATAAGCTTTTTTTTGTTCGATTAGAGTTTGAGTATAGGATTTATAAATCTCAAGCCGTTCCGATTGTGTATAAGGACCAAATGATCCGTTTTTCTGCGGACCTTCATCATAATCAAATCCGCACCAATGAAGTGTGTCAATAAGATTTTCCACAGCGCCTTCAACATATCTTGCCCGGTCCGTATCCTCAATGCGGAGTACGAATACACCATTGTTCTTTCGAGCAAAAAGATAGTTATAAAGCGCTGTCCGAAGCCCGCCAACATGTAAGTAGCCTGTTGGACTTGGAGCAAATCTGACACGTATTTGATTGTAATTATTCATGATAATAAAAAGTCCCCATTGGCGGGGACTGAAGATTTTCTTTTACAGCGTTGCCGATTAGAAGATAGCACTATATTTTAAAAAAAACAAAGTTATTATTTAAACTAACAAGGTTTCTTGTTCAATCATTAAGCGAAATCATTCTCAGATTATTTTACCTTCTCAGATTCTATTCAAACTTTAATTGAAATAATTCTTTTAAACAAACACTTCTGGCTTAAACCATAATCACCTTTTTTTGTCTAAATAGGAATAATTTCAGATATTTGTTACCCCACATGTTAAACATTTAGGTTTATATGAAAAAATCGATAATTATTGTATTATTTTTCTTATTCATACAACACAATTACCTCATCGCTCAGCATAAAAGTGACGACGAAAACGGCCGTCCGTCACTCATCGGAGTTATCTTTGACCGTACATCAAATTCACCTGTCGAATATGCAAATATTGTTATCCGCTCTTTGAGCGATTCTTTGATTATCACCGGTTCATTATCAGATAAAGATGGAAGGTTTAAAATTCCACGTCTATCTGAAGGAAAATATATTGTTGATATTCGTTTTTTAGGCTTTAAAAGGAATGTATCGAATATTGAGATGGCCAATGAGAAATCTTCAATTGATTTAGGCAATGTCTATATAGAACCGGATCCTCTTCAGCTAAAAGAAGTAGTTGTTCAGGGTGACCGCTCCCCTGTCTCTTATCAGATCGATAAAAAAGTTATTGATGTGAGCAAGATGCAAACTGTTGTGTCGGGGACAGCAGCAGATGTTTTACAAAATGTTCCATCGGTAACAGTTGATATCGAAGGTAATGTAAGCTTGCGCGGTAGTACTAATTTCACCGTGCTTATTGATGGCAGACCGACAGTTATGAACGCTCAAGATGCCCTCCAGCAAATTCCAGCCACCTCACTTGAAAAGATAGAGATCATCACTAATCCCTCAGCGAAGTATGATCCCGAGGGAACTTCGGGTATTATTAATATTTTGATGAAGAAAAATCAAAATCATGGATTGAGCGGTGTAATTAATGCTAATGCCGGTTTAAAAAATAAATACGGCGGTGATTTTTTATTTCAGTATAAAACAGAATCTTATACTGCAATTTTGGGCGCCGATTACAACAAAAGAAATTTTCCCGGTACAACAAATTCTGAGAACCGATTCATCGGAACAAATACAAGCTACCTGAACTCGAATGGAAGTAGTCAATCTCAGAGAAAAGGTTCTGGAGTAAGAGGTTCGATTGAATTTAACCTTACTGAAAATGCTTTTCTAAATCTTGGCGGACGTTTTGGAAAAAGAGATGGTTTACAAAACTCACTTTTAAATTATTCCGAATGGACTTCAGTTAACCCGTTACAACAACTTTACACAAGCAGTGGAAGTTTCAATCGGGGTGGAACAAATGCCGAAGCCAATCTTTCATATACACAACGTTTTAATAAAGAAGGACATGAGATAAAGGGCGATTTCACTTTCGGTTATGATGATGATAAAGAATCTTCAATTACTAACAAAATAATATCTGGAGTTTCAGTAGACGGAGATAGAATTGATAACTCAGGACCATCGCGTGAGTTCGAAGGTAAAGCTGACTATACTCTACCCTTCTCAACGGATAGTAAGTTCGAAGCAGGATACGAGGGTCAAGCCGAACTATCTGAAGAGAACAATAATATTTTTCAGTTCAACGATATTACAAAGAATTTTGATCCTCAGCAGCAATTCAATTATTCTGTCAAGTATCGTAACAGCGATCATTCACTTTATTCAATTTATTCAGATAAATTCTATGATATCGGTATCCAGGGCGGATTGCGAACAGAATATACTTTCCGTTCCATCATCTTAGATAATAATAATAAACGCTTCGCTTTTGACCGGTGGGATTTCTTCCCAACATTACACACTTCTTACAAGATTGGCGAAGTAACACAGACAATGGCAAGCTATACACGCCGCATCCAACGTCCGCACGGCTGGGAGCTTGAACCCTACGTAATCTGGACAGACGCAAATAATGTACGCGTGGGTAATCCCGATTTGAAACCACAGTATATCGATTCGTATGAAGCAGGAGTTCAAACCTTAATCGGTGAGGTATCAGTCTCTGCCGATGTTTATTACAGAACCGTTAATAATAAAATCGAGCGCGTCAGATCGGTTTATTTACCTAATGATACTTCTATACAAAATGTAACGCTTACTTCTATGTCAAATATTGGACACGATTACTCATTAGGCAGTGAATATATGCTGATCTTCGACCCAGTGAAATTCTGGAATGTGAACCTGATGGCAAATATTTACAGCTACAAGGTTGTTGGCGTGCTTCCCGATGGACCTTTTACACGCACAAGTTTCAATTGGGGTACAAGATTCAATAACGTTTTCAAAATCAACGGCACAACACAATTACAACTTAACCTGAATTACAACAGCCCCACTGTTTCATCGCAGGGACGTGTTGAACAATTTTTCACAGTCGATGTTTCTGCGAAACACGATTTCTTTAATCGTTTACTAAGTGCAACACTTCAGGTAAGAGATCTTTTTGGGACTGCAAAAATGGAAAACAGGTCGCAGGGTTCCGACTTTTACAGCTATAGTTACATGAAGCGCGAATCTCCTGTTGTCATGCTTAATCTTCGTCTAAACTTCAATAACTTTGAGCGCGATCGTCAAAGGAGAGATGAGAATGATAATCAAAACGATTCAAACGGGGATATAACAGAATAAGATTTTTGAACAATCCTTTCAAATAAAAAATCCCGGACTATTCTGGTTCGGGATTTTGTCTTATCATATCTTGATATAGACAACTGGGGCTTAATGTAAGCCTCTGTTTCAAATCTAAACAATCAAGTATATTTTGCGGTGATGTATATCAATACTAAGCAAAAATATTGATGTTATTCTGCTTCTACTTGGAAATATTTCTTTCTGAAAAATAAAGCAAGATTTACTAAGCTAATCAATACTGGCACCTCAACCAATGGACCTATTACAGCGGCGAATGCTTCGCCCGAATTAATTCCGAATACAGCAACAGCGACCGCAATTGCAAGTTCAAAATTATTGCTTGCAGCAGTGAAAGATAATGTCGCAGTTTTTGAATAATCGGCACCGAGCTTTTTCCCCAGATAAAACGATACCAAAAACATTACAATGAAATATATCAGTAATGGAATTGCAATCCGCACTACATCAAGCGGTATTCTCACAATATACTCCCCTTTTAATGAGAACATCACGAATATTGTGAACAGCAATGCGATCAAAGTTATAGGTGATATTTTAGGAATGAATTTCTGTTCATACCACAGTTTGCTTTTTAATTTAAGAAAGATGAAACGTGTAATTATTCCAGCTATAAACGGAATGCCGAGATAAATAAAAACAGATTCCGCAATTTGGCTGATAGTGATATTGACGCTAAATGTTTTCAATCCAAGCCAAGAAGGAAAAACAGTTAAAAACATATAAGCATACAACGAAAAGAACAATACTTGAAAGATAGAATTAAATGCAACGAGTCCGGCAGCATATTCGTTATCCCCTTTTGCAAGTTCGTTCCAAACTATAACCATTGCTATACAACGTGCCAGACCTATCAGGATTAATCCAGCCATATATTCAGGATAATCCTGCAAAAATATTATTGCAAGAAGAAACATCAACACCGGTCCTATGATCCAATTCTGTACCAACGAGAGCAATAAGACTTTCACATTTTTAAAGACATCACCCAATTCCTCGTATTTAACTTTTGCCAGAGGCGGATACATCATCAAAATCAATCCGATGGCGATTGGAATATTCGTTGTTCCGCTTTGAAATGAATTCCAAAAATTAACGATGCCCGGGAAAAGATAACCTGAAAAAACACCGACGAACATTGCAAGGAATATCCACAGTGTCAGATACCTATCTAGAAACGAAAGACGTTTTGTTAAAGTGCTCATGATGAACTCTTTTAAAAATTGTTATAGATTAAATAGACTCCGCCCAGTATTACCAAAACTCCGCAAATTCTTTTCAACCATAGAATGGTTTTAGATTCTTCGCTCCAGTTCAAATATTTCTGAACCTTTCCTGTTAACGTACCCGCTCCAACGATCACCGAACAGTGTCCAATACCAAAGGCTAAAAGAAAGATCACAGCCAATAGATAATTCGTTTGTGCCGTTTGGAATACTATGCCAAGTACAGGAGCCATATAGGCGAATGTGCAAGGACCTAAAGCCAATCCAAATATTAGTCCAAGAATTAATGCAGCTAAAAATCCTTGTGCTTTTGTTTTCTTTATACTAATTCTATTCCAGTTGAGTTTAATTACATCCAATAAATAAAGTCCAACTACAAAGAATATTCCAGCAACAAGTATATTCCCTACTCCACCTATATCACCCATTAATCTGCCAAGTGAAGCGGTGATAATTCCTATGAGTGCTATCGTAATCAGAATCCCAAGTGAAAACAAAAGAGAAATGTTGAATGTCCGCCTTAATGATATTTTCCCCTGTGAAGTAATAAATCCGACTATCAAAGGTATGCTTGATAAATGACAAGGAGAAAGAAGAATACTCAAGACACCCCAACCGAAAGAAGCAACAACAGCTAACCATACAGCGCCGGTCATTGCATCGTAAAGAGTTGTAAATAATCCTTCAAGCATATTAATTTTTCTTTTTTACAGGTGTTAATCCTCTAGACTGGAGCAAGGTATCGATTTCCTTTTCAGGGTAAAATCCTTCATGTCTGAATATTTCCTTGCCATTTTGATCGAGAAACACCTGCGTGGGAATCAATTTAATTCCGTATTGTCCTGCATATTGTTTTTGATCTTCTTTCCAGACATCGTGGAATACAACCTTCACCTGCCCGCTATATTTTTCTTCTATCGATTTCATGATAGGCTGCATCTTTTTACACGGTATGCAGTTGACAGAACCGAGTTCTACAAAGGTTATTCTCGGTTTAGGAATATTTTCTTTTTGATTTTGAAATCCTGTGCATAATAAAATAATGATTGATGCAAAAACAATATTCAGAAACTTCTTATTCATATAATATCTTTCTTAGTAAACAAGATTAAAAATATAACCGACGATAATAATCCCTACTGCAACAATTCCGACAAAAGCGAATATCAGTTGCAGCTTCAGGACTTTTTTCAGGATGATTGCTTCGGGAAGCGATAATCCAATAACACTCATCATAAATGCCAACACAGTTCCAAGTGACGCGCCCTTTTCCAACAATACTTGAACTACCGGAATGATTCCAGCAGCGTTCGAATACATTGGTACACCGATTAATACTGCAACAGGAACTGACCACCATACCGACTTTCCCATTAATGAAGCCATAAAATTTTCAGGCACATATCCGTGTATGCCGGCTCCGACGCCTATGCCGATGACAATGTAAACCCATACTTTTGCAACGATATCTTTTACTGCAACGAGACCGGCATCCACTCTTTCTGAAAAAGTTATCGTTTGTTCATCAATTTGTGTCTGTGCGGTTTTAATCTGATATACCCACGGTTCGACATATTTTTCTAATTTTAGTCTGCCGATTATATAGCCGGATACTATTGCTATTATCAATCCGGTTGACATATAAAGCAATGCTGTTTTCCAACCAAACAAACCAAAAAGTAAAACGAGCGCAACTTCGTTTATCATCGGCGCGGCAATCAAAAATGAAAACGTTACACCGAGCGGAACGCCGCTCTCCACAAATCCAAGAAATAAAGGAATTGCAGAACAGGAACAGAATGGAGTTACAATACCGAGCAAACTTGCCAAAACATTTCCAGCAAACAGTTTCTTATCCCCAAGTATTTTCCGCGTACGTTCCGGAGAGAAGTAACTTCTGATTATTCCCACCACGAATACGATCAACGTGAGCAGAAGGAGTACTTTGGGGACTTCGTAGATAAAGAATCGGATTGCTTCTGCCAAGCGCAACCCTCGTTCTAACCCGAGGATGGAATACGTGAAATAATCCGCTACTCTCTCAATTTGAAAATATATAAGAATCCACAGCAGAAATCCTACCCCGATATAAATAAATTTAGAATTCGCTTTCATTTATTTTCTGCTTCGGCAAGAGCGTTCATGATCCAATGAACAAGTGTCGATTTCACAGGCAACTTTCCGCTTGAGATCATTTTACCGTTGATTTCTAAACCCGGAGTTGATAAGATACCGGTTTTCATTATTTCCTGAAAATCGGATACCTTTTCAATTTTTGCATCAATACTTAATTCACGAACAACCTCGTTGCACAGGGCTTCGAGTTTAACACAATTTGAACAACCACTTCCGTATACTTTAATTGAATGCATTTCATCCTCATTTATTAATTGATGTATAGAACTCAAAAAGACTATCTTTTATTTCATCCCGAATTTTTCTAAATGCAGCGACAATCTCCTCCTCTGTTCCGCTTGCCTCGGCAGGGTCTTCAAACCCGATATGGAGCCGGTGTCTTACTTCTCCGGCAAAAACTGGACAGCTTTCCTTTACATTATCACACACTGTGATAACATAATCAAACGAGTCACCGAGAAATTGACTGACATTCTTTGGAAAGTTATTACTTAAATCGATGCCGATTTCTTTCATTGCTCTAATTGCTTTTGGATGAACATTGGTTGAAGGTTTAGTTCCCGCTGAAAATACTTCCAAGCTAGAATCGAACGACTTCAAAAACCCCTCAGCCATTTGGCTTCGACAGGAATTCCCTGTGCAGAGAATAAGAAATTTCATTCTTACTTTGTTCCAGAAACTGTTATGGAATAAAGCCCGCCGCCTGATTGGAGTATATAATCGTACTTTTTCTCCGATAATATTTTTATATCTTTAAAGCCGGCAAGTTCAATTACTTCAAGATATTCTTTCCTGCTCAAAGCCCCGCTAATACAGCCAGCCCAAAGAGCGGCATTTTGGCGTTCTTTTTCCGATATCGAACCATCTACAACTATATCAGAAACAGTGAATTTACCGCCGGTTTTCAGAACTCGGAATATCTCGCTGAAGGCTTTTCTTTTGTCCGGAACAAGATTGATAACACAGTTGCTTATCACGCGATCAATAGAATTATTTTCAACGGGGAGAGATTCAATTTCTCCGAGACGAAAATCGACGTTTGTGACATTAACTTTCGCTTTATTTTCATTCGCTTTCCGAATCATTTCTTCAGTCATATCTACGCCGATAACTTTTCCAAGTTCACCGACGTATTTCGATGCAATAAAACAATCAACTCCCGCACCGGAACCAAGATCTAATATTGTCATTCCGTTTCTCATATCGGCATACGCAGCAGGTGTACCGCACCCCAGCCCGAGGTCTGCTCCATCAGGAATAGCGTTTTTGTCATCGCTGGTATATCTTTGAGTCATATCAATAACGGCATTTGAATCGTTGCTGCAACAGCTTTTCGACGAACAACATGAGCTTATATTTGGAATAACGTTCGTTTCTCCATTAGCAATCTTGCCGTATTTCTCTTTTACAGAATCCTTGATGCTTTTTGAGGTATTCATAATTTATCCTCTTATTGAATTTATATTTTTATTTGGGTGAACATTTAATTTGCCTGTTTAACTTGTGAAGATCATTTAAATAGATTTTATCATTGAGAAGTTGCTTTGCAAGGTAATCGAGTATATCTCTGTTTGCAGGAGTTAATAACTTTTTATTAATGCTGTAATAATTCCACTTGCCGCGTTTTTCATCGAGTAAAATACCCGCATCCCGCAATAATATCAAATGGTGAGATAGCTTTGATTGTGCCATGCCGAATACTTCCATCAGCTCGCAGACACATGCCTCCTTCTCAAGAAGCAAAAGCACAGTGCGAAGTCTGACTTCATCCGATAACGCTTTGAAAGTAGCTAGTATTTGTTCCATAATTAATCCATCAATATATTTTGATACGTAAGATAATCAATCAAGTTACATAAAGCAACTAGTATTTGAGCCCAGTAAGAAAGATTGTTTATACTTGAGTAAATATTTCAATAAACGTGAGATATGTCAGGTTGAGGTTGTATAATCAGCCAAATCTTGGTAGAATGGGTTTGGATGATTGAGAATAGACCCATAATGAATGAAAAAGTGAAAATATTAATTGTTGACGATGATGAACAGTTGAGGAGATTGTTGTCAGCCCAGTTAGCTGAACATGGATATGATATTAGAGAAGCTGCTTCCGGGTATGAGGCAATTCCGATGACATATGGGATTGAATTTAAATTGATATTACTCGATTTGAGAATGCCTTATATCAACGGTTTTGATTTTTTAAAATTCGCGAAGAGAACTTTCCCAAAGGTAAAGATTTTGGTGCTTACGGCTTATGCCGATCTGCTTAATATAAAAAAATGCAGAGATCTTGGAGCTGATGAAGTTATCGGTAAGCCGTACGATTTGGGTTATTTATTTTACCATATTGAAACCATTCTTAAAAACTGATTAAATCTTATCAATAAAAAACCCTTGTCATATTATTTATATGGCAAGGGTCATGTCCACCAGAAAATGCACGATTGAACGTACACTAATTAAAACAATCGATTAGAAAATAAAATTCCTACCATCCATAACCGATATCGAAGCGAAGTGCAGGAGCATTGCCGTCGTAATCACCAAAATCAGACTCTTTAGTTGATGCCATGTAATGGTCGATACCTATACCGAGTCCCATTGCAAAATCAGCTCCGGGGAACCATTGCCATCCTATTAATCCTCCAATCGATGTAGCATAGAGTGCATTATCTCGATTATCATGATATAATCTGTTATAAGAAAAGTTTGGTGCTATATAAAAACCCCTGAGCGATTTTTGAGATGGATAAAAACGGACTTCAGCATTCAATCCAAATCCATTTATTGGACCGATGGTTGGTGATTGTAGACCTGCGCCGATACCGATATTATCTGATACTGCCTGATAGTAAGAAATATTATAAAACAACAAAAACTTCAACGGATTAATTACAATCATATGACGGCGCGGGGTGATATCTTCACTGGTCGATAAGATTACTGAACTTGTTACTGTAGTATCACCTTTTTGCTCAGTTACAGTTTTTTTCTTTTCCTCAGTACGAACTTGAGAATATATAAGTTGTGTTGATATGATGAGGAATAAAAACGGAATGATAATTTTGAATCTCATAAATACTCCTATTTTATTAAGTATATTGATTTTTTTTACAGGCAGGAGTTTTATGTTAATATTTTTCCGGATTTGCCTGCAAAAAATAAATCCCGATTTCACGGGATATTATTTGCGGAGAGGGAGAGATTTGAACTCTCGGTACAGGTTGACCCCGTACGACGGTTTAGCAAACCGTTGGTTTAAGCCACTCACCCACCTCTCCGTGGATTTAACTTAAATTTTTGTTGTATTAATGTACTAATTTATCGTTTGAGTTGCAAGATTCACTCACTTTATGAAAATCATCTTTCCGATCTTATTACAGTGGATCTCGGGCTTGGCAATGCCGGATGCTATGAATCGATAAAAATAAATTCCAGTTGATATGTTTGAGGCGTTCCACTCAACTGATTGATGTCCAGCTTGTTTAACATCATCAACTAATGATACAACTTGTTGACCCAATAAATTATATATTCCAATTTTAACTTTACTCATGACCGGAAGTTGATACCTGATTGTCGTAATGGGATTAAAAGGATTGGGATAATTTTGTTCTAGTTTATATTCGACGGGTAGTTGATTTTTATCCTCAACACCAGATACAAATCCAATCATAATCGAATCGAGATATGACAATCCTTTAATAGTGCGTATTGTCAAGGTGTCATTAACCGGCAAAGTAGCACCAGCAGTGTTATAATAAAAATTCAATCGCCAGGTTCTCTTTTGCTGATTTCCAACAACCTCTTTGAAATAGATGTTGAATATCGTTGAAACAGAACCCGCAAACTTCCAATAAACGAAATCAATATATTTATCAGTTGATAGATTTTTAATCTTAAAATTCACTTCTTTCATCGGAATAATGTTATTGGGTGGATATAATGTATCAGCAATGGACGTATCTGCTGTATGATCGTAAAATTCTATTTGATAATCATTGGGCAACAGATAACCATTATATTGAGTATAGATATTGCTCCAAATAAATTTTGAGAAGAGAAAAGTAAGTGGATAAATATTCCCAGAATTCCAACCAGTTTTTGCAGTATCCATTTCTGTTGATCTATCTTCTGAATAAAATGTTAAACCGTTAAATATGGAAGATTCAACTTTTGGATATAGCGGTTCATGCTGTATGATATCAGCCCCGCTTGTAACATCTCTGACAGTCAGGTATTTTTGTGTTGTTGAACTCGTATCGTCGAAGGTAAGCAAATAAGAATCGGTAACTGTTAATGAAGAATCAACTATATGAATCCTATATGGAATATTACAAAAACCGGAGATATTTCTGATCAAAGAAGCATCAAGTGTATCTCTTGCAGAACTCTTAGAAAATGATTCCGTTGTGTCATATGATGAGAATTCAAAATCTGTGACGACAACTTTTAATTTTGCCGTTCCGGAATTAGGGAGATCGCCCAGAAATATTGTATGTATTTGAGACAATGTATCGGGAGATGCTTCGTAATAATCGAATTGATTGTAGCTAACACCGCCATTGATGCTATAGTAAATATTTGCAGACAACGGATTTTGCTCGGCATCGCCGATTAACAATTGAAGAGGAATTGTGGGATGATTTATTTCATTGCCTGAGGAAAATTCGGTGTTTAGTATCTTGACATATGGCTTTCCATTTTTTTCGTTATCGATTGTTACGGCATGTGATTGATTGAAGCCATAGATATTGCCTATAGAATCTTTGATGAATATTTTAAAGATACCAAAAGGAGTATCCTCCAGTTCATTTGTGTTTAAAACGTATGATCCTGTGTTCGGTTGAGAAACTGTAATCTGCTCCCATGTTTCACCATTATTCGCGCTAAACCAAAGATCGATACTGCCATTGCTTCTTGAAGAATTCCATTGAATATTTTGTTCTCCACTCAAAGTTAAGTGTGAATCAAGATTTACTAATTTTATGGAATTGTGAACAATCGTCGTGTCAAATTTAGAATTCCATAAAGCTCGGGCAGATAAAATCTCCTGAGTTACTTCAGATAAAGAATTACCGAGTGTTAGGGTTACCACCAATCTTTTTGTTTCTCCGGGTTCTAGAGAAAAATAGTTGGTTCCATACATATAATCGCAGTCCATAGGCATGTAAACATACGCAGTATCTAAATATCCGGGCAGAAATTTATTCCATAAGAGTTGGTCATTGCTCAGATCCGGTGATGCAGCGATATTAAATACATGGAAACTGCCGGTCCGTTTATTATCTGGTGTCTGAAGAAATCCTTCAGCAATATAACCCACTCGTTGTCCCTTGTTTCCATAATCATCGTTATCCCACGCATAGATAAAATCATTATCACAGTTATAAAAGGATAGATCATCACCACTATCACCATCTCCACCGACTAAGGTACCGGTGATATTGCCCCAAAATACTTTTTCATATTTGTAATCGCTTCGATTCTCAATATCATACATCCTTATGATCGTGTTTTTAAAAAGTGGGTCATTCGATTGGAAATATCGAACACCGACAGAAATACCATAACCCTTAATTGTGGAATCACTTGTGTCGGGAAGAAAGAAACTGTTAAACTCATCATCCCAAGTATCATTTACCTTAAAATATGTTTCAAGTGTTGTAGAGAAAGAATTTGCACCTTTCAATCCATTCCAGACACCCGAACCCCATTCGGGGTGATCTTCCCAAAGAGTAGGCCAGGAAGCCGGATTATTACTCATTGCAATGCTCTGCTGATTAGGTTCAATGTATCCGGCAACTGGATTAAATCCCCAGAAGTATCCTAATGTTGGATGATGTTCGCTTGATTGTCCATTTCGTGGACTACGTGGTATGATCACAGGATGAAGAGTATCTCCCCGACTATTAATCAGTTCAAGACCAACCATAAACGTCATATCACCGATGTAATAATTATCCTGCCATAAACCGCGAATATCTGTACCAATGTTGAATCCAGAGATTGCGCCATCATTGTAGAATGATATTGATACAGCATTCGAATCCAGATAGCCAATCCTACGAAGTGCCGGGTCGCTAAGCTGAGAGAATATACTTTGCTGAAACAATAAGCTTAAAAATAAAATGAAATGTTTTGCACTGTTCATGCTTCCTCCACATTTATTTTAAAGTTGATTTTGCCTCTTTAAATTTTTGCAACTGTTTCCAGAAAGAATCATTAGACGGATCCTTTGCAACAAGTTCTGACTGAATTGCTATTGCCTCATCATAATGCTGAAGCTGGTAATGGCACTCAGCTAAAGTTTCAAGTATGTTCAAATCGGATGGCAAGAGCCGTACAGCACGCTTTGCAAGTTCCAGCGCCTGCATTTTATCAATATCGTTTGTTGCAAGCAGCCAAGCGATTTCATTAAGAAGCTTCGGGTCGTCGGGTCTGTTTCTAAGTTGTATGTTGAATTCTTGAGTTACCCTTCTTCTTTCGGTATCTGCCGCTATATATTTTTTCTGTTTTTCAAATTCTTTTATGGATCTAAATCTCGATTCGAATAAAAATGTAGATTGCCAAAGATTGTATAGCCGCCGTAGTTCAACAAGCGGTAAAGAATCATCATCAACTCTAATATCAATGAAACTGTCATCAAATCCGGCGTAACCTCCTTTTTCCCTAACAACTAGTAGGGCAGCGGATTGTCTGCCGCGTTTGTCGCCGCCTGCTTTTTCTGCTGCATCAAGCGCCGAGAGAAGCTTTGTAGCAAGATCACCATCTGTTGTTTCAAATGCACGTGCCATGGCATTTACAACTTCTCTGCCTGCCAGAATATTTCCTTGAACAGAATATCCTTTTCCAGTTATATGCCCGGCATACTCCAAGCATTTAGATCCTGTATGAGCGAAAGAATTTCCTTTTGAATCTACAATTCCTAACTGCCGTTCTGCTATACCTGAATCACTTGCGAGTAAAAGTGCTGCAACTTCTGAAGCGGATAATCCTTTTTCGAGTAATGATAATCCTTTAGGTCCGAACGTGGTGTTAGCATAAGCCTGTGTAGCAACAGCTCCTACTCCTGCTTTTGCAAATGGCACAACTGCCCCTACACCTAAAAATTTTGATTGAACGGCAACACCTAAATCTCCAGTTAAACTATCCCATCCCACAATTGAGTATGTTCCAATGTTTATCTGTCCTTTGACAGGATTAAAAGCTAACGAGCAGAGAATAGCAATAAGTAATATATATTTCATAATTAATTACATTGCATCTGAGTTGATAAACGGAATCTTCTAATCATTCTATTTCCTGTGTCTGCAATATAAAGTGTGCAATCGTTGGAGTAAGCAATTCCCTGGGGATTATTCATTGCAGGCAAACCGTTTCGTGCAGTGTTTGATTTTCCGAAAGATTCAGATTTAAATTGACCTGTCACACTGAATTTTACAACACTATCAAGCTCTGAATCTAATATAAATACTTCTCTTCTGCGTTTGTCGTATGTTGCTGCTGTTGCGTTGATATATCTTCTTGGTCTTATAAAATCTACACCGCTTTGTGCAGATTTTGCGGGATCAAATTTGGGAAGCCAACCGCGGAAATCATTTGTTTCATAATAGACCATCCATATTGCTCCATAAGCATCCTGACTGCTATTCTGTGTCAAAATAAAGTCGTTGCTTGATGGGAAAACCATTATACCGCTTGGATCACGAATGTCTGTTATTGCAGTGCCGCCGCTGGCGCGGGTTACAAGATCACCAATCGGAGTCTCAAATTCTTCGTTTGCTTTAAATCTCAAAACACGCGCATCGGGATCGACAAAACTGCTATTATCATTTCCAGTCCTTGCTACCAGAAAACCGTTACCCGGTAAAATACCGATCCCAACAAATCTTCTCTGAGGGCGTGCAGGTTCTGAATATACTAATTTTGTGTGAGCCTCGGCTAAATTATGATTGAAAAAATATGATGTATCACGGTAAACATAACTTGTATCGTGTAAAAGCGTATCAATTTTAATTCCAGAAATATAAATTGTATCCCATCTTACAAGATTAATTCTGAATATCGCTCCCATAGTATCCAATGTTTTGGGATTAATGGTTTCGGCACAAACATAGAGATCTAATTTCGAATTTTGCGCAATCGCTTGCGGATGCATTATATCCTTACTCATCAATATTCTACCACCGGCATCCATCATATGAATCTGGTTATTTTCATAATCTGCAACATATATTAATTGGTCGTTCCCGATTAATATCGCATTGGGACTTCCGGGTACGTTCCATGGCGGAAATATTTCAACATAAGATGTATCACCAAGTTTACCATCGGAATCTTTCACAGCCTGAGGTGGAACAATTCTCGGATCGCAACCTGAAATTATTACTATTGCAGTTACAGTTAGAACAAATGATATTAAGATAATTTTCTTAGTCATGTTAGTATGCCAAATTTACTGAAACTCTGTGAGCACTTCCTAGCAAATTATAATTTGCAAATGCGTAGTCGAAACCGATTTTTGTTGTGAGGACAGGAACTACGAAACCGGCGCCAAAACTTAGATCATTTGAACTTGAATTATCTTTGCCGAGTAAAGATTCACCGATTGTTCGTTTCAAGCCGGCTCTGAGAAAAACCCACTCTTTCCATTTATATTCTGCACCTATGTGGACATTTTCAGCATTATCGTTCGGATGGTTCAATTCAATTGTTGTAGTGATTTTGTTTGTTTCATTTTCGTACGGCTCCATTGCAAAACCTATTTTGAATTGTGTTGGCGGAGAAAAAGATTGAAACGATGATATATTCTGACCATCGAATAAAGTAACATTTCCTGTAGGTGCAACATCTGCTCCAAAATTTGTAATTACAATGGCAAATCTTGAAGAACCTAAACCAGTCCAATAATATGTACCAAGATCAATCATCGTTCCACGCATTTTTAAAATATCGAGTGTTTCTTCGATATATTTAACGGTGATACCGAAACTGAATTGATCTGTCATTCTTCTTCCATAACTTAATCCGATTGCCAAATCTCCATATTTAAAATACCTTCCCGTCCCCTTTGGCTGAGTTTCTGTTGTACTCTGCATCGGGTCTGTATTTAATGATGTTAATGAAATTCCAATTGCATCGGATGGTGAGAGATGATAAGCAGCTCCAAAAAATTCGTGTTTTAAATCAACAAGATATTCTGTATGTGAAAAAATAAATTGGTCATCAGTAAATTGTGTTAATCCTGCAGGGTTCCAATACAAAGCTGAAGCATCATTTGCTATTGCGATGAAGCTTTCACCTATTCCCACTGCTCGAGCACCAACCCCAATTTTTAAAAATTGAAATGCCGATATTCCCGCACGTTGCCCACCAAGATTTGGTATCAGCTGACTTTCCATAGTTTGCCATGAAAGTCCGATTAAAAGAATTATTAAACTAATTTTTTTCATTTTAAAATTTTTCATGATTAAAACCTGAACTCAAGACCAAGTCTGTAGGTACGCGGTGTCATGTATCGCGCAGGATTATATGGATATGGTGAAACCGGATATGTAAGATCAGGATAAAGCGGGTCGTTTGTTGATTGAGTTGTTGGCTCTCCGTACTCATACGCACGACCTGTAACGGGATTTATTATTTGAGAATTTTTTCTGTCTAGCAGATTTTGTATTTCGATAGAAACTGCAAGTTTACCTATACTCAAATCGATATATTTTTCAAAATTCATATCGATATAAAACCAATCATCAGAGAGATTCTTGTAAGGATTCTTATAATCAGGAGTATACAAGGGCCTGCCAAGAACATCGGCAAAGTATGGCGACAACGAATTCTTGTCATATCCTGTTAACAATTGCGGAGTGTAACGTTTCCCTGATTGATAAAAGAACCTGATAAACCAATTATAATCGTCTAAAATACCTTTACCAAATCCGAAAAAGGGTTGATCCTTTTTACAGCTTATATTTAGATTTAAACTCATCTGCAGGGGTCTATCAAAAACCATCGGGACTTCTTTTATGTTTTCTTCCAAACCTAACTGTAAATTGTAAGCGGCTTCATCTGCGGCAGAACTTTTTCCAGTCGCAATTGAATATGACCCGGAGAATGTTCCTCTTAACCATTCGCTATATCTGCCTTTGAACTCAACTTCGACACCTCTTACCCGACTGTAATCTTGGTTGATATAAGTTGTATAAGAACCGCTTGAGAATCTTGATTTTGCAACTCTCACAGAGCGGGCAGTTATGTAATCGAAAATGTCTTTGTAATAAGCTGTTATTGTCAAAACATATTTATCACTCAGTTGATTACGTAACCCAAGTTCGTATGAAACAGTTGTTTCTGGATTTAGATTTGGATTTCCTATGGTTTGGAACGTTGATTTGGCACTTGTTCTTGCTAACTTTGAGTAAATAAATTGTGGCCTGGGTAGTTTTGAAAAATGTCCGTACGAGAAAAATAAAGTTTGATTGTCGGATACTGGATGCGATATACCGAGTCTTGGACTTATCCTTGCTTTCCAATGCCTTCCAAATAAATTATATGTTTGATCGAAGTATGCCTGTTGAATTTGAGGAGAGACATTGATAGAATCGCTCGGTAAAGATAATGTTGAATCTACAAATTTTCCGGGAAACCAATAATCGAAACGTAGTCCAAAATTTAAGATCATTCCTTTTAGAACTATATTATCCTGTGCATAAAGAGCACCCTGAGCAGGATTAACTTTGTAAATATCATAATTTAATCCGAGCGGTTTATACCATGGTGCAACCAGATCAACCATTTGCATACTTTGGAAACGCATTTCAACACCGGTTTTGAATTTATGTTTTTCGGTAAAATGATTTGTTAAATCTCCTTTGAATGTATACTCGCTCAAATAATGATCACGCCAACCGGTAGGATTCCCCAGATCATAAAATCCATCTCCCGGTATAACTCCTATCGTATCACGATTTGTGTTGTAATATTCAACAGGTAATGTAATTATATCTTTGGGTTCTGAATAATATTGATACGATTTTCCGTTTGCATCTCCGCGAACGTGAGCAGTATACCTGCTGAACTTTATCTCATAAAACATTTGCGGACTTAACGTGTGTGTGAAAGATAATGAATGCTGAATATTCCTTTGCGCAAATGTATTTGAACTATCCGGAATATTTTGGAATTGGAATTGATAACCGGGGTTTGGTTCAACTCTTTCTAGTGTTGCCTGCACTGTTTGTGAATTCTGATCGATGACAATCGAGCTTGAATATGCATAAGATAATTTCAATGTTGATGTTGGTTTCCAAGTAAGTTTTGTCAACCACGACCAACTGTTGCTTCTTCTTGGAGCAAGAAATGTTTGATCAGGAAATAAAGAAGAATATAGCTGATTGGGAACCCGTACATCGTACCCAACCGGTTTACCTTGATCGAGTCTTTCTATCCATCTTGTATAGCCGTCTGCAAAATTTGCATAGAATGTTCCGAAGAAGCTGACAGTACCGGGAATATTCAATCCAAATACAGGTAAGAGTTGAGATGTTACCGGTTCAGGACCGCTTAAACTCATCTCGTAAATGTCTGTGTTGGCATTGGAACGACTTGCATTGTTGAAACCAAAATGATCTCTTCTGTACCCTGCAGAACCCGAATATTTAGTAGATCCTTCTTTGGTAGTTATATTTACTACACCCGATGTTGCCTGCCCATACTCTGCATTATATCCTCCTGTTATCACTTCAACTTCCTGTATTGCGGCAGGACTAAGTTGTAATCCAAAACCGGTTCCGCCAAGTGGGTCTTGAACGGAGATGCCGTCAAGCAAATATGAATTTTCGTAAGTTCTTCCGCCACGGATATGAATTTCATTATCCGATTGTACTACACCAGCCTGCATCGAAACAACATCTTTTACAGTTTGAACCGCAGCAACTTTAATATCTTCACTTGAAATTGAACGAGTGCTTTGTGTTTCTTCGATATTGAATAATGGTTTTTCTCCGATGATAACTACTTCTTGGCCTAAACTCAACACAGTTTCTTCCAATTTAACATCAAGTGTTGCTGTCTCCCCTGCATTTACCTTATAACCTGTAAACTGCATTGTCTTATATCCGAGCAAGGACACCTCAACAGTATAATTCCCCGGATTTATATTTGTGATTGTGAATGTTCCATCAAAGCTGCTTACAGCACCATAATAAGTTCCTTTGACGGTGATATTCGCGCTGGGAAGTGTTTCTTTCGTTTTTGTATCGGTAACCGTTCCTTTTATGGTTCCTTTTCCGGTAGCTTGGGATAAACTGAAATTTGTTCCGATAAACAATAAAAGAAAAACCGAGATCAGTATTCGCATTATATTTTTAACAATTATCATTATTCGAACTCCTTCAGCAGAACATGTTCGAAGAATGATTTGATATTCGAACCATCGCCATTTAATAAGTGTAACGGAAGGGCTAAAAACACGAAACTATTTGTTCCGTCAATCACTGCAACATTTATGTTTCCTCGCGGTTGGGTAGTCCATTTTAAACCGCCATTGGTTGTCCGCATAATTACAGATCCTGTGCCGACGCAGAATCCATTTTCATTATCAGAGAAGAAAACTGAATTTAAATTTTGCGTGAGGCCAATTCCCAAACCTGATGAATCTATAGGATTAGTAGCGAAACCATTTGTTGTGGTAAAGAATGTCCCATCTGTACCGCTTATCCATCCTTTATTTTCGTCAACAAAATTAATAGATCTCAAATGTTTTGTTGATATTTTTTGTTGATTCCAATTTGTTCCGCCGTCTGTTGTTCTCAGAATATAACCATTGGCACCCGCGGCTACGATAGTAGAGGAATTAACATATTTTACAGATAGTAAATTTCTGTTAGATGGACCGATAACCTGCCAATTTTGACCTCCGTTAGTTGTTTTAATTATTGCACTGTCACCAACAGCAACAGCATTTTGTACATCGAGCATATCAACTGCTCTTAATGGTTTCCTTGTGCTGCTATTGTACGAATCCCATTTCACTCCACCGTTAGTTGTTACGATAACTAATCCATGCGTGCCTACAATTATACCATTGTCAGGATTATAAAAATCTTGTGCGAACAGACTTTCGTAAGTTAAAATCGATTGGCTTGTCCAGCCAATGCCGCCGTTATTTGTTCTAAGAATAGTTCCGGAATCACCTATCACCGATCCGTTAACGTTATCGAATATTTGTATTGAATTTAATGAATATTGTGTTCCACTTTTTTGATTCGTCCAACTTTCACCGTTATCAACTGAATTCAAAATAACACCGGATGATCCGCAAACAGATACATTATTATTATATTTTGAAACTGATTTTAATTCATTCAGCACTTTAGTATAAGCATACCTCTGAGGATATTGCCCGTCGGATTGTAAGTGGTAAATATATCTTGCATCCGCCCTTCTATAAATCGGCCTAAGATATACAAGATGGCTAAATCTATCGGTGTTAAATCTCAATTGCGGAAAAACATTTTCACCTGTAACAGTATCAGGGATTAAATTATAACCGCCTAATACGCGTGAATCGCCGTAACGAGGAAATTGTACAGGGAAGCTTGCAAGGTTTACTGCACTGATGCTATCGATAGGAGCAAAATCATTCATCACCTCAAGTGGATCAGGTCGATATTCGAATGAAGTTGAAAATATAACTTTACCTTTATGATTATCGAAAATTGTATTGTAGTAATAGAAGAGAGAAAATTGTGCTACCGGTAAACTGGGATAAACATCGGTGTACCAGAAAACATAATCGAATAAATACATCGTGTATGTAAAAGCCGGATCAATAAATGGTGGAACTAAAGCACCGAATTGAGGATTAGCTCTGCCGTCTGAGGCATCTTTCTTTTGCTGTAATGTTATTCCCCTTCCAATATTTAATTCATCATAATTGCTGACAGAACCGGAGGGAATTGAAATTTGTGAGAAAACATTTTTATAAGTGTTTCTCACTGTTGCACTATCGCTGTTGTTGTAATCTATTACCGTCAACAAATTACTTTTGGGTTTTCTAACAAACCATTTTTTTGAAGTGTCGGGTAATCGTATGAATTTGCTGTAATCACCGGCAATATCTTTCGCCCTTACATAGAAAACATTTAAGCTGTCGAGTTTTAATCCCTGTAAAGTTCCTATTTTTTGCCGCTTCAAAAAAGATCCACTGTAAATATCTGCTTCAACTTCACCGGTGGCGGCATCGCTTCTGCTCCGGGGCACAAACAATGTTATTAAAGAAATAAAATCGTTCGATAAACGGAAATCACTCCCGGGAACACGGATATTGTTTGCAGGCAGTGTGATTCTTCTTAAAGTATCATCAGGATTGTTTAGGACTATCTGATATTCTACAATAGTTTTATCGCCATCAGGGTCTGTTCCAACCCAACCGAATGAAGCTGCAGTATATGTTGTTTCCGGTTGAACCATTGGTGCATTCGGATTAGTGGTTGATGGTGAAAATACAACTGTTGGAGGCTGATTCCTAGTGGGCATATCTAATGTTGCCGCAGTTAAATCTATAGAACTGGATGGAATAGTAAGATTTACATCTGAGCTATCGAATACCCCATTTTCATTCTTATCCCAGTATGCATCATTCCCGCTAAACCATATCATAGCATTATCATTGATAATTTCTTTCATTGTATTATCAACGGCTTTTACGGCAACATAAAACGTTTGTCTTTTTCTTTCAAGCGGGAATGCAATCACAGTATCCGGCAAAGTTTTCCAACGCCAACTGATGACATGAGATGGATATATAATACCTGTTGAATCATAAAATCTCACAGTATCAAAAGCGAACAAAAAACCCTTAACTGTACCATCCGGATCGTTTCCCCACCACCTGATTTGTTGTTTGCTGGTTCCATCCGCCAATGTTGAATCTGGGAATAACCAGAGGAACGTGTTCGGAGGTTTATTGGCTACCGGATTATCGTTTACATCTTTCCGGCAACCCGCGAATAATAAAATTAATATCGAAAAAGTAAAAAAGAATGATTTCATATAGATTGTCATTTAATAATCAAAAATTTTCCGCGTTTTACATCTCCGGTTGCTTTATCTTCAACTGTAAAAAGATAAAGTCCAGTCGCAATTGCTTGATCATAACGCGTGATTAAATTCCATGCATGTTCGCCACCGGCGAATTTTGCAGGATTATTTGGATCACCGAACTGAGTAAACCAGTCGATTCCGTCTCCGTTATAAGTTGATGCATCATGCTGAATTATTGTAACAACATCACCTGCAAGTGTGTATACTCTTATCTCGCACTTTGCCGGTAAATTATAAAAATAGATTTTTCTTAATCGTTCTCTATCTCCATCCCAGTAAGCATTAACATAATAGGGATTCGGATAAACACCGATTTCTACAGATTTATCGGATGTTGGTGTTGTACCGGGTATTACACGGTTCCAAGCTTTTGCACTTTCTAATGGAGGTACATTGTTTATTGTATCTCCGCGGTCATAAGCCGAAATTCCATAGACATATTGCCATCCATTAAGATGACTGAGTTCAGCATCTGCCGGAGGAAAACGGTAATAATACTTTACCGAGTCTCCGGGAAAAGTAACAGGTGAATCAAGTTCAATTCTTTTCAGTCCAGTATCGTAACCAATGCTGTCTTTGATATCAAAATCACCAACGACGGAAGCATTTAATAAAAAATTATCGTGATTTAAAAAATCTTCACCAACACCTGACCGTGAAATTCTGTATCCTTCAAAATCTTTTTCACCTGTAACCGGATCGATCGATTCCTCTGCAGATTTATCCCAATATAGAACAACATTTTGATCGAACACTTCGGCATGAACTTTCGGTTTACGCGGTGGTGCAGGTAATAAATAACGGGTTATTTTACCATCCGGTTCGTATCTAAGTCCTAATGAATCTCTTACTGCAATATCTTCACCTTCTTCCAGAATATTGTTTCCATTCAGGTCTTCCCCATTATATGCTTTTTGCGCCCAGCTTGAATTCGTATATAAATTTTTTCTCTGAATTGGCAGATCGTTACTGGCAGCAAAGGTTCCATATTTTTTTGCACAAACAACAGCATAAACTACTTCAACTGAATCTCCGGGGTTTAGTCTGTTGAATGGTCCGGTAGATAATAAATAATTGTATCCATATCTCGCTGGGATTCTTGTTCTTAAGGCACTAATTGCTGCCGTGTCCATCATACTCTTCAATCGTGTATATCTGCTAGCCCAAGGAACATCTGAGTAATCATATTGCGGTGAGTTGTATGTCGGATCGGTGCTTTCTAATCTGTATTCCCATGCGTTATAGAAAGTATGTTTTTCCAGATCTCCCAATGAATCAACTTGATAAGGAAAAGGAGTTGTGCCAAGCAATTTCAATCCGATATAACTATCGGCAGGTGGACCGCCTGGAGTTCCGCTATAATCGAATGAATATGCCATTCTATTTGAAAGATCAAAACCTTGACCTGTGTAAATAAAATAACCTGGAGTCCCGGGCCTTACCAAGTTTGTATTTCTTACAGTTGCATTATTCCAAAAACCGACATAAACCGAATCTAATGTATCTACACTTGTGTTATAAATGGTATATTTTAAAATCACAAAAAAATCTGCAAAGGGGAAATTCCATGCATAACTTTCCTGATGAATTTTTAAACCCATGGGAATATGGTTAGTTATAGTATCACCTGTCGCGGGTACTCTTGTGAATTTATCTGAATATTCGCTGACAAAATCTTGATGACTTACCGCCCCAACAAGATATTGAGCAGCCGGGGGCCTATCATCTGAAAGAATCGAATATTCTGTAATTGAATCTTCAATCGCAGAATTAAACTCATACCCATCAATCAAGTTCTGAAGAGAAGAACGTGCCGTTCTATCACTTGCAGCGGTGGAAACAAAAATCAATCCATTTCTATAATCCAATGAATCTTTTGTTTTAAGCTGAGCGCCAATCCAAATTCCACCCTGATAAATATGTTCAATCCTTGATCCACGCGGATATTCGCAAGAAGGCTGGGTTGGCCAGTAATTATTGCGTGTGCCAAGCGTTCCAAAATTAGTAATTGTTAAACCGATATTGCCGACACTTGTGAATTTATTTTCAACATCCTTTGTAGTCTTTTGTAATTCCATTATTTCTTGTGAGAATGTAATGGTTATTACAAATAAGAAAAGGGAAGAAAGAAAAATAGTGAAGCGAAAATAATTTGAAGTCATTACTATGTAACCAGTTCGGGGATAATTATTTAATTGCTTAATATAAATCAATTTTATGAATTATTCAAAAAATTAGAATATTATTTTTGCTTATAATTTTTTTTAGATCATTTAATAATGCTAAGTTAGAACTTAAGTGGTTTGGCTTTTTCACTAATTTCAAGTATATTAAACGCATAACAATACGGAAAGGTGCAAGAGCGGTTGAATTGGCACGCCTGGAAAGTGTGTGACCGTCAAAAGCGGTCCGTGGGTTCGAATCCCACCCTTTCCGCATGTATTACGTTTATGTTTTATGGAGCAGTAAACTACAAAAGCGTTATGTTGGATACTCAAATGATATCAACAAGCGTCTTGAAGAACATAACAAAGGGAAGTCACGATATACTAAAAGCGGTATCCCATGGGTATTGGCATATTTTGAAGAATTTCTTAATAAACACGAAGCCATCATACGTGAATTGTTTTTAAAAACTGGCCAAGGAAGGAAATTTCTTGATGAAAAAATCGGAGAAGCAGTCCGTGGGTTCTCAGCCAGAGGCTGATCCGCCTTTGGCGGTGAATCCCACCCTTTCCGCATTAATCATCATAGAGGATAATTTACTCTGAAGACTTAGATGGTTTACCTCCCCCAAAATATTGCAGTCAGAACATTTTTCATCTGTTTCCAGATAATTTTTATTGCAATTACAAATTCATCGGCACAGCAACAGATTGTCCATTCAATAAACATCAATGGTTCAATTAATCCTGCATCAGCAGATTATATACATGAAGCTATTTTGCGTGCAAAAAATGAAAATGCCGAATGTTTGGTTATCTCATTAAATACCCCTGGTGGATTATTGAAATCAACTCGGGTTATCGTTTCTGATTTTTTAAATTCTTCCGTTCCAGTAATTGTTTATGTTTCGCCAAGCGGCTCGCAGGCTGCATCAGCAGGTGTTTTCATTACATTGGCAGCACACCTGTCATTTATGGCTCCGGGCACTAACATCGGTGCTGCCCACCCTGTTACAACAGGCGAACAAAAAGATTCAATCATGATGGAAAAAATTACAAACGATGCTGCAGCACTTATACGAACTATCAGCGAGAAGAGGCATAAAAATGTTCGCTGGGCTGAAGATGCAGTCCGTAAAAGTATTTCGATCACGGAAACTGAAGCTCTAAAAGAAAACGTCATCGACTCTGTTGCAGCGAATATTGCCGAGCTTTTGAGAATACTCGATTCAAGAGAGGTTGAAACGATAGACGGAAATAAAGTTTTACACACATTGCATGCAAAAGTTATTCCCTTCGAAAAATCTTTTCAGCAAAAATTATTAGATATTTTGAGTGATCCTAATATTGCATATATTTTAATGATGCTTGGATTTTACGGGCTGTTATTCGAATTATATAACCCCGGAGCAATTTTTCCGGGAGTTATCGGCTTCATATGTTTGATTCTTGCATTTTATTCTATGCATACTCTTCCCATCAATTATGCCGGTCTTGCATTAATTCTCTTCGCGGTTATACTCTTTTTATTGGAAATTAAAATTATCAGCCACGGAATTTTAACTATCGGTGGCGTAGTTTCTCTTGGTTTGGGATCTGTGATGTTATTTCAAACCAGTTCGCTGCTGGATTTTATTGCAATTTCGTGGGAAGTAATTTTCATAACAATAATCATCACTGTAGCATTTTTTGTATTCGCAATAGGAATGGGGATTAAAGCTCAACGCAAAAAACCATCAACCGGAATCGAAGGAATTGTAGGTGAAATTGGTGAAGCATTCAATAATTTGGAACCAACGGGTCAAGTTAAAGTACATGGCGAAATATGGAATGCCGTCAGCACAACGGGTCCTATTACTCAAGGAACGAAAATTAAAGTTGAATCCGCTGAAAACTTAATTTTAAAAGTAAGTAAAATAGTTCAATAAATAGATTGGAGAAAAGCATGGAAACATATTCAGTTTTTATATTAATAATACTTTTATTCGGAATAATTATTCTCTCGAACGCAATCCGAATATTACGGGAGTACGAACGAGGTGTTGTGTTTCGTCTGGGTCGGCTGATTTCTGCAAAAGGACCCGGCATTATATTTTTAATCCCGATAATCGATAGGATGGTAAAGGTGAGTTTGCGAACGGTAGTGCTCGATGTTCCTCCGCAGGATGTAATCACAAAAGATAACGTTTCAATAAAGGTAAACGCCGTTGTTTATTTCAGAGTTGTACAGCCTGAAAAGGCAGTTGTTGAAGTGGAGAATTTTCTCTTTGCAACATCTCAATTATCCCAAACAACTCTTCGAAGTATTTTGGGACAATCGGAATTGGATGACCTTCTTGCTCAACGCGATAAAATTAATCGCGAACTTCAAAAGATAATCGATG
Source organism: Ignavibacteriales bacterium (assembly GCA_016218025.1). Classification (GTDB taxonomy): domain Bacteria; phylum Bacteroidota; class Ignavibacteria; order UBA10030; family SZUA-254; genus PNNN01. Next base: position 87,936 of record JACRFD010000010.1, read on the forward strand.
AGCACACAGAGCCGTGGGGAATTAAAGTATCTAATGTAGAAGTAAAACAAATCGACCTGCCGATTGAAATGCAAAGAGCAATGGCTAAACAAGCGGAAGCAGAAAGAGAACGACGCGCGAAAATAGTACATGCAGAAGGTGAATTGCAGGCAAGTCAAAAACTTTCTGATGCAGCAGAAATTATCTCAAACAATCCAATTGCACTGCAATTACGATTTTTACAAACATTAACTGAGGTTGCAGCAGATAAAAATTCGACAATAATATTCCCGCTGCCGATGGATTTACTTGAACCATTTCTTAAGAAAGACAGGAAATAATATTTTGAAATAATGAACCAACTCCTTTATGGTTTCAATCCGGATGAGAATATATTATATGTATCGTCTGCCGGCGATCACTCGATGCATATTTATAAAAGGATTGATAACAAAATAAATATAGAAGAACACGATTTTTATCCATATTTTTATCTTTCTAATCCACAATATTTCACTGGCTTTACCGGCAGGTATTGGCTAAAAAAATTAGCAGGTAACAATTATTTCAAATATCTTGTGGTATTTTCCAGTTGGATTCATTTATGGGAAGCGATAAATTTTTGTATACAGCGGTACAATCAAACTTCTCCGATTAAAATCAACTATTATTCCGAACTTCCATTCATTCATTTTACCGCAGATCCGGTGACTCAATTTCTCAAACAATCCGGTAAAACCTTATTCAAAGGAATAAATTTTTCAGACTTAAATCGGCTTCAAATAGATATAAAAACACAAACATCTCAGAAATCTAAAGCAAGTAATGCATATCGGCTTGAGGATCAAATTCTTGCGATTGGCTTGAAAAATAATTCTGGATTTCAAAAAACATTGTCAATATTGCGAAAATCAGAAAAAGATATTTTGCAAGAACTGATAGAAATAATTAAATCAACTGATCCGGATATTATCGAAGGGTATGATCTAATAAACTATATTCTCCCTTATCTGGCAATTCGTTGTGAATTATTTAACATAGATTTCCAAATCTGTAGAGATGGATCAGTACCAAAATTTTCTGGGAACAGATATTACCGTCAGGATAAACCGGGCGAATATTACACAGTTGAAATCACCGGAAGACACGCAGTTGACATCATTCATCTTTACCAATTTCACTTCACCAAATCTTCCCTATCAACAAACGTATCACTAAAACCTATTTTAAATACAATTGGTGTAGAAGAACTTCGCAAGGAATATTTATCGCCTGAAATAACTATTCAACAGTGGAATACAGATTCCGACACGATAATAAACGACTGTAAAAGTAATTTAAAGGATATTGATCGAATTAGTAGAATGATATCTCCCAAATTGTTTCAATTGACGAAAATGTTTCCCTTCAATTATGGCACACTTTCCAGAACCAATATTGCATCAAAGATAGAATCTCTTCTCCTTCGTGAGTATCTCAGAACTAAGCATTCAATTCCCCGCGCAATTGAAGGAATGAACATATCTAATAGTTACGATGAAGTTTATTACTCAGGTGTTTTTGAACCTGTAAGTTGTTTAGATATCGATCATGTATATCCGAGAATAATGCTTGAACAAAATATATTCCCCCGTTTTGATGAATTAAATGTCTGTAAAATGCTTCTGAATTATTTGTGTATTGAATATTTTAATAACAGTGATACTGTTCAAGAAGTCGGATTAACTGGGTCGTTCAACATATTAATTTCTTCTTTTTATCCCTATATTGGAAATCAACGTTCATTGTTTAATGATCTCACAGCGTTCGATATTATAACACAAAAAAGCAAGGAGGTGATAAATAATTTAATATCAACAATAGAAAACGGAAACGGCATACCGGTACTTGCTGAAAAAGACAAGATCTATTTTGTTTTCCCACCTGATAAAATAAACCAAGATTCTCCAATCGATTTAATAAAAAAGATGGAAATCAAATCGAATATCAGAAATTGCTTATCAATAAAGAATAATTACCAAAAAATATTAATACTCAAAAAACATAATTACATATTGTTGACGTATAACGACAAGATTGTTTTTACAGGATCTGCAATAACTTCCAAAAACAGTGAACCGTTTGGCAGAATATTCATACGTGACTGTATTTACTTTACATTTAAAAATAATTTTAACAAATTGCATTCAATTTACGTTGAGAACCGTAATAAAATACTTACACACCGGATGCCTATTAAATTATTGGCAAAGACAGAAATCTTACGTGATAGTTTAGACGATTATCAAATACAGGTTAATTCGGGGAAAAGAAATCGATATACCGCGTACGATGTTGCAATTACTTCTGGAAAGCATTTTAATAAAGGCGATCTTATATCATTTTACGTCCAAAGTTCAGAACACCAGGAAGAGATGATTTATAAATCCATTGAGGAATGGGATTCTAATTTCCCCGATGAAAATGTATCTTATTATTTAAAAAGATTAGATGATTTTGCGAGAAGGTTTGAAACACTTTTCACCGAAAAAGATTTCCAATTAATTTTTTCTGATGAAGATTTGTTTGGTTTTTCTGATAGTGATATTAAACTTGTATCCCAGAAGATCATCCCTGACGTATTATCTCAACCAGATGAAGAACAAGAAGAATTTCAAATAGAGCCACGAATTTGGTTGGATGAAGAATCTAATTGAATATCAATTTTTTCTATTCTTACTTACCCAGTCGTAAACATATTTTGTAATATCAATTGTAGATGCACCTGGGGTAAACAACTCGCCAACTCCCATATTTTTCAATACAGCCACATCCTGTTCCGGAATAATTCCCCCACCGAACAGTAAGACATCTGCAATTCCTTTTTCTTTCATCAGATTTAAAATACGGGGGAATATAGTCATATGTGCACCGCTTAGAATGCTGACTCCAATTGCATCGGCATCTTCTTGGATGGCAGCCTCAACAACCATCTCTGGAGTTTTCCTTAGTCCGGTGTAGATAACTTCCATTCCAGCATCACGTAATGCTGCGGCAATAACTTTTGCACCCCTGTCATGGCCATCGAGACCCACTTTCGCAACAACAATTCTAATTTTTTTATTCATAAATTACCTCTTACCTTTTCACATTCCTTTTTGAAATGATTCCATTGCAAGATAAAACTTTGTGAGTGGAAATCCAACAACATTATAAAAACAACCGTTAATATTTTGTACAAAAACTGCACCATAATCATCTTGTATACCGTACGCCCCTGCTTTATCCATAGGTGAACCAGATTTAACATATTTTTCGATTTCTTCTTTAGATAAATTTCTAAAGGTTACTTCTGTTTTTTCATAATCAGATAATATTTTTTGAGAAGGGACATCCAATAGCGTAAAACCTGTATAAACCTGATGCGTTTGTCCGCTCAGTCGATTCAACATTTGTACAGCATCTTTTTCATCAGATGGTTTGCCCAATATTTTACCGTCGATATAAACAATTGTATCGGCACCAATAATAAGAGCGTTATCTATTTTCTTTGCAACTTCTTTGGCTTTTTGTTTCGATAGCTCAAGAACATGTTCAATTGGGGTTTTGATATCTGAAAGCTCTTCATTTATCCCGCTCTCTATTACTTTAAAATCAAGACCAATCTGTTTAAGAAGATTTTGACGTCGAGGTGATTTCGATGCTAGAATAATATTTTTTTTAATTATCATTAATAAAAAAAAAGAGCGGGATAATTTATCGACGCTCTTGAAATCTTTCTTTAAAATTTAATCTTTATCTGAATAATGCTTTAATGCTTCCCCATGTTCTACGTACCCCGGAAACGTTATGATCTACAGATATTGGAGGTTCATTTAGCGGTGGAAAATAATTATCTCCATTATTTGTTTTAACTTTTATTCGATAGCAATAGAGTGTTGTGATTCTTTTGAATGCTGTATTATCGATGTAAATATATGATGATGCGCCTTTCGCATCCAGATTAGCGATAGATAAATAGCCGGATGATGGGCTTGTGCTTCTTAGAATTTCATATCCAAGAACATTTTGTTCATTTTCAGAAACCCAATGAATATTAACGTTTACTCCGTCGCTGGTGGCAAAAATTGATCCCGTTTTTATTATTTCAGCGGATGAGATCACCGCTGAAAGAAGTAATAATAAGAAGATATATCTAATGTACTGGATTATCATAACAGTCGAAAGATAGAAAAGATCATGCAAAAAGTCAAGTTTTACAAAATAATCTTTTGTGCGCGAGGCGAGACTTGAACTCGCATGCCCTTCCGGGCGCCACCCCCTCAAGATGGTGTGTCTGCCAGTTCCACCACTCGCGCAATTCAATTAAAAAGTAAAAAGCTGAGATGCTGGGCAAATCAGGTTTTTTCATTTTAAATTTTACATTGAAAGTGAGCCCGGTTGGAATTGAACCAACGGCCCTCTGCTTAAAAGGCAGATGCTCTACCCCTGAGCTACGGGCTCATTATCTATAAAATGCATGAATCTTTATCTTTGGGCTTAAAAATATAATAAAAATAATTGGTACTAGCAAGATTTTGAGTTAAAAAAGAAGAGAAAATAATTAGGCGGGTTGTTGTTTTAAAAGCATCTAAACGAATGTGTTTCGACGTTAATTATAAAAATGTTGCAAGTCTTTGGAAAACTGCAATTAAACGATGTCTTCTGGGATTGGAACGACTTTGCTTCAACGAAGAGACATGCCTAAGTAATATATTCGGCAAATACCAATAAATTAATCCAACAATAAACAATAATGGAATAATAATAAATAAATCGCTCATAAGTATAATTTTTTGGGATGAATAATTTAATATGACATTTTAATGAATAGTTGCACGCAAATTTGTGAGCTATGCCACATATTCAAAATAAATAGTTATATTTTTCCCAATTTTAATAAACAAGTAGGATTAAATCTTAAATAAGAAAACCTGCCCCGGATTTAATTTTAGTCTTATTTTCTGATCTTCTATAGCGATTGATTTTCCAGTTAATAAATCTTCTATAGATTTTTTCTTTATTTCTAGAACCTGTTCAATATATATCTCTTTTTGCAAATTCGAATTTGCTAAAATCAAAAGTTGATACTTTTCAATTTCATTTTTTCTTAAAAAAGAGATTAGGTCATTATTTGAATTATCGACCCAGTAAAAAGATTGTGGAGAGGCATCAGTAATTAATGAGCGAAATTTTTTACGGATGTTTGAAACTTTCTGTATCCAATCGACAATTTGGTTTGAATTAAACCAATTATATCCATATTCACTGAACAAAGGTAATGTTTCCGACGGATATTTTTTCAAATCATCTATTTTGAAATCCAATCCAGTATTTATGGGAAATGTTTCTCCTAACTCGAAGCCGGAATGTATAAATGGTATTGCCGGTAGAAAATTACTTAAAGCCCACGCATACTTTGAATATATTTGTTCTCCCTCTCTGGTCATTGCTCTTGGGGTATTGTGACTTTCCGGTGTTGCAAAAAAAGGCAAATCAAATCCCTCTGTTCCGAATCGCTTAAGCATATTTTTAAATTTGTTGGGATGATGTTGATCGCTCCATTGATAACCGATTACCGCATTATAACCTTCAATTACGCTCTTCTTTGTAACAGAAAAATTTTCATCCCAGAATGCAAATCCTGAATTTATCTCCCTTGCTCGCTTAATCATTTCTTTTTTTAAATCTATCGGCAAGGCATGTCCCATATCTATCATTACACCATCAATTCCGAACTGATGCTGGTAATTCGGAATTATTTCAGATATTTTCTCCCACAATGGTTTATTTACATTTTCTGATTTTGATAAACGTAAATCATACATGCGTATAGTATTATATGCAATATAATTAAAATCATTGTGCTCGTACATTTTCAGATAGGTAACATCACCCCACGGGGGCTGTGAATCGTCGGGGGGCCAATCTGCAAAAGCACCGGGAATTCTTACGCGGGTTCCATCTGCAAGTTTTCCTATATATCTCCCCTTTTCCAATTTTATTGCTTCAGGTTTAGGAGGATCGGTAAACATACTACGATACGACTCATGCGGCGGTAATAATTCTTCGAAGTGATTATTTTCGACATCATATAATATCTTTTTTAATTCATCTGTATTAAATATCGGATTTCCATACTCAGATTCGTTACGATGATGCGGTTTTCGGTCTTTTATATTTTCTTTTATCCAATAGAACCATTCAGGATGCTGTTTAATCCAATCACTATCCTTAGACGCGGTTCTAAAGACAAATTCTACAACAATTCTTAACCCTAAATGATGAGCAGCATTTACGAATAATTTAAATTCTTCCTCAACGGTAAGACCTGAATTCGGCTCTGCTAATTTTTCATCAAGATTGTTCGGGTTCTTGATTGCATATGGTGAACCAAGCGTTCCTTTGTTACCATCCGATCCGATTGAAGTAATAGGAAGCAGGTGAATTGTATTCGCACCCAAAGATTTAATAAATAACAGCATAGATGTAGCTTTAAGGAATGTACCCGTTTCGCGCCATCCTTCTGCATTCACCGGCAAATCTATTTTACCGTTACCGTTATGATCAAATGCACATGTTGTTCTGACAAACATATTATAAATTACGGCATTGCGGCTCCAGACATCCGCATCTTCTTTTTGTAATTTAGTCTGCTTCTGAGAAATAATTTCATTCAGAGCATTTAAATAAAAAGTCGGGGGATTTAATTTTATCGATTTTAGATTTCTGTCACTTTGTTTAGATGTTACCCAAATATTTGGAACAGCATATCGGCTTCCCTTTCCTCCAAATTGTTTGAAAGATTGAGATATTTTTTCTCTTATTTCGATTAAATATTTCTTCGAGTCCATTCACTTATCCTTTTACACTGCCAAGCGTAAGCCCTGAAACCAACCACTTACTCAGAATAATAAAAAGTACTACTACCGGTATCATGACAATCAAAGAAGCAGCACCATAAAGTCCCCACTCTGTTGACATGTTTGCTTCGAACGATTTAAGACCGAGAGGCAATGTCCATAATTGAGTATCCTGTAATATTTGAGCCGCAACAATATACTCAGACCACGCAGTCATAAAAGAAAATAATCCGGTTATAACTAATGCGGGAGATGCCAACGGCAATATTACTTTGTAAAATGCCTGAAACTGATTGCATCCATCTATTCTAGCAGCTTCTTCAAGACTGACCGGGATTGTATCATAGTATCCTTTCATAGTCCATATGCAAAACGGTAAGGCAGTAGCTGAGTAAGTTATAATAATTCCTAAATATGAATTTATCAATCCAAGATATATTAACATAAGATAAAGCGGCAACAATAACATGGTTGCCGGAAACATCTGAGTTACAAGCAAGCCGAGCAATCCAATTTTCTTCCCCATGAAGTTAAAACGCGAAAATGCATAACCTGACATTGCAGCAAGAGCTACACCAGTCAATGTTACTGTCAATGAGATAAGAGCGCTGTTTCGCACCCAAAGCAAGAATGGCTGATCTGCGAATAAAGATATATAAGATTTCAGAGTAGCATTTTGTGGAATTATTTCAAGCGATGTAGACAACAGCTTGTCTGATGGTCGAAGTGAAATTGTGACCACTTGAAGCACCGGGTAAATTGCTATCAATGTAAAAATCACCAACACTAAGTGTGTTAGAACCTGGAGAATTATTTTTTTATTTTTTGAATTAGCCATATGGGTTTATTCAAGATAGACCTCCGACTGTTATGTTAAGAATCAAATCAGTCGGGTGCTGTTTAGATGTAATATATTATATCAAAAGATCAATTGTGTACTACCAATATAATATGGAACAAATTTAATTTCCAAATGGTAAATCAGACTGTTATAAA
>JACRFD010000090.1 GCA_016218025.1 Ignavibacteriales bacterium
AAAATCGATCTCTTCCTTTTTGTGAATCAGCATGGCGTATTCCTTTCTTCTCTCTTATAATTGGTTCTTCTCGCTTATTACCAATTATATTATTTTTATTGCTCTTTTCTATTTGCTGATTCTTAAACATAATATCTTCTATCTATGAATTGACTGAGACAGAAGTCGGAGTTCTGACTTTGCTCACCTCACAAGCAGCATCTTCTTCACATCAACAAAACTTTGTCCTGAGCTTGTCGAAGGACTCCCTGCCGAGATTTTGCAAAAATAAATACCGCTTGGCAATCCCTCGGCATTCCATGACACAGAATATTCACCGGGTTGTTTGACATCGTTCACGAGCGTCGCAACTTCTTGCCCAAGAATATCATATACCTTCAACGTTACGAATTCGGTTTTCGAGATTCGATATTTGATATTTGTATTCGGATTGAAGGGGTTGGGATAGTTTTGTTCGAGCCGGAAAGAAAGAGGAGATGCTGGATTACTTTGATTAACCTGTAATGAGATGTGCGATATGAGATTTGAGATGGTTCGGCTCGACTCAGCATAAATTTGCGTAAAGCCATTACCGGAAATCTTAAAGGTTTGCTTATCTGAGATAACCAGAGAATAATTTATATCATTGTCAAAAATATTCCATTCTACTTTCAGAGAATGAGAATTAGATTGAATCTCAATCGGTAAAGATATTTTGGAAGAAATGACATTCGGCAGTGTCTCCATATTCCTCTGCGATCGAAATCTTACATCGAATAAACCATCCGGCGGAAGTGGAGGCAATTCAAAAAAATCGATATTACAGTCCGTCTTCTTCGAACTGAAATAAAGCGTTTGCTCGTTGTTATAATTATCCGAGATTTTCAAACTATTCCATTCTGAAAAATCATCTGCAATTGATGATTTAAGATTAGACAGTGAGGATGAGGATAAAATAAGTTGGCCATCTGACTTTGATTTCAACCAATATCCGTATCGTGGCTTTAATGAATCCGCGGCTGTATATGATAATTTATATCCGTAGTATCGGGAGGTGACAATACTATCAGGAATTTGTTTTATATCGGCGACTAAAACATCGCGAGATATAGAACCGATTAAATTCCATCCCGCATGGATATTGATAGTATCAGAAAGAATTGAATCACCCGATATAGAAACAAATTGCGGTGAATTAAATTTTACCCAATATCCAACACCTCTCTTCAATGAATCGGTTAAAAGATATGTATTCTCAAACAAAAACGCTTTAGAGATTGCGGAAGGGAATATTGTTTCAATTCGGGGATCGGCTACGGCGACAGGAATAGAAATAATATTCCACCCTTTGAAGTAATCAGGATTGACAATGATGGAGAACGTTGCATTACTTGAATCTACAAGCAATCCTGTGTCAGTATCTATGATTCGAATAAGCGCTTGTGCTGTAGCGCTGTCGGGAGGTGTCCATGAATAATTTTCTTGTTGCGCTGGTACATTATTAGCGATGACAGACCAGTTTGTTCCGTTATCTAAAGAAAGCTCAAGATTCACATTCTGTAGAAAGCGTTGTTTCCAAGTGATTGTCTCAGGAAAACCGCCTGCAAAGACTTCACCACCATTCGGGTAAGTGAGCGAAAGTTTTGGAGTTCGAATTAATGAGCGTTCATAAACGCCGTTACCGAATGTTGAAGCGCGTAATTTGTTGTTTGCTCTGGAAACAGTTATATCTAAAACCATTGCAGGTGGCATACCGGTGTTATAATCTTCCCAATTAACTCCGTTATCCGATGAGTGAAAAGTACCGAGATCAGTTCCGACATATAAATTTTCTTCAGCTTCCGGATCAACGCAAATAGTTTGATGCGGAATATCCGGTAGATTTCCTGAGATATTGGCCCAAGTCGATCCAAGGTCAGTTGTTTTAAAAATATGCGGTGTGCCGTAACCGGAATAAGTTATATATGCGGTGTAGTTATCGAGAGGATCGAATTCAATATCAGTCGGATACCGATTAGGCAAGCTATCGGTTTCATTTAAATGATATGTAACATTTGTCCATGTGGCACCGCCATCCACGCTTGAAAATATTTCAAATTTTGGATTTGCACCAAGTGCGCCGGTACCCGTTCCGGTTATAACGAAATTAGAGTTATTCGGAGAGACACCGATACATGCAATGTTAGTTCCGTTAATTGTGGAAAAACCGTTTGATGCAAACCAGTTGGTTCCACCATTCGTTGTTTTATAAACATTTCTGCTTCCGGCATATAAAATATTCGGTGAAGAGGGAGAGATAATGAACGGTGCAATGAAGTTGGCATTTCCAGATCCAATAGCTAAACCTGAAACGATAGGGAAAACATTTATTCCCCCCTGAGTTGATTTGAATAAATTGAGGTACTGATATTCAAAATAAAAAATATCTTTATTTGTTGGATCTATGGCGCACCAACCGCCGTCTGCATATAAAATATCGAACCAATATTGTGTCCCTATAAATTTCAATGTACCGTTATCTTGAAGTCCTCCGATTGCAACTGTTGAATCTTGAGGGGAGTTTGCGAATCCCGGATAAAATTGTGTAGTCTGTAAACCGTAATTACAACTTAAAAAAGTTGCACCACCATCTGTTGTTTTAAATAATCCGCCATCGGTTCCGAAATATACAATATCGGGATTGAAAGGATCGAATGCTGTTGCATGATGGTCAACGTGCACGAACACCGGTGATATGTTGGTGAGGGTGGAGCCTCCATTCGATGACAGATAAATATCTAATCCTGAACAATAAACTGAATCAGGGTTTTCCGGATGAACAGCAACAACATTATTGTACCATCCCTGCGAACCGACATAGTTTGCTGTGGAACCAACATTCCAACTATTTCCGTTATCTGTAGATTTATACAATCCAATCATACCGCTTGATGATGCGTTTGAAATTCCGGCATAAGCGATAGTAGGATTTGATGTTGAGTAGGAAAGAGATGTTCTGCCAAAATTAGTTGTCGGTAACCCGATTGTCAATTTAAACCAGCTTGCCCCCGCGTTTGTTGTTTTATATAATCCCGGGTTTGGAGACGAGTTTAAATTTCCGTGAGATGCTATGAGTTGATTGGTGTCTGCCGGACTCATTACAATATCCATAGCCATTAAAACCGAATCTGATCGTGTCCAATTTGAACCTGCATCTATCGATTTGAAAACTCCCTCACTCGTTGCTGCAAAAATTGTTTTTGGATTCAAGGGATTGACAACAATCTTTTGCACGGCAGTAATCTGAGGGAATGTCCATGTTAGTCCGGTTTGATTCCATGTATTTCCGGCATCTGTAGATTTTAGTATTCCCATTCCGTAAGAGGCGCGCGCGCCTGGAGTTCCAATCAACGGTCGGAAATACAAACTAATTTCTCCGGTGCCAATATACATTACATCAGGATTTGCAGGATCGAGAGCAATGGCACTAACCGATAGCGTATTAAAACCGGTGTTGATATAATTCCATGCACCTGATCCGATTCCTGCCTGTGTCGATTTCCACAATCCGCCGCTTGCTGAGCCAGCCCAGATGATATTGCTGTTGCGCGGATCGATAGCAATGGATAAAATTCTTCCTCCAATATTATACGGACCCAATGATTTCCACGGTTCGATGTTACTTATCGTACGGGAAGAATATTTATTCTTTTCATTCAATATCATTAACTGTTTTTGAGCAGTTTGAAATGCACGTGCTGGTATGAAATCGTAAGGCAGCGAGCGTTGTGAGTACCACCACTCGAAACTACGCATCGCACCACTGTATCCTTCTGATTCATCATACTCTAAAGGACAACGTTCAGTTCGATCAAGAAGATTCAAGAATGAAAAGATAAAACAGATTAAAGGTATTAATATTACAATTATTTTTTTCATGCCGGAAGAATATATCTCATTGCTGTCATATTTAATATATTCGTTGGCATCATAAAAGTCAATGATTGGTTTTTGCAAAATACGCTCGTTTTTGGTACTTTTGATTGTAACATTAATCAGCAGTTAGAAGATGAGCGGCAATAATCCATTAATTGAACAAGAAATCGAATCGGGTATAGATGTTGAGATAAAAGAACCGGCAAAGGTTGTTTTATTCAATGATGAGGAGCATACTTTCGACGAAGTAATAATTCAGATAATACGGGCAACAGGTTGCGATTTGTCGAAAGCGGAAGCGTTGACTTGGGAAGTGCATCATACGGGGAAAGCTATTGTATTTATAGGTGAGTTATTCAAGTGTACGCAGGTTAGTTCGGTTCTTGAAGAGATTGAACTGATGACGCAAATAGAAATTTGAAGGAGAAGAACGTATGGGTTTTAAAGTAAAAGAAAAAGAGATATTGTACGATGCGAAAGGGAAGAGATCGCATGTTCTGCTTTCATATAAAAGGTATGAAAGATTGATTGAGCAAATTGAGGATCTTGAAGATCTTAAAGCGATTAATGAAGTTCGATCCGAACCGGACATCCCATTTGAGGAAGTTAAAAAGAAAATCTTAAAACGGAAGCAATGAAATATTCGATTTCCTTCAAACCATCCGCTTCGAATGATATTGAAAGCTTACCCGTCGGGATCAGTCAAAGAATTTTAACTGATATAGAAAAATTAAAATATAATCCACGACCAGTTGGTTGCAGGAAAATAATTGGATCAAAAAATGATTGGCGTATTCGTATTGGCGATTATCGTGTATTATACGAAGTGGATGATACTGACCATGGTATTAGAATATTTAGAATCAAACATAGAAAAGAAGCTTATAGATGACATCAAAAGAAATAAGAAATAGTTTTATAAAATATTTTGAAGAACGCGGACATAAAATTGTATTAAGCGCTCCGGTTATTCCCCACGACGATCCAACATTGTTGTTCACTAATGCGGGTATGAATCAATTCAAGGATGTTTTCCTTGGAACAGGTAAACGGGAATACAAGCGCGCCGCAGATACACAGAAATGTATTCGTGTAAGCGGAAAACATAATGATCTTGAAGAAGTAGGAAGAGATACTTATCATCATACATTTTTTGAAATGCTGGGCAACTGGTCGTTCGGTGATTACTATAAAAAGGAAGCAATCGAATGGGCATGGGATTTATTGACAAGAGTTTGGGGATTGGATAAAAAAAGATTGTACGCTACAGTTTATGAATCAGATGATGAGGCAGAAGAGTTGTGGAAGAAAGTCACTGATATCGATCCATCTCATGTTTTAAGATTTGGTAAGAAAGATAATTTTTGGGAAATGGGTGAGACTGGTCCGTGTGGGCCATGTTCTGAAATTCATGTCGATTTAACAGATGATCTCTCAGGTGGAAATCTTGTTAATGCCGGTGACCCGCGAGTGATGGAAATATGGAATCTCGTTTTTATACAGTACAATCGTGATGATAAGGGAACTCTTACTCCGCTTCCGGCAAAACATGTTGATACAGGAATGGGTTTTGAAAGAATTTGTGCCGTGATGCAGGGAAAGAAATCTAATTACGACACAGATGTTTTCATGCCGATAATAAATCGGATTTCTGAGATTGCTGGTAAGCCATACAAAGCACAGCTCAACGATCCCATTGATATTGCCATGCGCGTTGTGGCTGATCACGCTCGTATGCTTTCGTTTTCAATAGCCGATGGCGGGATTCCATCCAACGAAGGTCGCGGATATGTAATGCGCCGTATTCTTCGCCGCGGTGCGCGATTTGGTCGTACACTCGGATTGCACGAGCCGTTTATTTACAAAGTTGTGGAATCAGTTGTAAAATCTATGGGAGAGCAATTCCCTGAAATAAAAGAGAAGCAAAATCATATTGAGCGCGTAATTAAAGGAGAAGAGGAGAGTTTTAACCAGACACTTGATCGTGGTATAACACTTTTTGAAAATGAGGCATTTACAAATGCTATTATATTAGCTACACATACGGATGGATTAGCGATGAGTAGAACCTCACAGTTTTTTCATGGAGACCAACCTGCAGAAGTAAAATATTTAAAGATGCGTTTCTTTAAAGACAACATTCAGATTGCGGAATTAGGTTTGGATGAATTAATAGGTGGAGCATGGAAACATTTTTTAAAAACCCAGCCTATGATATCCGGTGAGGATGCCTTTAAGCTATACGATACTTATGGCTTTCCTCTCGATCTTACTGAAATGATGGCTGCTGAAAGAGGATTGACAGTTGATGTTAATAGGTTTACAGAGTTGATGGAGGAACAGAAAAAACGATCACGAGAAATTCACTTTACAACTAAGGTGGCAATTAAAGGTTCTGCAACTATAACAAGAGGAATCGAAGGACCAACCTTTTTCATTGGATACGATCATCTGGAAAGCACTTCCACGGTGAATCAAGTAATAGAAGACATCAATGTAACACTAGATCAAACACCTCTTTACGTGGAGTCAGGTGGACAAGTAAACGATACAGGTATCATAGAGGCTAATGGCTTTGTTGCGGAAGTGATAAAATCGTTCAGGACACCAGATCAGATCGTACACCAACTAGAAATTCGCAAAGGATCAGTATTCGATTTGATTGGTAAGAAGGTGTATGTCAAAGTAGATGCTAAACGTCGAAATAACATTGAGCGCAACCACACAGCCACGCATCTTCTCCATGAAGCATTGAGAATGGTTTTGGGTGATCATCTTCAACAACAAGGTTCGCTTGTTGCGCCGGATAGATTGCGTTTCGACTTTAATCATTTTGAAAAAATCACTCCGGATCAAATCAAAAAGATTGAAGATATCGTCAATGAAAAAATTGCAGAGGCGCTTCCAGTTACTGCTCTCAATGATCCGAAAGATTGGCTATCAATAGAAGAAGCAAAGCGTCAATTCCCCAAGTTAAAAATGTTCTTCGGAGAAAAATATGGAGATAAAGTCCGCGTTGTTGCTGTAAAAGATTTTTGTGCTGAGCTTTGCGGTGGTACGCATGTTAAGAATACGAAGGATATTCAATTATTCAAGATTGTTTCAGAGGCAAGCATCGCCAGCGGTATACGCAGAATTGAAGCCGTTACAGGCGATGGATTGAAAGATTATATAAAAGAACGCATTGATAAAATAGGAGAGATGGACGCTCATATCGAAAAATTGATTATCGAAAAAGAAGAACTTGAAAAACAACTTGGACAGTTTACAAAGGTAGAACCATCTATCCGTCCTTCACTTGGTAAAATATCTCTTCCTGAAATAATCACTTCCAAAGTGATCGAAGAAGTTGAAAATACAATTAATGAAAGAGAACAGACTATTGAAGCGGTTTCGAAGTCAACTATCGATCTGAAAAAAGAACTTAGCAAATATCGTGTAAAAGAGGTATCTTCAGGAATCGATTCTATGGTTGCCGGCGCTGAACTAATTGACAATATCAAGATAGTTGTCCAAAAAGTAGAAGTTCAGAGTGTAGAAGAACTTCAAAGCTTAGGTGATGCGCTTCGTTCGAAGCTCGGCTCAGGAGTTGGATTGTTGGCAACCGTGATGAACGAAAAAATATCATTAGTATGCGTTGTAACAGATGATCTAATCAAGAATAAAAAACTGCAAGCAGGCAAGATTGTCGGTGACGTAGCAAAGCTCGTTGGCGGCGGCGGCGGTGGTCGTCCACATCTCGCAACTGCAGGCGGGAAAGATGTTGCAAAATTAGATGAAGCTTTGAAGCAAGTTGGATTAATCGTTAAGAATCTATTGAAATAAGTGTTATTCGTTATTTGTCATTCGTCATTAGTTATCTGTTCTTAGCAATATTGTAATTACTGGTAAACATTTTTTAATTTTTAATTTATAATTTTTATTTTTTAATTTTTAATTGATATGTCACATTTACCTTTAACAGTTTTGCATCGGCAGAAATATGTTCAGGATCAACTGAACGAAAGTGCTGAGACGAAGAAGAAAATCTTCGATTCTTGCACAGGCGATATTCTGAAAGCTGTCGATGTAATCATGAAAGCATTCAACGATAAGAAGAAACTCCTTATCTGTGGAAACGGTGGAAGTGCGGCGGATGCTCAGCATATAGCCACGGAGTTGGTTATCAGAATGACAATAGCTAATCGTCCGGCACTGCCTGCAATTGCTTTAACAACCGATACATCCATGTTGACAGCAGGTGGTAACGATATCGGATTCGAAAATATTTTTGCCCGTCAGGTTGAGGCATTAGGTGCTGAAGGTGATGTCTTGATTGCAATAAGCACAAGCGGAAAATCGGAAAATGTTAATCGTGCCATCAATGAAGCCAAAAAGAAAGGGATGAAAGTTATTGGATTCCTTGGCAAAGATGGCGGCTTAACAAAATCGATGGTTGATGTTCCGATAATTATTCCTTCAAACGATACGCAGAGAATACAGGAAGGGCATATTACAACTGCCCATATCATCTGTGGGATCATTGAAAACGAAATGTTTGGATAAATGAATTTCAAAACAATGTAATAATAGGAAGGAATTATTTATGGAAAACGAATTATTAAAGGGAATTCTTGATGAGATTAAATCGCTGCGTAAAGATACTGTGGAGCGTTTGGATCAGACTAATACCAGAATAGATAAAACAAATGAGGAATTGAAAGGGCTTCGTGAATCTGTAATAGTGTTACAAGGAGGTGTTAGCGATTTACGTTATGAAATGCAAGGGGTAAAGCAAATATTAGGTGATAAAGTTATTTGGCAAAATGATAATATCATTCTGCAAACGCGGGAAGGGCAGGCAATTTACGGAGTGATAAAACGCGCATCTAAAGAATAGAAGAACCTCCTTGATGCCAAATCCCCGACGAAACGATTTTTTAATTCCCACTCTTGCCGTAATATTCGACAGCATAGCAATCGAGCTTGCATTTCTTTTTTCATACTGGTTAAGGTTTAATACTTCTCTCTTAAATTTCCTTCCGTTAGCCGAGGATAAGCCGCCGCTGATGGCATACATTTACGGCTCATTTGTTATAATTCCGATCTGGCTTTTAATATTTAACTCAAACAAAATGTACGGTGCCCGCCGGAATGTTGCGTTGACTGATGAATTTATTTCAATAATTAAACTGATTTCTGTTGCAATGCTCGTTGTTATGAGTGCCGCATTTTTCTACAGGGCTTTTTCTTATTCACGCGTTGTGTTTTTCCTTCTATGGATAAATTCTATCATAATGCTATTCACCGGCAGAATCGTTCTCTTCAGAATTGAAAAGTTTATCTATTCAAAGGGAAGAGAACTTCGGAATGCAATCATTATCGGTTCTAATGAAACTGCTGTAAGAATATTTGCCCAGCTTTCAACTCACCCTCTTTTAGGATATAGATTTGTGGGTTATATCTCCGCTCAACCCGTGACGGCTCAACCATTATCATCATCAAAATATCTCGGTAATTTTTTGGATGTTCAGGAAATTCTTACCCGCGAGCGAATTGAACTTGCGCTAATTGCACTGAATTATGATGAACATCCTAAACTTATGAGACTTGTGCAGGATTGTGAAGGTGTAAACACCGAATTAATGCTTGTCCCTGATTTATTGGAGTTGATGACCGCCGGAATGAAAATTAAGGAAATCGATGGAATACCGTTCATCAAAATTAAAGGCGTTCCGATGACAACATGGGGGAGGATAGTCAAGCGATTATTCGATTTGTTTATTTCCACTCTATTATTGATTCTTTTATCATGGCTGTTTTTGTTAATAGCCATAGTTATCAAGATAAATTCGAAAGGGAAAATCTTTTTTGTCCAGGAGCGGGTTGGATTGGACGGAAGATCATTTCGGATGATGAAATTCAGAACAATGAAGGTAGGAGCTGAAATATTTGATAACGAATCGGGGCTTGGTGTTGATAATGATCCCCGCCAAACCTCTATTGGAAAGATTTTGCGAAAATTAAGTTTGGATGAGTTTCCTCAGTTGATAAATGTTTTCAAAGGAGAGATGAGTTTGGTAGGTCCTCGTCCAGAGAGACCTTATTATGTTGAACAATTTAAATCTTTAATTCCCAAATATCTCGATCGCCATCGCGTAAAAACAGGGATGACAGGATGGGCGCAGGTTAACGGTTTGCGCGGAAATACTTCCCTTGAAGAAAGAATTAAGTATGATATTTATTATATTGAAAACTGGTCGATAGGATTTGACATTAAAATATTATTCAAAACTATAAAAGCGGTTTTTCATTCATGAAGATGTCGTTTGATATAAAAAATATTCACTACTCACCACTAACAACTCACTATTCACTACTCACCATTCACAAATTAACCAAATGATAACACTTTTTGTTTTTTATATACATGTAATTGCGACTGTAATTTTATTCACCAAGAGGTGGCAGGAAGAAGGATGGAAAGAGGGTATTCTTGCAGTCGGATTTCTCGGATTGATATTCGGTGTCGGATGGTCGATGTCAACATTCGTTTTAAAATTATTCATGAGTGAAAAAGGATTTGGTGTCTGGTTCGATAGAGATGCAATCTCACTTGTTTTACTTTTGGTGATTGAAGCTATTTTCTTTTCAATACAACTCCGCCGCAAAAAAAGAAAAGCACAGCTTGCTTGATTGGGTTTAAATAAAAAACCCTCTCCAGCAAAGATTATGAAGAGGGTTTGATGTTGAACTTAATGAGGATTATTTCATTAAAACGATCTTCTCAGAATTCAAATATAGTTGCCTGCCACCATCATCTGTAACCAACAACCGCAGATAGTAAATACCGCTCGGGACGTTTGTTGCATTCCAGATCCCCTCATAATAGCCCGCTTCCTGATGTTCATTTGTTAGAGAAGCAACTTGTTGACCAAGTTGGTTATAAATTGACAAAGATACATTACTCGCTTTTGCAATCTGATAACTGACCGTTGTCAATGGATTAAACGGATTAGGATAATTTGGTTTTAGGGAAAATTCTTTTGGTATACGATCGAAAGAACCACTTTCTTCTATTCTCTCATATCGTCCAGTTGTCACAATTATAAAACTACGCCTCTTATTTGCCTCTTGCAATGGTACTCCGAAATTAAGCTTAATCGATTCACCAGGATAAAGTTCCTCTGTCATGCCGTCATTTTTCTCAAGCGAGTATGTAATCTTACCGGTTGTGGAATGATAGGCATCAATCAAAGGCAGTTCTTTAACCATGTATGTTTTTTCTGATGGGTTAGCAACCAGCGCAGCATAGTCGAACGCGACACTCTCGTTGAAGCTTATTGTTATGTCAGATCCCAAATTTGTAAGCGGAACGTATGCAATTGTTCCTCTTTCACGGAATGTAAATGATGTTGTTCCAACTACGCCTCTTCCATCTGCACTGATCTTGCCCCGATTTTCTGGACAATAAGTTAAGACATAAAATTATTTAATTCAAATTGCACAGGTGACTGATAACCGATAGCAGAGTGTCTCCGCTTTCGATTGTAAAACACTTCAATGTATTCAAAGATACTGTTGCT
>JACRFD010000011.1 GCA_016218025.1 Ignavibacteriales bacterium
CGTCAACTTGAAATTCTTTTGAGAGATTCAGCGGGTCAAGATTTTTATTATCATCCGTTATGATTCCGTAAAATCCGCCTTCAAGAGAAATATACTTTACAGTTCCGATAGCAGAAATTGATTTGTTGTCTACAGACTCTGTTCCGAGACATGTAATTGCCATGAATGAAAGGATTGCTATAAAAATTATCTTGATAATGTTTTTCATTAGTTTTGATCTAGTTTATATCAATTTTCAACCTCCCCCGTATGAGGTCGTTTCAAAAAGTCTTTGTGAACCTTTGTGCTCTTAGTGTCTTTGTGGTAAGGATTTGTTTTTCTACTAAACGAAAAAGATCTTACCACTAAGACACGAAGGTCACTAAGAAACACTAAGTTATTTTTTACTTTTGAAACAACCTCAATAAAGGGTGTGGTTAAAAAAATTATTTTTTTGTACTAATCATTTTTTCCGGACGAACAACTTCATCAAATTTTTCTGCAGTTAAAAGACCAAGTTCAAGTGCAGCTTCTTTCAAAGTTTTGTTTTCTTTGTGTGCTTTCTTTGCAACCTTTGCTGCGTTATCGTAACCGATTACCGGATTCAAAGATGTAACCAGCATCAATGAATTTTCGAGGTGTTTCTTGATATTGATTTCATTGGCTGTAATGCCTTCTACACAATGTTCGCTGAAACTTTCGCAAGCATCGGCAATTAATTTTATAGATTGAAGAACGTTGAATGCTATAACCGGCATAAATACATTCAGTTCAAAATTTCCGCTTGAGCCGGATATATTAACTGTTACATCATTTCCAAAAACTTGCGAACAAACCATTGTCATCGCTTCTGATTGAGTAGGATTAACTTTTCCGGGCATTATTGAACTGCCCGGTTCGTTTTCAGGTAAAGAGATTTCACCTATTCCGCATCTCGGTCCGGAACCAAGCCAGCGGATATCGTTTGAAATTTTTAATAACGAAGCTGCAAGTGTTTTTAATACACCGCTCATTTCTACTAAAGCATCTTTTGCAGCCATCGCTTCAAATTTATTCGGTGCGGTTTTGAATGGCTTTCCAGTTAGTCTAGAAATTGTTTCTGCAACTTTAACTGCATAATCGGGATGAGCATTTAATCCGGTACCAACTGCAGTTCCTCCAAGAGGAATTTCGTATAATCTTTTTAATGAATCACTGATACGTGCTAATCCGTTTGTTAATTGTTGGGCATAACCGGAAAATTCATGGCCGAGTGTAAGAGGAGTTGCATCCATCAAATGTGTTCTGCCGATTTTGATTATGTCCTTAAACTCCCTTGCTTTTGCATCTAATGAATCGCGCAACTTTGTTACCATAGGAATTAACCGGCGATGAATTTCTTCAACCGCTGCAACATGAATTGATGTTGGGAATGCATCATTAGTTGATTGAGCTTTGTTCACATCATCATTAGGATGGATTGGCTTTTTGCTGCCCATTACTCCACCCGCCATTTCGATCGCACGATTGGAGATAACCTCGTTTGCATTCATGTTCGTTTGAGTGCCGCTTCCGGTTTGCCAAACAACAAGAGGAAAATGATCATTCAATTTTCCTTCAATAACTTCATCAGCAGCTTTTACAATCAGATCAAGTTTGTCCTTAGGTA
>JACRFD010000091.1 GCA_016218025.1 Ignavibacteriales bacterium
AGCGGAATCTATTTCTATCGGATGCTCGCCCGCCCCACAGATGGCGGGCAGGCAGGAGGATTCACAGAGGTTAAAAAATTAGTAGTGATGAAGTAGAATCGGAAGATGATAGGCAAAAAAGTCTATACAATAAATTACTTCAGATTATCAAGTAATACCAGATCAAAATACTGCCCGTCAGCCGTAACAAGCTGGGGGCAGTATTTATTTATGCGAAACAAAAACCTCAAAATTTTTATTTGCTTTTTGATTTCTTTCAGATTACATTATCAATAAGATTTATGAAAAATAAATTTTACTTGCCCGCTCAACAATTTCACTACAACCATTAATAATGGAGGGAATTTATATGAAACTTTCTAACATATTAATCAAACTTTTACCGGTAATTTTTATCATTACCATTATCGGCAGTGGCATCGCTGTTTCTCAGGTAAAGAAAGCCGGCGATGAGGCGCTCGGAACAAAAAAGTACGATGATTTTGAAAAACCGGAAGTATGCGGCGCTTCCTGCCATGTCGATTTCTACCAGCAATGGAAACAGGCAATGATGTCGCAGGCATACACTCATCACTGGGATGAAATAGAATATTTTAAACTTGCCGTGCCACACGCAGAAAAAGATCCGAAAGTAGCAGGCGTGAAAGCCGGCTGTAACGGATGCCATTCTCCGATTGCTTTCATGGCTGGAGATGTTCCTCCGCCGAAACCGGAAGCAAACAGCAGAGCAAATGAATCGGTGTCGTGCGACGTTTGCCACACGATTACCGGATTTGCAGGAGACACACCATTCAACTTTAATTTTATTTCTGAGCCGGGGAGAGTAAAATATGGACCACGCGAAGCTGCAAGTTCACCTGCACACGAAACGAAATATTCCGAATTTCATAAGAGTGCAGATTTCTGCGGTGTATGTCACAACGAAAAAGATCCGTACGGAATCTGGGTCAAATCAACTCATCTTGAATGGAAAGAAGGACCTTATTCTAAAGAAGGAGTTCCATGCCAAAAGTGCCACATGACTTTTGCGAAATCGCATAACGCATCAATGGGACCGGAATTGCCCGATGTTGCACAGCATCTCTTTCATGGGGCGCACGATCCCGGAAAAGTACGTGGAGTTGTTGAGCTTCGTATCCATCCGGATAATCGCGATGTCGATCCAGGTGAGAGTGTAAAATTTACCGTGGCGTTATTCAATCAGAAAACCGGACATAAATTTCCAACCGGTTCTGCTGAAGAAAGAATGCTATGGCTGCATGTTGAAGCTACAGATGCAAAAGGAACTGTATATCATCTCCCTGTTGATAAAAAGGGTTTTCCGGGTGAAGAGTACACAATTGCTGCGAATACACTTGCATATCAGGATATGGGAATTGCTTTAAACCAGCCCGACTTTAAAGGAGTTCAACGCGATGGAGTTCCGGAAGGAGACAGAATTTTCAGATTGCCGTATCTCGATCCGCAAGGAAGAATGACAATCCAGCAATGGAACACGGCATCTCAATCTACCGATTACAGAATCGGTCCGCGCGAGACGAAAATGGAAACATTTACCTGGACGGTTCCAACTGCCGCGGCACCTGGACCAATGAAAGTAAAGGCGGTTTTGAATTATCAAAAACTTCCAACTCCGATTGTTGAATTCCTCGGCGTTCCGAAAGACGAAGCTGAAATTATTGAAGTCAATTTTCATGAAACAAACATAAATATCAATCAATAAATAGGAAGGCATGGTATGAAAAATATTTTATTCTCGTTTATTATTTTAACATTCTGCATTCTGATTTTTGCTGAACAATCATCGGCTATCCCGGCTTATGCACGCAAGTACGATATGTCTTGTAATGTTTGTCATTCGCCAGTTCCCAAATTAAAACCGTTCGGCGATGAATTTGCGGCGAACGGTTATCAGCTCAAAGATAAAGAGCCACCGCGGTTTGTGCGTGAAACCGGAGATGACAAACTTTTACTGATGAGAGAATTACCGATTGCTGTCAGGTTTGACGGTGCTTTCAGATTGAGGTCTGCGAAAGATTCGGTTAAGGCTAAGGCAGACATCGAATGGCCCTTTGTAATGAAAATTTTATCATCCGGTCAGGTTGCTAAAGACGTTTCATACTTCTTCTATTTTCTCATGAACGAAAAAGGAACGCTTGTAGGAGTTGAAGATGCGTTTCTATATTTCAATAATGTAGGGAATGTAGATTTTGATATAATGGCAGGTCAATATCAGGTATGCGATCCAATTTTTAAAAGAGAGCTCAGGCCCATGTTTGAAGATTATGAAATTTTCAAAGTTAAGCCGGGTAAATCGATGGCAGATTTAACTTATGACCGCGGATTGGTATTGAGCTATACTCTACCGACCGAAACAAATATAATCGCTTCGGTACAAAACGGTAACGGCATCGAGCCGGGCGAAGATTTCATGTTCGATTCGGATCCGTATAAAAATTTCTTTTTCCGTGTCGCACAACCTGTTGATACAAACATTACATTAGGCGGACTCGGTTATATCGGAAAAGAAGAGGTTGAAAATATAAAAAGCAATATCGGTATGGGCGGAATAGACGCGACCATCTCTTATGATCAGATGGAACTGAGCGGCGAATTCATGTATCGTGAAGATTCCAATCCGAATTTTCTTTCAGATAAACAAAAAGTTATTACCCGCGGCGGTTTTGCTCAATTGATGTTTGCACCGAAATACGATAAAAGTGACTGGTACATATTTTTGATGTATAACAAAATAGATTCCGATCAGGATGATTTAAAATATCATGCTGTTGCCGGAAACTTTACATATATGCTCGCCCGGAATTTGAAGCTGATGGGTGAATGCGGTTACGATTTGGAAAGAAAACAACCGAAACTCACTCTCGGTTTTATGTCGGCTTTCTGAGAATTTTTAGTCTATTAAATTTCCGGGTTGTTGTTTTGATTCTTGAATAACAACCCGGTTTTATTTGAGAGATTAAATGGGGATGCTCCGATTAGTTATACTTCTTATCTTTGATATATTTTTAGTCAAAGCGATTTCATCATATTAAGCTTGCCCCGAATTAATTGTTATTCTTGAACAGATTAACTATATTTTTCTGTATCACAAAGAAAATATTCAGGAGTATATTTATGTCTCTCAGTAAAAAAGCAAAAATCTGGATCGCGGTTTTATCAACGCCAATAATAATTTTAATTATTGCAATAATCGGTTTAAAATTATATTTAACAGGTGACCGGCTCAAAACACTAATAATTCCACCAATCGAGGAAGCCACGCACAGAACCGTGACAGTGGAAGATATTTCGTTTTCAGTGTTTCCTTCATTTGCCGTTTCAATCGATAAGCTTTCGATATCGAATCCGCCCGGAAAGAAATTTGCACGGGAAACATTCTTATCGTTCAACAATCTCCGCCTCAAAGTGAATCTTTTCTCGCTGCTTAAAGATAAATTAGAAATTAATTATATCATTATCGATCATCCGGTTATAAGCATGGAAGTTCTTGCGGATGGATCGAATAATTATTCAATGACCGAAAAGAAATCGCCGGATGGAAAAGTGCAAGTAGTGAAAAACAGCGGAGGTGCATTATTGCTCTCTAATCTTCAGATAATAAACGGCGAAATGGAATTCATAAATAAAAAATCAGATATCCGTTTCGTTATGAGCGGAATGGAACAATCGTCAGAAGTTACATCCCAATACGGCGCCAGAAATATTGTTATAGAAGGAAAGACATCTATTCAAAAAGTAAGTTATGGCACCATGAATTTATGGCTCTTGATCGATCAACCGTTAGATGGAAATATAAAAATGACATATGAAATCGATAAGGATATTTTAATTTTCGACGATGTGAAAGCAAAATTAAAAGAACTGCCTGTTATTGTCTCGGGGTCTATATCGCAACTTCAAAAAGAAGAAATGATTTTCGATATGACTGTTTCAACCCCCGGTACCGGAATGAATCAGCTTCTCTCGCTTGTTCCGGCTGATCTGTTGAAAGCGGCGAAAGGATTATCGAGTTCCGGTGAAGTAAAATTCTCGACCAGTATAAAAGGAACTTTGGGAGAAATGCAAACACCCGGTGCAGCGGGATCATTTACAGTGAAGAATGGATCGATTCAGTACAGCGGTCTTCCCAAATCGATTACCAAAATAAATGTTGCTGGGTCGTTTGAACGCCCCGAAGTTCGTGCCGGCGAAAAACCGATCGGAAAATTTTCACTCGATAATTTTTCCGCAGCACTCGGAACCAATGAAATAAACGGAAAACTTGGCGTGGTAAATTTCGAAGATCCCGGTCTTACCGCTTCTTTTAACGGCATGCTGAATCTCGGCGAAGTAAAAGAATTTTATCCGCTGGAAAATGGAACGGATTTATCAGGTACTGTCCTCGGCAATTTGCAGTTGGATGGGAAAGCAAAAAATCCACAATCAATAAAGGCAAACGGAAAGATAGAATTCCGAAATGTTTCCATGAAAACAGTTACCTCTCCCCAACCTGTTGAAAAATTAAACGGAGCTATTACGTTCAATAACCAACTCATAGAATCAAAACGACTTGAAATGAATATCGGAGAATCTGATCTTTCGCTGGGATTCGTTATGAAAAATTATTTGGCTATGGTGAACGAGGATGCAAAAAAAGTGGGAGGCAAACCGACAGCATCAATAACTCTGGCATCTAAACAACTTCGAACCGCCGATTTAATTTCTGAAGAGAAACCTTCTGCTGAAAAAGGAAATGGAAATAAAAAGGCAGAAACAAAAGTGATGTTCCTGCCGGGCGTTGATATTGATGCAAATGTTTCAATCGGCAGGCTTGTTACGGAAAAGTTTGAATTTACAAATGCCCGTGGTTCTTTGAATATTAAAGATGGAATAATCAATCTGAAAAATTTCTCCATCAACGCATTTGATGGTACCGTTCTAACAAAAGGAGTTCTTGATTTAAGGGATATGAAAAAAAGACCGTTCGATTTCGATCTTGATATTGTTGGGGTTCAGGCAAATTCTGCTCTTTCGAAATTCACCTCGTTCGGAAAAAACATTTTCGGTAAATTTACTATGAATACAAAATTAAAAGGAGATCTGAACGATACACTCGGACTTAATCCACAAACACTCGTGGGTGACGGAAAAGTGCAAATTTTCGACGGTAAATTGCAGGGATTTGCTTTGACTACAAAACTATCTGAGGCAACAGGATTGGAAGAATTGCGGCAGGTCGATTTTAAAAATTGGTCGAACGCATTTTCTATTTCAAACGGGAAAGTTAATATTAAAGACCTTAAAATAAATTCCGGTGCTGCCGATTTTTCAATGAACGGTACTCATGGTCTGGATGGAAACATGGATTATGTTCTGAACATAAAACTCCCGGCATCTGTTTCCGACAGATTAAAATTATCCGGCGTGGCATCTCAATTGGTTCAACTTTTTAAAGATAAAGACAATAGAGTAAGCCTGGATTTTAATGTCCGCGGAGCCACTACCTCTCCGGCTGTTTCTTTAAATACCAAAACACAGGAAGATATGGCAAAGCAGGCACTTGAAAAAGAAAAACAAAAATTGCTTGATGAAGGAAAAAAGAAAGCTGGAGACGAGTTAAAAAAGAAAGCAGAAGAAGGTCTGAAAAAATTATTTAAAAAACCTTGAATAATGGCATC
Organism: Ignavibacteriales bacterium; assembly: GCA_016218025.1. Taxonomy (GTDB): domain Bacteria; phylum Bacteroidota; class Ignavibacteria; order UBA10030; family SZUA-254; genus PNNN01. Next base: position 5,679 of record JACRFD010000091.1, read on the forward strand.
TCCGAAAGTAACGTTCAAACCGAAACAATCTCTCGGACAAAATTATCTGATCGATGATAATGTTGCTCGGAAGATTGTCGATTCCATAAATCCGGAAGAAAAAAATGTTGTTATTGAGATAGGACCCGGGCAGGGTGCATTGACCCAGCATCTTGTTAAACGAGTTGACCGTCTGATTGCATTTGAAATCGATCAAAGGGTTATCGGTGGGCTGCAGGAAAAATATAGATCACGGAATATCGAGATAGTCCATGCAGATTTCTTGCAAGTGCCGCTTGTAGATTTAGCGAAAAAATATAAATCAAGATTGACCATTATTGGAAATATACCATACCATTTAACAAGCCCGATATTATTCAAAATTTTCGATGAACTTGAAGCAGTTGAAAACCTGACAATGATGATGCAAAAAGAAGTCGCACGGCGGCTCGTGGCATCGTCATCCACAAAAGATTATGGAATATTATCGGTTTTCTCTCAATATTATTCTGAACCGGAAATCTTATTCAATGTCTCGCCAAATTGTTTTTATCCGAAACCGAAAGTAATATCTTCTGTTGTCAGATTAAATATGAAGAGAGATTTGTATAAAAATATTGACGATAAATTGTTCAGGAAAATTGTTAAAATCGCATTCGGAAAAAGAAGAAAAACACTTAAAAATTCGCTCGCATATTTACCATTTCATAAAAATGTGATTGATTTGATAATTGGCTCAGATCAACTGCCGTTAAAGAAACGCCCCGAGGAACTGAAGGTTTCTGATTTCATTGAACTTACTATGAAGATTCAGAAATTAATTGTATGATTGAGGATGAAATGGAAGAATCTCTTCTTAACATTTTGGTAAAAGTTTACTCTGTAATAACCGTTCACGACTTTCTATCTTTATATTCTATAATTTAATCAGGATCTTACTTTGTGTCGATTATAAATTCCCTTAAAAATCTGAAACCGGTTGATATTTTATATATAATCTTCTTACAAATTCTAACATCTCTTGGTTTTATTTGTTTCCCGGGAACAGCAACTAATATTTCGATATTGATAATCAATTTCGTTGCGGCAATCTTGATTATTTGGCTCGCAAAAGTATCGGCATCAAATAAATTTAAAATAATGGGATTCATACACGATTGGTACCCGGTGCCGGGAATATTTTTTATTTTTAAAGAAGTACACTATACTATTATGGCAATGGGAAGCAAAGATTGGGATTCAGTTTTAATTAACCTCGACCGCGCCATTTTCAGCACCGATCCCACGGTTTGGTTGTTCAATTATTCAAGCCCGATAGTTACTGAAATTTTACAGATAGCTTATACAAGTTATTACTTTATCATGCTTGCGGTTGCAATCTCTCTTTATCGAAAAAAAGAAATTGAGAAGTTCAATTTTTTTGCCTTCACAATCGTTTACGGGTTCATACTTTCTTATTTCGGATATTTAATTTTCCCAGGTGTGGGTCCGCGGTTTACGCTGCACAATTTTGCTTCTCTAAATTCCGAGTTGCCCGGATTATGGCTAACTTCACATTTGAGAGATTTCATAAATGCAGGCGAGTCGATACCGAAAGATGTAATCAACCCGATCATTTATGCACAGCGCGATATTTTCCCAAGCGGACATACGCAAATGACTTTACTTACCATGTATTACGCTCACCACTACAAACTTTCATTTAGATATATTATCGACCTTCTCGGAGTTCTGCTGGTAATAGGAACGGTTTATTTGAGATACCATTATGTGGTGGATCTGATTGGAGGAGTAATCTTCGCTATCATAACAATCGGGACGGCGAAGAAATTGATCTTGTGGTGGGAGAAGAAATAGGATATTGTAGTTTTTTTCAGGAAGAAATCGATTCTTAACAAATTCTTCCCTTCAAAAATACCACTTACTTTTTTATTATCATAAAAATTTTCTTTGTTTTTGAAAAAAATTCCGATTATTTTTTTGACTTTTATTCTATGTTTGAGTATGTTCATTTCATAGAAAAATTAAAATATATATGAAGCAAACCGATATTTCTACAATAGGCGAATTTGGACTAATCGACCGCATCAGCAAGATAATTGATGAACAAGCAGGCAGCCAACCGTTACGCCAAAATTTATTGATAGGCATTGCTGATGATGCCGCAGTCTATAAACCGGCAGCCGGTAAGGTGCAGCTTTTTACAACCGATGCGTTTGTTGAAGGAATTCACTTCGATCTCACATATACTTCGTTCAAACATTTAGGGTGGAAAGCTATCGTTGCAAACGTTAGCGACATTGCAGCAATGTGTGGGGTTCCGCGTTATGCAACCATCGTTCTTTCACTTCCCAAGAAAATTTCAGTTGAAATGATTGAAGAATTTTATCATGGTGCGGTTTTTGCCTGCGAAAAATATTCTTGCCTGATTGTTGGCGGTGACACCACTTCGTCACTCGCAAACAGCATGATCTCGGTTGCAATGACAGGAGAAGCGGATGAATCGAAAATCAAATTTAGAAAAAATGCTTCACCGGGCGAATATATTTGCGTTACCGGTCATCTTGGGGCATCGCTGGCTGGGCTGAAAATTCTGAAACGAGAAAAAGAACGATTTGCTCTATCAACTGAGCAGCAATTATTTAAACCAAACTTGGAGCCATACACACCAGCAATCGAAAAACATTTAATGCCCAAACCACGGCTTGATATATCGGGAATTTTTGCAGAACGCGTCAATGTAGGAGCAATCATTGATGTCAGCGACGGCCTTGCCTCCGAAATCAATCATATCTGCAACAACAGCGGTACCGGCGCGGTAATTCATGAACACAATATTCCTGTCGATACAATAACTCAAAAAATTGCATCCGAATTTAATGAGCCGCCAACAGATTACGCTCTCTACGGCGGCGAAGAATATGAATTACTATTCACCATCAAAGACGATGAGTACGCGAGATTAGAAAAATTAACCAACGATGTTACAATCATCGGGCGTGTGACGGAAAAAGAAAAAGGAATTGTTCTGATCCGCGAAAATGGCGAGCAGGAACCGCTCAAAGCTGGCGGATGGAATCACTTTAAGAGTTAAACTAAATTTTTATTGTGTAATGATAACGATAGAAAGGAAAGTGTCATGAATACAACCCGTCGAACTTTCATCAAACAGGTTTCGGGAGGTCTTATCGGAACGTGGGCTTTAGTTTCAGTTCCTGAAACATCTTCTGCAAGGTATATTATTTCGAACGGACAGAACGTTTTGCCCGAAGATGAACAATTCTGGAAAATTGTACGGGACCAATTTCCCCTCACACACGATCGTATTTATCTGAACAACGGAACAATGGGTCCTTCGCCTTTCGTTGTCCGTGAAGCAGTAAAAAGTTTTATTGATAATATTGATGTTTCCGGTGAATATGGAGGATGGGATGCAGCAAGACCAAAACTTGCAAAATTTGTAAATGTAGATGAATCTGAAATATCTCTTACACATAACGTTACAGAAGGAATCAATGTCGTTACGTGGGGTCTTCCGCTTAAACGCGGCGATGAAGTAATTTTAACAAACCACGAGCACGCCGGTAACGCATTACCCTGGCTCAACAGAGCAAAGTATGATGGCATCGTAATAAAAACTCTCAAGCCGGCACAAACTGCAGAAGAAAATCTAAATCGGATTAATGATCTTATCACAAAAAAAACTCGTGTAATCGCTATTCCTCATATTACATGTACGATCGGACAAGTTTTTCCGGCGAAAGAAATTTCAAAACTCGGGCACGAAAAAGGTTTGTGGGTTTTCTTCGATGGCGCTCATGGACCCGGGATGACAATGCTTGACCTCAAAGATATCGGCTGCGATTTTTATGCGACCTGTTGCCATAAGTGGATGTGTGGACCAAAAGGAACCGGGTTTTTATTCGTTAGGAAAGAAATGCTTGATGCTCTCGAAGCAAAGTGGATAGGCGGCGGTTCGGATATTGGTTGGGATATGACAGTTGATCCACCTGAATTCAAAGGATATGTAAACACCGCGCACCGTTATGATTTTGGAACACAAAACGCGGCAATTTATCAGGGATTGGGGGCATCGATAGATTTTCTTTATCACATCGGCATGGACAATATTGTTCGCCGCGGCAAAGCGCTTTCCGGTTATTTGCAAAAGGAACTCATGAAATTAGATAATGTTGAAATGCTGACACCGACAGAAGATGAATCGCGTGGTTTTGTTACGGGTTTTCGGTTAAAAAATATGCCGTATGATAAATTCGGTGAACATGCTGGTAAAAAAGGATTTCGTATCCGACTTGTTGCCGAAAATAAACTCAACTCTGTCAGGGTTTCCACACACATTTATAATAACTTTGATGAAGTCAATAAATTCATAGAGGCGGTAAAAGAAGTCGGTTAGATAACACTACGGTCATATATATTTTATTGCATCAATCCTCGAAACTTCGTATTCTATTAAACGTTTAATTCTAACGAATTCGTATAAACCTCACCACCGCAAAGGTTCAGTCATGAAATCTTCAATACACATTTTGTGCTTTGTTTTATTTTTAATTGTGATTGGCTTAAATTTTTCTTTCAGCCAGTCTAAATATCACAGTTACGATGAATTGACAAAAGAGATTACATCGCTCGTTTCATCAAATAAAAATATTGCATCTGTTTCATCTTTGTCAAAAACTCCTGATAAGCACGACTTGTGGTGCGTGACTGTCGGCGGAAAAGATGCCGATAAGCGGCATGCTATGCTTATTGTCGGTGGAGTAGAGGGTGACAGATTGATTGGAAGTGAGTTGACTCTCGGCTTTTTAAATTTTCTTCTAAAAAATTACGGTAAAATTGACAGCATAACACAACTTGTTAATACAACCACTTTCTACATACTACCTCGTGTTAATCCCGACGCAAGTGAACAGTTTTTTCGGAAACCACTTTATAATAGAACTGTTAACGGTAACCCTACAGACGACGACAGGGATGGCTTAATCGATGAAGATAGTTTTGAGGATTTAAATAGCGATGGAATAATTTCGATGATGCGCGTGAAAGATAGTCGCGGCGAATGGATGCCCCATCCAGACGATCCGAGAATTATGAAAAAAGCAGACGCATCAAAAGGTGAAGTTGGAATTTATAAACTTTATACAGAAGGAATCGATAACGATGGCGATGAGATTTGGAATGAAGATGATCTGGGTGGCGTAGATTTCAATCGAAACTTTCCGCACAATTACCAATTTTTCAGCAAGGGAGCCGGTCCATATCAGATTTCGGAACCGGAGACGCGTGCAGTTGCCGAATTTTGTTTCGCCCATCCGAACATTGCAATCGTATTTGCATTTTCATCGAACGATAATCTGCTAAACACGTGGAAGAAAGAACAGCGGCAGGGACCTCCACAGCAACAAGATCAAAGATCCGGACGCAGAAGAATGTCGGACGATGAGGACTTTGCTCCACGAATTCTAACTTCTGTTATGGATGATGACGAACAATATTACAATTTTATCGGGAAGCAATATCAGGAGTTAACAAAATTTAAGGGTGTGCCGGCAAGCTCAAAAGGTGAAGGCGCATTCAACGAGTGGGCATATTATCATTTCGGCAGATGGTCTTTTGCAGCTAATCCTTGGTGGATACCGGAAATAGAAATTAAAAAAGACTCAGCATTATCGGATACAACAAAGAAACAACCGGATAGAAAAAATCGAAGCATGGAAAAACCGGAAAATAAATTCGGCAAACCCGGCGAAGAGAAATCAGATGAATATGCGGATCAGATAAAAGCACTTAAGTGGATCGATGCAAATGGAATAAAAGATGGGTTTTTAAATTGGACAAAAATTAAACATAAAGATTTTCCCGATAATGAAGTGGAGGTTGGCGGATTTAAACCGTTCATCTTGACAAATCCTCCTGCCGACAGCATAGACGTTATTGCCGCGAAGGAAAATTCGTTTCTTGCGTGGCTTGCAGGTAGATTGCCCAAAGTTGATATCGCAAATGTAAAAGTTGAACCCGTTAATGGCAAAGTATTTAGGTTAACGGCTGAAATTGCAAACACCGGATATTTTCCAACAAACAGTGCAATGGGCAATAAAGCCCGGTGGGGAAGAAACGTTAAAGTTACACTCGGTATAAATAAAAATCAGAAAATTTCAAGCGGAAAACCATTTACCATTATAGAGCCGGTTAAGGGAAGTGGTGGAATACAAGAATTAGTATGGACGATAATATCCGGTCCTGGTGAGACCGTAATTATCTCGGCGGAAAGCCCTGCTGTTGGTATTGCATCTAAAACCGTTACGTTGAAATAAGGAGTTTCTTATGATTAGAATGATTGAAAAAATTGGAATAATTTTATGTCTATTATTCGGGATGATTAATTATTCAACCGCAAAAGTTGAAAAAGAACTGACAAAAAGTTCTTTGAAAGCACTCGGTGCACCGAACAATCCGAAAGTTGAAGTAATCTGGAATCGCTATTATGACAGCAAAGAAATCGGTGAGATATGCAAGCGGATTTCGGAGGCATATCCAAAGCTTGCAAAGTTCAACAGCATAGGAAAATCTTATGAGGGTCGGGACATTTGGTTGCTGACAATATCAAATTCAGAAAAAGGAGATCCGGATAAAAAACCGGCTATGTATATAGATGGAAACATTCATGGAAATGAAATTCAAGGAGGAGAAGTTTCTCTTTATACTGGATGGTATCTTGCTGAAATGTACGGTCATCTTGATTGGATAACACAGCTTGTTGATGAAAAAACATTTTATATCATTCCAACAATAAATCCTGACGGCAGAGATCATTTTATGCATGATGCCAATAGTCCAAATTCTCCCCGCTCCGGCTTTGATCCAAGAGACGATGACGGTGATGGTCTTATTGATGAAGATGGAGATGATGATCTAAACGGTGATGGAAACATCACACAGATGAGAATAAAAGATCCGAATGGCAGATGGGTAATAGACCCGGAAGATCCGCGCATCATGCTTCCAGCAAAACCGGACCAAAAAGGAGAATATGAATTACTTTGGTCTGAAGGAATTGATAACGATGGAGATGGATTAGTTAACGAAGACGATCCCGGTTCATACGATCCGAATAGAAACTGGCATTGGAAATGGGCGCCGCAATATGTTCAATGGGGAGCCGATAGATATCCCGGCTCACTTCCCGAGACAAGAGCCGTGGTTGATTTTGTTTTTAAACATAATAATATCGCTGCATTTCAAACCTATCATAATTCCGGTGGAATGATTTTGCGCGGTCCCGGTAATAAGGACGACCAGCAAACATACAGACGTGAAGATTTACAGGTATATGATTTTCTGGGAAAATTAGGAGAAGAGATTTTGCCGGGTTATAGATATTTAATTGTGTTTAAAGATTTATATCCGGTTTTCGGCGGCGAGCTGGACTTCTTTTATGGTGTAAGAGGCGGGATTACATTCTCGAACGAGTTGTGGACATCGTTTGATTATTTTAGAAAGAAACAGGACGAGGAAAGGAACTGGTTCGGCAGTCAAAAAGAAACATATCGGTTTGATAAACTCCTGCTCTTTGGCGAAGGTGTGGTTGATTGGAAACCGTATAATCATCCACAATACGGAATGATAGAAATCGGTGGAATTAAAAAAGCATGGACTCGTACTGCCCCATCGTTTATGCTTGAAGAAATGTGTCATCGTAACATGGCATTCACTCTTTATAATGCTTATCATACTCCGCAGGTATCTGTCGATTCAATTTTTACAAAAGAATTACCCGGAGGATTGACAGAAGTAACAGCAATTATAAAAAACTCGCGTGTTATTCCTACTCATACATCGCAGGATATTCAAAATAAAATAACGCGCCCCGATTATGTCAGTATCTCCGGCGGTAAGGTTTTGATGGGTGGAATAGTTGAAGATCGATTAACCGGCTTGGTGAAGGATCAAAAACGTAATCCTGAAAAAATCGAAGTTGAAGCAATTCCCGGAATGGAAGCAGTATTTGTCAAATGGATTGTTGACGGCAAGAAACCGTTTGTTGTAAATGTTGATTCGGAAAAAGGCGGGAAAGATTCTAAACAACTGAAGTAAGAATTCAAGTTTTACAAAAACCCGGCAGAAGTTATTTACCTGTCGGGTTTTATTTTTCTTACCGAATAAATAAGCGCTTCTTGTTCTTGCTCTGTTAATTCGCGACTCTCTCCCGGATTTAGTCCCTCCATTGATATCGTATCTATCATAATCCTGATTAATCGAAGTGTTGGGTTCCCGATAGCGGCAGTCATTTTTCTTACCTGTCTATTTCTTCCTTCAATCAATTTAATCTCAAGCCAGCAGGTAGGAACATTTTTTCTGAATCTGACTGGAACCGGCCTCGGTGGGATTACCGGTTCTTCTTTTAACATTCTGATTTCCGCAGGTAAAGTTTTTTTCTTTTCAATTATAATTCCATTTCTCAATTTCTCCAGGCTTTCTTCGGAAGGAATCCTCTCTATCTGAGCTAAGTAAGTGCGCGGATGTTTATACCGTGGTTCAAGAAGAAAACTTTTTAAAAGACCATCGTTAGTAAGCAATACTAATCCCTCGCTGTCTGCATCAAGTCTTCCGGCAGGATAAAGATCTTTCGGAAATGGTCCGTAATTTCCAAGCGTATCTCTTCCCTCTGAATCGGTGAATTGGCAAAGTGTAGCGTACGGTTTATTGAGTATGATATAACAGTTTTTGTTCAAGTGAATTATCTATAAAATTGAATAATAAGATTCCAATTTTCGCTGTTTTCAGGTGATTTAAGCCACCGTTCGTGACCAATGCCACAAATGACCTCGCAGATTTTCCATTTATTAACATAGAAAATTTACGAAAGCAAATTATATGAAAGTAAAATATCAGTTACGTATTGCCAACAGGAAACAGAAAACAATAATGGAGTTTCTTCTTCTTAACGAAGTTGAAAAACAACATTGGTTCTCCATTGTTCATCTTAAGTTATGGAAATCTTTCGGTCTAATCTGCTCACAATAAATAGTTGAGGGTATATGAACTTGTGGAAAATATTCGGCTTAGCTTCTGGAATTTTTTTAGTAACCATGATTGTTAGAAAACGCCGGAAAGATCCGGCGTATATCGACGATCCTGAAAAACGCTACGATACGGAAGACTTCTTAACTGAACAGGAGTTATAATAAAGTTATTTAGTATCAAGAATTATCGGCAGCCCGTCTTTACCGCTTCCGATGATTACAACTTTCGCGTTTTGCGATTCTGCGATTTTCATCGTTGCTTCAATTCCCTTCCATCTTAATAATTGATCACTGATTCCTGTCGCAACAATTTTCTGGAAATCTGCTATACCCTGTGCTTCAATTCTTTTCCTGTCGGCTTCCTGTTTTTCTTTTGTAAGAATAAATTCCATTCTCTGACTTTCCTGATCCGCTCTTTGTTTTTGTTCAATGGCTTCTGTGAGTTGTGACGGAAGTCCGACGTTGCGCAACGGTGTGGCTTCAATTATAATTCCGCGCGGAGCTACGACCTTTGCAAGTTCTGCCATAATTGCTACTCCAAGGGCTTCACGTTCTGATGAGTATAACGCGCTTGCCTGAAAACTTGCCGTTACAGCGCGACTCATCGATCTGAACTGCGGAACAAGAACAATCGTCTCATAATCACCACCTGCAATTGTTTTGTAAACACGTGCGGCTGAATCGGGATTTAACCTGTAAAGAGCGCTGATCTCAAGCCCTATTGTCAATCCTTCACGCGATAATACTTGCATCGCTTCTTTGTGCTCTTTTGTCTGGATGGAATATTTCTGAATCTTAGCCATCGGATTAACCACATTAATACCGGCTCCTATGGTGCGGTCGGAAACAATACCGAAGAAATCTACAACGCCAACATGCCCGGCCGGTATGACGCTGAAAAATTGTGATAGTGCAAGTATTACTGCAAGCAACGCAATTGTTCCGCTAATCATCATTCCGCTGCGAAACATGATATTGTGTTGTTGAACCACTTTTTTACGCGATGTAATCCACGCTATCATGGCAACTAAAGCTACGAATAGAAAAAATATGAAAATCATCTTGTGCTCCTTTTTTAATGTAAATAAATGTCAAATCTCTAAGAAGGTAAGAAAGTTACCCCATAATAGCAATTCAGGAAAATGTTTTTGTTGAAATTGATTCGAAATCTGACTATCTTTCCGCATCTATGAAAATAATAAAACCCAAACGATTGAAACACGGCGACGTAATTGGCATTTGCGCGCCGGCAAGCCCGCCCGCCTCGGCGGAAAAACTGAACGATGGCATAAAATATATCGAGCGATGCGGCTTCAGGATTGAAGTGGGTAAACATCTGAACCGCAGACATGGTTATCTCGCAGGCACGGATAAAGAACGAGCAGAAGATTTAAACAATCTTTTCGCTGACAAAAATGTAAAAGCAATTTTTGCCGCCCGTGGCGGTTATGGCACACAGCGGATTTTGCCTTTGCTTGATTACCGTATGATAAAAAATAATCCCAAGATTGTTGTAGGTTACAGTGATATTACCGCGCTGCATCTCGCGCTGCTTGAAAAAGTTGGATTGATATCTTTCTCCGGTCCAATGGCGGCGGTTGAGATGAGCGAGGGATTGAAAGGTGAAATCGAGGAACGTTTCTGGGACGGATTGATGTTGGTGAAACCGCCAAAGCCGATTATTGCAAAAAATATAAGTTCCACTTTCAAGAGAGGCGGAAAAGCGGAGGGAAGATTGCTGGCTGGAAATCTTTCTCTTGTTGCCGCTATGTGCGGGACGAAATATTTCCCGCGATTTAAAAAGTTTATTTTGATGATTGAAGAAATAGACGAAAAACCGTACCGTATAGACAGGATGCTGGAGCAGTTGAAACTTGCAGGATTGTTCAATACTTGCGCCGGTGTTGCGCTGGGAAAATTTATTTCGTGCGTGCCTGATAAAGGCAAACCGTCGTTAACGCTTCAACAAGTTTTTAAAGATCAGTTTGGGAGTTATAAATTTCCTGTAGTTTTCGAAGTTCCTTATGGACATTTTAAATTATCAATTCCGTTCCCGGTTGGCGTGAAAGTTAAATTGGATACCAGAAAAAATATTTTGGAGTTTTTGGAGGCGGGGGTTTGTTAATGTTTTTTCCTGCTTCTTAAATTGTTAAGTGAAGTGACAAAAGAAAGATTAGTAAATAATACTGTTACTTTCTCTTTGAAGAGTCGCAAAGTGATGTGCCGGAGGCATTCCTTCGGAACCTTTGGCAAAAGTAACTCCGCCAGAGGCGGATGAGCCTTAGGCTCAAAAGAGAACACCCGTCCCGCTCTTCGAGCGGGATAAATGGGGTTGACTAATATGTAAATTTATTGTTGTCATTCCCGAATGCTTCTATCGGGAATCCAGGAATCCGAATAAATCTAGGGACTGGACTCCCGCTTAAAACATGCGGGAGTGACAGCAAGGTACTTTTTGTTAACCCCAAAGCGGAAATTGGTAATGGCTATTGGCAACAGTATGATTGCGGAGGCAGGAGTTTGTTAATTTAATGAGCTAAATTTCCCACTCCGTTAATGCGGAATAAAAAACCCTTCCAATTTTAAATCACAAGGGTATTTTCTGTTAGAACAATTGTAATATATTAATATTTGGTTCGAATATCACCAGATATGCTATAAGGAGGACAATAGAAATGAAAGATAATATAATTCTTATTTTCCCATGATTGTTTTTCTGCCGCTTAGCTGTTCTATGACTATCAATATTTAAATAGATTAGCTTGAATTGGATCAATAAGTAACTCCTTATATTGTTTTAAAATATGTGAATTAAAATACTCTGATCATTACTTTATGATCATTGCCAAAATATATGGAGTTATCAGAAATAAATCAAGGAAAAAAAATAAAATTTTTACACAAAAATAATATTTTATTTAAAATTGAATTTTAATCGCTCAGGGTTTAGTTCCCAGTTGCTTGCGGCGGGGAGATTCATTTTTTGACACCAACGTCAAAAAGATGATTTTGATATCTGCTAGATGCTCTGTAATACACTGTAAAATGATCGTATTGGCATCACCATCTGTAACATTGCCTAGTAACTCGGCTGCATCTCAAATCGTCAGAAATTAGAATATTTATCGCTTGTTACCTGCTTTACCTGCTTATTGATTATTCTCAAGATTATGCGTAAATTTGGAAGGAAATTTAAGTTTATTAACAGTGCCGGACAAATTGAATATCGCAATCTTCGCTTCAGGGAATGGCTCTAACTTCAGAGCAATTCACGAGGCAATCAGCGGCGGCAAAATCCGAAACGCACAAATTGCACTTGTTATCAGCAATAATTCTGATGCAGGCGCACTAGAGATTGCACGCGGGTTCAAAATTCCGGCTGTGCACATAAGCCGCACACAATATAAATCGGATGATGAGTTCAACGCCACATTAATCGGTGCGTTGGCGAAGCACCATATAAATTTTATCGCTCTTGCCGGATATATGAAAAAAATAGACGTGAGCGTTGTTGGCGCGTTTCGCAATCGTATTGTAAATATTCATCCCGCATTACTGCCTAAGTTCGGCGGTGAAGGTATGTACGGCATGAAAGTTCACGAAGCGGTTATAGCGGCAAAAGAAAAATTATCGGGCGCGACTGTTCACATCGTTGATGATCAATATGATCATGGCATGATTGTGTTGCAAAAAACGGTTGCGGTTGAACCGACCGATACAGCGGAAACCTTAGCCGCAAGGGTTCTGAATATTGAGCATGAAATTTATCCTGAGGCAATTCACCTGTTTGCCGAAGGTAACATAAAAATCATTGATCAAAAATTAATTATAAACAACGTCTGAAATAAATAGAATAAAATGTCACGCTGAGCATGTCGAAGCGTGACAAAGAAACCACACGTCATGGTTCGACAAGCTCACCATGACATATTAAATTTTTTTCAGGTTTTAATATTACAAAAAATGAACTCAATTCAAATTAAACGGGCTTTAATAAGTGTTTCGGATAAAACAGGCGTGGTTGATTTCGCCAAACATCTTCGGAAATTTAATATCGAAATAATTTCAACAGGCGGCACGCTGAGCAATTTGCGGACTGCAGGTGTCGAGGCAGTTTCGATCAGCGATGTAACCGGGTTTCCGGAAATTTTAGACGGCAGAGTGAAAACGCTTCATCCAAAAATTCACGCCGGACTTCTTGCTGTTCTCGACAATAAAAATCATCAGGAGCAGTTGAAAGAATTAAATATCGCTCCGATAGATATGGTTGTTGTGAATCTGTATCCGTTTGAAAAAACAATTTCGAAAACGGATGTTATATTGGAAGAAGCGATAGAGCAAATCGATATTGGCGGACCATCTATGCTTAGAGCGGCAGCAAAAAATTATAAATTTAAAACGGTTGTCTGTGATTCGTCGCAGTATAAATTTGTTCTCGATGAGCTTAATAAAAATGACGGCGCAATTTCCGCATCAACCAGATTCGATTTGGCGAAAGATGTTTTTGCGCGAACGGCACAGTATGATTCAACCATTTCAAACTATTTAAACGGTTTGAATGGAAAAGGGTCAACTGCATTGCCGGAAAAATTTTCAGTAGCGTTCACGAAAAAAGAAGATTTGCGGTATGGCGAAAATCCGCATCAGCAGGCGGCGTTGTATGGCGACTTCGATCTGTATTTTAAGAAAATTCACGGAAAAGAATTATCTTATAATAATATAGTCGATATTCAGGCGGCGGCTGAACTTTTAGCCGAATTCGAAGAACCGACAGTTGTCATTATAAAGCACACAAATCCGTGCGGGGTCGGTTCGGGAAAGAGTTTAGCCGAGGCATACGAGAAAGCGTTTGCAACAGATCAAAAATCGGCGTTCGGTGGCATTATAGCCGTAAACCGGAAATTGGATATAGAAGCGGCACAAATTATCGACAAGATTTTTACTGAAGTGGTAATAGCGCCTGAATTTGAAGCCGGTGTACTAGATTTTTTGATGAAGAAGAGAGATCGTCGTTTAATTCATCAAATAAAATCGGTGAAGAATGAAAAACAATTGATGATTAAACCGGTTGCCGGCGGATTGCTTGTTCAAACGGCGGATGATATTTTGCTTGATATTTCCGCGATGAAAGTTGTAACAAAAAGATCTCCGACTGTTGAAGAAAATGCGGCGATGATGTTTGGCTGGCGCGTTGCGAAGCATGTAAAATCGAATGCGATAGTTTACGCGCGGGCAGATAGAACAATCGGAGTTGGTGCGGGACAAATGTCGCGCTTTGACTCTTCTCGGATCGCGGTAATGAAAGCGCACGAAGCCGGACTTGGTTTGAAAGGCACGGTGGTAGCATCGGATGCATTTTTTCCGTTTGCCGACGGTTTGTTGGAAGCGGTAAAAGCAGGTGCAACAGTGGTTATTCAGCCGGGTGGTTCGGTGCGCGATGCTGAAGTTATCAAAGCCGCAGATGACAATAACATTGCAATGATATTTACAGGTATCAGACATTTTAAACATTAAGAACGATAATTCAATTATAATTTTTCAATTTTCTAATTAAAAGAAATTACCATGGGCTTGTTCTCGTTTTTCTCAGCAGACTTAGCAATCGATCTCGGCACTGCCAACACTCTTGTTTACATGAAGGGGAAAGGAATCGTGCTGAACGAACCATCCATCGTTGCCTTCGACCGCAACACGAAACGCATAGTTGCTATCGGCAATGAAGCGCGTGAAATGTTAGGACGAACGCACCGCGACATTCGCACAATCCGTCCGATGCGGGATGGAGTGATAGCCGACTTTGAAATTGCAGAAGGAATGTTGAGGGAGTTTATAAAAAAGGTTCACTCAAACTGGCTGCCAAGCCGACGAATTGTAGTTTGCATACCGAGCGGCGTTACAGAAGTTGAAAAACGTGCGGTGCGTGATGCGGCTGAACATGCCGGCGCGAAAGAAGTGCATCTCATTGCCGAGCCGATGGCATCTGCGATAGGTATCGGACTTGATGTTGACGCGCCCGCGGGCAACATGGTTGTGGATATTGGCGGCGGAACAACAGAAATCGCGGTCATCGCTCTTTCAGGCATTGTAAACGAAGAATCAATTCGCATTGCCGGAGACGAGATGAACAACGCGATCATCCAATTTTTCAAAAAAAATCACAATATTTTAATCGGTGAGCGAACAGCCGAAGCGATTAAATGTGAAGTCGGCTCTGCAATGCCCTTAAAGGAAGAAGTTTCAATTCAGGTAAAGGGTCGTGATTTGGTGAACGGAATTCCGAAAACAACAGAAGCAAGCTCGGTTGAAATCCGTGAATGTTTACACGAACCGGTTCAACAAATTGTTGACGGAATAAAACTCACATTAGAAAGAACTCCACCCGAATTATCAGCCGATATACTCGATCGCGGTATAATGCTTTCGGGCGGCGGCGCGCTGTTGAAAGGTCTTGATGAACGTGTACGTCTTGAGACGAATCTACCTGTTCATGTTGCGGAAGATCCGCTTACTGCCGTCGTCCGCGGAACAGGAAAAGTTCTTGAACATCTAAGCCACTACAGTAAAGTTTTGGTTAAGAGTAGGAGATATTGAGCTTAGAGAAGAGAGGTGAGAGCATAGAGTTTTCTATTTCTGTACTCTTCGCTGGTTGCTCCATGCTCAACGCTTAACAATACACATGCAAAGATTAGTCGACATACTGCTTGCTTTTAAAGAATATGTAATTCTCACTTTCCTGATTATAATTTCAATAATACTTTTAAACTCGAATGACAATTCGCAGATACGGGCTATTCGTTCATATACTGTCGGATTTGTGGGGGCTGTACAGGATTTGATATCGATAGTTCCAAATGTATTTGCATTGAAGAGAGAAAATGAAATTCTAAGACAGTTGAGTGTAAATTTATCGGACGAAGTAAACCGGTTGCGCGAAGCTCGTTTGGAAAATATGCAGTTAAGGGAAATGTTGAAACTGAAAGAAAAATCTCAGTTCAAGCTGGTTGCCGGAGAGATTGTTGGAAAAAGCTTTTTGCTCTTAAGAAATACAATAACATTGAATATCGGAGAAACCGATGGAGTTGTACCCGATATGCCGATTATTTCAGAAGTAGGATTGGTTGGTAAAGTGATTGCTGTGAGCGGTCATTATTCGGTAGGGCAGATAATGTTGAATAAAGATTTCCGGGCGAGCTCAAAAATTCAGCGCAACCGTGTTGACGGGATTATTTCCTGGGACGGAGGAGAAACTGTGAATCTTGAAAACATTTCCAAAACTCAGGATGTTAGAGAGGGAGATGTTGTTACAACTTCCGAGTACAGTACAATTTTTCCATCAGAAATTAAAATCGGTTATGTATCAAAAATATCTGAACGGCAGGGAAGTTTATTCCGGGCAATCGATATAATGCCGGTGGTTGATTTTGCTTCATTGGAGCAAGTGTTTGTCATAACTGCAAAAGTAGATTCGGAGCGGGTTGCTCTCGAGAAAAAAGTGATGCCGAAGAAATAATGGGGAAACATTTTAAATATCTTTTTTTCTCATTCATAATATTGAATGTTCAAACATATCTGTCGCCATTAATTTCAATCAAACAAATATCCCCCGACCTTCTGCTTATCTGGATTGTGTATATTGCTTTAAAAGAAGGACAGTTCACGGGAATTATATGGGGATTTGTAATCGGCTTGATGTTCGATCTTTCAGGAGGTTTATTTATAGGACTGGCCGCAATGACAAAAACCATCGCAGGTTTCTTGGCAGGTTATTTTCATGGAGAGAATAAAGCTCCACTTACACTTGGGAGTTACCGTTTTGTTTTGATAATACTTTTAGTTTCGCTCGTTCACAGCGTAATATATTTTGTGCTTTTTACCCGGGGAAGTGATATTGGGTTTTGGAAAGCGATATTTCAATATGGTGTTGCAACAAGTTTTTATACTTCCGCTGTTTCACTCTTACCAATGTTTATTTTTGGAAGAAAATACTTAACTTAACATGACAGAATTCAGCGATAATTCTCCCCGCAAATTTGTTTTTTACGGCACTGTTGGAGTTGTATTTATTTTATTTTTATTGAGACTAATACAGCTTCAGGTGTTGTACGGTGAAGTTTATGGGAAGAAATCTGAAGAGAACAGCATCAGACAAATTGCCCGTGATCCTATACGCGGGCTGATGTTTGATAGAAACGGAACGCTTGTTGTAGATAATCGTCCTTCTTACAGCGTTACTGTAACTCCTTCAGAATTTAAAATAGTGAAGATTCAATTTCTTGCATCTATTCTTTCGATGGATACATCTTTGCTCCGTGAAAAAATAAATAAAGGAATCAGGTACAACCGGTTTGCACCTGTAAAAGTAAAACGTGATATTGATTTTGCCACACTTTCAGCTATAGAAGAAAACCGGGAAAAACTTCCCGGCGTTGATTACCAAGTTGAATCAAAAAGATTTTATCCGACCGGTGCGAAAGCAGCCCATCTGTACGGATACACGAAAGAAATTTCTGATCAACAATTAGTGGAAGTGGGGAGCGAGTACCGTCCCGGCGATAATATTGGAGCAACAGGTTTAGAAGCCGCATACGAACGTTACTTAAGAGGACAAAAGGGAATTGATCTCATTACGGTTAATGCTTTTGGACAGCTTCTTGGAAGATATAATGATGGTAAAAACGATATTCCAGTGCGGGAGGGAAATGACCTTAATTTGACTTTAGATTCAAAGACCCAGGCTTTAGCAGAATCGTTGATGACCGATAAACGCGGTGCTGTAGTCGCAATTGATCCTGCCAATGGCGGAGTGATTGCATTTGTCAGCAAACCGGATTATGATTTGGCACAATTTGGAAGTGTTACGCCGGTTGAGGTTTGGAAAGAATTGAACACCGATGAAAGCAAACCGCTGTTTAATCGAGCATCGCTTACAAGATATCCACCGGGATCTACATTCAAGATGGTGCTTGCGGCGGCTGCGCTGGAAGAAGGTGTGATAGATCCCAATTGGCGTGTAAACTGTCGCGGAGTTTTTCAATTCGGAACGAGACCATTTCATGATCTTCACGTCCATGGTTCAACAAATGTAACCGAAGCAATCCAAAAATCATGCAATGTATTTTTTTATCAATTGATGCTGAAAGTTGGATTTGAGAGGTGGACAAGATACAGCCAGGAATTCGGTTTTGGCGCTTCAACGGGAATGGATATACTTGAAGAAAATCCAGGGCTATTACCTTCGAGCGAATTTTTCGACCGGGTTTACGGAAAAGGTAGATGGACACAAGGATATCTGTTAAGTCTGTCTATCGGTCAAGGTGAGGTGGGAGTTTCACCAATTCAGATGGCTAACTATGCAGCTACTCTTGCAAATAAAGGTTATTATTACACTCCTCATGCCGTACAAAAAATTTACGATAGACAAACAAAACAAACAATAGAAATCCCACCGCAAGTTCGTCGGGTAGAGTTATCGGAAAAAACATGGGATATAATTCAAGAAGGAATGTATAGGTGTGTTAATGAGGTCGGTGGCACAGGACAAGCTGCGAAGGTGCAAAATGCATCCGCGTGCGGTAAAACCGGTACAGCCCAAACTCCTCACGGCAAAAAAGATCACGCGTGGTTTGTGGGGTTTGCACCAAAAGATAATCCTAAGATTGCAATTTGTGTTTTGGTAGAGAATGCCGGATATGGCGGAGCTTTCGCTGCACCTATTGCCGGTTTATGTATGGAGCAATATCTTTACGGCGAATTGATCAGAGAAAAACCACTTCGTTCAATTGCTAATCTTCTAATGACTAATCAGGAAGATCAATAAAGTGGTCGATCTGTGGTATAAAGAAAATACCGATTTTAAAACTATCGCACCCGCGATACTTCTTCTGTTAATAGGAATCGCGTCGGTTTATAGTGCAACTTACGATGCAGGTGCCTCGATATATTTTAACCGTCAGGTGATATGGGCAGGTGTTGGATTTGCACTTATGTTGACTATCATGTTCATTCCCTTCCGCACTCTCCAGTTATTGTCATATCCGCTTTATGGAGGTTCTGTACTATTATTGATTGTAGTGTTGATAATGGGAAAAATTGTCGCAGGCTCAAAAAGCTGGTTCGGTATAGGAGGATTCGGTTTACAGCCATCGGAAATTGTTAAAGTTACAACCATTCTTGCGGTTGCCTCATATCTTTCGGAACGACAAGTAAATTTATCCCGGTGGAAACATGTGGCTGTAACATTCGGATTTGTTTTGTTGCCGGTTGTATTGATCGTTCTCCAACCTGATGTTGGTACAGCAATTGTTTATTTAGGTATGTCGGTTGTTATAATTTATTGGGCAGGAGCTACAAACTTTCTGATGATTTTATTGGTTGCACCGGTTGTAGCTGCCGTTGCTACACTTTTTGGCACAACCGCTTTTTTAATAGTTATTGCAACCACATTCGTTTTACTTTTTCTGCAGCGTCAGAACTGGCTCTTCGCAGCCATGGCTTTTTCGTTTACTGTAATGATCGGGATTTCGGTTCAATATATTTTTGGCAAGCTTGCACCTCATCAGCAAAACAGGATTCTGACTTTTCTAAACCCCGACGCCGATCCGTTGGGGGCGGGATATAATGTCATTCAATCAAAAATTGCAATCGGTTCGGGTGGATTTTTCGGAAAAGGATTTTTACAGGGATCTCAGACGCAGCTAAATTTTTTGCCAGCCCAATGGACCGATTTTATATTCTGTGTTCCAAGCGAAGAATTCGGCTTCATCGGTGCATTCGCCATTCTATTATTTTTGACATTGATAATGTTACGCGGTGTTCAAATTGCATCGATGGTGAAAAGCCGTTACGCAAGTTTGGTGGCAATCGGCATAGTCGGAGTTTTTGGAACTCATACTGTTATCAATATCGGAATGTCGATGGGAATTATGCCAGTTGTGGGTGTCCCGCTTCCGTTTCTGAGTTACGGCGGATCTAACCTGTTGACAAACATGATAATGACTGGATTGCTTTTAAATATGTATGCCAATAGAAAAGAATATTGATTGAATAATTTCTTATTTAAAATTTATATCTGATTGATATTGAATTATCTGAAAACCTTCTGCTGAAAGTCGAAAAATTGATTGAGTAATTTTCCGATTTATGTATCAAAGGAATTATATATCCGCATACCATACCGACTGCCGCCCCGGCAATGATGTCGGTCGGATAATGATACCCGGCTTCATACCTTAAATATCCAATACCACCGGCAATTAATAATGAACCTGTCCAAATATATTTTTTCCATTCTGATGATGGAAAATATTCTCCGTAAACCGAGGAAAGAAAAACTGCAGAAGCAAATCCCCACGTCGTGTGTCCTGAAAAAAAAGAGTGTCTAGCGTCTGAACTTAATTTTTGATCAAGCGGAGCCTTTGGATTGTATATGAATGGCCTCGTCCGTTCTGTGCTTAATTTTACAATCCTGGGAATAAAAGTTGCAAATAGTGCGGTTTCAAAATACATAGTCGAAATAATTTGCCAATCGTTTTTTATTGCAGGATCGAGTAAAAGCAAAGTCGGTGCGACGATAGAAAATCCTACCAGAATGTCGCTCGTTTTATCTATTCCGGAAGAAAAATTATAAATAGCTGACCGGTCGAATTTGTTAATTGTAGATCCATTTAAATTATTAATCTGTTCCACTGTAAATGGCGCAATGTTTTCATTTAACAGCAAACTAATTGAACCGATCACCAATCCTGAACCAATCAGCGGAAGATCATTTGATGAAGATAATTTGAATGGAGATTGTGAGAAGCAATTTAGAGATGAAATGAAGAAAAGCACAACCATCGAAATGTTTTTATAATAGATCAGATTCATAAAGATATTTTTGTGAATAAAAAATCATATGGCGGTTTAATCAATTGTTCCGATGCTTCTTCAAGAAATTTTTTATGGCTCTTTTGAGGAAGTATCAAATAATCACGAACAGAAACTCGCTTGAATCTTAGTAATATCGGTGTGGTGCCACCTGTGGTTTTCAATGATATGTTTTTAAGTCGCGACAAATATTTTGTAGTTGGTGAACGATCGCGGTGGTTATACACGATTAGAGATTTACCCAGATCGTAATAAGATATCATTTCATCAGTGAACGAATATTTTACCGCACGTTTTTGGAAAATAGTTGCTTTGTCCGGGGCGATTCCATTATCGGGATCGAGAAATATAATGTCGGAACCGGATAATGCTTTCTTCGAATCTTCAAACCACTCTGTTCGCTTGACAATATTTTTAGACGAGGAATTTTCCGGAATTGGTGTTGAATAGAAGCTTGTACCTGCCTGTAAAATATCTAGTTCTTCAACCGATCTGATGGACCGCCGATGGTGATGAACAATATCGTTAAGTTGTTTGAGTAATTTCGGATCACAGATTAAGAATTTATTATGATGCTTATTATTTTTTGAAAGATAATCTGTATGCCTTCCGTCTGTTGAATTCAATTCTTTTAATTTGCAATAATACCAGTTGACTCCCAGCCTAATTCCGTTCATTCCGAAAGCAGAAATATTTTTAAGAAGAATATATTTCCCGAAGTCGCCTATGTCCCCAGCGTATTTATCCTGCATATAGCCGGTTCAATATTATTTACCGCCGGCGTAACCGATTGCCGCTTTTACAAAATGGCTGAATAGCGGATGCGAATTGGTTGCGCGCGATTTTAATTCGGGGTGAAATTGTCCTGCAACAAACCATGGATGATCGCGAAGTTCTATTATTTCCACGAGATTGTTTGTTGGGCAGATTCCACTGAAAATCATTCCTGCGTTGGCAAGAGTTTTTTTGAATTCGTCGTTTACTTCGTAGCGGTGTCTGTGCCTCTCATTTATTTGTTCTCTCTTATAAGCTTTGTATGCATTGGATTCTTTTCGGATATTGCACGGATAAGAACCGAGCCGCATTGTACCGCCGTATGCGGTAACATTTTTCTGTTCAAGCATCAGATCGATAACATTCTGATCGGTTTGTTTAAATTCGGTGCTGTGAGCTTTGGTTAATCCGCAAACATTTCGCGCGTATTCAATTACTGCACACTGAAGTCCAAGGCAAATTCCCAAAAAGGGAATTTTGTTTTCGCGCACATATTTTACAGCTTCAATTTTTCCTTCGATTCCCCGCTCTCCGAAACCGGGTGCCACCAAAAGTCCGGAAATATTTTTTAAATGTTTTTCAGCGCCGTCTTTTTCTATATCTTCTGCTCTTACCCATTTTAAATTTACTTTGGTTTTATTATCTGCACCTGCATGAACAAAAGCTTCGGCTATACTTTTATACGCATCCTGATGTTCGGTATATTTGCCGCATACAGCAATATCCACGGTTTGTTTTGGGTTTTTAATATTATCGACGAACTTTTTCCATTCTTTCAAATTTGGTTTCGGGCAGGTTAAATCGAGTTTCTCGAGAACAATTTCATCCACCTCCTCTTGTGCCAGTTGAAGAGGAACTTCATAAATTGAAGAGACATCATGTGCATCTACAACCGAATCGACGTTAACATTTGTGAATAGCGCAATTTTTTCTTTGACATCTTTTGTCAGAGGGGCTTCCGAACGGCAAATTAACAGATCGGGTTGAATTCCTATCTCGAGCAAAGATTTTACACTGTGCTGTGTCGGCTTGGTTTTTATTTCACCCGCATGCTTAATATATGGTACAAGTGTAACGTGAGCACAAATGGCATTTGAGTTTCCTTTTGAAAACATAAACTGCCGCATCGCTTCAAGGAAAGGAAGACTCTCGATATCACCAACGGTTCCGCCGATTTCTGTGATGATTACATCATAATTGCCGGTCTTTGCAAGAGCTTCAAATCGACGTTTTATTTCATCGGTGATGTGAGGAATTACCTGAACCGTGGCCCCAAGATAATCGCCGCGCCGTTCTTTTGTGATAACCTCATTATATATTTGCCCTGTGGTTGCATTATTGTTTTTAGTCATGCTGACGTCAAGGAACCTCTCGTAATGTCCGAGGTCAAGATCGGTTTCCGCTCCGTCATCCGTTACGTAAACTTCACCGTGCTGGTAAGGATTCATCGTTCCCGGATCGACATTAATATAAGGGTCAAATTTTTGGATTGTAACTCTTAGACCTCTTAGTTTAAGTAATAAACCAATCGAAGATGCGGCAATCCCCTTTCCCAGCGATGAAATTACTCCGCCGGTAATAAAAATGTATTTTACTTTATTTCTTGACATATATTTTTTAAGATTTAAATTTTAAATTACCTGAAGTTACAATTCCTCCGGACAGAACAAATTTCAAACCCTCTTCTACAGTCATATCTACTACCCTTGCGCTGCGGCGGGGAACTAAAACAAGAAAACCGGATGTCGGGTTGGGAGGATTTGGTATGTAAACAGAGATCATTTCATCCATCGATTGATGTTCATGGATGGAAATCTCGTTAGTGACAAATCCGATTGTATGTAAACCGGTTCTGGGATATTCTATCATCACAACTTCTCTGAATGAACGCCCTTTCTTGCCCGGCTGCAATGCATTGATTATATCTTTCATGGCGGTGTAAATTGTTCTTGCCAAAGGAACGGTAGAAATTAATTTCTCAAACGATCTGAAAATTGTCCGGGCAATTAAGTTGCCCGATAATCCGCCGACGATTAATATCAAAACAATCATAGTGATGAACCCGATTCCGGGAATATGTCTGTCGAATATTCTGTCGAAAATCGGAGAAGCAATACCATCTATGGCGCTGAAAAGCATATTCAAGACCCAGAAAGTAATTACAACAGGTACTATCACAACAAGCCCTCTTCCGAAAGCTGTTCTGAAAACCATCCAGAATGATTTGTTCTCTTGTTCCATTTTAATAGTCCTTAACGTTTCTAAGTAATTGCCGCACTTTTTCAGCATCTTCGGCTGTATCTACTGCAATTGAATCGTAATCGGTGACTGAAACTTTTATTTTAAATCCGTTTTCCAAGATACGGAGTTGTTCTAACTTTTCAGCATGCTCGAGCGAGGTTTCTTTCATATTTGTAAAATGCAATAAAAATGTTTTTCTGAAAACATAAATGCCGAAATGTTTAAAAAACCTATGTTGCATGTGCCATTTGTTTTTATCTTCCTCATCGCGAATGAATGGAACCGGCAAACGGGAAAAATATATTGCGAAATTATTTTTATCAACAAGTACTTTTACAACCCCCGGATCAAAAAGCTCTTCTGAGCTACCGATAACTTTTACAACTGTTGATACGGGAATTGATATGTCGGTAAGCAACAATTGAATTGCATCATCAATCATTTGCGGCGGAATCAATGGCTCATCGCCCTGGATATTTATGATGATGTCTGCGTCGGTCAGATTTTTTGCGACGAACCCCACACGGTCGCTGCCCGATTTTAAATCGACGGGTGTAAGAATTACTTTTCCGAATTTTGAAACAACCGATTCAATTTCTTGATGATCGGTTGCAACAACAACATCTTTCACAAGCTTTGATTTTTTTACCTGTTCATAAACGCGCTGTATCATCGATTTACCGCAAAGATCAATAAGAGGTTTTGCCTGTAAACGCGTTGATCCGTAACGGGCGGGAATGATTGCCACAATGTTTTGATTGTTCACTCTCTTAAATTCCTTTCAATGACAGAACGTACCTGATCTCTCAATAATAATTCGGTTTCTCTGCCCGAAATCTCCTGCGGAATAACGGGAGACGAAATGACCAGCGTAATTGTTCCGGGTCTGATGCGGAATGAATGTTTCGGTAAAATTTTATAGCTGCCGTTAATTGCCACAGGAACTATAGGCACACCTGCCCGCATAGCAAGATTGAATGGTCCTCTTTTGAACTGCTGAAGCTTTCCGTCCGGCGAACGTGTTCCTTCACCGAACAGAAGCACTGAAGCTCCGTTTCGAATTTTATTCGCTGCATCTTCCAGACTTTGAACTGCATTTTGCCCACGCCCGCGGTCGATACCAATATATGTTTTACCATATTTCAGTCCCCAGCCGAAGATGGGAATTTTTTCCAATTCTTTTTTGTAAACAATTCTTATTTGATCCGGTATTGCTGCGATTACGGCTGGTATATCGAATTGGCTGGCATGATTGGAAACGTAAATATAACTCCGGGCAAAATCGAGATTCTCTAATCCTTCTATTTTAATTTTAACACCGCAAACTTTTAAAATAACTCTTCCCCACATTTTTGCAAGCGCATGAAACAATTTGCCTGTCCGGTGAAACGGAGTGATTATAAGTTCCAGCGTGGCAACAAATGCAGTGTATAAAATTGCAAATAATATTTTTAAGTAAGAAATAATCATCAATTAGTATGAATAGTAAAGAGATAAAAAAGAAGGTGGTCGATTAAAAAATTGGGGGAATGATGCACCTTTGAAAAGAATGTATCTTTTTGCAGTCTCATCGGTGCGTATTGCTCCAGTTATATGTTTTACATCGTGGTTTGCTCAAATTACAAAATGCAGGAATGAAAAGCAAAACTTCAATTTACTTTCTTTTCAATCAATCAAAATTCAAAATTTCATATTCGATATTCTTAATTAATCATACACGAATTTTGAATATTGAACAGTTGAATGCTGAATGACGAGGTGTGTTGGCTGAAGTAAACCTCAGGTTTCTCATGTGCGATTCACTTACAAATTCTGTACTCAATGGAAGTGAATAGCACTTAAAAAAAGAAGAAACCGGAGGTTTACTTGAGTGTTCTTCCGAAGGTTTCTTGAAAGTTTACTTCGTCAGCACAATCTTCTTCACATCTGTGAACATGTGTCCTGAGCTTGCCGAAGGACCGGCGTTCATTCTCACAAAATAAATTCCACTTGGCAAATTTGAGCCGTCGAACATTACCGACTTATACCCTGCATCCTGCATCCCATCGACAAGAGTGGCAATCTCTTCACCAAGAATGTTATACACTTTAATTGATACCCAATTGTCAGTTGGTAATTGATAATTGACAATTGTTGACGGATTGAAAGGATTCGGATAATTTTGGTTCAACGAATATGTTGTCGGAATATTTTTTGCCGAGATGACTACTAATCTGATAGATCGTTCATCTCCGGAAGAAATTACGATGTTGCTGCCATTGAGCATGTATCGATGTATTGGTTTACCGTTTTCAACCTGCTCTATTGCAAATGCTTTATCATCAACAGAAGAGTTCTTAATATTTATCGTCAACGGATAAACAGGTGACTGCATCTGGATTTGATATGAGATTTCATTATTCAAAATATCCGGATAAAATTCACGATAGCGTTGACTTAAGAATCTGACATCAAACAAATCGCCGGGCGGCAAGGGGGGCAACTCATAACGATCTAAATTCATATCTTTTCTTGTAAGTTCGGCTAATTCAAGATGTCTCACGTTTCCTAACTTATCTTTAATTGTTATGATGCACGAATGATTAGCTTGTATATCCAGTTGCTTCGGTATGTTCTCTGAGTTTAAAAGAATTGTTCCGGAAGAAGATGCCTTAATCCAATATCCCTTTCCGGGTTGAAGCGTGGAAGCAACGGCGTAACCTGTTCCGGTAAACTCAAAGGCACCGCTTGAAATTATTCCACCTGTTGGTGCCGCGACATCACGATCAATTGAACCGATGAGATTCCATCCTTGGTTGAGATCAATATTTACCGAGGATAATCCGGATCCTCTTATAATTTGAGTTTTTGAGGATGATGATTTAAGCCAATAACCTTTTCCGTAATTAAGTGTATCTCCTGCATTCTGATAAACAGCAGAGAATGAAAATAATGTTCCCGGCATCGTTGTTGCATAGACTGAATTTACCGAGCGGTTTGTTCGCGAGAATGGAAGAGAAATTAAATTCCATCCTTCAGTTATTGAAATTGTTTTTTCGAAAACGCTTGTTATTATCTGATAGCAACTGTCCTCTCCGGGCCAATTTAAATTTGGGTATAAATTTGAAGTTATATCTCCGGTTAATCCCCATGATAAATTTGCAAGATCGAGATATCTAAAATCACCCCCCACGCGATCTTTCAATCCCATATAAGCACCCGTTGCATTTGGATCCAGCGTACCATTAATGATTGGTCCATAACAGAACTCGATGATATTTGAAGTCTCATGAAGTTTTATCTGGAAATTGAGCATCATCGTAGTTCCCACATAAAAAGCTTCTATATTTTTCCATTGAACAGTGAATATTCTATTTGGTTGAGTTCCGGTTGTACTGGTACCGATTTGGTCGGCAGTGTAGACAATCATATCTGCCCACCATGGACCTAATGCTTTGGTCGGCCGATTACTTGTGCCCAATGTTGGTGTGAAGTAATCGCCTAATTGACTAACAGAAGAAAGACCGCGTTCGCTTCCATTGCTGCCGGTACCAAGTTCCGCCCATCCGTTCGTGCTGACCTGTATTGAATCGTAACTGTATTTATCATATTCAAATGAAAAAGGTAATGCGAAACTTGCCTGAGCATCGTCACCAACAGGACCTGTGCTTTGCGGAATAATTTCCTGATACGGAGAATAAATTTTTGTTACCAACCAGAATGGAATCGTTGGAGCAGACACAACTTCAAAAGTAGTTCTCAATGTGTCATTTGATGAGTTGTCATCTGTTGCCGCATTGATTAACTCAGCATAATATAATCCAAGCGATAAAGGTTCATAAG
Organism: Ignavibacteriales bacterium; assembly: GCA_016218025.1. GTDB lineage: Bacteria > Bacteroidota > Ignavibacteria > UBA10030 > SZUA-254 > PNNN01. Next base: position 33,404 of record JACRFD010000091.1, read on the forward strand.
TTCCATCAAATGAAACAGTACGTTGTTCTGCAAGTCCTAATCCCGAAATTCTTTTTTCGGAAGAGAATAGTTCCGTTATACCCGATAATATTCTCAATTTTAAATTAAATGAATCTGTTTGTGCCTGTGTACTCAGATTTTTAACAGATGCTTTAAATCCGGTCATCGCTTCGCCAAAAAAATACTGCTTTGCATCTTGAGGTGATATTATTGATGCCGCTTTATAATCAAAGTAATTCTCAGGAATATCAAAGAGCATTTTTCTTTCCCATACTCCATTGCCATGTGTCGCAACTCTAATTGCCCGGTTTGATGGAGATATTGTTAGATCGGCAACTATGACGGCATCGGGCAAACCGGCGCTGAAGGATGACCAGCTTGTTCCGGCATCAGTAGACACATAAACCCCAAGATCATTCCCCACATATACAACATTAGATCTAAAGGGGTCTACAACAACTGCCGTTGTTGGAACATCGGGCAGAGTTCCTGTAATGTCAGTCCAGTTTGTTCCGGTATTGATTGTTTTATAAACATGCCCCGACCCGAATCCGCCCATTGTAACATATGCAACTGTACTGTTTTGAGGGTCGACGGTGATATCAATCGGGTAGCGGTTGGGAATTGTTCCGGTAATATTTGTCCAGGATGTTCCTCCGTTTGTAGTTCTGTAAATATGTGCGGGGGCGGCGATAGGTGCAGTGCCAACAAAAACCGTATCGGGATTTGTTGCAGAAACCGCCATTGATAATACCGGATTGCCGTCGATATTATTACCGCTGTTTGTTGTTGACCACGATCCGGCGGCATCTACCGATTTGAAAACTTTCTTTGTTGCGAAATACATTGTGTTTGGTTGAGTCTGACAGATAACAACCGGTGAATTCCAGGATGCGGTTCCTTCGCTGCCTGCGCTAAAACCGCCAGCATAAGAGAAAGAGTTGCCGCGATTTACTGATTTATAAATTGACCCGCCATAGCGTGTTACCGCATACATGATATTATCATTTCCCGGAGTAATCGCTGTCCAACCCGATTCGTCTCTTGCGCTCGCGTGATCCCAGGTTGTGGAACCGAGATACCTGTATCCGGGAATATGATCCTGGGATTGGGATAAAGCTATTAATGAATCGGTTGTAGAGCATGAAAATCCGTTGTAGATTTGTCCTGATTGTAATCCAAATCCGATATTTGTATATGAACTTCCAAAATTCGTAGAACGATATATTCCATCATCGTTCGCTGCATAAAAAATATTCGGATTTGTCGGATCGATCGCATATCCATGATTATCCGAATATCCGCTTCCAACACTTGTGAAAGTATAACCACCGTTTGTTGATTTGGCTCGGCCCACCGCGTTTAAAACAATAATACTGGAATCTAATGGATGCACTGCGACATAATGCGAATACCAACCTTGAACTCCATACATCGAACCTGCTGGGAATGAACTCGCCAAATTCCAATTTTGTCCAAAGTTTGTAGAAAGATATAATCCCGCAACCCCGCTTGTACTGTCTGCCGCACTTGCATAAACGATGTTTGGATTTTTTTCATATAAACCGAGAAGTGTTTTACCAGTATAAGGTGGTATCGGGGTTGAATCCCAATTAAGTCCTCCGTCTGTTGTGCGAACTACAATACTTGAGGAAAAATTTCCAAACGCCACCAGTATCTTGTTTGTATCAGTTAAATGAATAACTATATCAGTCGTCATAGGTGTTTCAATAATATTAATCCACGATCCACCCCCATCAACAGATTTAAAAACTCCTTCTGTAGTTGCTGCCCAAATTGTTTTTGGATTAAGTGGATTGAGTTTAATCATCTGCACGCCGCGGCGCTGGTCAACAGACCAGTCTAAACTTTTTGTCCAAGTTGCTCCTCCGTCAGTTGTTTTTAAAATTCCGATACCATAGCTGCCTCGAGTTGTTCTTTGAACCAAGCCGCCGACAGAATTTTCTTTCCGGTAAACTTCTCCCGTTCCAATATACATTGTATTTGTGTCAACCGGATCTATAACGATAGTACTTACGCCAAGTACGGGATATCCGATTCTAACCTGTTGCCAGTCAGCGCCAAGTCCTGATGTATTCGATCTCCATAAACCACCGCTTGCCGTTCCAACATAAATCGTTTTTGGATTTTTTGGATTAACCGCAACACACTTTGTTCTTCCCTGCAGATTGAGCGGACCAATCGGATCCCAAATACTTCCGGCGCTGAATGTGTTTGATACTTCGCGCAATTTCATTTTTGAAGATTTGAAAGCATCGTAATATTTTCGTGCGGGAATATCATCGTCGGGATACGATCTTGCCCGCGTCCAAAAATCTAGAGCTTCCATCGCTCCGGAAGTTTCGCGTTCATTCTCTTCAACAAGAATATTTTCATTTTCGGAAGTTGTAATCAAAATGAAAGAGAAAGAAGAAATAAAAACAATCAAACTGAAAAACAGAATGTATAAACGTTGCATTTTAACCTCTTAATAAAAATATTTAAGGGAGAGAAATTGTTTGCGGATGTTTAAGCAATACTTCGAAGGCGCAAAGAATGGCTGCGTGAACACCCACTTCTAATTTTTAAAATCTTACAATTAGAATTATATAGAACCACTATTGAAAGTTACCTCAAATTCATTTTATAAGCAAGCTTAATATGCTTAGATTTGCCATTTACTTAAAACGTTCTTATTTTGAAATGGTTTTATCTATTATAAAGAGAGTATTATGACAAAAAAGAGTTCGATAAAAGAAATTCCACCGTCACAACTTCGATGGGTTTGCGATCCGAAAAGTTTGAAAGTAAAATCAACTAAAGATGTAAAGGCAACAAAAGAAATTATCGGTCAGGATCGTGCATTAAGAGCGCTGCGAATGGGCTTGGAAATGAAGCATCCGGGATACAATGTTTTTGTAACCGGGTTTTCAGGTACGGGAAGGATGACTACCATTAAGCGGCTTTTAGCTGAATTTCAGCATGGCGAAGTGTCTTTACGCGATCACTGTTATGTTCATAATTTTCTCAACAGTGACCAACCTATTTTGGTAACACTCCCTGCCGGACAGGGTGCTAAGCTTCAAGAAGAGATGGATAATCTGGTTCAAGATCTTCTAAAGAATATTCCTGCCGTATTTGAAAGTAAAAGATTCAAGGAAGAACGTAAACGTTCTATGGAATTCTTCCAAGAGCGGCAGCGGAGTGTTTTGAAAGATTTTGAACAGAAAGTGCGTGAACGCGGTTTCGAGGTTATTCAGGTTCAGGTTGGGCCCCTCATGCGTCCCGATATTGCACCGCTTTTTGAGGGACAGCCGATTACATTCGATCAACTTGATAATTTTGTTAAAGAAGGAAAAATTACAAAAGATCAGCTCGAACAAATGCTCAAAGAGCGTACCCAGCTCGAGGGTCAGATGGAGCTGATGCTTCGTGAACTCCGCAACATTGAAAAGAAAGCGAAAGAATCTGTAGATGGAATTTCCGAGAAATTCATTCTTCCGTTAGTAAAAGAAAGTATAGATGATCTTCGGAAAAAATATAAAATAAAAAAACTGCTCGATTATCTGGATCAGGTTCAAGACAGTGTTATGCTCGATTTAAACCGGTTCCGTGGTGCAGAGGATAATCAACCTCAAATTCCCGGTGTACCGCAACAGGAAAAAGAAGAAGATTTATTCGTTGAATATCAGGTAAATGTGGTTGTTGATAACTCGCGCACCAAAGGTGTGCCGATTATAATTGAAACAAATCCGAAATTCAAAAATATTTTTGGTACGATTGAAAGGGAGATTGACCGGAACGGAATTTGGCGTACGGATTTTACTTTGATCAAAGCCGGTTCATTGTTACGTGCCGATGGCGGTTTCCTTGTTATTAACGCTCTCGATGCTCTTGTGGAGCCGGGTGTGTGGCAAACATTGAAACGTACTCTAAGAAACGGTTTACTCGACATCCAACCTATTGAAGGCGGAATTTTCGGAACAAGCTCGGCATTCAAACCGGAACCGATTGAAATCGATGTGAAAATTGTAATGACCGGAGATGCTTATATTTATTTTCTACTTTACGAACAGGATGACGATTTCAAAAAAATATTTAAAGTGCGCTCAGATTTCGACACCGAAATGCCAAAGGTAAATTACACTATCGATAAATATGTCCATTTCATAACGATGATTTGTGAAGATGAAAAATTACATCCGTTCGATAATAAAGGATTGGCATCGGTAATCGAACATGGCGTTCGGCTGGCTGGAAGACAAAACAAATTATCTACAAGATTCAATGTAATTGCAGATATAGTTCGTGAAGCAAATTATTGGGCAATAAAATCGCAGGATAATATTATCACATCCGATCATGTCCATAAAGCAATAGATGAACATATTGAGCGGATCAAATTGATCGAAGAAAAATCGAAAGAGTTGATTCATGAGGGAACAATTTTAATCGATACCAGCGGTTCGAAAGTTGGACAGGTGAACGGACTTTCTGTGCTCGATATGCACGAATATATGTTCGGCATGCCAAGCAGAATAACGGCAAAAACATCTATCGGCAGAAGAGGCATAATCAACATAGAACGTGAAGCTGCAATGAGCGGTCCGATTCATAATAAAGGTGTGCTGATAATCAGCGGATACCTGCACGGTATGTATGCACACAACAAACCACTTACCATGAATGCAAGCATTACTTTCGAGCAAAATTACGGCGGCATTGAAGGTGATAGTGCCTCTTCGACGGAAATTTATGCCGTCCTGTCCAGTCTTGCAAATGTTCCTTTACGTCAGGATATCAGCGTAACAGGTTCCGTAAATCAAAACGGAGATATTCAGCCGATAGGCGGAGTAAACGAAAAGATAGAAGGATTTTTTGATATATGTAAGAGACGCGGACTTTCAGGAACACAAGGTGTTTTAATTCCCCACCAGAACAAAAAAGATTTAATGCTAAGGCATGATGTTATTGAAGCAGTTGAAAATAAATTATTTCACATCTACGCTATCAAATCTATTGACGAAGGAATAGAGCTACTTACCGGTTTATATGCAGGCAAACGTTTGAAGAACGGCATATTCGAGAAAGACTCGGTTCATTATCTAGTTGATCAAACTCTCACGATGTACGCTAAGCACTGGAAAGAACTTTTAGCGTAAAAAGAAAGGCACAATGAAAAGATTATTTAGCATCGCAATGCGATGTATCCCAATATTATTTTTATTTTCAAATTTTGCATTCGGCTGGGGTTCGACTGCACACAAATTTATAAATTTAAAATCAACATATCATTTACCTGAATCGATGGCTGATTTGAAAAAAGATAGTTTGTTTTATCGATCGTATGCTTCCGCACCCGATTACAGAAAAGATTATTCAGACACATCGTTTTTTTCCGAAGAGAAAAGACATTATATCGATATAGATGCTTATCCCGATTTTAAAAATATTCCTCATAGTCTTGATTCCATGATGACAATCTACGGACGTTCATATGTCTGGGATGTAGGAACATTGCCATGGGCGATTGTTCTTACGCTCGATTCGATAAAAGATCAGATTCTCCGACACGATTATGCAAAAGCTGAATCGACCATGAGCGACTTGGGGCATTATGTTGCGGATGCCACCCAGCCGTTGCATTGTACAAAGAATTACGATGGACAACTTACGGGTAATGGAGGGATTCACAGCAGATATGAATCCGGTATGATTACGGCGTTTCAATCATCCTTGGGTATAGTAATCGACAGCGTTCGTTACATTGTATCGCCGTTAGATTATGCATTTGAAATTATTTATAAATCTCAATCTTTAGTCGATTCTATATTACTTGCAGATACTTATGCGAAGAATATTTCAGGATGGAGTGGGAGTGGTACTCCGCCACCGGCATATTATACTGCATTATGGGAGAAAACCGGATCATTTACACAGGAAAGAATCCAAACTGCAACAATTGCGATTGCATCGTTATGGTATACTGCATGGATCGATGCTAATTCCGTTACTAATGTTTTATATACAAATAATTCTATTCCATCTGATTTTACGTTAAATCAAAACTTTCCCAACCCGTTTAATGCATCCACAACAATTTCATTCACAATTCCTGAAAACGATCACGTTTCATTAAAGTTGTATAATCTTCTCGGGTGTGAAGTTTCTACATTGCTTAATGCCGGTCTTAATTCAGGGGTAGTGCATCGTGTAATATTTGAAGCCCAAAATCTCCCGAGCGGTTTATATTACTATCGGCTTGAAACGACTAAAAATATTTTAATTAAAAAAATGATGCTTTTGAAGTAAGATGCAATAATTGTTGAATTCAATTTTAATAACATAGAAATTTTTTAAAAATCTAATCTCGAAACTTCAATCGAGATTTTAATGTTATAGTTTCGTATCTTTAAAGTACGATCTAGTTTTTATTCACAGTTTTAACATCCTCTCCTATGAGGAGAGGAGTTCGTCGTGAGCTCAGTCGAACGATTATAGGTGAGGTCTAAAAAAGTAATCCAACAAATTGACCCCACCCCTTATCCTCCCCTGTGAGGGAAGGAAGTTTTTTAAATTATGAAATCATTACTCCGACTACTTCCATATCTTAAAAAATACAAGCGCACACTGCTATGGGGACTCCTCACCGTAGTGATGAGCAACTTGTTTACCGTTTTCCAGCCGCGAATTGTAGGAGATGCCATAGATAAATTAAAGATCGGACTTGAAACCAAGAATATTGATGGAACAGGAATTCTTTTATACGCCGTTACTTTAGTGGGGCTAAATCTTATTGCCGGAATTTTCACATACCTTACTCGTCAAACAATAATCGTAGTCTCACGCCATATTGAGTTCGATCTGCGGAACGATTTCCTAAAACATATTCAGAAACTTTCGCTGTCATATTATCAGAACACACCAACCGGCGACCTGATGGCTCATGCCACAAACGACATCGGCTCGGTGCGCAATGTTGTTGGTCCCGGCATTATGTATCCCAGTGACACTATAATGACGCTCTCCATGGTTCTTATCATGATGTTCCTAACCAACTGGCAGCTGACTTTATATGCTCTAATTCCGATGCCGCTTGTTTCGTTTGCGGTTTATAAATTGGGGAAACAAATCCATAAAAAATTTGAAGAACGTCAAGAGCAATTTTCACTACTCACAACTCGTGCACAGGAAAATTTGTCCGGCATCCGCATAGTGAAAGCATATGTTCGTGAGGCATATGAAATTGACCGGTTCAAAAAACTGAGCTTCGAATATCTCAAGAAGAATCTTGTGCTGGCAAAAATTCAGTCGATACTCTGGCCCCTCATGTTTTTACTCGTCGGATCTTCGTTGGTTATTATTGTTTATGTCGGCGGTTTGAAAGTCATCAACGGTGAAATGTCTGTCGGCACTCTCACCGCATTTTTCGGATACCTCACGCTTCTGATATGGCCCATGATTGCATTCGGTTGGGTTACAAATCTTCTCCAGCAGGGTGCCGCTTCGATGGGAAGATTGATTAAGATTTTGGATGCGGAACCTGAGATTCAGGATTCAAACAGCACAGATTATTCAGTTAAAGAAATTCAAGGGAACATTGAGTTCAAGAACATTTTTTTTACGCATAAAAACTCTGAAATGCCTGTTCTAAAAAATATCAATCTTAAAATCCCCGGTGGATCAACAGTAGCTATAGTCGGACATACAGGTTCCGGTAAATCGACGCTCATAAATCTTATCCCGCGATTATATGATGTGACAACAGGTGATCTTTTAATCGACGGAATCAGCGTTAAAAAAATTCCACTTGAGGTTCTCAGATCAAATATCGGTTATGTTCAGCAGGAAACGTTTCTTTTCTCCGATACATTGAAAGAAAATATCTCGTATGGGATTTTAGAAAATAATGAAGAGAAAATGAAGGACGGAGTAATGGATAATGTGGCTAAAGCAGCCGAAATCTCCCAGATAGCAAAGGATGTAAAAGATTTTCCAAACGGATTCGAAACGATGCTTGGTGAACGCGGAATCACCCTCTCAGGCGGACAAAAACAGCGCGCCAGCATTGCCCGTGCAGTTATGCGTAATCCGAAAATATTAATCCTTGACGATGCGCTCTCCGCGGTAGATACTTATACTGAAGAGGAAATTCTCAAACGTCTTCGTAGCGTCATGAAAGACCGTACAAGTATTATTATCAGTCACCGTATATCGACAGTGAAGGACGCGGATTTAATTGTTGTGTTGAATAACGGAGAGATTGTTGAGAGGGGCAATCATGATGAACTTGTTGCATTTGGTGGAATCTATGCCGATTTGTACGAAAAACAGTTGTTGGAAGAAGAACTTGACAAGCTATGAGAATTAAAAATTAAAAGTGAAAAATTAAAAAGGAGGAAATCATGGATAAAAATATAAAAGAGCGAACATATAATTTTGCACTTCAAACAATTCAGATAGTTCAAAAACTACCGTTTGATACAGCCACCAAAATTATCGGCAGACAATTAATCCGCTCCGGAACATCGATCGGTGCTAACGTTGAAGAAGCAACCGCCGCCGGAAGTAAGGATGATTTCACATATAAAATGAATATCGCTTTAAAGGAAGCCAGGGAAACCCATTATTGGCTTCGATTGTTGAGCGATTCAAAGTTTATCGATAAAAAGTACATTGACCCAACTATCACAGAAGCTGATGAAATAAAGAAGATCATCGGTTCCATTGTAAGTAAAATGAGAGGAAAGTCCAAACCCCGATGTTAAAATATTTTTTAATTTTTAATTTTGACTTTTGAATTGATCTATGGTTGACGAAGAAATCCTCGGTAAGGCGTACGACACCCGCTTGATGAAGCGGCTTATAAAATATTTGAAGCCGTACAAGTGGCATGTTGTGCTTGGAATTTTCTTGAGCGTAATCGTTTCGGGAATGGAAGCGGTGCGCCCGTGGTTTACCAAATATGCCGTAGATACAAATATTGCCAACAATGATAAACAAGGTTTGCTAATTACGGCAGTCGCATTTCTCGGGTTGCTGGTTTTCAGGGGGATGGTACAATATGCAAGCGCATATCTTACACAGTGGATCGGACAAAAAACAATTTATGATTTAAGGATGCAAATATTTACGCACCTCCAGAATCTGAGCATTAAATATTTCGACAGTAATCCTATCGGACGGCTAATAACACGCGTAACAAACGACGTTGAAGTGTTGAATGAAATGTTTTCGTCCGGCATCGTTATGGTATTCAGCGATGTCTTTACGATTATCGGAATTCTCTGGTTTATGTTCTCAATGAGCTGGGAGCTTGCATTATTATCGCTTAGTGTTTTACCGTTGCTATTTTACGGCACATTTCTTTTCAGGAAAAAAGCACGCGAGGCATATCGCGAAGTGCGTTTACAAATCGCCCGCATCAATACTTTTATGCAGGAACATATAACAGGCATGATTGTCGATCAGATATTCAACCGTGAGAAAAAGTCACACGAAAAATTTTCGGATATAAACGCTTCTCATCGCGATGCAAATATTAAATCGATCTTCTATTATGCGCTGTTCTATCCGGGCGTCGATCTGATCGGCGCAATTGCAATCGGGCTTATCATCTGGTACGCGGGAATAGATGCGTTGAAAGGATCACTTACGATTGGAACAGTGATAGCGTTTTTCCAGTTCAATGAAATGTTCTGGCGACCCATACGCGATTTGTCTGAAAAATACAACATCATGCAAACCGCGATGGCATCATCGGAGCGGATCTTCAAACTTCTCGACGATCAGTCGGTAATTGCGAATCCCGTGTCACCGGTATCGCTTGAAAAAGTGCGCGGTGAAATTGAATTCCGGAACGTTTGGTTTGCTTATATTGGCGAGGACTGGGTTCTAAAAAATGTTTCTTTTAAAATTAATCCCGGTGAAACTGCCGCTTTCGTTGGTCATACGGGTGCGGGTAAAACCAGCATTATCAATCTGATTTGCAGGTTTTATGAATTCCAGCGGGGAGAAATTTTTATTGACGGCACGGATATACGGGCTATAAATAAAGAGGATCTCAGAAAACAGATGGCGATTGTTCTGCAGGATGTTTTCCTTTTTTCGGGCGATATCAAATCAAATATCAATTTAGGCAACGATGATATTTCCATGGATCGGATAAAAGCTGCGGCGCGTGTTGTTGGCGCAAACAGATTCATAGAAAAAATGCCGAACCAGTATGATGAAGAAGTAAAAGAACGCGGCGCAACATTATCGGTGGGACAAAAACAATTGATTTCATTTGCACGCGCGCTTGCTGTTCATCCTAAAATATTAATACTCGATGAGGCAACATCGAGCATTGATACTGAAACTGAAATACTTATTCAGCAGGCGATTAAAAAACTTTTGCAGGGGAGAACGTCGATTGTAATAGCCCACAGGTTATCAACCATACAGCGTGCGAATAAAATTATTGTAATGCACAAAGGTGAAATCCGCGAGATGGGAACACATCAGGAGCTTTTAGCGATGGAGGGAATTTATTATAAACTGTACAAGCTGCAATATAAAGAGCAAGAAAGTAAGCTGAATTAATAATCTTTACTAAATTTGATTGTTTAATGACCTGGTACCTAATGTCACATTTATCAAATAACTTTTTTATTAGAACAAACTTTCATTTACAAACTACATCGAACAAGAACGCCGAAACGGGACTCCAAATTTTAAAACCGCACTCAAGCCAAATGCGAAAACGCTTTCAGCTTGAGGCACTTGTTATGTGTTTTATCAGATTTTATTATTTATCTCAGTTAGTGCTTTTGTAAAATCATTTTCTTTATTGAAATAGATATTAATTTGTTCTTGAGCACGAGTGATTCCAATATAGATAAGATTTTTTTCGTGCTTTAATTCACGTCCATTTCTTGGCATATCGTCAACACCAATAAGAAACACTACTTTCCACTCAAGCCCTTTAGAACTTTCGACAGTGATTATTTTTACTGTATCTTCATCTATATTAAAAATATTTCTTTCACTACTAAAGAGTAATGATTTTGTAGGAATACCATTTAGAATAGAATAAGAATTTTCCGAAGTATCAAAAATCTGCTTTGAACAAACAATTATTCCAATATCCTTATAAGAATAACGCCCACTCGCGATTAAGTTTTTAATGTCCAATTGAATTTGTTTAATAATATCAGAAGTGCTATTAAATTTAGAAATGTTTGGCTTGTCTCCGTGTCGCTCAATTTCCTCTGGGATTAAAATATTTTCAGGATTATCATCATCCTCTTCAATGTAGGTTTCAAATCCTTGGAATTGGATGGCAAGTTTAAGGATTTCATTTGTATTACGATAGCTTTGCTTAAGCTTTCGTGAACGTCGACCGCCTACAATGTCTATTTTAGCATCTTTCCAGATTCTTTTTCTTCCATAAACATCTTGAGCTGGGTCTAAAGCTATAGTGAGGCTATCACTTTGATTTAATAAATCTCGTATACCTCTTAACCATTCTGTTGAAAAATCTTGTGCTTCATCAAGAAGTATAGCATCGTATTTGCCACCAATAATTCTATTACTTGAAGTGGCTTGTCGCAATATTATCCCAACTCTTTCATCCCATTGTTCACTCGATTCATTTGTTATTGGTGCAACACTATTCCCAGATTTTGTTTTAACTAGTTCGTGAAAATGAGAAATATTAATAGTATTATTTTGTGCATCAAAAATGTTGTTAATTATTTTCTCAACATAATTTTTCAACGATTTGTTGTAACAAACAAAAAGGATACTCCAATTTGGATGAAGATGTAATAGATAACGAGCTCGATATGCTAAAACCAAAGTTTTTCCAGAGCCAGCAACACCTTTAATTAAATAATGACCATCTCCTAAACTTTTAGCAAAATTTTCTTGTTCCAAGTCTAACAGCTTTAAATCTTGTAATTGATTATTCTGACTATAAGTTCTAACTGGTGTAACAATTAATTCGGGCCAAATGGCAGCACGCAAAGTTTTAATCTGAGTAAAATCCAGAGGTTCATAATCATACCAAGTTATAAACATTGACTTCAACTTCTTCTCAAAAGTAAATCTCTGTTCTTTGTCTGTGATTTCAAATGATAAATCTTCTTTACAAAGTATCTGCCTAGCATCAAAAAGGTTAGGAAGGACACCTAATTCCTCCAAGTCTTTACGAGATAAATTTGAGAATACAACACCAAAAGCAAAAGGAAAAAGCAATTTGTTAATAAAGGGGCCAGACTGATGTTTCAGATTAGATTCATTTAGAAGTTTGTTTTTAATAGCATACGCGCATCTTCGAGATTGTTCAAATGGAGATTCTTTTTTTACCGTTTCACTTTTTTCAGTTTCAATTTCCCAATATTGGTTATCAATCTTTCTAATTTTTTCTTTCTTCCAATCCTTTACTTCTAGATTTAAAATACCAAGAGTTTGTCCAAACACAATAAAGTCAGTAAAACGTTTTTGATTATTATCTCGAATTCCTTCAACAGTAATTGAGGGTGGTTCATACCATACATATTCATCATCACTGTCTGAATATAACTTGCTAAATATGCTGTGTAATTTCTTTTCACCATTAGAGGCAAAAGTTGTTGAACTTATCGAACTGGGAATTACTGGCATAACATTCACCTCTATATTTTTTCAAAACACATAACGGACGGGAGCTAAGCTGCGTGGCGATGTTGTACCGCCGACGCAACCTTGATTAAATTTCTGATAACTATTGCTAACGTATGTTGTGTTGAACTTTCGCAACTTTGAATAACAAAATTGCAGCCGCGATCGCCACGTCAGCTTGAGCGACTTGTTAGGCAACGAGTAATCCTCCACTTAAAATTTCAATAACCTTTCGTAAAATAATGTTGCTTGGCTCTAATATGACTAACTGATCTGGCACAAATTGTTTGCGTCCATGAACTAAATTACATCTTACTCGATAAATTATTTTTAATAATGCCGTAGCTTTATCTGTGATAACATCAGATCGCAAATGTCGTAATAACAATACATCCTTATCCGGTAAGTGATTACCAGATGTTATATCCAATGAAATATAAAACCTAGTTTGGTCAAGAATACTTTCAATTGAATCAATAGCATTCTTAACATCTTTTTGCGAAACAAGCTCATTCCATAGTTGATCAGCACCCAGAAAGTCTACCACTGATTTCGATGAAGCCTCACTGTCTATAAATTTACCTGGCTTACTAGATGCTAAACAATTAAATGCCTCAACATATAGTTTATTATATATAACAAATTGTGCATAGAATTTATCAAAGGCATTATTGATCGGATTACCGCTATCCGTATCGGCTTTATGAAACCATCTATCGATAAAATCTTTCGTTTCTTTGTTGATCATATTTTCCTCGCGGCTTAACTATTAATTAAACTATCGTTCGGTTGATGAAAGAACACGTAAATTTCTTGTTAATGTAGCAAAAATATGTTCATTGTCAAATCGGGTTTGCGGTGTTAATTCCTGATCTGAATGAGAAACTATTTGAGACATCTGAAAAATAGGGCAACAGTCATGGTGAGCATGTCGAACCATGACGTTTTGATTCAATTTCACGCTTCGACAAGCTCAGCGTGACAAGTTATCTTTTTGTAATATGACTATTAAGAAGTCTCTATTGTTTGGTTATCTCTTATACCATACAACCGGGGCGATTATTTTAACAAGTGGATAATTAGCCGAAACATTCTTAACTTATCATACTCAACCCCCTTAATCGCGTGGGATGGCTAATAGGGAAGATTTAGGTGGTAGCCGCAACCTTCAGGTTGCGTTTCTTCGATTCTTTCGCAGACATAAAGTCTGCGGCTACCAGAAATGTTTTCTTTTTAGTCAGCCTCAGGTGCGGGGGATGAGTTTCAGAATGCAAATAAACGAAACAGCAGTTCGAATCGTCTTATTATTAGAAAGGGAATTATTATGAAAAAAATATTATTCTTATCTCTGCTAATCTGCATTGCGTTGAGCAACGTGTACGTGCATGCCCAGTTGAAGCAATCAACCGCAACTGAACGCACATCTGTTGATCTCACTATTTACAATCAAAATCTTTCGCTTATTCGAGAAGAAAGAAAAATAACTATCCCCGCAGATATTAGTCACGTGATCATTCCCGACATTCCTGCAACG
>JACRFD010000012.1 GCA_016218025.1 Ignavibacteriales bacterium
GGAGAAGTAACTCATTCCGTTGAATATACAGAGACAATGCACTGGGCACATTATCCTGCTATGTTTTTGTCTCTTGCTGTAGCAGGATTAGGAATTTTAATTGCATTCATGTTCTATCAATGGAAAAAACTTAATGCTGATAAACTTGCAGAGAAAATCAAACCTCTTTACAATTTCTCTTTGAACAAATGGTTTCTTGATGAGCTTTATGATATGACAGCTATTGCCGGTACATTAAGTTTCAGTTCAATCCTTGCATGGTTCGATAATAAAATTGTTGATGGAATTGTGAACGGATCTGCGACTGTAGCAAGATTTGTTTCTAGAATGAGCGGGTGGTTCGACACTTTTGTTGTAGATGGTTTTGTAAACTTTACTGCTTTCTTCAGCGGTTTTGTAGGATTGTCTTTCAGAAGATTGCAAACCGGAAAAGTTCAGACATACATTGTCTTTGTAATTTTTGCAATAATTATTTTATTGATGTTCTTTAAACCGTTTTAGTAGATGGAGTTCTTTGCGAGCTTTGCGAAATCTTGGCGTCTTTGCGAGGAAAATCTTTTCACGCCAAGAACGCAAAGTCAAACGCAAAGAGCGCTAAGACATATTGAAAATAAAAATGTAAATAAAGCTGTTAGCTGATTGCTGACCGCTAAAAGCCAAAATAAAAATAGGTTCGTAGTTATGATTGGATTTCCGATTCTTTCGTTAATAACTTTTCTTCCTGTGCTGGGAATGTTCTTAATCTTATTCATGAAAAAAGAACAACCCAACTCAATTAAATACTTGACGCTTGGTATTACTGCACTACAAGTTGTATTAGCAGTAATCCTTCTTGCAAACTATAATTACGCAAGCGGAGGTATCTATGAAGAAAAGTCTTTTCAATTCATAGAAAAATTTAGATGGATCAATATCAGCGGAATTTCATGGCTCGGCACTGTTAAGGTAGATTATTTCTTGGGAATTGATGGATTAAGCATGCCAATGGTTCTCTTAACTGCACTCATTTCTTTTATCGCTGCTATTTCATCCTGGACAATTGAAAAATCCGTTAAAGGTTACTTTGCACTCTTCCTTCTTCTTGATGCCGGTATGATGGGCGTTTTTGTCTCTCTCGATTTCTTCCTGTTCTACATCTTCTGGGAATTGATGTTACTCCCGATGTATTTCTTAATCGGTATTTGGGGCGGACCAAGAAAAGAATATGCAGCAATAAAGTTTTTCATTTATACATTGTTCGGAAGTGTTTTCATTCTTTTAGTTATGATCGGATTATACTTCAGCGCTACAGAATTAATGGCAGACGGAAGTAAAGTTCATACATTCAGTTTACTTGCTTTAATGAACCCGGCTAATTACTCGGCAGATGGAATTTTATCTGCAATGAATCCCGGTAACTTAAGATTGATTGCATACATCGCATTGTTTGCCGGCTTTGCAATTAAAATTCCAATGTTCCCGTTCCATACTTGGTTACCGGATGCACACGTAGAAGCACCAACACCAATCAGCGTTATTCTTGCCGGCATTCTTTTGAAAATGGGTACATACGGAATTTTGCGGGTCAGCTATCCAATCTTTCCTGATATCACACGAGAGTTGATGTGGTACATTGCTCTCTTCGGAATGATCAATATTGTTTACGGTGCACTTGTTGCACTTGCACAAAAAGATTTCAAAAAGTTAATCGCTTACTCATCTGTTTCTCACATGGGTTACGTTTTACTCGGAATGGCTTCGCTTACCACTGTTGGTATTAACGGTGCAATATTTCAAATGTTCAATCACGGAAC
>JACRFD010000015.1 GCA_016218025.1 Ignavibacteriales bacterium
AATTTAATAAATCACGAATTTTCTTCTTCACGTTTTCAGCAAGTTCAACTGCTTTTTCAGCTTCACTTTTATCCAATTTCTCATAGAAATCAGGATATCTTTTTCCAACAGCATAATCAGTTAAATCCCCCGCGTCAGATAATGAGTTTGCCAAACCATGTTCTTTTGGAGCTAAGCTCAATAGTTTCTCAATGCTATGAGTATAGGGAAAATCAATCTCACAAAAAACTAACAATGCTTTTATATACTTTTCTGCTGCCTGCTGTGCGTGGTATGCAATCAAGCGATAAGGAATATTCGACGACATCTCAAAAGCAAACTTAGCCAAACGAAGATCTTCCTCCGCAATTTCAATCCACTGTTTAACCTTTTCAACAATTTCTTTCTTTGCATCACTCATATAGAACTTTACCTTCTACTGATGCATATCTTGAAATCGTTCCGGGTATTTTACAGTCTCTTTCGAACTCTTCGGTGGATATTACAATTACATCAAAAGCATATTCGATTCCTAACAATCTTCTTCTTAACTCGCGCATCATTTTAACGCGATCATTTACATTTCTCGAAATGATGAGTAAATCAACATCGCTTCTTAAATCGCTTTGATCTCGAGCTTGAGATCCGAACAAAATAATTTTCTCAACATCGCTTGACAGCAATATTGATTCTTTTATTCGACTTATTGTTTCTTGCGTTAACATGGATTCTTAATGAATTCTTGTGTTAAAGTTAATCAAAATTCTATTCCAGTGAAATCACTCACAGCTAATTTTTAAAAACAAAAAAGGCGAATTATCAATTTGCCTCTCTGCCTTGCATTTTTCGTCTTTCGTTTCTCGAAAAAATTACTTTTGCAAATCAGCCAATGGTACTGCCGTTCCTCTCATCGAGTGGACTTTGTTAGGAACGGGAATAGAAATATTTTTATTCACATACTTTTCAAACTCATCACGGAAACGTGCTATCATAAACTTTACCGGCCATGCTGCTGCTTCACCTAACGCACAGATTGTATTGCCTTCTATATTGTTTGCAACGCTTATAAGCAGATCTAGATCTGCTGATGTTCCATTACCTTCATCTATTCTGCGTAAAGTTTTTTCCATCCAACCGGTACCTTCGCGGCAAGGAGTGCATTGCCCGCAGCTTTCATGATGATAAAAATGTGCAATACGTATTAAAACTTTTAACAAGTTTGTATCTTCATCCATTACCATTACACCACCGGTACCGATTGCAGAACCGGCTTCTTTCAATGATTCAGCATCCATGCGCACACCTTCAAGCTGATCTCCGCGTAACGGAGGCATTGATGAACCGCCGGGAATTACACATTTAATTTTTTTGTTATTTGGAACTCCGCCAGCTACATTATAGATCAGATCAGTTAGAAGAACTCCGGATGGTAATTCGTAAACACCGGGTTTGTTAACATGTCCGCTTATACCAAATAAAATT
>JACRFD010000013.1 GCA_016218025.1 Ignavibacteriales bacterium
CGGTTACTAATCGGACTGCATCCATCTTAAATTGCTTATCAAATCTTCTTCTTCTGACTTGGTCTGGTTCCATTTCGGACTTCTCCTTTTCTTTAATATACTGTCTTTTCTTTCTGTCCGAAAATACGGGGCAAGATTACTTCTGGGATTATCAAACTAAACCATCAAGACAAAAATGTAATTTGATTCATTCAGTTTCATTTCATATCTTATTATCAATTAATTCAATGTTCAATGTGATTTTAAAGGAGTTTACATGCGAAAATTAATTGCATTTTTAACATTAGTTCTTTTCTTCAGCTTCAGCGGCGTAATAAATGCTCAAGAAGTGAAAGAAAAAATCAAGGAAGTTAAAACCACAGAGCAGGTTACAAAAAAAGTAACTAAAACAAAAAAAATCAAAAAAGTAAAAAAGGATTGTGCAGCCACTTGCCCTGATAAATCTAAATGCGCCTCTGAGAAAAAAGGAAAAGATAAAGAATAATTTTTTATTTTCTGTTTCTGCAAGGCAGTTGGTGTAAACCTTCTGCCTTTTTTATTGCCCTCTGGCTTCTAAACGATTCAATTCAGAAACATTATAGCTTTTACCCTCACCGTTAAATTTAAACGGATTGTCTATCTCCTCTTTCTCTGTCTCCGATATGTAGTACGATATTTTATCCGTTTGAAGCGCCGAAATTATCTTATCCGCATTGATGTTATTTTCATCATAATAAATATATCCGAAAACACCTTTGTTATATCTGACGGCAAAACGAATTATTCCATCGATGTTCGATAGATAGCCGGAGAGATATTCGAGAGAATTCTTGAACTGACTGTTTTCAAAACCGGTTAATGGGAATTTGAATATCTTCAATTCATCCTCATTATACTCTGATCCATCTGAATAATCATCATCAAATTCGATAAATATCCTTTTTAAGTACTCATCGGGAATAATTTTGTTCCTTACTTCATACTTTTCCTCAGCGTCAAAATCTAATTCGAGCTCATTTTCTCCGGTTTCGGTTTTATATAATATAGATTTTTTTTCTATTTGCATTTTGATTTCTTCCGGATCGATAAGTTGCGCATAGTAATAAACCGTAACACGCACAGGTTCACCGAAATATGATTCAAATCCGACTATTCCTTCTTTCTGTTTCAACAAAATATTCAAATTATTGAAATCGACCGCATCAAACAGCCGGTATATCCCGATGTCCAACACTCCTATTGAGTCGTAATTATTCACAATCGTTCTCAACTCATATTTACCGGAGGTAAACAATGCCGCTTTGACATTCTCTTCTGTAATTAATCCGGGATTATAATAAATTTTAACCTTGTTACTTTTAGCATAAGTATCTAATCCGATGATTCCCTCCACCTGTTCAAGTGTACCTGCCAGCGACATGGAACTTCCGTAACATTTTATAGTTTTAATTCCTGATTGTTCATACATCTGAGTCCCATCGGTCTGCGTCCCCCATCTGAGTGAGACTGTTGTAAATTCAAAATAATTTGTCATCCCGAGTGAGATCGCAATTAGAACAATAACCGAAACTGGTGCGAGGTATTTGAAGCTTTTCTTTTTGTTGATTGAGAGAACCTGCTTCTTCGGACACGCATAGACACAATCGGTGCAGAGATGGCAATCGATATGATTCACAACAGGCATCGATGAAATTTTGATTCCCTGTGGACAATTTTCGTCACAGTTACCGCAATCAGTACAAGCATTAACATCCCGTGTGATTTTTGGAATTGGCAGCAAGACGGATTTCATAAGCAACGATTCATTAAGCCAGCCGGCAATTACAAGTCCGCTTAGCAGCCACAAGATGCTCAATTGAGCTCCGAATATATTTGCCGCAAAATAGAGAGCAATTACACCAATTAATAATCCAATATTCATAAATATATTGCTGACGGCTCCGAGCGGACATAAATATTTGCACCATGCAACTCTAAGAAATATTGCGCCCGCAATAGTGAGAATCAATGCAGGTATTGCATAATAAAGAACGATGTCGTTATTAGAGAATAGATTTACCGCCGAGAAATACGGATCGAATTTTTTACAAAGCAATTCTCCCGATGTCATAGTTAAATATACAGTGATAAATAAAAGTAAATATTTCAGTCCTCGCAGGATTCTATCTGCAATATCAGGAACCCTGAATCTGACTCTGTCTGTTAGCTTGCTAAGCCATTCGCTTGTGCTTCCGATCGGACAGATGTAACTGCAGAATAATTTCCCGATGAATCCCACGCCGAAAAGAAGACCCAATCCGAGCAGAACCTGTACTTCGCTCATACTGCACGACATAGTATCTTGATTCAGCTTGCTGAAAAATGCAGCAATTCCCCCGAACGGGCAATATTGTTCGAAGTCGTCAATGTAAGATTTATCAATCGTCGGTCTGATTGCGACATATAGAATTAGTATTAAAACTGCCGACTGGAAATAAATTCTGATCCGGTTTATCATTTAATAATTGTTAATATCTGAAATTCGGAATATTATTATGCTGATTTGGAAAGTAAGTAAAAAAGAGAATTCTAACAAATTTAAAAATATATTGTAGCGGAACAGCTTAACAGCAAACTCCACTTCCACAGTTTACGTCATACATTTGCTACTTGGCTTGTACAGGATGGAGTTAATATTTACGAAGTTCAGAAATTACTCGGTCATTCCAATATGAAGGTAATTGAAGTATATTCCCATCTTGTTACAAGTAAGCTACACAGTGCTGTTAATAAGATATCGTTGAGGCTGAATTAGAATCGCTATCTTTTAATCGATAGATATGAAATTATTTGTTAGACAAAATTGGAATGAAGTATCGGTGATATTTTTTGTCACCAAATTACCAGCAAGTCCCTATAAAACCGAAATATAATTTCAAGTGAAACACATCCTTTCATTTCCGACAACATCAAGAATAGAATATACCCTCCGTTACCCGCTGAGATTCTGTTTAGTATATCACCTTATTTTCCGTTCGATTATTTGATGATAATAATGCTTTGCATTAAAATAATTAATCGAAAAATTTAAAAGATTTTTGGCATCAAATTCCTTACAAGAAAAATAGTTAATATATATCGTCCTCAATAAAGGGAGTACATGAATAACTATCGTACTTGTTTCAATAAATTGAATTGCTGATATTCCATTTAAGTGGGGAATGCGAGAATTATCGATCCAATACTTGGTTGAACCGACTTTTTTGGTTTTGGCGATTTCGCAACTTTTGTTTATGTACGTTCTAATTTGCCTCTTTGTTATATTCTGAACTTCACACTGAATCAAATCCATTATAAGTTCCATTCCATAATCGTCTGTGTTCATTTTAATCCAACCTACCTTTTTTCTATTAAAAAATTTTCATCCAAATAATCATACAGTTTAGGGTACCAATCTTTCTTGTCTTTTATAAATTTACGAAAAACTTCACTGTTCGAATAAATAAAGAGAGCATATTCAAGCCATCCATCTTTTGCTTCAAATATATGGCTCCCAGCTGCATGGTCTAGCATGTCCGCATACATTTCACATATAACGGCAACCCGTATTTTAGTATCTAAATCAGATGTGCTATCCAACGATTTTTTTGAATTGTATATGTATTCGAGTAATTCGGGATGCTCGACAATAATTTTTTGAATCTCACCAGCTTGAGCAAACAAATTTGCCCTACTAACAATAAAATTCTGTTCTTGGGATGACTTTAAAATGTAAAAAGAAATTACCACAGCGATAAGAGATCCTCCTCCTATAGTATAAACGACTCTATTGAAGAACAAGTTATGATAAAATGCTGAAACAATTGCTTTTTTTCTTATGTCTCCAGACTGAAATCTTTTCCTTATTACAAAATAGTTCTTAAATGCATATATCAGACGATGTTCTTGGCGATAAAGTCCTGCTTCTAATTCAATGTTCGTCATAGCATTAATATTATCCATACTAAAAATATTTAATTGTATTGCATGTTTTATACGGGTAACGTCTCTCAAAAAAATGACCTATCGTTACTAAATATAGCAAAATAATATTGTTTGAGCAACGATAAGGTTCTTTGAGCTAGACATATAACTTAACTGTGTTTGGTTTCTGTTCCATTTTTATGCGTGTTAGGCCTGGCTGCATCGTCACAATCCTAGAATTTCCCACTTACATAGATAATTGTCGTGCTCGTCTGAGAACTTCAGTATTATTGAATCGTTGTGTGGCTGACCATTTTTACCAGGTGTCTTAAGCCATTTAGCGTGACCTTATCGAATACAGAGTATTCCTGAGAGTGCTTCTTTTGTTTTATTAGTATTTATCAGGATGTCTCAAATTAAAAGTTTTGTTGATCATCTTACTTAGGTACGGTTGCACCTAGCGTTTCGGAAAAGCATGTAATAATTGAGCGAACTATAATGAATCATTTTCATGAACGAAATATTGAACGAGTTTCTCACCATGACTTTCTTAGCGTCGTTGCTACTGCTGTTATTTGCTCTTGCCCAACCTATATCTTTGAATGAGGTTAATCCGTTTCGAATTAGATTGCTCGTGTTGGTCTGAGTACTCATAGCAAATCTCGCCTGTAACATACTCATGGATTGGCTTTTCAGAGGCCATTTCAATCTGTTGCAATTCTGATGCACAAATTTTGAAGGTTATGCTGCGACGCTCGTCGTGCAGAAGGAATATCGGCAGTAACTGGTCAGAGAGGATGTGATGAATACTCTGGTCGCCTTGAATTGAGTGCCACGAGATTAAGGCTTTAGTAAGCGTTACTGGAGCGATGCCGAGGTTGATGAGGCTCTGTTTTATCAGGATCGATCCATCGTTGTTACGTGATAGTTCTAAAGGTTCAAATTCCAATGATAATTGAGTTCGCCATGTAAAATCACGAGCCATAACTTTCCGCATCCTACGTGTTTCCAGTGCATACCAAAAAGTAATAAGCGCCAAAATAAGAGTAGTGAAGATAGTTCCATATGCAACAATCTCTTCGGGTTTCAGTGATGGCATGTTCAACTCCAACGATCTGGACTAGGATAATCGACTGGTCTACCTATGGGTAAATGGAGGAAATGATAAGCTCTCTCTTTCAGTTTTATGATTGCAGACTTATGAGTTTGAATAAGCCTCTGTTGGATTGTATCCACTTTGCGTATTACTGAATCTGCATCCCCGATTGCGGCTTTCACGTCCGCCTCATTGATGAACGCCTTAAGATGGGGGAGATTCTTTTCAATAGTATATCGCATTTTCCAATCGTTGTTGATGGAATCTACTATTCTACGACAACATATTGTTTGACACTCATTGTTGCCAACGATATGCGATTTAAATAGGAGCGTCAAATCAATCAGTTGTTTCCGATCTAGTACCTCGTATTGTAACTTTGAAAGTACAAGGTCAGTTAGGCAAATAGTCCATCTTTCAATCGTTAGAATATGCTGCAGGTTTATATCGTGATGGAGTAGAATAGGCGTAAAGAACACCTCAACGGGGAACTCACCACTTGGATGATATAATAAGAGGCGACCATACTGCTTCTCCCAGACCTGAGAACGACGATCTTCTATGTATCCCATGTTCTTCATCAGCTCTCTAACGTTGGAACGATATTTCTTGAAAGTTACTAAGTCAAGATCGTTGATCTCCTTACGCTTGAGTTGTTGCCATAAGGAGATATGCGACTGACATTGGAGAGCTATGGCACCAGAACCAAAGAACCTAACTGGAATGCCATGTTCAGATCCCAAAGTGTCTATCAATTGCTTTGCCGTATTAATTATTTTTGTTGTTCTATCGTTCATATGAATTTTCCTTTTCAAAATAATCAGTATGACAGAGGCTGATGTCCACGCACTTCATTGTCTATTATGGTTAAGAAGAATGCTTTCATGATACCCCTATCATATTCACTTCCAGCATTTACACATTTTGTTCTTCCAATTGATCGAAAACCCGGTTTTTCATGGATGTGCCCATGCAGTGAAAGCAGTGGCTGATATTGCTCAATCATGTTCCTGACGGCCTTACTGCCGACGGGCTCTTCCACTGCATTTCCACCGACCATGATTGGTTTAAGGTTATGGTCGAGTTTCAGTGCTAAGTCAAGCTGAGAATTGAACGGTGGTGCGTGAAGCACGAAGATCGCCTTAGATAAGTCTTTAATATTTTTTACTTTGGCTTCAATTCTAGATTGGAGAATATTCTCATCCATATCACGGGGACAATTGAACGGTGTCACATTGGTGCCTGATTCTCCGATTATCTCATGTCGATCAGAAAGAGTGAGAATGGTGCGCTCGGGATTTTCAGCGAAATTAGATGAACTGATTACATCGTCCAATTCCCAGCGATCATCGTTGCCGCACATCAAAATGAATCGGGTACCATGGGGTTGCAGTTTTTTCTGTGCATCCGTTATCCAACGTTTAAGCCGTAGTTTCATCTCCACCAAAAAACGTTGATCCTTGTGTGACGGATCGCTTTGCATTTTGTCATACTCATCAACCGTGAGTCGGATCGGATAACTGCCTGAGCTTGAAATGTGTTTTTCAAGTTTTTCAACCTCAATCTCGGACTCTAAGTTCAGGCGGTTACCTTGGAAATTGGCTTCATAGCTATGTGGCGATTTCTGTAATATTGGTGTCATCGTCTTACCCGATACATCGCCACCAATAATGAGGGCATGAGCTTTCCAAGTGATCGTTGCGTCTAAGAGCTTCTCAAACACAAGATCTGATCCGTGAAGATCGGAGGCAAACAGAATTTTGACGCTATTCATTTTGTTTTCGTCGGAATAATGTTCTGTTGTTATTAAGCAGGTGGTGCAGTTTTATAGATCAATGAAATATCAATATCTTCATATTTCTTGCGATGCCACTTTGCATAAATGAATACTATGTAACCAGTGAAAAGTAGTATCATCAAGAGTAGAAGGGTGTTGATCGGGTTTGCAACACCAACAGCAGGAAAAAGAAAGGACGCAATGATCATCCAAATAAGATAAACGAGAGTAATAATACCAAAGAAGGTTATTCTCGGTACGCCTAAGAACGGCTTCTTGATGAATTCAGGACACAGATCGAATTGCGCTTTTGCTTTATAGGGAAATACTATAATTGCGACAACGCTTACTAGTTGTGTGACAACTGCAAAGAAAGCAAAGGTAAGTTGTGTCCCGAGTGGCCCACCTTGGGACGCATCAATCACACCGATTTCTGCAAGAATAGCGATGAAAACCAGCGATATGATTGGGCTGTTTGTGCGAGGATGAACATAAGCAAGAAATTCAGGCACTACTCGATCTAACGACCAAGAAAACACTATGCGACTAGCATAGAAGAAGTAAGTCTGGGCTAGGTTGATGAGCGTGAAGACCCAAGCGAAAGCAGTGAGTAACACCAAAAAGAATTTCGGTTTAAGAATAGCGGCATAGAATGTAATCCAAGGATAGCCCGTTACGTTTTCCCCTGCTGCTTTTGCTACTGCATCGGGATTGTTAAAGATGAAACCTTCCGCCGCAATCCACCTCTCATCAACAAGTCGTTCGAGTAGATATACGCCTGCAATAAATATAGCACCAGCGATAAAGATTGATGAGAGACTAGCTTTGATGAGACTTGCGGTTGTGTCCGCCTTCCTAACTTCTCCGGCAAAGAAAGTCGGTATGTAGTAGCCATAGAAAATCCAAAACCCCATGATTAGTCCAGCCATGGTCATCGTTGCCGTGCTGGCTGAAAACATCATTCCAGCTTTTTCGGCAAGTTCAATGCGCTTGTCAAAGCTACCATATTGTCCTGTTGAAGCCATAAAAGTGTTCCATCCGCTCCTGAAAGATTCGGCTCCGCCGTTGTCGATTAGAGAATAGAATATTATTCCCCACGCAAGGAGGCCAAGTACCAAGCCTATAGCTAGCGTCCAAAGAATTATTCTGTTGGGGAAAACCATTAAGACGTAAGTGATGACGACACAAATTGTCCCAATAATCAGAGAACCTTGGGGCGTTGAGGCATATGTTGCCCATGATGAGTATGTGGGATCATTGAAGATTATAGACATTGGTTGCAGAAGGGCTGGTAGCGCACTCTTGGGTATCCATGCAATTAATCCACCCGCAACGACTCCACTAAAGATTACCAATGTCCAGCTTGCCATGAATGCAGGAATTGGGTGGAGGATCCTGCTGGCTAAGACATAATCCGCTCCAGGTCGTGGCATTGCAATGCCTATGGAAGCGAAGGTATATCCATGGATTGTTGATGTTATCATTGCAATAAAAAGAAGTCCTATGATGCTAGCTCCTGGCCAAACAGAGGCAACCCAAGAAAAAGGTATAAATCCTGATGAGGAGAGGCTAATGCAATGAATTCCGAACAGGATGGCACCCCAAGTACCGATAGCCTTTACAAGGCCAGATGCAGGTCTCGGAAATATCTGTAATTCTTTTTTCTGTTCATTCATGTTATGATCCTTTCTTTGTTCATGTATGGGCTATTAGAATCAGAAAGAGTTGGGCAATGGCAAATAACGTCTCGCATAAAAATGATGTGCCGTTGCGAACTACAATAGATGTAGTAGTTAGGATATAATCTGACAGAATTAGTATATTCACAACTATAAAAATAAAGGAAACTGTCAGATGATGTCTTGGCTATTACAAATAAAATAATTTCCGAGAGCAACGGTATATTCTCCGAAGCGAGAAGCATGATTTAACTGTGTTTATTTTTTTTTAGTTTGCCCATTCTTCGTCCCATTTCAGCATTTTATTGTTGTGATCCTGTAAAAGGTGTTCGTTTTTCTGCTTCAGGAAATTTTCTCTTATCATCGTAGGCTCTTCATCATCCGCAACTCTCAAATCAATTCCATCTGCTTCAAATCCCTAAATTTTATTCCGCTAATTTATTAAAATCTGGCAGTAATGTCAAGTTTTCTCGCACATTATTTCTTCATTTTCGCAAAAATATTTTTTCATCTTCAGATCATGTTAATGACAAAAATCTATCTTTTATCTATTACCCCGAAATCCTTCCAATTTAAAGAATAAATTCAACCATAAATCAGGTTTGAAAGCTCACTTTTTTAAGACATCTTACTCTTAATATTAGGGGTGGGTGGATCACTTGTGGATGAAAATAATTCATTCATCAAGGTGATTTCATAATGTAAACAAACAAATTCAAATTTAATTTCTACAGGTTCACCGGTAGACCAGACACATAACCACAGAGATAACAAGAAATATCTCAACTGCCGACAGTTTGAAAAGCTTGCTTGAACATACTCCTGATCAGATAAAATAAGCAACTGAGCGGCTAATTGCCCGGCGGAGTACTCTGCATCAGCGCAATGCTTCCTTCCCATTTTCCATTAATTTTTGTCCCCGGTAACCAACGAAGCATGCCGAGCAAATCTGATAAATCTTGATCTCCCAAATAAATAAATACCCAGAATAAAAAATAATAAAATATGATATTAACTCATGAATAATACCTAATTTCTTTTTTAGATTTAACAAATATTTCAAATATATATTTGTTTTAACCCGATAATTCCTTAATTTTATCTCATAAATCATCAGTCAATATTTCCAACAGGTGAATATTATGTTAAATCGACGTTCTTTCTTCAAACTACTAACTACAGGCAGTTTTGGTGCTTTGTTATCAGCTATTCCAATTTCAAAAATCTTTGCTCAAAACCCCGCCGATAAAAAACCTGAGACAAATATCAAGGATGCACTCAAGCATCCACGGACAGCAGGTTCAATGCCCGGTAAATATCCCGGTAAGGTAGTGAAAGTTACACATGCTAACTGCATCGACAAAAACAAAATTAATTTTACCGCCGCGTCAGATATGATAAAAAGCGGAATGCTCCAACTCACCGGTGAAAAAGATATTTCGGATGCATGGAGATCATTTGTTTCACCCAAAGATATTATCGGACTGAAAGTAAATCCGGTCGCCGGCATTACATTAACTACAAGTTTGGAAATAACGCGGGCAGTAATCCAGCAGCTTGAAGCCGCAGGTGTACCAAAAAAGAATATAGTTATCTGGGACAGGCGCGAATTTGAAATGCATGAGGTGGGATTCAATGAAACAAATTTTCCCGGAATTAAAGTGATTGGAACAGAAAAAAAAGACGATAAAGGCTCGTTCGTGGATAAGGATGGAAAACTTTACGGCGAGGAAATGATTGACAAGAACTGGTATTACTGGGCTGATGTTGAACAAAAATATGATGCCGAAACAATGCCCTACATGATAAATGAGGGGAAACATTCATACTTTTCTAAAATAGTTACCCAGCAGGTTGATAAAATTATAAATATCCCGATTTTAAAAAATGCAGGGTCATCGGTAACCCTCTGTCTGAAAAACCTTGCATACGGAAGCATCTCCAACACAGGCAGGCTGCATAAACAATTATGGGCTGAAACTTCAGCCGAAGTTTGTGCGTTCCCCCCTATCCGGGATAAAGTTGTGTTGAATATCGTAGATGGAATTAAAGGTTGTTATAACGGTGGACCGGGGGCAGACGAACAATATTTCTTCAATTATAAAACCGTTTTGGTTGGAACAGATCCGGTGGCAGTTGATAGAATCGGATATGAAATAATTCTCAAAAAGAGAATTGAAGAAAAAATACAGAAAGAAGAATCGCTGAAGGGAAGAATTTTCTTAGACCTTGCCCAAAATTTACAGCTCGGTGTTGCTGATCTGAATAAAATCGATTTGCAGCAAATTAAATTAGCATAAAGTAAATGGTTTTCAAATATAAATTCCCGATGGACTTTTTTTTAAAAACAATTATTGTTTTACTCTTCATAATTCCAGGTTCCTCATCTATAACTCAAATAAAATCGCTGCAAATAAATCAGCCTGAATTAGAAGGTGGGAAAATATTAAAAACCGAAAGTTATAACGGAAACTCACTTTGGGGATATATTGATGGCGGTGCCGATCTATATTTAGAATATGGATTCGTAAAATTACTTGTCCAGCAAATTTTTTGGCAGGATTATAATTTTAAGTTGGAATTTTATGAAATGAAGAACAATGAAGCTGCATTCGGTGTATTTTCTGTATCCCACAGAAAATGCATACCGGAGACAGCTACATCAGGATATAATTGTAAAACACCTCATATGATTCAAATGATACAGGGATGTAACTTTATTCGAATTATTAACGAAAACGGAACAGAACCTGAGCAAAACTTATCAACCGCTATTGCAAAAATCATCAGTAACAAAAATAAAGATATTAATTATTCTCCCCCCCGGCTCTTTTCGAATCACGTTTTTAAAGAACATCTTGATCGTTTAAAATATTTCAATGGAACACTTGGCATTCAGAACGGATTTCCTGAATGGAATGATTTCTTTGAAGGTTTGACAAATTATTCAGCTTACCTCTTGCCGATTGAAACCGACACTGGACATATTTATCTTTCTCAAATAACATTCGCCAATGAATCCGAAAAGAATATATTTTATAAAAACGTTAATATGAACCTGAAAAAAAGAAAATACGCAGAAACGAAAGATGGCAATATTTTTAAAGCGATCACCGAGATATCATCCTTAAAAATATATTATTTTGAGTCGACTTTGAGTTATAGAAATTATAATTCATATTTAAAATTGATTCAAAAGAAATAGTGCTTCCTCTCCGGGTTATGATATGGTTAGATTAAAGGGGTATGAAAATATTCATGGGCAATAATTTAGATTCTCAAGTTGATATAAGAGATAATTTTCGTGTGCCTCCAATCCGTAAATCTAACCGCTCAATATCTGCCAATATCCTGTCGGGATCACCCCAATCGTTCCAATAGGTTTTCGATATTTCAATAGTACAAAACTGTTCGGGAAATGATTCCAATATTGATTTGGAAAAATTCACCAACGGTAAGTTTTTATATATATCATTCAGACGCACTCCACTGTACGGTTCTCCGGTCCACATTATTCCGCTCAGCAATTTATACGTGTCAGGCATTGTTTTTCGAAACAATGAAAGAAATGTCTTTATTTTACCGACCATGACAAAGGTGTTGAGTAGACACCTATTGTTGTACAACTCCTGAGCTTTTAATTTATCCGGTTTTTCCCAGAACTTATTCACTGAACAAATGTTCATCCCGTTAATATTTGATATACTTCTACTGCTTTCAATCCATCCATAACCATCTTCGACTTCATTCGGCTTAGAACCTAATAGAACTACTTTTTCTGAATGCTGCCGAGTGAAACGAAAAGCAGTTTGAACGTGATTCATGAAATTACCTTCACCCAGAATAAAATGGTCGGATGGAAATATTGCGGCATGAGCATTTGGATCTTTAAAATATATATGTAGAAGAGAGAGCAATATTCCGTTCGCAGTTTCGCGAGACACCGGTTGAATTAATATCGATCCGGTATTCTGGCAGCACCTGTCTTCATTAATATATTTTACGTGATTACGATTTATTACAGTTAATATATTTTCCTGTGGAATAATTGTTTTAACACGATCGAGAGTATGTCGTAACATTGATCTGCCGCCAACAATCGAACAATATTGCTTCGGTCGATCCACACCATACAAATCCGTTATGAACGAACTCAGCCTTTTCCCCTCACCGCCCGCTAAAACAAGTCCCCATAAATTAGTTTTAGAGAGGTATAGTTTATTTATTAAATTCGTATAATCCGACCTCAATAACCGGCTATCTTGAAAAGATTCTGTATGTGCTGATTTCATCCTGTTTTTCTATGCTGTTAATATTTCTTTCAAATTTAAATATTATAATCATTTATGATGCCAACACAAGCAGGTAAATAATAGGCAAATTACCACGATAAGGCGGTTTATCTCTGGTTTAAAACGTTCAACTGTATAAATATATCCATCGATATTTTTATCGAATTTAAGAGTAACCCCTCCAAAATTACCATCAAAAATTAATATCAGGCTGTAAGAACGATTTTTGCCTATCAATTCAACCTGTCGTATAAAAATGGTATATTATAAAAATATCGGAATGAAAGAAGATGCATAAACCCGAAAATAATTATTCGAATCTTTTTAACACTTACAATCGACTTGCAATAAAAATAAGCCACGGGAACGGGGTTTATCTTTTTGATGAAAGCGGAAATAAATATCTAGATTTCTTCGGAGGACTTGCCGTCAATTCGCTTGGTTACAGTGACCCGGATGTTATAAAAGCAATCACCGAACAAGCACAAAAGTATATTCATCTGTCAAATTATTTTTTGCAGCAGCCTCAATCATTGTTGGCAGAATTATTGACGAAACATACAGGATACAAAAAAGTATTTTTTTCAAATAGCGGCACCGAGGCAATTGAAGGTGCGATAAAATTAGTACGGAAATGGGGATCCGATTGCGGTAAAACTGAAATTGTATCTTTTTCGAATTCTTTCCATGGCAGAACCATGGGATCTTTATCTCTGATGGACAGGAAGAAATACAAAGATGGATTCGAACCTTTTTTACCGAATTGCCGGATAATATCTTTTAATGATATAGACGATCTTAGGAAATCTATAAATAATAAAACAGTCGCAGTGTTTTTGGAATTTCTCCAGGGGGAAGCAGGTGTTATCCCTGCATCGGAAGAATTCATAAATACTCTCAGAGAACTAAAAGCAGAATTCGGTTTTTTAATTGTCGCCGATGAAATACAATCAGGGATAGGCAGAACAGGCAAACTATTTTATTTTAATTATTACGATATTAATCCCGATCTTGTGGTTATAGCAAAAGCACTCGGCGGTGGTTTGCCTTTAGGAGCAATTTTGGGTAATCAAAATGTTTCCGGAGTGCTTACACCCGGAAGCCACGGCTCGACTTTTGGAGGGAATCCGGTTGCATGTTCAGCCGGAACTGTTGTTCTTGACAAAGTTATAGAAAATGGATTAATCAGAAATGCCGGAATAGTCGGAGATTATTTATTTAATCAATTACTCAACCTCCAACAAAAATATCCGCAGATAATTCGAGAGATCAGGGGAAAAGGATTGATGATTGGTATTGAACTTTCGTGCAACTGCAGCAAGGTGGTCGATTCACTTCTTAAAAAAGGTATCCTAGTAAATTGCACAAACACTAATGTAATTAGATTGCTCCCCCCTCTGATCATCGGGAAACATGAAGTTGATTTATTATGTCACTCACTTGAATCACATTTCTCAATATCAGCAGAATAATAAAAAAGCCGGTCCCAGTTAAGGGAGCCGGCTTTAATCCACCAGATTTGATACTATTTCATCAAGACCATTTTCTTGGTCGAGATATATTGCTTTCCGTCCAAAGCCTCTGCGTAGAATCTGCAGAAGTAAACTCCCGATGCAAATCCATTTGCATCGAACGTTACTTCTTTAATTCCTTGCTGCAAGGTACGATGATCAAGCAGTGTTGCTATTTCCGTTCCAATTGTGTTATACACTTTAATAGTTACAACAGCTTCGTTCGGTAATTCGAAGCGAATATTTGTTGTAGGATTAAACGGATTCGGATAATTTTGACGCAGTGTGAATTCAGTTGGTATGCCTGCGATATCTTTAACTCCGTCAGTGAACTTCACATAAAACATGAATGTATCGGGTGACGCTGTTATCAGATA
This sequence comes from Ignavibacteriales bacterium, assembly GCA_016218025.1. Taxonomy (GTDB): domain Bacteria; phylum Bacteroidota; class Ignavibacteria; order UBA10030; family SZUA-254; genus PNNN01. The sequence goes on from JACRFD010000013.1 coordinate 14,654, forward strand.
TCCATCAGTTGCAGAAACAGTCCAGTTGTACCATGAATTTCTCATCAACTTCGACAACTGCATCATAACGGTTGTTGAAGCTAACCCATTCACTGTCGAATCATAATCTGCTCCCCAGATGTGCAGCGAATATTTTACCGTATCAATTAAATCTGCATCTGTAGAACTCTCCCATGCGAAGATGAGATTTTCAATCTCAGGAATTGTGAGTGAATCACGATTCAATGGAGAGATAAGTCTTGCCGCTGTTGGTGCCTTATCTAAAACATTGAATTGAATTGTTTCCGATGGACCACCACCCGGAGGTGAATTGGTAACATAGAAGTTTCTGATTCCTACGACAGCATTGTAATTGATTTTAATGCTGGCTTTCATACTATCGGTACTTCCGGGGAAGAATTCGATATAGTTGACGGATAGCCCTGTGCCAACATAAACTGAAGTTATACCTGGCAGGAAGTTACTGCCAACAAATATTACCACCAATGAATCGCCACGATAACCTCCGGTTGGATGAATATTCGTCAGTGTTGGCACCGGATGCACCCTTTGACCGAAGATAGCATGGATAGTATGGTTATCGGTAACGTTGTAGAAAGTATAACTGCTGGTTGAATCGACCGGAACTCCGTCTATCAATAATTCTACTACTTCAAATCCGTAGAAGGTCGGCACCATGTAGAATCGCTGGGTAGCACCATGATTAACCGCTATGAATCCATTAGGAATGATAATACCCAATCCTTCTGCGGTTGCCGTTATAGTGTAAACATTCGCACGGAATGAAACATGAATTGTATGATTTTCGGTTATATCATAGAAAGTATAACTTGTCGTTGAATCAACTTTTATTCCATCAACATAAACCGTATCAATATGATAACCTGTATTTGGCGTAATAGTAAATTGTCTTGTTGCACCATAATTTACTCCTACAATACCCGAAGGATTAATTGATCCGCCTGTGCCTGCAGAAGCAGTTATGGTGTAAGCGTAAATTGCAAATGTTGCATGAATAGTATGCGGTGCAGTTACATTTAAAAATGTGTAATTTGGACCGTTACCGATATAACTTCCATCAACAAACACGCTATCCACATAATATCCTTTATTTGGTAGGAACGTGAATGTTTGATCGGATCCGTATGGAATCATAACGTTTCCTGAAGGTTCAATATTACCATTCAAACCTGAAGTTGCAATAATTTGGAACACATCTATCATGATTTTCGCATGAATAGAATGATCCATCACAACATTCGTAAATGTATAACTTGATGAAGAATCAACATGGATACCATCAACAAACAATGTATCAAGGTGATATCCTGTGTTTGTAAGAATTATAAACTTCTGCGAACCGCCATGAGCGACTATTATATCACCAGATGGAGTTATTGTACCGCCACTTGTTGCCGAAGCTGAAATTGTATAATCATTCAACCGATAAACAGCCCGGATAGTATGATTCCCTGTTACACCTTCGAATGTGAACGGTGTAAATGGTTTTGCTTCAAGTCCATCGACGATTAAGCTGTCCAAATGATAACCATAATTTGGAGTCATCACATACTGCTGATTGCTCCCATACGGCACCTGAACCGATCCAAGCGGGGCAATTGTACCATTCGGACCTGATGAGGAGGTAATTGTAAACATCGTGATCTTGAATTGCGCATGAATAGTATGATTATCAACTACATTATAAAATGTGTAACTTGTAGTTGAATCGACATGAGAACCATCCACAAACAAACTATCGAGATAGTAACCGATTGATGGAACAATTCCAAAATTTTGGTTTGAACCGTATGGAATCGAAACATCACCGGCAGGTTCAATATATCCGCCCTGTGTATATGTGGCGTTAATAGTAAACATGTCGATCATGTATTTTGCAAAAATCGAGTGGTTTCCGTTTACGTTGCTGAATGTATAACTCGACGTTGAATCTACATGCAAACCATCAACAAACAATGTATCAATGTGGTAACCGACATCGGGTGTCATTAAGAAATTCTGGCTTCCACCATGATAAATTGAGATTGCTCCACTTGGAGTGATTGCACCGCCGGAAGTTGCTCCGGCTAATATTGTATATTGATTCAATGCAAACTTTGCATCGATGGAATGATCTGAAATAATGTTATAAAAAGTATAGCTCGATGTTGAATCTACATGCAGTCCGTCAACAAACAAACTATCGGTGTGATACCCATAATTTGGAGTAACAACAAATTGCTGGCTTTCACCATAATTTTTGTGAACCATGCCCGAAGGTTCGATGGAACCATTTGATCCTGCTGATGCAGCAATCGTGTATGAGTTGATCAAAAATTGTGCATGGATTGTATGATTTGCATGAATATTTGTGAATGTATAACTCGACGTTGAATCTACATGCAAACCATCAACAAATAAAGTATCAAGATGATATCCTGTCCATGGAATCATCACGTATTGTTGGACAGCACCTGAATCCAGAATAGCTGTTCCGCCGGGGATAATATCTCCCCCTTCAGTCGCTGTTGAAAATATTGAATATTGATCAATCGAAAATGTTGCATGAATTGTATGGTTCGTCAATACATTCTCGAAATTATAATAATTAACCGCGCCAATTGAAGAGCCATCCACAAGAACATCAAGTATATGATATCCACCAGAGGGAGTAATCGTAAAGCTCGCATTCGCATGCGGCAAGTATGGAACATTTCCCGAAGGATCTATTGTACCATTTGCTCCGGCTGTGGCGTTTACGAATAATGTATCTTCGATAAACTTTACTTTCACTGCATGAGGTGTAGTCACATTTGTAAAGAGCCATTCGGTTGGAGATCCAACATAATTACCATCTATGAAAACGCTATCGATATGGTTACCCGGTAAGGCGATAAATTGGAATAACTGATCTGCCCCATAATTAACCATTGCTCCACCCGGATCTATATAACCGTTACCATATGGATATTGATTGATCGGGAATTTCTTTATTTCACCCACGGCAAAATCGCTCATTGTAGTCATACCTAATGCTTGTGTACTCGTAGCTGTACGGACACCAATCGCCGGCATTTCCCATGACGAAAGATCAATTTTGCTTACAATAAATTCATCCGGATTAACGGTTGGATCTAAATCTTCAGGAACAAAATTGAATGTTGCATTATATGAACTAAATTCAATTCCGCTGTTGGAAAATATCCAGAACCGGTTGACGCTTTTCGTTTGATCTATTGGCGAAAATGCCACAAGCGGATGATCTCCGGTGAATGATTCAAGCATTAAACTGCCTGGTATTGTCACTGCATCAAAATCTACGGTAACCGGCGTGTAATTTACATCATCACCAATTTCATACGTGACAGTTGGAAAAGCGTCAGATACCCACTTCGCCATGTTTCCATAAACGTGTCCAGCAGTTCTATTAACAGTTCCGTTTTCTTTTATCAACAACGAATAGGGATCTGTTGTGAGAATACCGTTAACCAATGAAAGCTGACCACCAATCTCTAAATCGGAACTGATATCAACTCCATCAATATTATCAATCAATAAATTCCAGAACGGTGAAAATGTGGTAATAGTCTGCTTAACTCCTGCACCGATCATTTTAACGGTGCCGGTACCCGCATTAAAGGTACCACCTTCCTGAGTCCAATCACCACTCACTGCAATGAAATTATTTGACGCATTCATCTTTAATTGACCGCCCGTTATCCGCAATCCGCCAAGTCCGACCGTCAACGATGCGTTGTTTGTAAAATCTTGAGTACCCGGACTGAGGACTTGCAGAAATGAAAAACATGATGCGTTTGTATTGATGGTTAGGTTGCCACCGCCATCAAGAATTACATCATCCTCAAAAGTTGGAGTACCTGCAGGAGACCAGTTTGCCGCAACGTTCCACAACGCTCCGGTTCCGATTCCTGTTCCAATCCAATGTTTTACTTCTGCCTGAACATTAGTTACTATCAGGCAAATTAGGATGGCACTAATTATCCAAAAGAGTCTTTGTTTATTCATTAACCCTCCATTATTAGATTATTATTAGATTATTGATTATGTGGTTTTTCGAAATATAATGACTTAACCTTGTTATTTTAGTGCATTATATTAAGTAATTTTTATAATAATGTCAAGTATTTTTTATTTATTATTAATAATAATGCTTTTTTCAAAAAAATTGATGAATAATTGCAAATTTTAGACAATTATTTAAATTTTTTAATTGAATTGAGAAAAGAAATTTTTATAAATTCGAAATTCATTAGAATTGCATTAATTGAGACAGGTAAAAATCCAGAGAGACTATCATCATTAATTATTGGCAACTCTCAGCTATGCAAAAAGTTTTTGATAACTGAATTTATGTAAGAAGATTCACCAATAAACCGAAAAGGTTTTTTATTTAAAAGAGATCAAGGTGGTTGATTGATAATTTGAAGAAATTATTTCAGGTAGATCATTCGATTAGTTTTCGTAAAAATATTTTGTGGATTATCTAATCGTACCGCAACCAATTTACAAAAGTAAATTCCTGAACTGGTTTCGGGAATCCAGTTCAATTTGTATGTGCCGGCATTTTTAATACCTTCTTCCAGCAATGTAATCTCCCTGCCGAGTTGATCATAAACTACAATTTTCACAAACGATTGCGTCGGTATTTGATATGAAATCTGGGTCGATGGGTTGAAAGGATTCGGATAATTTTCAGATAATGAAAATTCGGTTGGCAGATTTGATTCGGATGTTTTTTGTATAACTATTTCAAACTTTTTAAGTTCAGAGTTAATAATAATATTTTGATCTGAATTCAATTCGAGTTTCGTTCTTCCATTCAAAAGATAATATCGCCTGCCTGTAATTTGTCTTAATAACGAAATCTTTACCGGATAATGAGATGCCTGGAGCAAAACCGGAAATCTTGTTTCTTCTTCTTCACCCGCCAGCTCGATTGATTTGTTAGTCGAAAATCTGACATCGAATCCACCGTCAGGAGGCAAGGGGGGTAGTACTGCTAAATCAATTTTATTATCGAAATCACTTTCAGAATAAATTTCTAATATTTGCTTGTTTGACCGGTTATCCTCAAATTGAAAAGTGGATTGCGTAAAATTATCGATCCTGTTTATTTTGGGTGCAGCAATAGCTGTAATATTATTTTTCGAAAAAATCATTTTCCCGGGACTATTCAGTTTTAACCAATACCCGTGAGCAGCCTTTAAAGTATCAACCCGTGAATATGAACCAGCATAATCATAAAATCCAGAAGCAATGATATTCGCAGGTTCGGTTTGTATGCAGTTCACTGGAATATTTTCAGCAATAGTTCCAATTAAATTCCATCCGGCTTGTACTGATATTGTATCATCCTCAACGGGTAATCCTACAAAACTTTTGATGGAATTATTCGGAATCTTAATCCAATAGCCCAATCCTTTGACTATCGTATCGCAAGAAATATATCCTGAACTATATGTGAAGATCGATGACAATGCATTGGGAAACATCTCTAAAGGATTGGCATAGTTTGTTAATACAGGTATAGAGATTAAATTCCAGCCTTCATTTAATTGGCGATCTACCGAGTAACAATTCACATTACCTGTAAACGGATCACTCCAGATAGTTTCGATATTTTCAAGGTTTCTAGCTTTGAGACTAACCGAATAAGATGCACATGCCGGCAAGTTAGACACCAGCAGTCCGCTATTTCCGCCCCAATCCAAAATCCCATGCCAATGAATATCGGCTTTGAGAGAGCCATCAATTTCTAAATAATTTGTTTGACCTTCAATTTCGATCTTGATCGCATATTCCTGATTTAAAGGGTTCAATAATGAATCAATGATTATTTTAATTTCAGAGAACGAAACATTAAAGACGTTAGGTGCGGTGGGAATCTTAGCTAATGTAATTCCGGAAATAAAAGCATCTCCTCCTTCACCCAATAAATTGTATGGTACAACTTTGTAATAATAACGCAAATTCGGCAGCAGACCAGTATCATTGAAGTTTGTACTATTAGCGGGCAAATCAGAACCAATTTTTTGAAACATACCCAACGTATCGATCGATCTGTAAATGCGATATCCAATTTCGTTGTTTGATTTATCTGTCCATGTTAGAATAATTTCCGAATCTGAAACGGCACTTTGTTGAACATCAGCCGGAGCAACCGGGACAGCAATTGTTGTGAACGAATGAGCATTTATTACTGCCCACCTTTCACCTGAAATATTTTTTGCAACAATGTTCCAGTAATATTTATTTCCACCATTCAGGCTCAAATAATTATAAGATGTAGTATTAAGATTTGAATCTATCTTTACTTCCGGTGGGCTAATAGTGTCGAAATAAATATCATACGATGCAGCATCAATTGAATTTTCCCAAGTTAAAACACCTGATAAAGGCTGAGCCGTACTTAAGTCAACCGGTGTAAGCAGATTGAAAGATCCAGGCAATGCCACAATTGTCGTAAAATTCCATGGAGACGATGTTGCAATTGTTGAACCGGCAATATTATTTGCAACTATTTTCCAGTAATAAGATTTACCGTTGAAAAGATTAGTGAAATTATATGAAGTTCCTGTCTGATCCGAGCTAACCTTGATAATCGGTGGATTTATTGTATCCAAATAAACATCATAACCAACAGCATTCGCCGATGCTTGCCATGTCAATGTACCGTTTACCGATTGATTTACAGTTGAATTTAATGGCGCAAGGTGATTAAAAGATCCTGGTAAAGCCACAATTGTTTTGAATACCTTCGGTGAAGAGGTTACATCTGTTGAGCCGGCAACGTTTTTTGCTGTAACTTTCCAATAATACGTTGCATTGTTTAACAAATTTGAATAGTTAAACGAAGTTACCGTTTGATCGGCACTCACTTTTGTAGTGGGTGGATTTGTACTCCCCAGATAAACATCATACGTTGATGCATAAGTAGAAGCCTGCCACGTTAATATACCATTAACAGATTGATTAATCGAACTATCAACCGGAGAGACTATTTGAAATGCTGATGGTACAGAAATTATTGTAGTAAAATTCCATGGGGCACCGGTGGCGACAATGGTATCAAGACTGTTTCGTGCCACAATTTTCCAATAGTACAATGTGTTATTCATTAATCCTGAATAGGCATAATTTGTTGCGATCTGATTTGAACTGACTTTGTTAACAGGCGGATTAGAAATGCCCAGATAAACATCGTAACCTGTTGCATTTGTTGAAGACTGCCAGAATAATGAACCAGCAATCGGTTGATTCGTAGCACCGTTTGCAGGGGATTGCATATTGAATGCGACAGGTGAAGCCATTACGGTTGTAAAATTCCATGGTGAAGAAATAGCATCAACAGAACCGTTTGAATTTTTTGCTGTTACCTTCCAGTAGTAAATTGTTCCATTACTTAGTCCGGAATAATTGTAAGTGGTAGTTGTTTGATCAGCGCTCACTTTTATTGCGGGTGGATTTGTTTTACCCAGATAAACATCATATGATGTTGCACCTGCTGAACTTTGCCAAGTTAAAGAACCGTTTACCAATTGGTTGGTTGCAGCATTAACCGGACTTAGCAGATTATATGCAGCGGGCGGCGAACCGGCAGAAATCGTAATCCACATTGGTGCCGACCAAGCTTCGTTGCCATCTGCTTCTTGTACGTAAACGTAATAATAATACGTTGAACCGGCGGTTTGAGTATATGAATAAATCAGTGAATCTTTGTTTAATACGCTCGTCAGAACAGTGGGTAATGAGCCTGACCCGGGAACACCATAACGTAATTCAATTTTGGTGATCGATTCTCCATCGGGATCTGTCACTTTAATACGAAACGGGACTGAACCGCTCATCGAAAACATCTCACCCATTTGATGATTGTCTACAGAAAATCTTAATTGCAAATTATGATCCTCGGTTGCATATACTCTCCTCTGTCTGAACGCATCATCAATATTTACTTTGCTCAAAGAGGGTGCAACAACTGCAGTTCGTTGCTGATTAGATTTACCGAATGTTGTGTTATGGTTATCCTGATTTGCAATCGGTGCAACATGATATCCTTTTGACAACAGTGTATTGAAATAAGATGTGTAATCGCCTGCATCCGGATCGGTTTCTGTGGTATTTGTAGAAAATGCATTACCGCTTTTCATCGCTACACCGCGTACTACGCTGTCGGCTTTAGCATTATATGCTGATGCCAAATTTCCGAAATCAGAACTATTGGGGTGCGCAAGATAACAATAACCGTTATATTTTTTTACCGAATCCCATAATAAAGCATAATTTGATTTGGGGACATAAACATCGTAAACACCGGGATTCCATCCGAACAATTTATTTGTTCCATAAATAAGTACATGGCCGCCGCCGCTGATAGTCCCCCACTCCTGTCCGAACATTCCCACAAAATTCCCATCCTGATTTACCGAATCTGCTTCTCTAACACCCGATCGCCAGTATGCCAGAGTCATATTTAAACTTTCGTTATGATTATGATCGCTGATTCCCATGAAGTCTAAACTAGATCGATTATTACGCGCCCAGGTAATTGATTGTGCAACCGGCAGAGGAAATGATGCAGGAGTTTTGTCCTTATTTCCATCTGAGTACCAGGAATGAGAATGATTATCCCCGAAATAGATATTGTAGCTTGTTTGCCCTTGTGATAAATTTTGTATCCAAAGTAATAACAATATTACAAAATAGTTCGCTTTAAAATGCTTCATTAATAACTTCTTCTTATTTAATTCTATTTAACTTATTTTTCGTTTTCAATATATCTAACAGTAAAACGACAATTTTTATTCCATAAAATGATCTTCTTCTATAACATTTTTGAGTGATATTTTCATAACAGAGTGAATAATTTACAAATTATTGTAATATTTACATTCCGATATGGGAATAGATATTCTTTGCAGAAATTCTGCTCAAAAATAATAAATCGATTATTACTAAAGATTACTTAAGAAATACCATTCTACGAACCAACTGATAACTTTTAGAGTTATCAATGACAGAAGTAGCAAGCAACCGGTAATAGTACACTCCTCCCGCTGACTCCGGTTCCCATCGAAAACGGTAATTGCCGCTTTCTTTTAATCCTTCATCAAGAACTGCGACTTCTTCACCAAGATTATTAAAGATCGCTAATCTAACAGAGCTTCTTTCCGGCAGTTCATATGAAATGAATGTTTCAGGATTGAATGGATTTGGATAATTATGATTGAGTTTAAATTGTTGAGGTTGTTGTACGTCTTTTAACGATTTAACTGAAATAATTATTGAACTTGAGTTAGTTATATTCGTCTCCCCCGCTACCGAAAGATTATCTTCTTTCGATCCATTTATAATTGAGAATGCATGATTCTTATCTGTAAGGTTCCAACTTAACATTACCGGATAAGCAGATGCTTGGATAGATATCGGAAATTCTGTTAACGATTTATCATCAGATAAATACTCAAGATTCGAGTTCGATTTAAATCTCACATCAAAACCATCGCCCGGCGGCAGCGGTGGCAAGGCATAAGATGATCTTCTATTTTCTAAATCCGAAACAATATATAAAACTTGTCTATTTCCAGCTTTATCTGAAAATGAAAGTACATTTTGATTATTAGGAATTTTTTCATCCTGAAAATCTATGTTCGATTTTAAATTTATCATACCGGGATTTAATACCAACTGACAAGCAATTGAAGTTTTAACCCAATATGCTTTTAAAGGTTCGAGCGTTGTGCTTAAATTGTACGACCCTTGATACTGGAAGAATGGAGAGAGGGTGACGCCCGTGGGTATCGTGAACAACGAACTGACAAGCATCGGTTGTGTTATGGAACCTACCAGATTCCATCCATCTACAAGGTCTATAGTATCCGAGTTAACAGGATTACCCGCAATTTCAACTGTAACTGAAGAGCCAAATTTTATCCAATACCCAGTACCCTGACTTAATATGTCTGCTAAAACATATGATCCGTTATACATATAAGCATTTGAAATACTGGAAGGAAAAAGAGTTTGTTTAGCTGCATCTGTAACCGAAACTGGTAATGAGATTAAGTTCCACCCGGCATCCACTGTTCCATTAAATAAATATGATGGAAGAAACTGAGTTACCTGCGAAGAATAATCTGTTTCAATATTGTCTATATTTCGGGCAACAACATCGAGAGTGTATGCTGTTGCTGAATCAAGGTTATTCACCACAATCCCTGTTGTTCCACCAAACATCTGGAATGTATTCCATATTTTCGTTGAACTTAGTAATCCGTCATTTCGAACGTAAAATGTATCAACAGATTTTATCACTCTTACGGAATATTCTGTCACCGAATTATTGCTGTCGGGGTTGATAATTATGCGAAATGAATGTGGAGTTACCTCTTTAATAGAAGGCGAACCTGGTGTTAATGCGAGTGTTGCTTTTTGAATTGAAGAATAATCGCTCTCACCCACAATATTGAACGCAACAACCCTGTAATAGTATCTATGATTTACTTCTAAACCTGTATCGGTGTAAGCAGATGAATTTATTCCTAGATTTCCACTTACATTGCTAAAAGGACCTGTTTCACCAACTGATCTATAAACACGGTATCCCTCTTCGTCTGTGGCGTTATCAACCCACGCTAAAGAGATAGCATTGGGAGTTATCGTAACCGGAGTCAAACTTGTCGGTTGTGCCGGAGGGAACGCAGTGATGAAACTCCATGGAGTATTTGTTGCGGTTGTTGCACCGGCAGAATTTTTTGCAACTACTTTCCAATAATAAGTTTTTCCGCCATGTAGATTAGTGTAAGAATATGTTGTATTCGAAATGTTTGAATCTACTTTTATAACCGGTGGATTTATTGTATCCAGATATATATCATATCCCTCTGCATCAAGGGCACTTTGCCAAGATAAGGAACCATTAAGGTTTTGATTAGTGGAACCGTTGGCAGGTGAAATTAAATTAAATTCGCTCGGTGGATTTAAACTGAGTGTTGTAAAATTCCATAAAGACGACGAAACAGTTTTTGATCCATTTTTTGCAATTACTTTCCAATAATACTGTTTGCCCTGAACCAAGTTAGTATAAGAATAAGTTGTGTCGGTTTGATTGGTACTAACTATTGTTGTAGGAGGATTATTTTGATCGAAGTAAAGATCATAACCTGCAGCATTTATCGATGACTGCCATTTAAGTATTCCTGAAATTGTTTGGTTTGTTGCACCGTTGGATGGTGAAATTAGAATAAATGAACCGACACTTTTTTCGAATTTAAAATTACATGTAACCGGAAGATGATCTGATCCATAATGCAAACCGTTTGCAACACTATCGGGAACTGCGCTGTTTGGTAATCGATTGATGCTGTCGTTGAAATGATTCCCATCATTGCCGTATGCCTTATAACTTGAAACAATTGTATTATTATCAAGTGAAGAATAAGAAGTTAAAATTATATCAAACCTATCATCCATACCCCCCGTTGAACCTCCACCGAACGCTCTCACACGCGGTGATTGGGTATGAATCAATTTGAATGTAGCATTATTATTCCAATCTCCTACGGCATTGATTGGATCTTTACATCGTCCATCGTTATCAGTTTCGCTGCTAATTAATTTCTGAAAGGCAGGTTCTGTTGAAGTATAAATATTGTAATCACCCATCACCATAAATTTTGTACCGGCAGGTAATGAGTTAAGGTGATTCCTCAATATCGTTGCTTCGGCAAGCCGGTCGGTCTCAAAACCTGTACTCGCTTTTAAATGAAGCGAATATAATCGTACCGTATCATTTGAAGAGGTCAGTCTAACTACATATTCTGCAATATCTCTGAGAGCAGTAGTGATATATCCAGCACTAACAACTGATGCTTTCCCCGTTTTTAAAAATATATGGTTATCAGTATCAGGACCATCATGAAATGCTATGGTTGTGTATAAACCAGCTTGATAATAATTAAGCACGTTATTTAAAAAAGCAGTAACACCGGAGGAACTTGTCATCTCTTGAACCACAAGTATATCGGGTTTTACGGAGTGAATGACTCGCCGCATAAAAGGATCTCTGGTGGTATTATCGTTCGGATAATTCAACAGGTTGTAAGATACTATTTTGAGTGTATCGTAATTAGTGGCAGCGATATCGGCTGTGATCGCTTGAGTGTAAGATACCGAACGGGTAAAAAACACCAATGCGATGTATAGAACTGTGGGGAGACGGTTCATCATCTGAAATATTGAGCTTTATTTTAAAATATGCTTTACTAAAATATCGAAAATAATCGATAAAAACAATGTGATTTTGGGTAACATTTCATTATTAGATGCAATTTTGAGGAAATCGATACTTTTTTGTATACTTGTTTTCATTTGAAATGGAAACGTATATGCTCAACGAAAAAGATCATGAATATTGGATGGAAATTGCATTCCGGGAAGCTGAAATTGCAAACAAACGGAAAGAAGTTCCGGTAGGTGCTATAATCGTCCATAACGGTACTGTTATTGGAAAAGGTTCAAATCAAATTGAAATGCTTCAAGACCCGACTGCACATGCAGAAATGATTGCAATTACTGCGGCAGCATCTCATCTTCAAACCAGGCGATTAGAAAAATGCACGATGTATGTTACACTTGAACCATGCCCCATGTGTGCGGGTGCGATAGTATTAGCAAGAATACCCTTGTTGATTTTTGGTGCTTATGATCCCAAAGCCGGTGCATGTTCTTCGTTATATACAATTACTAATGATACCCGATTAAATCACAGAGTTCATACAATCGGAGGTGTTCTCGAAGCAAAATGCAGCGGAATAATTACAGATTTTTTTCTGACAAAAAGGAAACTTAAAGCAAAAAACTTTTAATCACTTGCTTCCTGAAGTTTTTCAGCTCTATCTGCCAGCTTCAACTGTTCTATTACATCATCCAATTTACCGTCGATTATTTCATTCAAATTATAGAGTGTCAAACTTATACGATGATCGGTCAAACGGTTTTGTGGAAAGTTATATGTCCGTATTTTATCGCTGCGATCTCCGCTTTTCACCATTGAACGCCGCTGGGCGCTCATGGATGCTTTTTGTTCCTGCTCTTTAATTTCATATAATTTTGACCGAAGCATTTTCATCGCCCTTTCCCTGTTCTGAAATTGCGAACGCTCTTGCTGGCAAGCCACAACTATCCCGGAAGGTTTATGTGTAATCCGAACAGCCGTCTCAACCTTGTTTACATTTTGGCCCCCCTTACCGCCGGCACGGTAAGTATCAAATTGTAAATCGGCAGGATTTATTTCAATCTCCACATCTTCCACTTCGGGGAGAACTGCAACGGTTGCCGCCGAAGTATGCACCCGACCTTGTGCTTCTGTTGTCGGAACTCTTTGCACGCGATGAACACCGCTTTCAAATTTCAACGCTCCATATGCACCCGTTCCTTTAAGGGAAAATATGACCTCCTTAAATCCTCCTAAACCGGTATCGTTCCAATCTATCAGTTCGGTTTTCCATCCTGCACGCTCTGCATATCTTGTATACATCCGGTACAAATCAGAAGCAAACAGGGCTGCTTCATCGCCCCCGGTTCCGGCGCGTACTTCGACTATACAATCTTTGGTATCGTTAGGATCCTTTGGTATTAGAAGAACTTTTAATTCTTCTTCAATTTTTTTTAAGAGAATGTCCGCATCCGCATATTCTGACCCGGCTAATTCCCGTAATTCCAAATCCTGTTCATTTTCGGAAAGATTTTTCAGATTCTTAACATCAATTTGAACCTTTTTAAACTCAAGATATTTTTTAACTATCTCTGTTTTCTCACTATGTTCTTTGCTAAGTTCCCGATATTTTTCTTGATTCGAAATAACTTCAGGCTCTGATAATTGATTCGTAATTTCATTATAATAATCAATCAGCTTTTCAAGTTTTTCAAACATACTTTACCGTCTCTGACTTTCTCCAGTCGTTTTTAATTATTTTGCAATAAGTTCAGATACGTTCTGAATATATTTCACAGGTTTAACCTCATCCAAATCCAGAGCCGCTCTTAATGCAATCAAGGCAACTTCCAACTGCTCCTGGTTTGGTTCTTTTGTCGTGATGCGCTGCATCCACAACCCCGGCGCAACTAATATTCTTCCGATGAATGTATCGGTTTTTTTCGATGACCATCTGATAAATTCATAAGATACACCACCCACCAGCGGGACTAAAGGGAGATGCGTCATTAATCGTATTGGAAGGGTAAGTTTCCCAAGCCATAAAATCAAGAACGAATCTATAACCGAAAATAATAACATCGATGCCAATGCTACAATCAAAATAAAACTCGTTCCACATCTTGGATGAAACCTGCTTGAATACTTTGCCGATTCCAAAGTAATTTCTTTGGAAGATTCGAACGACATTACCGCTTTATGCTCACCGCCGTGGTATTCGAACAATCTTTTTACATCCTTCATCAACGAAATTCCCAACAAGTATAGCAACAAGATCGATAACCGTATGCCGCCTGCAATAATATTAAACCAGAATGCATCTTGTTCTACATCAAACAATTTTGTAGTGATAAATAACGGAGTAATAAAGAAAATCGCAACACCCATCAAGAGCGCAAATATTACCGTTAGGCTGAGTCGTAAATTACTTGCAGATTTTTTTTTCTTTACTGTTCCTCCATTATTACGTTCTTTTTCATCAAGATCGTGCATCGCAATTTCGGCAGAGAAATTCAATGTTTCTATTCCAATAAACATCATTTCCACAAGACCTGCTGCGCCGCGTAAAATGGGAAGCTTAAAAAATTTATACTTTTCACCGAGAGATTTATACTCCCGTTTTCTTACTAAAACATCACCATTCGACCGTCTCACAGCGGTTGCAATCTTTTTAGGTCCCCTCATCATAACACCTTCAATTACTGCCTGACCACCAACCTGCAACGGTTTATTGGGATCAAATTTTATATTTTTTTGATTATCCGACAATTTAAATCCTTTTTCTGATTAATAATAGATTTGATTCATAACATCATCAGCAGACTCTGACAGAATTTTCGAGCATTCTGAATCATATACATCATTAATATAACTTTTTATTCTGGCGTGTGCAAAGAAGCAATCTTTCGATCATTGATAAATTCTTAAAATTAGAATATATCTTCATATAAAGAAGTCATCCCATAACGACTAATCAATCTCGTAAGTAATATTTTTCCTCCCGCACATATGGCACTTAAAATCAAATAAAAATGTTTTAGATATTAAGTCCAAAAAGTTATGAATGGAGATCAACTATGAAACAACTAATTTTATTTTTTACATTATTCATTGTACTAATAACATCAAGTTTTTCTACAACACATATAATCACAAATTCCGGTTTTACTTTTACGCCCAGTTCCATCACTATCACCGTTGGGGACACGGTTGTTTTTTCTCTGGCATCGATCCATGACGTGATTGAAGTAAATCAAGCAACATGGAATGCAAACGGTACCACATCCAACGGCGGATTCGTTTTAGGTTTTGGAGGTGGGACGCTGGTAATCCAATCTGCAGGAATTCATTATTACATTTGTGGAACACATGCAACATTAGGAATGAAAGGTATAATTACGGTAAACCCTGCCACCGGCATAATCGAAAACAATAATTCTGTTGTGAGAGAATTTAAATTGAATCAGAATTACCCAAATCCATTTAATCCATCCACAAAAATAAATTTTTCATTATCACGGGAAGAAAAAATTAGTTTGAAAATTTTTAACCTTCTAGGTGCCGAAGTTACTACCTTGATCAATGCAAAAATGCTCCCGGGGAACTACACGGCTGAATGGAATTCTGAAAATAATCCGGGCGGAATTTACTTTTACCAATTAAGAACGAGCACAGACATGGAGACGCGTAGGATGACATTGTTGAAATGAGGAAACGGCAAAGAAAGGTTCTATATTCAGTTTTTTAGGAGATTCATCCTCTTAGATTAATTTTTTGAAATCTTGACAAATTTTGCCTACATTAGTAACAGTATGGCAACTTTTAAACGAAGATTGGTCCGCGAAAAGGTTCTTCAAGCATTATATGCATATGAAATGTCGAAAGAACCTATAACAGATGTGATTGAAAATATTTTTGGCGAAATAAAAAAATCGCACGATGATTTCGATTTTGCTAAAAGACTGATCAATGAAGTAGTCCGGCATAACGACGAAATTGAAAAGATCATCATAAACAAAGTAGCTCACTGGGAATTTGACCGGATTGCATACATCGATAAAATTTTATTAAGGATGGGAATATGCGAACTTCTTTACTTTCCCGAAATCCCTCCGAAAGTCACCATCAATGAGTCTATCGAGATAGCTAAGAATTTCAGCACCGATCAGAGTGGTAAGTTCATAAACGGAATACTCGATGCCCTTCTGGAAGATTTTAAAAAATCAAAAATTCTGGTAAAAAAAGGGAGAGGATTAATTGATGATTCCAACCCGGTAGAAATAAGCCACCAACAAAAAATTCCTCCCAAAGAGAAGCAGTAATTTAAATTTCGTTAATGAATAACAGGTCAAAAATTTTTGCATGGACACTTTTTGATTTTGCTAATACGTCCTTCTCTGTAATTATTGTCACTGTAATCTACTCAAGATATTTTACTAACATTGTCAGCGGCGGTCAGCGTATACTTTGGGGATTAGCCGTCAGCATATCGATGATAATCGCTGCAATTTTATCGCCACCATTAGGTGCTGCCGCAGATTCCGGGCACAAAAGGAAAAGATATCTTCTTTCATTCACGCTCATTTCAATTATCTGCACAGCATTACTTTTTTTTATACAACCCGGAATGATCTTTCTGGGTATTTTATTATTTGTTCTTGCAAATGTTGGTTTTGAAGGTGGCATCGTTTTCTATGATGCTTTTTTACCGGGAATAACCTCAAAAAAATCATACGGAAGAGTGTCGGGATACGGATTTGCAATGGGTTACCTCGGCGCTCTTTTTGTACTTGTGATTGTCGCTCTGATACTCCCCGAACAAACTGCCCCCGAGTATTATTTTTTCGTTAGATTATCTTTTGTGGTAGCAGCATTGATTTTTTTGATTTTTTCAATTCCTCTTTTTTTATTTGTCCCTGAAACTAAAGCTGAAGTAACGCGACCATCATTCTCCATCGGATTCACACAATCAAAAAAAACATTCAGGGCTATTTTTATCGAAAAACAATTTCCTGACATCGCATTGTTTTTAATATCATTTTTCTTATATAACGATGGAATATTGACCGTAATTTCGTTTGCTGCAATTTTTGCGGAAAATATACTTAAGATGAGTGACAAGGAAATCATTGCATTTTTCGCGGTTGTTCAAACCAGCGCTATTATCGGATCTATCGTTTTCGGAACTATTACCGATAAAATCGGTCCAAAAAAAACTATCTCCATCACACTTATTTTGTGGATCGGCATTTCAATAGCGGCATACTTTATTCAAACAGTCGCTCTATTTTACATCGTTGCGTTAACGGCAGGGATCGCAATCGGCTCTTCACAATCAGCCAGTAGAAGCATGATGGCATTGCTGACTCCACGTGAACGCGAAGCGGAATTTTTCGGATTTTACGACGGCCTATGCGGTAAAGCAAGTGCGGTAATAGGACCTCTTATTTATGGCATCATTGCCGATTTAACAAACGAGCATGCCGCCGCCGCGTCCATCGGGATATTTTTTATTATCGGCTTTATAGTACTTCAGCGAGTGAAAGAACCTGTCAGGATTTAGAATTATTTCCCGACTGAATACCATATTTTTACGGAATGTTTTTTTTATTTAACTTGTTATAATCGATTCAACTACATGTATATTTTTTAAAGATGAATAAGTTCATTATAATAATATTTGCTTTAATCATACTCACAATTTCTTCAACTTTTTCTAATGATCAGGGGAAGAAAAATGATATGGTTGATGTTCAAATAAAACTAAAACAAAATGAATTACCTGCAGGCTCAACAGGCGAAATCGAGATAAAATTCAAACCTAAAAAAGATATCCATATTAATTTTGAACCTCCGATTTCGGTTAAATTCGACAGTTCTTCATTATTTTCGAAAGTCGAGAAATTAAATGTTCCCCGGAAACCTAAAGAGGAATATTTAAATACATCAAAACCAGTAACTCAAAAATTCACATTATCAAAAAATATCCACCCCGGAAAACAGACCGTGAAAGGCACACTTATATACTTTTATTGTTCCGGTTCCGATGGTTGGTGCAGCAGGTTTAAATATCCGTTTGAGGTAACACTGAAAATCAAATAACGATGGGAAAGATATATTTTATTTCGGATGTTCATTTGGGACTTGGTACAGTTCAGGAAGAACGCACCAAAGAAAATCGGCTGCTCTCTTTTTTAGATAACCTAAGGGGAAATGCGGAAGCTTTATACATCGTTGGGGATCTTTTTGATGCATGGATTGAGTACCGGAGCGTTATACCAAAAGGATTCCACCGCACTCTCGCCAAACTGGATGAATTAGTCGAGAGCGGAATAATAATTCATTTTTTAACCGGGAATCACGATTGCTGGGTGCGAGATTATTTCACAAACAGCATCAGAATACAAGTTCATATCGATCCTTTTGACATTGAGCATCAAGGTAAAAAGATATTCTTGCATCATGGCGACGGATTGGCAAAAAATGATTTGGGATATTTGATTCTGAAAAAAATTATCCGCAACCCTTTATCGGTTTGGTTCTTCTCGTGGCTGCACCCCGATATTGGATTGCGTCTGGCAAAATCCTCCTCAAAAAAAAGCCGCCAATATACTTCCAACAAACATTACGGTGAAGGCGACGGCATGGCTGAATATGCTGCGAAAAAAATTGCAGAAGGTTTCAATTTTGTAATCATGGGTCATCGGCATATAGCTTCTGTGCAAGAGATCGGGAATGGAACGTACATAAATTTGGGAGACTGGATATCAAATAATCGCTTTGCTGTAATGGAGAACGGAAATATAACACTACAAACATGGGAATTCCCCAAAAAATGAAAAGATTAAAAACATTTCTTAAAAAAGATAAACGCACTGTAATCATTGGCTTGATTGCTGCGGTCATATTGTCTGTTTTATATGGAATTTATCTTTTCTCCGGATTACCATCACTCGAACAACTTGAAAATCCCAAACCTGAATTTGCCACAAAAGTCTATTCCATCGATGGTGAAATAATTGATCAATACTATATTAAGAATAGAACCTCCGTAACTCTCGATCAGCTTCCACCCCATTTAGTTGATGCATTGATTGCAACTGAAGATAAAAACTTTTACGGACATTGGGGAGTTGATCTGCCAAGATTTATGCGTGCGATGGTCAAGAATATTTTCACTCTAAGATTGCGAGAGGGAGCAAGCACGATTACACAACAACTTGCAAGGAATTTATATGAACTGAAAGGATTCAATGAGAATGTTTTCAGTAAGATGACAAGAAAAATAAGGGAATTCATAACGGCAGTTCAAATCGAACGGAATTACACTAAAAAAGAAATTCTTGAGATGTATCTGAGCATTACATTTTTCGGACGCAGCGCTTATGGAATATCATCGGCTGCGCAGATATATTTCGGCAAAACACCGAAAGAACTTACAACTTCCGAAAGTGCATTGCTGATTGCCTTATTAAAAGGTCCGGGTGCGTATGATCCATTCAGACATTTTGAAAAAGCGATCAACCGGAGAAATACTGTTTTGAGCCAGATGGTAAAATACGATTATTTAACAGAGCAGGAGGCTGAATCTGCTAAGAATGAGAAACTTGAATTTATTCCTTTGGATGAACAATTGCAGGCAGGAATCGCACCTCATTTCGTAGAAATGGTGAGGCAACAGTTAATTCAGAGAGCAGAGAAATATGGATTCGATATTTATCGCGATGGTTTATCGGTCTACACAACACTCGATAGCCGTATGCAGCGATATGCAAATCGTGCCATCGAGGAACATTTAAATGAATATCAACCTGCATTTTCAAAAAGCTGGAACTGGAAAAATCACCGCGATGAATTAAAGCAAGTTGTCTCGCTCGCAATAAGAACATCCGACCAATACCGTGACGCACTCAGCGATAAACAACGCGACAGCATGGCCAAAGCATTCAAGAAAAATCAACATTATATCGATTCGGTAAAAGAGATTGCGTCCCGCATTGAAGTAGGTTTTACAGCTATCGACCACACGAATGGAAATATCCTCGCAATGGTCGGCGGTTCAGAATTTAAAATGTTCAAATATGGATTGAATCATGTTACACAAATAAAAAGGCAGCCGGGTTCAGCATTTAAACCACTTGTTTACACCGTTGCTATCGATAACGGTTATCCCCCCTGTTATGAAATACTAAATCAACCTGTCACATTAATGATGGCAGACGGATCAAGATGGGCACCTGAAAATTTCGATCATACATTCGGAGGAAAATTCACGCTGCGTGAAGCGATTAAACAATCTATCAATTTAGTTGCAATACGTGCAATCATGGAGATAGCACCCGTATCTACCGTAATTCAGTATGCACATAGAATGGGAATCAAATCCGATCTACCGCCATATGAATCGCTTGCAATCGGAACAGGTGAAGTTCAGCCGCTTGAATTGATTTCCGCATTCGGCGTTTATGCGAATAAAGGTGTTCATGTTGAACCGATTGCAATCTTGCGGATCGAAGATAAAAATGGAAACGTAATAGAAGAAAATCAACCGGCAAAACGCGAAGTATTAAGTGAAGAGACCGCTTATCTAATGACGAACATGATGGAAGGAAGTGTGAACGGCGGATCGGCTGCCCGCGTGAGAAATTATTTTGTAAGACCTGCTGCAGGCAAAACCGGCACGACACAAGAATATGCCGATGCATGGTTCGTAGGATTCACACCTCAAATCACTGCAGGTGTATGGGTCGGGTTTGATAATAAATCTGTTCATTTCACAACAAGTGATGGGCAAGGCGGCAGGGCTGCTGCACCAATTTGGGGTAGATTTATGAAATATGTTTACGAAGATCCAAAGATAAATTTACCGATTGCATATTTCATACAGCCCGAAGGAGTTGTATCTGATACGATTTGTGTGGAAACAAAAAAGATTGCAACTGAATTTTGTCCTGAAAAAGAAGTCGAAATTTTCAATAAAAAATTTATTCCCGGCAAATGCACAAAACATGCCGTGAAAAACTGGAAGGAATTAGAAGAAAAAAATCCTACTAATTTTTAATAATGGAGTGCTTATTTTTCATCATCAATAGAATAAATATCCATTTCATCTTCCAAAGTATCAGAGGATGAATTATTTTTTTTATTTTTGAGATAGACCATTACAGGAATGGCAAGGAGTGCTGCTATTCCAGCCCATTTCAATAATTTCAACAAACTTTTATCTTCATTCATATAATTCTTCCAAGTGTTTATTATAAATTTATAATAAACCTGAGTGATTCCCTGTGCTAGGAATCACGAAAATCTGAACAAAAAAAATATTTGGGATATTACAGAGGTAATAGTTCGCGGATGCGAACGATTAGATATTCTAATTCGAAAGGTTTTGTTATATAATCGGAGGCGCCTTCGGCTTTAGCAGTCATTGCTGCGTGAAGGTTATTGAAAGCGGTGAGATAAATGAATGGAATATTTTTGGAAGAGTAATTTTTTTGCACTGCGTGGAAAAAATCGAATCCATCGATGCCGGGAAGTTTGATATCGGCGATAATAAGATCGGGAGTTGTCTTTTTCAGAAGATCAAGCGCTTCTTCGGCGGTTTTAGTTTCAATAACCGCATATCCTTGGTCTCGGAGTAAGGTACCGAGCGTAAGAAGCAATTCATCCTCATCTTCGAGAAATAATATGTTTTTTTTCTTCACTTCAGAATTGTATTTATTGGAGACGACACATGAATAATATAATTTTTCTGTCAACTAAAGTCAATTTTGGAGTTTATATCGCCTTGAATGAATAAAATACCTTATTATTTATCAACTCGTTTCATCACACAATTAGAGAATGGTGGGACATAAAATAAAACCCCCGTGAACATTTTATTCACGAGGGTATTTACCTATCTTTGATGTGGAAATTATTGAATAAACATGGAATTAAAAATAGAATTTACCGGACAAGTACCATTTTTTTCAAATCAGTAAATGTACTGCCTGTCATGCGATAAAAGTAAACTCCACTTGAAAGAGAAGCAGCGTTGAACTGCACCGATTTATATCCGGCTGTTTGATATTCGTCGATTAATGTTGCAACCTCCTCGCCGAGTACATTATATACTTTAAGAGTAACATGATCATCTGCTGATAACTGATATTTAATAACAGTTAGTGGATTAAAAGGATTGGGATAATTTTCATTCATCATTGTTATCTCGGGAATTGATTTTTCATCATCATTTATCTTCCAAATGTTTGTTGAATTAACACTCACCTTGTTCGAAGTCACACCAGAACCGGTTATATAATAATAATATCTCGTCACTGGTGTTTCTCCCGGCCGCAGAACAGTTACTGAATTATCAACATAAGAAAGAGATGTATAGTTTGCTGCAACTAAAAATGGGGTGGAACCACAATCTCCCGCACTATAAGAGCAAATATATCGGTAAATATTGTATGGACCTGTCACTCCAGCTATTGGTGTCCAGATCAATTTTACTTTACAATAACTTACTTTGGGTGAACAGAATCCGCCATCGCTTGTAGATGGAGTCCATGTCAACGAGATTGCTGGTGGTTGTGGCATAGTAGTAAATTGATTAACTGAGGTATAACTTGCTTCACCAAGAAAATTAGCCGTTGCAACTTTCCAATAGTATGTCGTGCTATAATAAAATGTTTGTTGAAAAGAAGTTTGTGTAATATTTGGGTTATTAATAATTGGACTTGAAAAGTCGCTATTATCATCAACTATTAGATGATACGATGTTGCGCCTGTCCGTGATTGCCAACTCAAAACAAGATTTACTGGATTCAAGTTAGTTGCTTGATTTGCAGGGCTAGATAGAACAGTTGGATCGGGTTTTATAACTTTATATACACCAGTTTCCGTTGCTGCATAAAGTACCGGATTAGTACCCGCAACACTGGTTATGTCATTGATCGGTGTTGGTAACGAAGATTGGACTTGTGTTAAAGTATAACCCCCATTTGAAGAAGAATAGATTTTTGTTCGATCAGTAGATAAGACTAAAACATAATCTGATGAATTAGGATATCCAGGATTCATTATTATTTTCTTGAAATCTCCTTGAATATTTCTATTATAGGAGCCACCTGTATTGGTCGACCGGTACAATCCACCAGATCCAACGGCATAAATCACGTTAGTATAAGCCTGATTCCACGTTAAAGAATTTGCAGCGGTTCCAACCGATGATGCGTCCGGCCATGTTTGTCCGTCATCGATGCTACGCATTATTCTTCCATCACTTAATGCGGCAATTAATGTTTGCCCGACTACAGGAGCAAAATCGTTTATGTATAGATCATCCCCACCAACCGTGAAGCTAACAGAAGACCAATTCACACCATTATTATTGCTCTTAAAAAGATTTTTCCAAATGCTACCATCAACATCTGCTCCGCCGTATAGATATAAGTCTGAAGTATTCAACTTTCGCACCGTGCCGTTAAATTTCCCGTTTGTTATTGACGGAACGGTTCCGGCATAAAAATTTTCACCCATATCGGTGGTTGAATAAATTTTGGGCAATCCGTCAAGTGAACCTGCAATATGGGCGCCATTTGCCATTTGTGGATCGCGGTATATCTGATTGCTGCTGAAATTTGCACCAGCGTTTCCAAGATATTTATTTGCCCACGAATAAGAATCAAACATTCCAACATAACTGTTATCATTGCTTACCGTTAAAATACTTGAAGCTGGAAAACCACTAGCTACTGAATGAGTCCTCATTCTACTCACTTTTACCCAATTGCCGCCATTGTCTGTTGATTTATATATTCCTAAGGTTGAACCTGCATAAACGATGTTTGTTGTTTGCTCTATTGTTATTGAACGGATCTCTTCAAGCGATTCTAATCCCTGTAAAGTATGCATCCAAGCTGTTCCTCCATCGGTCGATCGATATATTCCATTTTCTGTACCGAGGAATATGTAATTATTATTGTTATTTATTCTGATAACGTGAATATTCGACGCATCCGAGAAATCCAGAGCTGTAAAATTATCACCCGCATCTGTTGATTTATAAACTGTTGCTCCATCAGTTATATATACATGTGGAGTGCTTGACGGTTGATGGTTTACAGCAATCGACCTAAGATTTAATCCCCCCATTTTGTATGGGATCCAATCCGTTCCTGCATTTGGCGAAAACCAGACACCTCTTGTAGATGCTTCAATTTCAAATGCTTCGGTTATTTCTCCTCCTGCCGGAGGTAAACCATTCGGATCTGAACCGCAAACCCATAACCAAGCATTACGACTTGGATTATTTACATCATTAACCGGATATGGCGCTAAATCATAAATATCTGTCGACCATGTGAAATTATTACAAGGACTCCAAGTTGCACCTGATTGGTCACTTCTCCAGACAGATCGAGTTGAAGCATCAAACTTCCTACCAAGAAACATGTTGCTTATGTTCACAGGCGATGCAGAAAGTCGAAAGGGGGTGAGATTGGTAGTTAGAGCACCAGTAAAATCTAACCAATTTGTACCACCATCAATTGAGTACTTAAAGAAATTCAATCCGCTTGCCATAACAATGTTTGAATTATCCGATTTACAAAGAGTTACAATTGAACCTGAAACGGTTGCCCGCCAACTAGTTCCACCGTTTGTAGATTTTAAAAGATAATTGTTATCAACCGCATAAATTATATTGTTATTCCCCGTGGTTACATCAAAAACATTTGTTGCTAATTGAGGTCCGTTTGTTGAAACCCATGTTTGAGCAATCACTGTTGTTGAAGTTATTAATAAACAAGCAGCAATCACCAATAGTAATTTTTTGTTGATTCTAAACATATACTGTTTCTCCTTTTATTGATCCCGATATTTATTCGGGACTAAGGTTTTTCAAATCATTGGATTAATTGCTACATTTAAGCAGATGCAGGTTGGATTGGCAAATCCTTTTGCATCGGCAGAAGAAGGTAACCTTCAGCTTGTGATATTGCAGGTTGAAGGTTACCTTCAACCTTGGGGCGGCTGTAGCATGTGGCTCTGTCATGACCCCTGTTTTGTTCAAGCACTTCAGGTTCAATGACGAATCACCACGCCGCCCCGCTTTTATTTGAAAAATCTTTTACATTTGCCCGATATTCCTTGTAATGTTATTTTTTTTATTTTCTATAAACATTTTGCTCCTGCGGAGCAAATCTTTAATCCACAATCTGAGCAACCCGCCGAAGTGAAGCATAAGCGACATAAGCGGAACCTTTTCAATTATTCAATTGTCAACATCACACGCCGCTCCTAACGGAGCTTTATTTTTTGTTGTTCGCATTCTATGAACATTTCGCACTACGGTGCTAATATTTCAATCTCACAATTATTCAATTTCTCAATCTTCCCAACGCTCCATCACTCCATTAATCCATGTTTTTCTATTTCATCAAAATTGCCTTCTTTTTTTCAATATGTATCATGAATCGTTTATCTTGCCTGTCCGCTCTTGTGGAGATCGGTGTAGTATGATTTGCGCATACGCTGGTCGGTGACCAGCTACTACATTCTTTATTTTATTAGAATTGCCTTCTTGGTTTCTGTATATATCTTGTATCGTGAATCTTGACTAATCAAACTGTAAAAATATACTCCGCTAGCAAGTGAACTGGCATCCCAGGTGACCGTGTATTTCCCCGGTTGCTTGATCTCATTAACCAATGTTGCTACTTCTCTTCCAAATACATCATATACTTTCATTGAAACGAATGACGAATGACTAATATCGAATGACAATTTTGTGCTTGGGTTAAACGGATTCGGATAATTCTGGCTCAATGAAAATCCTTCAGGTATTTCGTTATTATCTTCCTTTATACCTGTTGTTAGAAATATTCCGCGGCGGTAGAAAACACAGAATGAATTACCTACTGTGTTATTATATACAACATGGATAGCATTTGAAGATAATGCAATATCGTTCATACCTGTAACATACGAGCCTTGTGTTACATCAATTGGCAAACACCAAGTTGAGTCTGGATCTTTACGTACACGAACAAATAATCTCTTGATATCTAATTGATCTATTTCATCCTTCCATGAAATAGCAGCCATATTTTTAGCATCCAATGCAATTGATGGCACTGAACCTCGGGGTTGTTCGGTAAGAATTTCTTGACTGAGCCATTGTTCTCCATTAGTGCGGCTTTCACGTTCTATGATAGTGCAACCAACCATTCCTGCACATGCTAGTCCATCACGCCATGCTACCATAATTTGTGCAGAATCAGCATTAGCATTGTTAGATGCCATCGCATGTTCGTAAGACCACTTACCATCAACAGTAGAGAGTGTTTCTTTATCAAACCATGTGTTACCGAGATCGAAGCTTCTCATGTAAAGTTTTTCCTGTGCGCCATTTGTGAATACATCCCGCACTAAATGAAGCGTACCCGGCGTTAACGCTATGCGTGTCCAGCCGTCAAGTGTGTCGGGACGCTTCTCCCATGTTTCTCCGGCATCTGTGGAAACAATCATCATCTCTCTTTTTACATAACCATTAACCATTGGGGCATAGACAATAACCAATGTATCCCCATTCATATTGGCAGAGTTTAATCCTGCAACTGAATCTTTTCCTACAATTATTGGGCTTGACCAAGAAATACCTCCATCTGAACTTTTATGTATTCTTATTTCTCTTGGCTTCGACGCTACAGATGTTGGTTCTCCTGCCGAGATCATATATACTCTATTATCTTGAGATGTAATTAAATTACTGGAGAAGCGCTTTGCATAAGTAATTGTGTCTAGTATTAAATCTTTTACATTCCACGAACAGCCTCCATCGGTGGAAGATGCATAAGGTATTTTTAAACCACCCCACCATGTAACATGAATAGTATCATCCCCACTCAATGCAATCTTTGGCATATAAGCGCTGTAGGAAGTATCTGTTAGTTGTATCGGCGGCTCCCATACTATACCGTCGGTGGTGTCTTGAGCTTTAATTAAGGTTGGCAGAGCAATCACAAAAATTGTAATTGCAAATATTTTAATACCAATATGTATTTCGGCACTTCTCATTGTATTCCTTCCAAATAAATTATGAAACACCAATATCATCCCGAGAGTAGAGTAGAGTAAATATTAATCCCGCCCCACCGTCTTTCGAGTATGGCTAATATAGTAAATTATTTACCAGTTGTCAAGATAATATTAGCTTTACGAGTTGCCCTATAAAAAAGGTAACCGAAGGATATTGAAAAAGAAGTCGTTGCCTCATAATTTATGTAACCCAAGAAAAGGACCGATTATGATGAGCAACGGATCAAGGCAAGAGTACCTCCATGAGATACAAGAACGA
>JACRFD010000014.1 GCA_016218025.1 Ignavibacteriales bacterium
ATAGACTTGGCGCACTTGGCGTTTCTCCTTAGCGTGCTTTGCGTGGAAAAAAAGAACAAATTTCACGCAAAGACCGCCAAGTTAACGCGAAGGTCGCAAAGAAATGATAACTGAAAAACTTTCGTGCGTAAGGTGAATTAATAATTAATTTTTATAATATTCAGTAAGGTTAAAAATGGGCTTTTCAACTGATGCAATACATGCGGGACAAATTCCCGATCCGACAACCGGCGCAATTACAACACCGATTTATCAAACATCTACTTATGCTCAAGAAGCTCTCGGAGTTCATAAAGGTTACGAGTATGGACGCACGCATAATCTTACACGGCAAGCTCTCGAAAAAAATATTGCAACTCTTGAAAAAGGTAAATACGGAATTGCATTTGCTTCCGGACTTGCATCCGTTCAGGCAATTCTTGGATTAGTTAAATCGGGTGATCACTTAGTCGTAACAGATAATGTTTACGGAGGCACTTACCGTTTAATGGAATTGATATATAAGGATTACGGATTAGAATTTTCTTGGGTTGATACAAGCGATACTAAAAATATCGAGAACGCGATTAAGAAGAATACAAAAATAGTTTATATAGAAACGCCGACTAATCCGATGCTGAATCTAACAGACATTCAAGCGACAGCAAAAATTTGCAAAGCCCAAAATCTTATTTGCGTTGTTGATAACACATTTATGACTCCGTATTTTCAAAAGCCGTTACTGTTGGGTGCTGATGTTGTTCTGCACAGTACAACAAAATATTTGAACGGGCATTGCGATATTATCGGTGGAATGTTGATCACAAATGATGAAATGATCCACGAGCGGCTGCGGTATTTGCAGAATGCTGTTGGTGCAGTTCCTTCTCCATTTGACTGCTGGCTTACACTCCGCGCAACTAAAACTCTTGCGGTTAGAATGAAACAGCATAACGAAAACGCAATTCAAATTGCCGAATATCTTTCAACTAAATCTTATGTGAAGAAAGTAATTTATCCCGGACTTAAATCTCATCCACAACATGAGCTTGCAAAAAAACAAATGAGCGGTTTCGGTGGAATGATCTCTGTGGATTTCGGAGGGCTTGATAACGCAAAAAAAATGATTGGTAAATTAAAAGTGATTACACTTGCAGAAAGTCTCGGCGGAGTTGAGAGTTTACTTTGCCATCCCGCATCAATGACACACGCTTCCGTTCCTAAAGAAGAGCGTGATAAATTGGGCATTACAGATGGTCTGCTTCGTTTTTCTGTTGGTATTGAAGATGTTGAAGATTTAATTGCTGATATCGAGCAAGCATTGAAATAATTTTACTCAACTAAAACAATTATTAATCTCTGTAACGATAATTCCTGTGTCAAACCGTGTTTGGTAATCTCTGTTTAATTGATTGTGGATTTCTTCGTGAGTGGAACACAGCATAGATAATTATTTCTTTTTCGGCATCGGGTAAAAACCGAACTGTTCGCATTTTACTTGCCTAAAAACTCTGATCTAATTTCTTCCCAGTTCCTTCCAGCATTTGGATTTTGATTAAATAATTCAAGTCTTCTCTCCAATTCTTCTTTTTGGGATGATGATAGTACGAATGATTTATTCTCTTCCGCAACACTATCCCAAATTTCTTCTGCCAGTAGAATTCGTTCTGATACACTAAGATTTTTTATTTGACTTCTTAAATTAGTATCCATCTCTTACTC
>JACRFD010000016.1 GCA_016218025.1 Ignavibacteriales bacterium
ACCGATTGCGGTGCTGTTAAGTCGAATTCAAATTCACATGCATTCGCCTTACGAGCGATGTATTTGTACTTTGTCTTTAAATCTTTCGATCCGGCTATGCTGTCAGGATCAAATGAGCGGTACATAACCTGATACAATGGATCTAGTATGAATGTTGCCGTGATGCTCTTTGCCTCATCCATTACTACATCCAATGGATTGACTGACCCTGTTGCATTTCCACTCCATGCGCTGAATATCCAGCCATGATCGGGGATTGCAGTGAGTTCAACCGATGCATTCTCGTTATACAATGCAAGATCAGGATTCTTCTCAACCGTTCCATTGCCAATAGAATTAACGGTCAATGTAAATCCTGTAGCTGCGAAATTTGCAGTAACATTTTTATTAGAATCCATTATGACGGTAGTTGGATTAGCTGTACTGCTTATGCTTCCACTCCAATTTACGAAATGATAACCGGAATTCGCGATAGCAGTCAACAATATCGACTCTCCATAATAATATGCTGTTTGATCCGGATCTTTGGTAACAGTTCCATTCAAAGCATTTACGTTCAGGGTATAAGTACTTACTTCGAAAGTAGCACTGATAGTATGGTTCACAGTAACATTTGATATTGTGTGAGTTTCAGAATTGCCGACTGAAATTCCATCAATTAAAACATCCTGAACATGATACCCCGGTATAGGAGTTATTGTATATGTTTGAGATCCATTATATGCGACATTAGTCATTCCTGAAGGAGATATTGATCCATATGATCCGGCTGATGAATTAATTCTCATAGCCAGAGGTAGATCGCTAATAGCACTGGCGGGCATCCAGTTGTAAAGAATTAAATTAGAACTTGCTGAATTCTTGGCAAAGATATTCGAGAGCGCATACGTAGCTGCAACCGGACCCGTAAGTTGTGACGACCAAGCAACTCTCCCACTTGTTCCTGATCCGGGACCGTAGCAATTGAATTCCGAGTATAAACATGGCGTTACGTTCCATGCCTGCCAACCAGCCGGATTAATACTAGCAGGTTCAAGAGTATTGATGAAAACGGTTCTGGGACTCGCCTGCCATGGCCTGCCAAGATATGTAGATGTAATTGGCACGCCATCAAAACCGATTGAATCTGAGACGATTGTACAATTTCGGAAAACATAACCGAATTGAGAAGTCGCATCAGTGCTTGCCGCAGTAATAGTGGCAGCATTTCGTTTTTCATGAATTGTGCAATTATCAAATACTACGATGTTCCTACCGAATATAAAATCAACTGTTCCTTCAATCAAACAATCCCTGTGATACATCCTGCCTGTTCCATTTCCGCCCCAGGTGTAGTATGTATCCTGATATCCGAGAATTTTACAATTTATGTATTCATGACGATCACCTTGAGTTCTCAAAGCAACTGCCTGTGTACCGGTAACTCCGGGTTGTGGTGCATATGTATTCTGGAAAGTAATATTCTTTGCCACGAAATCACTTGCATCAATCGCGATTGTGAATGAACCGCTTGTCCCTGGAACTCCCGAACCATACCTATCTCCATAATCATCATAAGTAATAATTGTGTTGTCTCGATTTTCACCTTCCAGGATAACATTTATTTTTCCACTGGTTAGTGTATCTTTCTCATAATAAATTCCATTCTTCACAAAGATTCTCCACTTACCAGTGTAATTACTCGGTACTGCTCTGAATGCCGCTTGAACAGTTGTATAATCGCCGCTTCCATCTTTGGCTACCACAACAGTGGTATCACTTTGAGGAATTTGTGTTATGAAAGATAGTTCATTCCCATACCCGGAACCGGAACTGTTTGTGGCATAAGCACGGATATAATATGTTGTACCACCGATTAGCGGTGCCAATCCGCTTGCGAACGAACCTAAGCCATTGCCATCAATTGAATGATTGTCGCTGACAGTTGGATTGCCAGTTGTATTCCAGCAAACTCCTCTCACGGTCACAGAATCTCCACCCCAATCAGAGACATTTCCTCCGCTGATTGCAGTGGTAACTTGAATATTAGTGGGCAATGTAGTTGTTACCGCCGGAGGAGTCACTGATAATAATGTTGAGAATACTAATTCAGTTCCATACCCTGTGCCGGCAGAATTTGTTGCGTAACTACGGATATAGTATGTTTGTCCGGGTGTAAGACCGCTCATGAAACTTGAAAAAATTCCTGCGCCAACTCCATCCGTAGTTTTATAATCTGATATCGTCGGCGAACTACTTGTATTCCAACAAACGCCACGTGCAGATATCGGTGCGCCACCGTCGTTTGTAACATTTCCACCGCTCGATGCAAATGTAGTTGAAATATAACTAACTGAGTTTGTTGCAACAGTTGGAGCAACAGCGTGAGTAGCTGTATCAGCGATAGCGAGAGCAAAGTCGCTGAATGAATGAAATGCGTTTGAAGTAATTGTTCCTACATTGCTTGCTGTGCCGCTACCTCCAAGATTGAGCCAATTCCCGGAGCCATCGTCTTTTGCAACACGAACGATTGATGAATCGGTTATCAAGTCATCAGCATCATAACTTAGTTGAACTGTCGCACCGAGCGTTGAAGATAAAGTTGCACCGGTTCCTTTTGTTATGTTATAATATCTGACACCGGAAACCGAATTTAGAGCTGACGGCAATGTTCTTGTTGAAGGTACTGTATTAAACATTTCGGCAGTATATGTTGTAGGCGTAGCATCATCATGATTTACATTTAGAACCACCGGACGATAAGCAGCCCCTTTTCCAATCGGAAATGTTTTTGTTGAAAGATTGGCAGAAGCAATTACTATTGCCAAAGGACCATCTACATAACTTGAAGAATTTCCACCGATAATTTTACCTGTAGCCGGAATCGTTATAAGGTTTCCGGTTGAAGTGATAAATTTGCCGTTTTCAAGATTAAGAGCGCCGTTAGCCATTAATGTGAATGGGAAATTCATTTGTACGATTGAATAATTGCTAACCTTAAAAGTAGTCGTCGCCGTCCCGATCGTTCCGGGCGATGAAACTGAGAAATTCTGCGTTCCGCCGCCAACGAAATTAAGCGTGCGGCGCGCGTACCAGCCACTGTTGCCGCTTTGCAGTGTACCACCGGTGATATTGATATTACCTTTGATTTTCCATTCCGCGTAAGCGTTTGAGCTGTTGTTCAGGCTCCATGTGCCGGCTGAAAGATTAACGTTTCCGTCTATATTGATTATTACTTTAGTAAGCGTGTCAACTCCGCTTCCTGAGGAAGTAAGCACCGCCGTGGCTCCATTGACATTCACATCTCCCCTGATGTAGATGTTTTTCGTCTCACCCGCAGTTAAGTTTGTTATTCTAAACTGAAGCCCCTTCGAATTTAATACTGTTAAACTGCCACTTAATACATATCCATTTGGAAGATTAGGACCTCCGTTGGCGCCCTGATTTGATGCGTTCCAAATAAGATTGTAGAGTGATTGTGTTTGAATACCTGTCGGACTTGATGCAGCACCGCTGTCTATCCTGCATGTCGATCCATCACGCCATGTTGAAAGTGGAACCGATCCTGCACCCGCCGGAACACTATGTACATAAAGACCTGTAGCTTCAAAACTAACTCTTCCGGTTGATGTAACTGTTCCAAAATTATTTAATGTCCCTTTTACTACCATATCAACACTATCGGCGCCGTCTGCAACTGTCAATACATTTCCGGCAAGTACTGTTAGATTAGCCGTCGGATTTATTGTAACTTGATCTACTGCCACACTCGTGTTAAGTGAAATTATATGCCCATTAAGGATATTAATCACACCATCCGATGAAGTTGGTGCAATCGGTGCTGGTGTTATCCATATTGTTCCATCATACCGTTCCCATGAATCTACATCGCTCCAATTTCCGGTTTGATGCGTTCGATAATCACCCGCAATGGAAGCAACTCCGCCGAAATTTGCCGTGATAGTTTTGTCTCCGTTAATTATGATTGAATCAGGATTATTTGAACTTGATAAATCACCTGACCAGTTTAGAAAATAAAAACCGGAGTTTGGATTCGCGGTTAAATAAACTTTTGTCCCGAGATTATATGTCCCACCGGGTGGGTTCAGATCAACAGAACCATTATTTGCAATGATGTTTAGAGAATATTGATTAATGGCAAAGTTTGCAGTAACATTTTTGTTGCTGTTCATCAAGATGGTTTCAGGATTAGTCGCCCCTGTCAGATCGCCGCTCCAATTTGTGAAGTGATAACCCATTGCCGGCACCGCAGTCAATTGCACACTTGTTCCTGTATTATACAGTTGCTGATTAGGATTTTTTGTAACACTACCGTTTACAGCAGTAATTGCAATTGAAAATTGATCAACCGGATTCAACGCAAAACTTGCAGCGATAGAATGATTTCCCTGAACATTATAGAATGTATAACTTGTTGTGGAATCAACATGAATTGCGTCGACTAATAAATCTTGGATGTAATAACCTGAATTGGGAGTGATATCAAAATGTTGATTCGCTCCTTGATCAACTGTTACAGAACCAGAAGGACTAATTGTACCATTCGCCCCGGCAGTAGCAGTTATAACAAACTGATTAATTGCAAAGTTGGCAGTAACGGTTTTATTCCCATTCATAATAATTGATGCGGGGTTTACTGAGCCGGTTAAATCTCCGCTCCAGTTATCAAAACTATAACCTGCATCTGCGATTGCGGTTAAAAGAACACTCGTATTGTTTTCATACGATAGTTGATCGGGACTTTTTGAAACAACTCCATGAGTTGCATTCACAGTGAGGGAGTAATAATTAACCGTCTGTTCGCCTGAACTGAAATCATATTTACCGCTACCTCCATAGCTTGTGAGCATAGCAGGAATATTAGAAGCGGAGTCAACGCTGTAATTATAAAATGCTGATGGTTCGAAGGCAGTACCTCGTGTACCGGGAATGCCTGTTGTTCCGGCAAAAATATTACTTCTCTGCACTAAATCTCCGGGCGGACTTCCATCTCTCGAAGTTTCCGTGGGTATCGGTACATCAAGAAAATAATTTCCTTCAACCAAAACATCAGCTTCAAGATTGGATGATACACCGTAAAGCACATTATTTCGATAATAGTTATTGAAGATATGAGCTTTCCCATATCGGATTCTTGGGTGACGTTGTCCGGTACCATCAAAGTAGTTATGATGATAAGTTACTTTCATCGCAACATCGGACGTTTGTGTATCTGAATGACCCATCAGGCATGTTTTATCATGATTATAAAAATGATTCCATGACAAAGTAACGTAAGATGCTGTATGTGTTACATCGAGAGCACCATCGTATGCATTTGTGAAATCGCAATGATCTATCCATATATGATTGCCAGTACCTTCAATATCATTTGCCGACACAGTGATTCCATCAATTGCAGAATTCTGAAATTTGATATTTCTGACAATAATATTCTTTGCTTCAACTATATTAAAACCGAACCCTGAGATTACTGCATCTACACCGACACCAATAATGGAGATATCATAGACACGCTTAACATCGCACATATTTGTGACTACTGATCCTGGCGTAAGAGTTCCGATTACATATATAGTTAACGGTGGAAAATTGAATATATGATCGAGATCCTGACGCCTGAGTAAAATATTCCCAAGATCATCCGAATTTGTTACATAAACAACGCTTGCGCCAACTCCTGATCCTCCTGTCGTACCGTTAGAATAAGTGAATGCACCAATCGATGCAAAACCCTTCGGTGTTGCTTCATACTGAAACGCACCAAACCCCGGAGATGCCGGCATAACTGCTACTTCAGTTTTATGTGCATTCATAGTAATCTGAAAAGGATTCGAACTGCTCTGATCATTACCTGACCATCTGTAGAAGAAACTTCCGCCAGATGGTGTGGCATTCAAGGTCACGATAGTTCCTACATCATACATCGAGTCTGCACTTGATGGAGTTGCAGAGACAGTACCTGCACCACTTTTCGTCAATGTTAATTTAAAGACTGGAGTTGCAGTTTGACCACCAATAACTATCCGATCAATGTTTGCATTTTCACTGGTGTTCGTTGTTGCAACAAATTTTAACCTGTTTACCCCTGCCTGAAAAGGAATAACCATTGATACTTTTGACCAGTTAGTCCAGGTTGTAGTTCCTGTAAAAGTCAACGAACCAACAACCGAACCGTTCAGCACAATTGAATATGCTCTTGAACTCGAACCCAAAGCATAATACACATCGAGATTATCTGATGAAGCTGTAGAGCGTCTGAATGTTATTTCAAGTGATGCCCCGGTTTTATTTGCAATATCAACATAACCAGAGCCGGTATATCCGGCATGTTGGGTTAGGATGTAAGCGCTATTCAGAATGCCCTCTTCAGCTTGAAATTCGTTTGGTGCAGCAGGAGCCGCTCCCGTGCCAACAACCGAAACATTTTGAGTTGTAGCTCCACCGCCACTATTGGAAATATTTCCTGAATAGATTTGTACTATAGTGGGTTTAAATCGAACATACACAGTGGTCGCAGAAAGCGATCCACTCGAATAAGGTACTACAATAAAAGAATTAAATCCTGAGCCACTCGTTAACGATACTTCATACCCAGACGGGGCGTTAACAGTTATACTGCCGGTTGTCGGTGAAAGAAGATCTCCCGACAACAAGTAGGTTTTTTCTTCCGATGTACCATTAACTTCTATACTGCCGAACGAGATTGATGAAGGATCAACCTGAAGAGCGGTCATAGTAAGGGTGGTTTGATTCCCGGTGCCGGGTGAAACAATGTTATAATTCTGTGTATTACCAATTCCGACATTGTATTCATACACTGCAAAATAGTAGACTGTGTTCGATGATAGATTCGATACTGTAACCGTTGAACCTGTACCATCATAAACTATTTTATTTCCACCCGCCTGATCAGTAGCCAAAGAAAAATCGTTATTGACACCGCTAACAGGGATTCCATCTGTTGGTGTCCAATTAACTGAATTGGAAGAACGTGCAACTAGAACTCTTCTATCACCATTCCCACCTGTGAAATTAACGACTATGGAGTTGCCGGTAACTGTTCCAAATGTAATATTAGATTGGGTTGTGGGTTCAACTGCGAGTGTTGTTCCGTTCACAGCAACATTTTTGGTTGTAGCATTAACACTTGTGTGTGCAATATCTCCTGAATATAGTGTGGCAGATGAGCCATTCAGTCTTGCGGAAATAGTTATTGGTTGTCCAATTATTATTCCGCTACTTTGCGGTAAAGTTAGCGATGAAGGATTACTAATCCAACTGTTTCCACTATCAGATGATATCTCATATCCTAGCGGCGGAGAAACCATGACATCATTTGTCAAATTATTTCCTGATAGCGCATATGTTTGCTCAGCCGATGGCACACCCAAAGTTTGAATAAAATTCGGAAGCAAGCTTAATGACACCGCAATCTCAGGACCCGCTCCGGTTGTGGTTCCCGATACCGTAACAATTTTTGTCAAAACATGTTTCGTTGTGTTGTTCGTTGATGTATACCATGGATAAACTCTGATGTATAATCCTCCTCCATCCGGTATTGTGATATTCGGAGTAGCGTTTACATTCGGCGATGTTGGGACTGTGCTCGACAATGAGAATGTGCTTCCAATTTGAGTTCTGGTTGAAAAAGTTGGATCTGATGAATAATAAACATTCGCCCGCATATAGCTACCTGAGTTTACATAAAGGTAGAACGAAATTGAGTTCACATAGAAAGAATTTAATGTGGTTGGAGAAACCATGAACTGCATGTATCTGGTGGAATTTTCAGAGATCTCTGAGGCTGGCCATGTCCCCGCACCATCCGGACTTGTTCTCTGCGCCGTATTGGTTGTGTAGTTTTGAACCATCAGGTTAGATAAAGTTTGTGTTTGCCCAACTATATTTCCCGTTGTTGTTGAGACATTAGCATCAGCAGTTAAATTCCATGTGATTGAAGCGGGAGTTTGAGAAAATAAATCGGATGCAGAAATAAACAATACACTCAAAATAAATATCGACAAATATAACCAAGATTTTTTCATGAAATATTTCCTATTTTTTTTAAATGCGGAGATAG
Organism: Ignavibacteriales bacterium; assembly: GCA_016218025.1. Taxonomy (GTDB): domain Bacteria; phylum Bacteroidota; class Ignavibacteria; order UBA10030; family SZUA-254; genus PNNN01. Next base: position 8,084 of record JACRFD010000016.1, read on the forward strand.
AATGGTTCAAATTTAATTTCAAAGTGAATAGATTTTTATTATTGCGACAATATCAATTCCCCATCTGCAGATATTTTAACCCAGTATGCTCTACCCGGTGCAATGGTATCGGTTGCAGTATATGTACCGTTATATCCAAAAAAAGATGAGACAATTATACCATTAGGATTTTGGACTATTTTGGTTATCGGTACAGGAACAGTAATAGATCCAATCAAATTCCATCCAATCTTAACAGCAATTGTATCTATTAATATCGGATCCCCTGAAACTTGCTGTGTTTGTTGTTGGGAGAATTTTACCCAATACCCGTTCCCCATTTCTAATGTATCCTTTATCTGATACGAACCGTCAAAAGAAAATGCAGGAGATATTGCTTCCGGGAATAAATTGATCATTCTTAAATCAGGTACTCCTATCGGTATTGAAATTAAATTCCATCCATCATTAAAATTAAATGCAAATGATTCAGCGCCAAATATTACTTTTACCGTATGATCGGAAATAACATTATAAAAAGTGTAACCTGTGATCGAATCAGAGACATAATTACCATCAACTAAAACCGAATCGACGTGAAAGTATGGATCAGGATTAAATTTAAATGATTGACTGCCGTTATATGCTGTTATAATTGTATCATTCGGTACAATAGATCCATAGAAATTTGAGGACGCAATAATTTTAAATGTTCTGATTGTAAAATTTGCAGTTATATTTTTGCTTGTATCAACATTAACAAAAACCGGATTTTTGCCACCGTTGATATCCCCGCTCCAGTAAGTAAAATTATATCCTTCGTTAGGTATCGCAGTTAATTGAACAGATGAACCGAAGTCATATACCGGTAGATCCGGAGACTTTAAAACGCTGCCGTTTATTGCAGAGACAGATAAACTAAATTGGTCAGGATAAAAATTGGCGGTGATATTTTTATTACCATCCATCACAACTACCACCGGATTGAGTGTATCGACAAGATCACCCGACCATCCGGAAAAATGATATTTACTCGATGGAATGGCAGATAATTGAACCGACGCACCACTATCGTACAGAGTTCGATTTGGAATTTTGGTAACAGATCCATTTATAGAATTTATATTGAGCGAATAGAGAGGAAAAGAACCTGTCTCAAATGCACCCAAATCCGGTGCAGAGCCACGGTATGGTAATCCGATATCAATTCCTGCATTTACCATTGCACTCGATGCAGCAAGATGTAAAAAATCATTGCCCGGAAGTGATCCGTCGGGTTTTCGGGGTGCAACAGCCAGAGAAGTATCGAAGCTTAAAAAATCTGAAGTGGCCACCGTAAAACCCTGCCAACTGTTATTTGATTGATCTGTAAATCTTGAATTAAACGAGACCGAAGTAGAAATCGATTGAAATGATATATTGTTTTTCACAATATTAATTCCCGACCTGAGTGTATCGGGGAAAGAATAATTTCTCGAGTTACGCCATGCGATGCAGTTATACAGAGTTACTCCACCGGCATTATGGTTTTGGTCGAAACCTTTAACAACATTATCGAACGATACACAGTTATTAAGACGATGAGGTGCGATTGTATAATTACCTCCAACCTTGAAGCCATTACCGTTACCCACAAAACTTGGATCACCCCAGATGTTTATTCCATTGCGAAACGTCCAGCAACTATCAATGATAGAGGCATAATTTGCACCGTAACAATCCCAGCCATCATCCGAGTTGTTCCATGAGCGGCATCCATGAAACTCATTTCCGGCGCCGACATCCAACTTAGGAGCAAAACCGTCCGCGTTTCCACCATGTGTGTTTGGGTCATAGTTCTCATACGAATCACAATTAATAATCAAATTATTATTTCCGCCACCACTGATTTGTAATCCTGAATCTTTGTTCTTATGCAGAACACAACCCTCAACTCGATTGTAACCACCACTTATATATATTCCATTATCTCCCGCATTTTTTATCTCTAACCCTTTAAAGTACCAATAACTTTGTGAGATTTGAATGCCTCGAGCACCATAAGTTTCGGCCGAAAAATCTAAAGTAGGTTTCTCACCTGGATATGCCCACACCTTAATATATTTTCCTACCGTTCCGCTCTTTGGCGTGGAGATTGTAGCTGAGATTGAATAAACACCACCTCGCATATAAATAAGACTATCAGGTCCGGAAACCGACATAGCTTTGACAAGTGTTCTAAATGGTAAATCAATTGTACCAGCATTTAAATCATCACCAGTTGGAGAAACAAAAATCTGGCTGTTCAGTCCGGATGAAAATGAAAAAAACAAAATAAGAAAGGTGAAAACGTATTTATTCATCTGAGGTTATTTCATCAATATTACTTTTATAGCTGTAGATCGAACAGGGACAGAAAATCTTACCAAATAAATACCACTTGACACATCCTCCCCATTATCAGCTTTACTATCCCATATTATCTTGTAGTTTCCAGCAGATTTATTTTCATCGAGAAGAGTTCTTACTTTATTCCCTAAAATATCATACACACTCAAATTAACTCGAGATTGATAGGGTACCGAAATAATAAATGATGTTGACGGATTGAATGGATTCGGGTAGTTTTCACTAATCGAGAATTCAGATGGCAATTCGTTATTTATTGTAATATCACTTGTGTAGTCAGATTCGAATGCACCTAAATCCGGAGCCGAGCCTTTATATGGAATTCCAACATCAATTCCCGCATCTACAAACTGACTCCCGGATGCAAGATGCATGAATCCGACATCGGGTAAAGATCCGTCTGATTTTCGAGGACCTCTAACACCAACTGTATCAACTGAAATAAAATCAGAAACTGCCGCAGGCGTAAACGGTGACAGCCAGCTATTACTTGACTGAATTGCAAAACTGCCGAGTGAACCGAGTGATCCAAGAACAATGCTGTTTTTTACCACAAGACTTTCAGATGCATCGATATACCCCGATATTGAATAATTTTTACTGAGGTTATTGTAGCCAGTACAATTATAGAGAGTCATGGAACCTCTGTTGTTGTTCTGGTCAAAACCTTTAACCCGGTTATCGAAAGCAATACAATTTTTTAAAATGAAATTATGAGCAAGGTTCGCACTGTCGCTGCCGCCCATTTTATATCCGTTCCCGTTTCCATAGCTTGCCACACCGCTTTTCAGATAACCATTCATGAAGCACCAACAATTTTCCAAAATCGTTGTAATTTCAATCAGAGGCCGTGGCCTGAGATAACCGTCCCAGCCGTCATCGGAATTCTGCCATGATCTGCATCCATAAAAATAATTTCCGGTTCCTACATCTAATTTTGGTGAAAAACCGTCTGCGTTCCCCTGTCCGGGATCAACATTATAATAAGAGTCGCAATTAATAATCTGATTATTAGATGCGCCGCCGCTAAGCTGTAATCCGGAATCTCTATTTTCATAGAGGGCGCAAAACTCAATTATGTTATTAGATCCTGAAATATTCATCCCATTATCGCCGGCGCCTTTTATGTCAATTCCTTTTATATACCAGTAACTGGCGCGTAAATATATTCCTCGATTACTGCTACCGACCGCCATTGCCGAGAAATCAAGTAAGGGACGCTCATCCCCATAAGCAAAAAGATAATATCTCAGACTGCTATTACCACTTTTTGAACTTCCGATACTTATAGTGCTTGTCAATGAATATATGCCGCCACGGACAAATATCGTGTCGCCCATAACAGCAACTGAGATCGCTTTAGTTATAGTCTTAAACGGAAGATCGAATGTTCCCGTGTTTGATGAGTCATTACCTGATGTAGAGACATAGATTTGAGAATAATTCGTCGATGTAAACAATAACAAACCAAAAAGTAAAAAGACAATTTTTTTTGTTTTATCATTCATTCGATCTATGCCCGATTAAAAAAAGATTTAAATGTACTATTCATTCGTAGATTTGAAAAACAATTTCGGTGTTCTTCCAGAAAATATATGGAAGAACACCGAAAAGAATTAAATTATTTCATCATTACAATTTTTTGCGTTGCGTTAAATTTTTCGCTTATCATCCTGATGAAGTAAACACCGCTTGTTGCAGTCGTATTTTCGTCAGTCAGACCATTCCATTCAATAGTATGATAACCGGCAGTTTTTTCACCGCTCAACAAAGTGCGGATTTTTCTTCCAAGAATATCATAAATCGCCACTTCAAGTTGTGTGTTCTGTGGAACACTTATAACAAATTTTGTGGATGGATTAAATGGGTTAGGATAACTTTTCCCCAAAGAAAACTCCGCGGGGAGTGTTTCACCTTTATTTACTTCGATGTTAAGTGATTTGACAGGATTGGTTATTGTAATCTCTCCTTTACCCGAAAAGATTTGTTTAATACCGGCATCACTATTCAATATATAAGCATAATTGGCACCTTCAACAATATTCCATTTTACTACGATGGGATATTCGACACCATGCAAACTCAATTTGTATTGGATCGATTTTTCAATTTCATTTGGCATGATTTCAACATACCTCTGTGTGCTGAATCTGACATCGAACATACCTTCAGGACCAACCGGTGGAAGCTCAAATATCGTGGGATCAATCTGCTGTCCACGTGATGAACCAAAATACAATGTTTGTTCAATTCCTTTTTTATCTTTAATAGTAATTGAGTTGAGATTATTCAACATTTCATGCGTTGAATTTTCGGTTTTTCCGACTACATTTGCTGTAGATGTAAGCGTAAGTGTTCCTGAAATATTTGCTTTTACCCAATAACCAAATCCGGGGGTTATTGTAGTAACCATTTGATAGCTTCCTGTGTATTTGTATACCGTGCCGATCGTTAAACCTGATGACAATCCGATATTTGATACTGCCACCAACTTCCCTATAGAGCCGATCATATTCCATCCAGCGTTCACTTGTATTGTTTCGGTTACTGCGATTGGACCCATGAGATGTACGAGATCGTAAGTTGAGAATTTAACCCAGTATCCTGGACCTGTCTTCAGCGTATCTCTTATCTCGTACGAATTTGTATATGCGAACGCCTTCGATGCTGCAGAGGGGAAAAGTACTACTGTTCTGAAATCAGGTGCGATTACCGGAATTGACAGCAGGTTCCAACCACTTGCAATAGTTATAAATTGTCCGTTGAGTGGATTATCCTGATCAGATAAACTCCAGCGAGACATCTCATCTACACCGGTTTTTTGCAGATGATACTCTAACGGATAGTTTGAGGATGTCTGGTAAGACCAGGTAGAACCGGCATCAGCCGATTTCCATAGCTTCAAGTTGGCAGAATTCTGTCCGTTCAATTCACTTGCATCGTAGTAAAAATCAACTGTCGCATTGAGTCCGGAATTTGTAGTTGGCACGATGTCAAAAGAACGTAGAATGGATGTAAATCCGTTTCCACTTTGACCCGCATCTGTTACACGTTGAATTGTTGTTACACCCGGTGCTGCCCCTGCAGCATTGATAGTTGCACCGATACCGCCAAACGATTCAGCTACGTTTTGGCTTAGCGTTCGAGTTGCTTCAACAGTTCCGACACAAGTATTTCCCGGAGTTTCAACCATTGTTGCAGTGGGACCAAGTGTGAGTTTATTCCCATTTAATTTAAAGTCGCCACTATTTACAGCAACTGTTCCGTTCACGGTAACAGGAACAAGTAATTTTACATCGTTTGAATTATTAATTGTTAAATTGTTAACACTCGATGGAAGTCCATCGCCTGTCTCCTGATATCCATAACCTTTGTATTCATAATTCGCACCAGTGCTGTATGTGCGGGTACCTGATACCTGAATATTTCCGTTTGTCGAATCAGGCAAATTCATTATGCCGTCGTTCTTACCAATGATCAACGTCGCGCCCGGATTTAGTGTGAATGAATTCATTCCTCTCAAGCGTGTTGAATCTTTTAATTCAAGTGTGCCGTTCACAACGAAAGCGCCGCCGGTTGTTCCATTCGCACTATCATAAGATCTCCAAGCGTATTTACCAAGATCAAAAATAACCTTTGATCCAGTTGCAACTGTATCATAGACTCTGGTATTAATACTAAAGTTCGTGTCAAGTTTTACTGTTTGAGGTGATGTGCCGACAAAATTGACTGCGAAATCTCCTTTTGTGTTTGTTGTAGTCCAACCACCACCGGTAATTGTAAAATCACCACCTAAGTTGAAAATCCCAGTTCCCGTTGCAAGTGTACTGCTGCTACCGCATTGGAATCTGCCGCCAACAATATTAAGATTTCCTTTAATATTAAATATTCCAATTCCAACAGCCGATGCACTCGTCAATGGTCCTATCCGGGCATCGCCAACAGCAACTGGAATCACATTAACATTGCCTTCAACATTCCATGCACAACCTATTGTGCTGTCTGAGCCGTAATCGACGCAAGACCATTGCCCTCTGTACAGATAAACATTTCCATAAATGGTATGATTTCGGAATCCTTTTGTATCCCTGTAAATACCCCGGAATGTTGTTCCATTAGTAGCATTATTTATTATTAAGTTTCCGTGTATTATGAGATCGGCCCCTGTATTAGACCCAGCACTTCTTTCAATAACAATGTGACCAAATTCATTACAGTTTGGACCACCAACAGTCGATGATCTAAAAACAACAGTGCTATTATTATCAATAGATCTAGTGGCTCCGGGCAGTGATCCAGAGTAAGAACCATTGTAATATATACTACCAGACATTAGGGTCAATTTATCGGTTACAAGTAGGGTATCGTAAATTGATATAACAGCCATTTTCCCACTCGATAAAATTGTCAAACTTTTACAGGAATCTGGTGTTGCTGACGAGAAATAAACCGAATCACCTGAAGCAATCACAACGCTATCGTAACCCGTTGGCAGAACACCGCCAAGCCACGTGGTTGTACTTTTCCAGGATCCTCCTCCGCTTCCATTGCTGTGAACAGTCATCTGCCCGAAAGAAATGCCGGCAAAGACAAACAGCAAACATACTATTAAAATGTTTTTCATATAAACCTCATTGTTAATTATTGATGTTGTGAATGTTGTATGGGTATTTCAACTATTATTTTTGATTTTAATCATTTTATTTCAAAACCATTAGCGAGGAGTATCATGTATTTCAATTTTGTTACTCTGTGCCTTTTTAGCTGCACATGTCCCCCGGATCACAAGTTCTGTTGGTAAAATAACATGATGCTCTTTTGTAACTTTTTGATTGTTAATGTTTTCCAATAGAATTTGAACGGCTCTTGCACCTAATTCACGTGCAGGTTGACGAACGGCACTGAGTGCAGGCGAGAGAAATCTGGCGACGTCACTGTCACCGAAACAAATAATATCTACATCATCTGGAATTCGAACCCCCAACTCTTTAGCTGCTTCGTAAATTCCCAGCGCAACAGGATATGTTGCCGCAAAAATAAATTCAGGCATCGATCCTTTTTGATGGAAATGTTTTAATCCATTATAGCCGTCCTCTTTGCCAAAACCACCCTGCAAAATCCATTCGTGGTTTATGGGAATCCGATATTCATTCAATGCGTCTTCAAATCCCTGTATTCTATTCTTCCCGATGTTGATGTGAAGATTTCCGCCGATGAATCCGATTTTTCTGTAACCGATTTTGATTGCATGCTCGACAGCCTGGAATGCTCCCTCCCTGTCGTTGTTCGAAACTGTGCTGAAGCCGGAGAGTTGTGCTTCGGGTCTGCGATCTACAAACACTAACGGAATTCCCATTTTACGAATCCATTTAAAGCGTTTTAAATCCTGCGTCTCTTGCGATATTGAGATAATGATTCCATCCACTCGCATTGAAACTAAAGTCTGTAAATGCTTCCATTCACGCTCGGAATTCTCCTGCGATACAGTTAATATAGTTTCATACCGGTTTTCAAATGCGGTATCATACACCCCTTCAATAACCCGACTGAAAAAATAGTGTGCGATTTTGGGAACAACTATGCCGATCATATTTGACCGCCGTGACGACAAACTTCTTGCAATTATATTAGGAGAGTATCCGAGTTCTTTTGCCGTTTTAATTACTTTCTTTGTCATCTCAACAGAAATATCGGAATGACCGCGTAAAGCCTTCGATACTGTAACTCGCGATACACTCAGTTTTTTTGCAATATCATCAAGAGTTATGTGTGATCCGTTTCTCATAATTTTTTATCTTCCAAAATATGCTGCTGTCATTATCTGTTTAATTTATTTTTATTTATCTTTTCCATCTCTAATGCGGCAAGTAAAAAAGCGCCGACTCCTTTCATGTCATTCGTCCGTTTAGGTTCGCTGATATAATATTCATAACTACCATCTCTGTAAGGATCGCCGCCAAGTCCGGCACTACGGCATGTATTCGTTAAATCAGGCAATCCATCCTTACCCATAGAAATAAAATAATTAGTAATTCCATCGAATGATTTTATAGATTCCTTGTAAAACAATTCTTCCAAATAACCCTTACTTGATCCTTTTAAAAAAGCATACACAAACATGCATGATGCAGATGCCTCTAAATAATTTCCTTCCCGGCCCGGTTGATCAATAACCTGATACCAAAGATGTCTTTGGGGATCTCTGTATTTTAAAATCGTATCTGACAGGTTCTGAAAAATTTTAATCAGTTCTTGTCTTTTAGGATGGATTGCAGGATAATAATCCAAAACATCTATCAAAGCCATTAAATACCACCCCATCGACCTTGACCAAAAACTTGGAGAACACCCCGTGGTTGAATCAGACCATTTTTGCTTTTTACTTTCATCCCATCCGTGATACAAAAGTCGGGTTTTAAAATCAACCGAATGTTTGAACATATAAATAAATTGATTTGCTATATCGTCGAAGGAATTGGAATCGTTAATCATCAACGAATACTTCGCGTAAAACGGTTCAGCCATATATAATCCATCAAGCCACATCTGGTACGGATAAATTTTCTTGTGCCAGAAACCTCCTTCTTTTGTTCTTGGCTGATCTTTCAACTGTTTCATTAACAAGTCTGAAGCTTGTTTATATTTATTTTCTTTGGTCGATTCGTACAAATTCAATAACACACGCCCACCAGCCAAGTTATCCAGGTTATAGTCTTCGATTTTATATGTTCTGATCACTCCATCGTCAGAGACATATTTGTCTAAATTTCGTTTGACAAAATCCAGATATTTGCTGTTTCCCGATACAATCCATTTCTGATAAAGAGCAATAAGCATCAACCCCTGCTCATAATTCCATCTCTCGTTCGGTGATGCAGAATCGTAAGTTGTTGCATCGGGATGGCGGCTTAAAAATGTGTCTGCGATTTTTGTTGACCATAATTCTTCATCTTTATTTTGCGAACACGCCTGATTCAAAATAGTTGTAAACGAAACCAGCAAAACAACTAATATGACAATCGATAATCTCACTATTTTTTCCATCTACTCTATTAAAAAACTATTTTAATAATATCATGCTTTTTATATCGGTGAAGTTATCCGCCTGAAACCTGTAATAATAAATTCCCGAAACTAAATTTGCTGCATCAAATTTTATTTCGTGAACACCTGCAGGTCGGGTATTTTCGAGAATATCTGCAACCTTCTGACCGACAATATTATAAACACTCACTTTAACAACCGATTGAAGCGGCAAACCGATTCGGATAGTCGTTGTCGGATTAAAGGGATTGGGATAATTTTGATCTACAAAATAAGAATGCGGTATCGGAAGATCATTCAACAACTCAACCGATAACGGAATTAATAAACTTCCTGATCCGTAGATAATTGTCCCTGATGGGCCAAGCACAAATGGTATAGTATTATCAAACACTCCCGAGACTAATGAGAGTATGCCGTTAATAGTTGTCGGTTTTGAAAGAACAACACCTGTAAAATTATCTATTGTAAGATTATTTATTGTGGTGGGCAATAACATTCCGGTCACCTGCGGCGCTGCACCGTTAAAACCGTAGTTTGCGTTATCATTAAATGTAACAGGTCCTTTAACTTGAATACTTCCTAAAGTATCAATTCCGAATGGATTTTTTGTGTTCAGTGTTGCTCCTTCATTCAGAATAAATGCCTGTAATCCTCTCAGTGTATCGAAAGTTCCGAAAGACAATTTACCATTCACCACAAAAGCACCATCGCCGTTCGGCGCTGAGACAGAGGATGAATACCATGATTTACCTCCGGTAAAAACAACGTTCGATCCCGTTGCGATTGTATCGTAGACAGTCAACAGAGCATTCGGATTAGTAGATGAGAACTTCAAATTACTTCCTAACGAAACGGTTTGTGTACCGGAACCAATAAAATTCAATGAGAATCTTCCTTTTGAATTTGTGGCAAAAACTGCAGTTGCATCAGTAGTAAGATTCCCATGCAAATTCACAGCACCCACCTCAGTTGTGGCTGTAGAACTGGTACTGCTACCACATTGAAGTCTTCCACCATTTATAATATTCAAATTCCCATTAATATTTATATAACCAAATCTCGATAATCCACCATCGGCACTGGCAAAAGCACCCATTCTTGCTACACCCGAAGCAGTCGATGGGTCGCCAACAGTTACATTACCATCAACATTCCAAACACCAGTGATGCCATCGGCACCTGTCGGGTCATCCACTGCAACCCATTGTCCGCTTATAACTTTGACATCACCATGAACATGATGCGTAAGATTGCCGTTGGTTCTGTATGTTCCGCGGAATGTGGTTCCCGATGCACCGGTTTGTATCGTCAGATTTCCAATTACAGTTAGATCAACTGCACATGTTGAACCTGATCCGGCTTTCGCATTGATAAGATTGCCGAATGTAGCCCTGCCTGCGGCGCCGATTGTACTACTCCCCGATGCAGTCTGTACATAATTACTTGCAGGATGAATTGAATACCCACCCGACAGTGGCCACGATGTAGCGCTGCTGCTGTTCGCATAATACCATCCGGCAGAATCTATGATGAACATTCCGCTGATAGTTAATGCAACAGGTGCTACCGAGAATGAATTAGCAACCTTGGCACCCGTTTGGATTGTCAAACTATTAACATTAATACTGGTAGTGATAGAAGATCTGATGTTCACCGAATCACCCGCTGCAATAACGACATCATCAACCGACGAAGGGATTGCCCCGCCCTGCCAGGTCGAGGTAGAATCCCAATTCCCACCACCCAGACCATTGGTTTTTAATGCCTGAGAGGTGAGCGGCTGGGGTGAATAAAAAACAATAACTAATATGAAGAATAAAATTTTGTATGCGTTTTTCATAATGACTCCATAAATTCGAGATACTCAAAATCGGTTACCATAGACATCAGGCATTCACCAAGGAATTGTAAACACTATATCCGATGATATATTTTGCCGGATATCTTTGTTGACATTAACATTTGTTGACCATTTATCTTCGTATTCTATTTTTAAATATTCATATGCAAAATTAATATGAATGTTTTTAAAATTTATGCCGAATCCGCCAGTGTATCCGGAAGATGAAACCGGATCACCTTTATTGAAATTTCCTTCCGGTTCAAAAATTTCAGCTTTGGTATAATATCCTGCTCTCAATGAAAGAACTGTAACCGGCTGATAATCAATACCTACTCGAAACGACGATGCATCAAGCCATGGTTTGTGAGACGATGCAGATGAAGTATAATTAGCCAAGCTGTAAGGTAAATATTCATATTGCATTCCTAGGAATACATTTTCCCGCAATGCCATTCCGATTCCGATTGTACCTCTTAGCGGGATTTTAATTTTATCTGCTTCATCAAGATTACTCTTAGAAGAGTTACTAAGAAGTGTATCTATTCCGATGGTACCTGAAAATTTCCGTTTGATTATAGTTGCCGGCTTTACTGAAATTCCGAAAGTGAAATTTTGTTTTTTGTAAAGACCGCTGATTGCATAATCAGCTCCGGTAAAATCCGAGGTTCCTGTTTTGATTGTATCATTCAAATACCGATATAATCCGAAATAATTGCGGTGCATTTTCAAGACACCACGGCTGATAGAACTTTCAAAATCATCTGTTTGTCCGTTCAAATAAAGACCGCTAAATCCTATTGAAATTTTTTCCGTTAGAGCTATCGATAATCCACCACCATAACCATAAATTGACCCGATTCGCTGTTTAATATTTTGATACCAATAAACATTCTTGACGTCAACATCCCTGTCGCTTGTTGGCAAAATGAAAACTCCATACCTGTAAGATCCAAAATCCGGCGAAAGCATATTATTATTCTGATAACGATAATCCATATTCGCATACTCAACAATTCCGATAGCAGCAGAGAGCTTGATATCACCGATCTGAAAAGGTGCACCAAAAAATATTTGAGCAATCGGAATTTTATTCCTCGAATATTTCCAATCAGGTTCAATGTTATCAAACGGTCTTTGAACAGAATCACCGGCATTCGGCGGATAGTTTCTTATTGTCTCCGGATCCGGTATATATCGGGTTAATCCCTGCATTAACAAGCTAAAATTTGAGTAATAAGATAAAGGATACCATTGTTGAGTTTGAGAGGCACTCGTATTTCGTCGAATTGCACCGAATGATGCCTGAAAACCGTCGAGTGATTGTAATGCGGCAGGATTTGCAAACATGATCGAGACATCGTTCGTTGAATTAATCGTTATTCCACCCATAGATCTGGAAGCGGAGGATAGAATAGAACTATTTTCAATTCCCTGCATGGATAAATGAGAATTATATCCTTGCCCAAAAATAAATTGATAATTGAAAAGACAAAGCAGAGTGGCGGCAAAAACCATTATTTTAATTTTCATTGTATTCCAATTCCTAAACTGATGCGATGAGCACTTCCAAGATATGTGCCGATGGATCCATATCCATAATCAACAGATAATTTTATATTATCTATTTTATGATTAAATCCTGCGCCGGCAGTAAAACCTTCGTTATCATAATTGTACTTATAACCCGCCCGAAGAGCGAATACATGTGCAAATTCATATTCAGCACCAACGTGCACCTGTTGATCGTAATCATTCGGTTGAAATAAATCTGCTGCAATTCCAATCCTGTTATTTTCAATATTCATCAGCACACTGTTAGGACCAATCAAATCTGCACTCGCTCCAACTCTGAATAATAACGGCGCCGAATTTTTTTGAATTGCATATTTAATTTCAGGTCCGAAGTTTTGAACAGATGCAGCAACCTGAATACTTTTAAATCCGGTATTGTATCTTATTCCGAAATCGAATAGAATTGCATTACCGTACGTATCGACTGTTTTATCTAATCCATTCTGAGCATCAACAACTTGAACTCTGCTTTGATCGAATAATGATTCATGTGCAAATTTAATCGATACACCCGTTGAAAACTTATCTGTTAAACTTCTTGCATAAGAAATTCCGATTAGATAGCTGAACGGACGAAACGATCTTCCTGTTAACCCCGGTTCCGGTACTTCTTTTATATACGGTCTGTAGAGTACCGCTTCATCAAACGAACCGTAATCGACATATTGAATTTGGAAACCAAGAACTCCGAAATCAACCAGTGGCATTGCATATCCCAGCGCCCCCTGTTGTGCATCGAATATCCAATTGATGTAAGTTGAAGTAATTTCATGATTGCTCGCCAATGCCAGACCGCTCGGATTCCAAAAAATTGCTTCGGCACCCGATGCTAAAGCACTGTATGCATCCCCCATTGCATTCGCACGGGCACACGGCATAACTTTAAGAAATTGCATTGAGGTTGTTGCAACTTTTTGCGACAGAGAAATTGAATTAGAAGCACAGATGAGAAAACTGAGTAAAAATATTCTATAAATTTTTATCATAATCTTTATTCTCTTCCTCAATGAATTATAACGAACTTGTTCCATGATCGATTACCTTTATCATCATCCACGGTAAAATAATACACTCCCGAAGCAATCCATTGATTATTTCGAGAAACTTGAAACCACTCGCTCGAATATTCATTTGAATTATGTTCTATGGTTTCAACTAACTGTCCGCTATATGAGAAAATTCTGATTGTACACTTTTCAGGTAATCCAAAAAATCCGATTTTGTTTGTGATATCTCCGCTTATCGATGTGCCCGATGATCGGGAAGATACGATAAATGGATTCGGTGCTGCATAAACTTTCCCAAGCTTACTTACGGCAGGTGCCTGAGTATTATGATAAACTAAATTTGTCTTGCCGCTTCTTCCACCAAAAGAATCTACTGCCACCACTGCATAATAATATCCTGCACCTATATTGCTCTGATAATCTAAATAAACATAAGCACTATCTGTCAACACTAACGGATAAACATCGCCCAAACCGGAGGTATCTTTGTAATAGCGCAGGTCATGAGTTGCGACACTATCTAATACACTCCAGGGACCTATGGGAGAGTTGGCAACAATAACTTCATAATGACTGAAAGGTGCAATGAGTCTTGAAGAAGTAAAAGATTCGGTTTGAGAACCCCAAATTATTTTATTTGATGCTGCGAAAGTATTCTGAACTATAATTGCAGGCGCCGGAAATGGAATTGGGACTTTATAATCACCAACCGAAGATGCACCTAAGATTCCACCTGATGGCTCGAATTGCAATGTATCATATTTCAGAACAGGTCCACCTTTAAACATCTGGATCGCACGATCGGCAACATCCCTGATTGAAACTACATTTGAATTTACATAATCCGGTATCGGATGATTCCGGAGATAATTGCTCCCCATTACTGCGTTAGGATCTTTGTTATTTAAATAATCATATTTAACGGTACTATACCAGGATGGTACTTCATGAACTCCGGGACTCGGTTCTGTTGGTGAACCATTGTTACCCCAACCTCCACCAAGATCAACATATTGTGAATCACTTGCCACACCTGCACCAAAACCAGCAACTTCAGCTACCACAAAATGGATTTTATCCCCGGGATAAATTGTATAAGGACCGAATCCATATATTTTTCCGGTTGGATTTCTTAATGTTGATGTCCAGTTTGGTTTTCCCCGTCCGATCCAATATTTACCGAATGCAGTAGTATCGCTCAACCTGAACGGAGCATTGTAACGGGATTCTTCACAATTCAAATTCGTTTGAAGTTTTGCAATATTTAGATTTGCATTATCGAATCTAATATTATATGGCTGCTTTAATTTATTGTTCTCGTCCCATACAATTGCCGAATCTGAAAGTGTTCCCCCTGCATATGCCACATTAAGATCTCCTTTTCCCGCCAGATGTTCGTAATCGTAATACAACGGTAAAACACCTACTGCGGCAGGAGCCGTTAAACCTCCGCCGTTTTGTCCAGTTGTAGACCATAGATCGAAATATTTTGGATCAGGAACACCATCCATTTGATGGTTATATATCATATACCGCCGCCAATCGAATCTGCCGTACAAACTCATTTTCGAAACATCAGGTTTGTCGCTTCTATAACTTCCTTCTAACCAGATTCCGTCATTCACACGTTCACCGGCGAACATTGATGGAGCTAAGGAATATCCAAAAGCAACAATCACTGCCCGTAGTGTATCAACACGATATGGAGGTGCAGAGGTTGTATGGTTTCCGGTATTTTCTAATTCATAATCATAAATAATAAAATCATCATAGTCAGGGAAGCTCCACATTCGGCTGGTTCTTGTTACTGTAATTCCTAAAGGAGTATCCCATTTCGAAATTATTATTTCTTCTGCTTCATCCGGATTGTATGATAAGTTTAATTGTCCATTAGAAAAAACCGGATAATTTTCGATTCGATTAATAGAGACAGGGAAACTATAAACATTTTCAACTGCCATTGAATGTCCCCCGTTGTCTGTTGCGGCGCCGCACTGAATATATTTACGCGTGCGTGCGCCCACACCGGTATCTGCGGCAATATATAAACCGCCTCCGAATGAATTATAAAATCCATTATAAGAAACTCCATCGATAATCATTCCCGAGTTCCCCGGCCATTCGAACGATGGCTGCCCAGCCAAACTTTTTCCGGTTCCGTTATCCAATGCTCTTCCAAGTTCTCCGGTGTTAAAAATCGATTGATGAAGCATTCCCCTCTTGTGAACTTCATACTGCTGGGATTGCGTAAAAAGAATGTTCGTTGCGATTAAGAGTGACGCTAAAAGGATGTAAAATGATTTCATCATAATATTATTATTTAAATTTTTAAAAATCGATTGCGATACCCACATTGAATAACCGCGGTTGATTTGAGTATAGCAAAAATGATTTATCCAAATCCAACTGCGGTTCCCTTGCGTGCTTATCATTTTGATACCGCAAATTATTCGACAAGTACGATGTGATGTTGGGATTTATTTGTCCGGATATATCGGATTGGAAGATATATTCATAATTTAAAATCTGATCGTTAAATAAATTGAATATTTCCAAATAAAGCGTTGCATCCAGACCGAAGAAATCTTTAATCTTCTTCGACACTTGTATATTGGTATTGTATTCCATTGGTGAACGTTTATTAGCTACTTCGATGATACCTATATCATTGTAATAAGAATATGGCCTTCCGCTTCTGATAGTTGAATGCAAAGAGATAGAGAGATCTCCTAAAGGATAAAAACCACCAATTTTCATCCCCCATTCCTCGTTGGTAGCATACGCCAGATTGATGAGTATATTATGTGTTCGATCAAAATCAAGGAGTATGTCTTTCAAAGATGTATTTTTTAATTCTGCCGGACGGTCTGGAGAAAAACTTGGCATCATGCTTCCAACGGCACTGCTTTTACCTGTAGCTACGCTATACTGGTAATTGAGTGATCCGGAAAGATTACCTTTTCTTTTTGCAAGAACCGCGCGGAATCCTCTGATGTCTGCGTATGCGCGATTTATATAAGAGGTATATCCGTTTTTACCAAGACTGTCTGTAAACGTTGCAGCCTGAATCAGATTTTTGACATCTTTATAATATCCGCTAACGTCTAAAGTAAATCCTTCACCAAATCCCTGCATAATTCCAACATCATAACTGTTTGTGGTCTGAGGTTTAAGAGCCGGATTACCAAGTGTAATTGCTTTCATCGGATTGATTCCTGCAACCGGTTGGATTTGTGATGTGAGAATATATTGAAATGAAGGTCTCTGCATAAATGATCCATAGTTCAAATGAAATACCGTATTGACAGAGACAGGGAACGACATGCCTAACCTTGGTTGCAACCGTCCAATTACAGGCGTTTTTTTATTCATTGCATCCTTGCTATATATGTACTGATTCAATGTTGTATCGTACATTCTGAACGGCGCATATATATTCGGATTATACTTCACATTTTGATCCCACATATCCCAGCGCAAACCGACATTCGCTATCATCCCTTCGAACTCCATCTTATCCTGCAAATATAAGCTCGCTTCTCTTGGACGTGCTGTATAATTATTATAATTCGGAATTGTGCTTGTCATGTTCCGATGATCATTTGCAGTTATCACATATAAGTTCGATTGAACTCCTGCATTAATCATATGAGATTTATTAATTTGACTTGTGAATGAAGCATCAAGTGAATATGTTTGAGTTTTACTGTCTGTAAAATCATCTTGTCCCGAGCCGACAGAAAATCCATCTGGTGCAGTTACCGGTTGAGCCATTATTTTACTCCAATCGATTCTTCCGAGCATTGAATCGGGAATAAAAAATGGAAATGGAGATGAACCACGTTTGCTTCGTGTGATAAGTGAATTTAATTTTATTTCGTAGAATGTCTTGGGATTTAATGTATGGGAAAATCTTATGCCAACCTGAGTGTTTATATTGTTTCTAAATTGAATTGACATCAGATTATCCCACAACCATCTAAAGTACCCAGGTGTTGTTGGGCTGTTCAACCCGGGAAATTCATTGGTATTGTTAATACCATATGCCCCGCTTACTCTAAGGACAGCGCCCGCGCTGATGTCGGCTACTATATTTCCCATTATTTGTCTATTTACATCCGGGTGCTCGGTTGGAAGATCCGGCCAAGTTACATGATTTCGAAGAGCAAAAAACATTCTCAAATCATCATTGATAGGACCGCCTGATGATAGTTCTTGGGAATAATCAATATTTTTATCTGAAGTAAAATTATTTAGAAGATGTCTGGATTGTTTCCACATTTCCCTGGCAACTGCAATCTGAACGGCTGTGTCTCTACCAAATCTCGCAGTCAGAGTGGATCCCATTGAGGTCCAATATCCATAGCCCGGGTCTTCGGCACTCGGAGAATACCAGCTCGAATTATCCGACATTGTTTGCAAATATGCATTCCGTTCTAAATCAAAAACATTTCCTCCGAAATACCTTCTTGCCGGGATTTTTGAATTGAAATCGGCATGAGTCCGCCATTTGTCCGCCTTTCCCTCTTTCATCGTAATATTAACTACACCGGATTGTGCATTACCATATTGCGCACCAAAACCGCTTGTGATAACTTCAACTTCTTCAACCGCACTCATAATCGGAAGTAATCCTGTAGTGTTATCTAATGGATTTACAATTCCCATTCCCTGAAGAGTGTACAATTCTTCTCCGACCCTGCCGCCTCTAAAATGACCGTCCGTAACATCTGCAGCTAAACCGATCACATTACTCACATCACGCATACCGGCAATTTGCTTGACATCTTCTGCACGGAAAATTGCGCTCGTAGATGTTTTTTCTTTTTCCACATCAGGTCTGGTTGCTTCAATAATAACACCTTCTTGTTCAATTGCAGAAGCTCGCAGGTTAAAATTTATCTCCGTTGTTCTCGCAGAATTAACGACGATACCACGCTGAATTGTTTTTTCATACCCAACAATCGATGCCTGCAAATCATATTTACCGGGAGGTACATTCAAGATAAAAAAAGCGCCATCTGGATCTGTAGATGCTCCATAATTGGTTCCAATAATAATAACATTGCATCCAACAAGTGGCTCTTTTGAATCTGCATCGGTGATGACCCCGGAAATCTTTCCGGAGTTTTGGGCAATGATTAAGCTTATTTGAGTTATGAGTAGTATTGAAAGAATTAAAATTCTCTTCATTATTTTTTCCTCAATTTTTCATTTTTTAAAAAAGGAATAAACGCATTCAATCGAGACCCACGGCTTTGTCAGAGACTTCCGAATTAATCTTTATTGACTCGGCTTTCAAATTTGTCTTTTTAAACCTGATATTACCGGAGTTCGCACCTGCCACCTCAACTAAGTTTTTACCTTTTCCGAAAATTTCCGAATCCTCAATTCGAACTTCTTTGGTATCGATGATATTAATTGTGGGATTATTTCCGGAAGTGATATTGGAGTTCTTGATTGTGATTCTATTCGCATCAGAAATATTTATTCCCTTCGAAGCATTTGAAATTATTTTGTTCATTTGAATATCATCAACAGTTCTTTCGGGTAATCCTAAAATCTCAATTGCATAACTTTCTCCTGAAAGAATATTTATATTTTCGAGGTTAATATTTCTAATAATTGGAGTAGTTGCAGAAACGGGCTGGGCAGGTAAGCGTGTACCGGTGTATAACATATTCAAATGTATTGCTTCTTTAAGAATATTTTCACCGGTTAATTCTTTAAACCACATATTTTCAATAATTCCACCCCTGCCCCGCGCCGTTTTAATTCTCACAACTCGATCCGTGCCTTTAAACTTACAATTCACCGCGTAAACATTTCTAACACCTCCAGATGTTTCACTTCCTATTACAATTCCACCATGCCCATTGAGACCGGAACAATTTCTGATCACAATATTTTCACTCGGTTTATTTACTCTCAATCCATCTTTGTCCCTACCGGCTTTAATCGCAATACAATCATCTCCGGTATTAAAATCACAACCTTCAATTAACACATTTCTGCAAGAAGAAGGATTAACGCCATCACCGTTAGGAGTATGACCATATGCACCTTCGGTTTCTATGCGAACATTTCTTATGATAATATTTTCACAATATGTTGGAGTAATTGTCCAGAAAGCACCATAGAGGAATGTTACACCTTCTACCAGAATATTTTTACAATTCATAGGCTGGAAAAATGCAGGTCTGAGTTCTTTTCCATCCGTTCCATCGAATTTTCTTTCTTCTACCGGTATATTTTGGTCGGACATCTGATTTAGCAGTTTCTCAATATCCTTTTTTGATTCTTTCCATTGCCACCATGGTTTTCCCTGACCGTTCAGAATTCCTTCTCCCGTAATTGAAATATTTGTTTTATTATTTGCATAAATGAATGAAGAATATTTATAACACTCGATATCTTCATGACGTGAAAATACTACTGGAAGATAGTCTGAAGTTTCTTGGCTAAAAAGTAGAACAGCATCTTTTTCAAGATGTAAGTCGATATTATTATCTAAATGTATAGCACCGGTTAACCAAGTTCCTTTCGGAATTAATACGATACCGCCCCCAGACTGTGTGGCTTTCGAAATTGCATTCCGGATAACATCTGTATTTTTATATGCACCTCCTTCTTTCGCTCCAAATTCTCTAATATCAAATATTTTAGACGGAATATTCGGAGGTG
The DNA here is from genome assembly GCA_016218025.1 of Ignavibacteriales bacterium. GTDB lineage: Bacteria > Bacteroidota > Ignavibacteria > UBA10030 > SZUA-254 > PNNN01. The sequence goes on from JACRFD010000016.1 coordinate 28,604, forward strand.
ACAATTGAGGCATATCGAAAGGTGCAACGATTGGTTCGATGCCTATATTCTTAATCTGTAGTTTATCAGCCTGGCAGGAGAGAAATGAAAAGTTTAATAGACTAATTATCGAAATAACAAAAAGATATTTTGATAAATTTTTAGACATAATTATACTCTTAGATTTGGATTAAACGGGTAAAAAAGGTAGATGAACTTTACCGATAACTTTAACGGTAAGATAATAAATATTATTTCAACAATCAAGAGTTTTTAAACAAAAAATAGGGCAAAAATATTATTTGAAGGATTCCCAAAAATGTTTATTTTTTTAATAATATTAACCATTTATAGACTATTAAGACATATTACTCTGAATGCCTAACTTAGACTTTTCTGTGTACTTGATGACAGTTTATTGTGTGGTAACACCGATGTCACAATCCCAGATTAAAAAGGTCATCAAAATAATATCCAGTCTGTATATATTTCGGTTGGAATTCGAGAAATGGTATATTTACTCCCCTTGCAGTACTACCTCTTTACTATTTCAACATGACCATTTTTATCAAATTCGAGTAGTTAGTTGTTTGAATTCGACAATAGTATATTCCGGACGTATATCCAGTCGAATTCCATACTACCTCATGTGAACCTGCATGCTTTTTTTCATCAACAAGTGTCTCTATTTCTTGCCCTAAAAAATCGAACAGTTGAAGCCTGACAAATGCATCAGCAGGCAATTCGAACCTAATAGTCGTCGCCGGATTAAATGGATTCGGATAATTCTGTTTTAATAAAAATTCTGTCGGTGTATAATGAATAACAGCATCGGTTTGATTTGGGTGTGGAGCTAATGGAGGTAATTCTGAGGTTGGTATAATCTTTACAGATCTTGAATTCTGTCCATCTGCGTTCACTCCAAATATTAATTTCCCCGACTGATTTAACTTAACCCAGTATCCAAAGCCTGGTCGCAGAGTATCATTTGCAAGATACCCATTTTGATACTCATAAAATTGTGAAGTGATTATGCCAGATACGTTGCCAGAAATGTTTTTAACTGAAATCGGTACACTTAATGCACCTACCATATTCCAGCCTTCATGAACATCGATAGTATCGCTTATGCGGGGAATACCCGAAATATTTACTTCTTGTGCTGCACCAAATTTTAACCAATAGCCGATACCCATTTCAAGTGAATCACGTCGAGTATATCCTGAATTATAAACGAACGCATCTGATTCAGCCGTTGGAAATAGTTCTACTTTTGTTGGATTGGGAACGTCAAGCGGCAGCGATATAAAGTTCCATCCACTCTGTAAATTTAAATAAAAAATCTGTGTATTCTTTTTAAATGTAATGTAAATAGTGTGGTTGGTTTGGATATTTGTGAAGGTATAATTTGAACTGGGAGTCTGGTTTATTCCATCGATAATTACACTATCAACATCATATCCCGTGTTAGATGTAAATACAAATTCCTGATTAGAGCCTATACTCACAATCACAATTCCATCTGGAATAATAAATCCATTCGCACCCGCAGTTGCAATAATTTGATAAGTAGTTGTGTTTATTCCAAAATCGACGTGAATCGTATGATTAGATTGAACATTAGTGAATGTATATTGTGTATCTGGTGCAATCTTTACTCCATCCACAATCAAACTATCGACGTGATAGTTAACAGCAGGGACAATACTAAAATGCTGACTCCCCCCGAAATTCACACCCACCCCACCTGTCGGATTTATCGATCCATTTAATCCAGATGAGGCAGTGATAATCGCTTGTGGCGCAGCGATAATATTTGAATACGCTGAGTTTCCATATGTATTTTCTGCACGAACACGATAATAATAAGTTGTTGCTGGAGTTAATCCTGTATCAGAGTATGAAGGTAGTCCCGATTTTGCCGTTGCCAAATATAACCAGGTGTTACCATTTGATGAGCGGTCAATTCGGAATTGTCCCTCATTGCTGGAGTTATCAGTCCAAGAAAGATTCACCTGAGTTGCTGATGACATTGATGCAGTCAAATTACTTGGTGCCGCAGGCAAAACAAATGATGTACCTTCCTTCAAATAAAAATCTGCAAATCTCACCGATTCATCCCGCAAACTGTTGCTGTCGAGCAAGCTCCGATAGATGCCATATTTAGGCCGGCAGAATGTGATACCTCTCCTCCACATCGATATGGCTGTATTGTTATAATTTAAAAGAAGTGAATCATCCTTGAGTCGTTTAAGTTGCAGTGAATATGTCCCACGATAACTTGAATCAAATTTTGTTGACTCGTATGCTTCGATCCACTCTCCTAAAAATGGGGCTAAATTCACTCTCAGAAGTTTAATGGTAGTATCCGCTATCTCCTGATATGGAGGATAAAATCTAATTTCGAGTTTGTTGGGTGATGATTTCACAGGTGTTAATGTTATGAGTGGATTATCCGTATCTATAGTTCCGTCACCTGCTTTAATTTGATGAATATGCGTAAAGTTTATTGAAGGTTGAAACGCAGCATCTAATTTAAATTTCCATCGATACGTGTGAGTTTCGCCAAGGGATGCTTTCATGCTGTCGGGAGAACCGGCATCTGTTTTAATCTCATTCCGCTGCCGGTCGAAATATAAACATCGATCATTGTCGATGCTTTTATGAATATCGAATACAAATATATTTTTTCTTAAATCATAATCCCATGTTTCAGTGATATGTCTGATCGGGTGGACACAATCCGGCACTTCGTAATTATATTTTTTGGAAAGTATTCTCGCATAAGCATCACCCGTATTATCTGCATCCATGAATACCTGTGCAAATAAAGGCACAGAAAAAAAGAATAAACAAAATATTAATACAGATTTTAAAATACTCATCACTACCTTTTATACAACAATATTTTTCAAATTTACATTTAATTACAATTCATGTGCCATATTTAAATATACAATTAAGATTTCAATTAACTACAAACTATTCTTCATACAATCGAAATTGTAATTATTACACCGATTTATGTGATATTTTTTGAAAAAAACCAAGATATTCCGGGCAAGTAAAAATCACTTTTCCATCCTTATACAACATTATCGAATATTAAAAGATCAGGCGAATTAGTCGAATGAATTGTATAGTGGATCTATTTCAACACCAACTTCCCACTCGATTTCATTTTTATCCAATAACCCTCACCGGGGAATAATGTATCTGCAATCTGATAATTTGTATGAAATGCAAAAATTTTGGAGTCGATTAGATCCTCGGGGATTGTACGGATATTCTCTACATGAATGTTTGTTGAAACACTCCCAAATAAATTCCAGCCCTCTGTTAACTCAAGCGTATCCTTATCGTTTATCCATCCAATAAATTCAAGCTCATCATTCTGATTAAATTTTAACCAGTACCCGATTCCCCGTTTTAGAGAATCACAACGCTTATATAAATTTGCTTCATAAGAATATGGAGAAGAATACGCTTTCTGAATTATCTTTTGAATATTTTCCTGAGGCATATCATTTGGGATAGAAATCAAATTCCAACCGGAATTTACTTCATGTTTTAAAATTTGAGGAGGATTCATTCTTTCGTACAGTTGCGCCTTGTATAACGATAGTGGTTCAAGTCCGGCAACATTTGAACCTTCTATATAACCTTCAGGGTGATTGAAAGGTCCATCACCTGAAACTACTCCAACACAACCTATTGCATAGTTTTGAGCAGTTGGAGGTTTTTGAATAATGATTTGACTAATTCCGACATTGCAGTTCCATGCAACTGAATGCACAGCAGCCCATCCATGTCCGGAGCCATAATTCCCACGATTATAAAGTCCAAGCACAAAGTTACTCAAGGATACTTTTGTATTGATATCTTTGAAATTGTCATACAACATTCCCTGCGACCATAACCGATGTCCCTCAGTTGCATTATATGAACCTTCTGAGATACAGTTGTAAAATACAATACCTGATACGGTAGTTGTTCCATTAGATACAAATGCGTGCCGGGCATAACGTGCATAACAATTACTGAAAAGGATTAATTGTGAGGCTATGTAAGTATTGAAATTGTATCTTCTCTCTCCCGTGATTATACTTATCGGATCAATTGCAGTGCAAGAATCTATAGTAACTCGTGTTGCAATTGATGTTTTAAAACCGGATTGGACAAAATGAAGTGTAGTGCAATGCCGCACCCACGCGTCTTCAATCTTTCCAAGCCAAATTGCATCCTGAGCATGATGCAGTTCATCGCCATTGACTGTAGGTAATTGATTATATGGATTGATTATATCAACACGTAAATTTTCTATCCCGATATTTGTAAGAATTCCGCTTCTATTTGTTTTATAGATATAACTTTGCGACAAAGACCGAACAAGATTATTATAAACCGGGGCATCTATAGTGATCGTGTCACCGCTTATACCGGTGATAAAACGGTTATAGAGAATAGGTATGGTGACACTTGCCCAATAAGATGCAGCACCTGTATCATTGGGTACATCACCAAAATTTACTGCCCGAAGCCACTCCATGGTTTTGGGATGAACTATTATGATATTATCACCGACCGCGAATTGGGAAACATTCGCAACCTGAAAAGAATTCTCTCCAACAAAAATCGTATCGGTAGTGATATTAACATTGGTAGTCAACGAACCGGACCATGCAGAACTATTTGATCCGCTTTTTCCACCTCCTGCAACCAAAACTGTGGGCTGAGTAAGGCTATCACCTGTCGCGTAAATAATCGTATTAGAAATTGAATCACTTCCTTCGCCCACTCCTCGTAAAACGATTCCTGACGCATTCAAAAGCAATGTTCCAGATACATTGTATTTCCCTGCTTTCAACAATAGTGCACCCCGGAAACCATTTGCATCAAGAGGTAATGCTGCAACTCTGTTTATGGCATTTTGGATATTCATTGTGTTATCACCACTAACCGGACTTACCGAATCAACAACATTTATATAAGGAATTGGGACGGTACCGTTTTTATATCCTGCAAAACTGAAATCCGGAATTCTATTCCCGGTAGAATCTGCGGTATACTGAAGCCGCAACCCATCATTATATTTTACTAAATTCGATTGCCAGGTTTGTGAAAAACAAAATTCGATAAATATAAACAGCATTAACCCAAAATAAATATGTCTCCGTGGATGCATTTGGTTACTTCTTACTTTCAATATGATTTTCAAGAAGGAATTCATCTATTGCTTGGTAAATTTCTCCATTTTGCTTGTCAGAAAATTTACCATGTCTCCCGCCGGAAATTGTGATCAACCGGTTCGGTACTCCGGAATCGGATAATGCTTTATGTAAACGCACTGCATGAGTATATGGAACTGTTGTATCTGCATCTCCGTGAACTGTAAAAATTGGAGGCAGTTGTTTGGATACATAATATAACGGAGAAACCTTTTTTGCCACCAATTCTTTTTCAGGTTGATTACCGAGCCATCTTACTGCATAACCTTTTCTGTTGGCTCCGGTTAATAAATCATTTACGTCTGTGATTCCAAACCAATTAATTATGGCTGCGATTTTATAAGGCAAATCATTATGACATAATGTATCCAATTCATTTTTATCCGGCAGCATGCCTGTCATTAACGCTAAATGTCCGCCTGCAGATGTTCCGCTTATCACTATCCTCTCCGGATCAAAATGATATTTTTTTGCATTTTGAACAACCCAATGTAATGCACATCTGCAATCGATAACTGCCGCCGGTGCAAGAGCAGTGTCTGTTAAGCGATAATCTACATTTACAATACCCCATCCTTTCCCGAGATAGTTTGGCAATTGGCCTGAAACCGAATCCTTGCTCAACCTTCGCCACCCGCCTCCATGAAACCAGATAAGAACAGGGACATCCTTCGTGCTATCTTTGGACCAGTAAACATCGAGTTTCGCATCGAACAAACCGATTTGGTTATAGACAACATCGAGTGTAAAATTATAACTGTTCGAGAATTCTTTTTGCCATCGGGATGATTTTATCAACTGGGCATTGGCAAGTTGCGGTACTCCTGAAATAAAAATAGAAATAATCAGAATAAAGGTTGGAATAAAACAAAGATGCTTTATATTTCGTTGATTTTTCATCCTACAAAAATTTTCATTTATAATTCGAATAAAATAAAATTGTCTCTGACTTGATTTCATATTCTTCCAAAATTATTTTTGCATGTTTTGAATAAGCTGGTTCATTATATTTTATTGCGGCTGTTTTTAAGACAGGGTACATACGTTCAATTTCCATCGGAACAATTTGTGGGTAAGTCCATTTATTTTTTCCTAAAGCATAAGGTGTGAGCCAGTCTATCACTTTCCGGATACTTCTTCCATCTGTGGTGGTGAAATTCCACAAATCTATTCCAAATCTTTCACCTAACTTTGCAAGTTGCATCAAACCCTCTAAATTCAGCAGACAATATCCCCAAGATTTTGTTCTAACTAATTCAAACGGTTCACTGCCATCCGGTTCAATTTGCGTTGCAATCCGTTTTGAAGGAATTTGTGAAACGAAGTTGGCGGCAATCGAATCTTTTCCTACAAATATTGCTATGGTGGAAACTTGAACAGCATATGTAGTTCCGTGATTATTCTTAGCTTCAGCCTCCGATTTCCCGTTATCACTTGTTAGCAGCCACTTTAAATAGTCATCAAACCATTTTATTAGCTCATTATTATCTTCCTGAGTCCATGAGGTCGAGCATTCTATCAGCCTGATTGCATCCAACAGATCGGTAAATTTGTAACTGTCGATAATTCCGGCACCTCGTCCTTCTGTTCTGCCACGAATAGATTGAGCATAATTCAGATTTGGGTTCATACGCGATTCAGGATTTAGAAACCAAACACGTAAAAAATCGGCTGCCTTCTTTGCGAACTTTTCATCCCGGGTTATATAATATGTTAATCCTAGTGTATAGACCGATTCTATCATATCACCTATTCGTTTTCTATCTCCAATCTTTTCACGGTCGGGATTCCTTTCACCGTCACGCCGGACATACGGCAAACCATCCGGCTTCGTAGTATCGGGCCACCAGTATGGTGCAACACTCATATAGTCATGCTTATCACCGCTCGGTGGAAAACTTTCTTTATCAATCACCGTCATAGGTTTTAATTTCAGAATCTTTTCTGATTGTTTGACTAAGTGATTTACTTTTTTTAGAATATCTTTATCGCCTGATTCGAATCGGGATCGGATTTTTTTTAAAGTCTCTCCGTCAAGCAGTATGAGATTTAAAAATTCATAATTATCATTCATCCATAATACAGGTTGACGAACAGGGAAATTTCTTACAACCTCATCAACGGTCGGATCGGGATTCAACTGTTTCCACAATGAAATATAAGCCGGTCTTTCAAGAGCAATACCTGCAAATAACAAACTTGATTGTCTAACGGGCCATTCATCAAAGAACATGACATCTTTTGGATATGTCCACTTCGATTTCTCCTTGATGAATGGATAGATGAACTCCATTGCTTTGCCCATATTCCTTCCATCTTCTAATGTGAATTTCCAGAGATTGTCATCTTTAGTTGAAAGGATTTGACAAATTCCCGTCATTGCCTCCAGATTGAATAGAGAATAACCGTATGGTTTCGTACGTTTCAACTCTAAGGGAAAACTTCCATCTTTTGCCATTTGTTCAGGCAGCAGTATATTTTTAAACCGATCTCTGCAAAAATTCATCTTTGCCGTATCTCCAACCAATTCTGCAAATGCAGCCACTTGAAATACCCAGCATGTTCCATGATTATTTTTTGCATCTCGTTCATCAATTCCGTATTTATGGGTTGTCATCCAGTCAAGATATTCTTTGAACCACCCTTTTACTTTTTCAAATTCATCAACACTCCATGATTTTGACTTCTCAAGTACTTCAATCGCTTTCGCTATTTCGATGAGATGAATCGTATCAATGATTCCGATACCTCTACCGGTAACTTTTCCTTTAATTGCCTGCGCGAACTTCAGATGGGGGTTCATTCTACTGGAAGGTGTTACAAACCATGCTTTTATATGAAGTAAGGCATGAGCGGCATATTTTTCTTCACCGGTAATTTTGTAAGCTGCTGCGAGTGTAGATGCCTGAACGCTGAATCGCATTAACGCTTGTCTGTGAGATACGAAATTATCCGGATTACTCAGTCCATCTCTTTGAATATATGGTCCGTCCGGATTTGCAGTGTCGGGCCACCAGTAATCTCCTTCCGAAAAATAATCGTGCAAACCACCTGCACTTCTAGCTGATTTATACGATGTGATTGTTACCGGCTGTTCGAGGAGATATTTTTTTGCAGCTGCAACAACACGTTCTTTTTCTAATTCATTAAGTGAAAGGCATTGTGCATACGAAATATTGTAAGTAATTAAGAATGGAAAGAATAAAATGAAAGTAAACAAGATTATATATATGCGGACTTTTTTTTTCATTTTACCTCTAATGATACAACCACAATCACCGATATTGGCAATTTACCGACCTACAGATTTTCAATTTTGCACCAGATGGACAGCAAACCCACCAAGATCAAGATCAACATAAACAGTTTTTAATTTACCATTTATAATATTTTTGGTATCCGGAATAATCTTAACACCTCTACGGTTAAAATGATCGATAGCTCTCTCTATAAAATTTGTTGTTATTGCAATATGTCCGTGCGTACCAAGATAATTATGCTTCATTACTTCAAATTGTTCTGCCACAAAAACTGACCCTTCGGTATCACGACTCCTCATATTAAATATTTTTGAAATCTCAGTTGATATTTTATACGAAGTTGCAGCATCGGGAGTATTAATGCCGATGTGTCTGAGTGAGAAGCCGAGAACTTTGGAAACCGCCTGGCTTGCAAGGATATTTATTTGCTCGAATGATCCCTTTGATATTAATTCACGCGATACCATCCAGCTTCCACCACAAGCAAGAACATTTGGGAAATTCAGATATGGCAATAAGTTATTTTCATCGATTCCACCTGTAGGAATAAACTGTACGTTATTATATGGAGCGGCAATTGCTTTTAAATATTCCAATCCTCCGTTTGCTTCAGCGGGGAAAAATTTTACAACTTCCAAGCCAAATTCCATTGCCGTTCCGATTTCGGTGGGAGTGGCGATACCCGGTGTAATTAAGATATTATTGCTTAAGCAATATTCTATCACTTTCGGGTTCAATCCCGGTGAAACAATAAAAGATGCACCGGCATCGATTGCTGATTTAACCTGATCAATATTTAATACCGTACCTGCACCAAGAAGCATTTCGGGGTACTTGCTGTGAATTTTTTTGATAACTCTTTCAGCGGCAGACGTTCTGAATGTTATCTCCGCACATGGAAGTCCTGCTTGCACCAATGCATCTGCTAATCCTTCTGCATCTTTTTCATCATCTATGATTACAACAGGGACCAATCCCAAAAGACCGATTTGTTTTAAAATTTGATTCATAATTTGTTCGGATAATTTTACTTAATTCAAAGTAATCAGAATATTGATTGATTTCAAATTTATTTATTTTTTTGATTCTTTATAACAATTTCGGGTTTTCTATATAACTCATCCATCTTAACATTAGATCTTGAAAGAATTTCTCCATTCAATTTTGTTAGTATTATAACTCCGGTCGACTTCGCTTTAACCCAGTAACCATTCCCAATCCGCAGTGAATCAGCAGCTTGATAACTGACTCCGTTAAATGAATAAAATGGTGTGGTGACTAAATCGACGGGATCACAAATTATTGAATCAGTAGAAATAGTAGTTGACAGTGAACCGATTAGATTCCAGCCCGGCATCAGCGTGATTGTATCGGAATCATTTGACCAGCCGGTGAAATTCAACGTATAATTTGAATCGTATTTTATCCAGAATCCGACACCGGTTGAGAGCGAATCCTGAATATTATAACTTCCATTAAATATAAACGCATTCGAGATTGCATCAGGGAATAATAATCCGGATGATTTTTCAGTAGTTTCTAACGGGACTGAAAGCAAGTTCCATCCTGAATGCACGGCAATCGTCGTTGAAAAATTACTCAACCCAAAATTTGCAGTAATATTGGTTGCACTGTCAATCACAAATTGGATCGGATTTAACTCGGAATTAATTTCTCCGGTCCAGTTAACAAAATGATATCCCTGGTTGGGAATTGCAGTCAGTTCGATGGTTGAGCCGCTGTCGTATAAAACATTATCCGGGTTTCTGAGAACTGTTCCATTAATCGAAAAAATCGACAAGCCATACTTTTTAATCGATATTTCAGCTGAGATAGTATGCTGACCTAAAACATTTTTAAATGTGTAACTTATCGTTGAATCAGGAACTCTTAATCCATCAACAATCAGACTATCGATTTTATATCCGGGATTTGAATTTATGATAAATCTTTGATTATCTCCGGAACGGACAGATAGTGTGCCGGGATTGATCGTCCCGTGTGAAGGTTGCGTAACTGTTATTGTGTACGAAACAGCAGTGGGACCAACATCGCTCGATGTTAACGGACGAATTGTATAAGGTTCTGCTGAATATTCATCGCCTCCTATATCTTTCTGCCCGTCTCGTGTTTGCCCGTCCAAATCGAGTGAAACCATGCTGTATATTCCCTGTGCAGCATTGATTGCGGGGCTTGTGCCGCTTAAATGCCGAATGCTATCCGCGCCAACTGCTGCAAGTTTTGGATCTGTTATAGTAATACCAGCAGGAACAGGAGACATCCCAAGCGATGCACCATAAAAAATATTCGATTGCCATGTTGTGTTGATTGTTGAATCTGTTTGCGTGATCAATGGAGCATATGTACTTTGTACTATATTATTCGCTATAATACAATCCAACGGGGGAAGAATATTATCAACATCTTTACCGCCGCCTAAGTTAATGCTGTAATGATTATTTACCAGCGTGTTAAAAGCTACGAGCGCACGTTTCACCTGGAAATATCCGTTGAGCGGAGAATCAGGAATACCATCCATAAGTGTCAACGCTGATTTTAAACTGCTTCCATCAGTACCTGAAATATAATTATTGATGACAACATGGTCTTCTCCGATTATCCTGATCCCGCCCGAATTAGGTTTTTTATTCCCGAAAAAGAAATTACCTTCCACCAAACATCGATTCCCGTGCCGTAAAGTCAGCGCCGCTTCACATGAAATAAATGTATTGTACCTGTAAATGTTATCGCACGATTTATTTGATATAACTTCGATTTCACCATTGCATCTGTCAAATAGATTGTATTCTACGATTGTATATGACGATGATAAAGAATAATCACTCGTACCAACCCTGATTGTTTCTCCCCCATTGTAACCCAAAACAGGTCGAGGACCAAAATAATTATGGTCGATTAAATGATAATCGGGAGCCGTTGTAGGACGCCAAACCACAAGAGTAGTCCCGGAATGCGTTTTGCCTTCAAGATGACAATGATCAACCCGGTTATAAGTACCATACAAAGAGACCCATTTGTAATCTGTGCTGTCGTTAGATGGGTTATAATCGATAACGCCGGAATTAGTCAAGCGGCAGTAATTGCTTCCAGCACCTGTCGAGGGATTTCTGAATTCAATTACGCTCCCGGAAGAACTGTAGCCACTCTGGAATTTTAATCCATCAACTATTAAATAATTTCCTCCGATTCTTAAAGTTGATGTACCATTCAATATAACGCTGCCATAACCACCTTCACTTCGTAAGAGTATCGGTTGTGTTGATGTTCCATTCCCTTTGAATACAATCAGTTGATTTGTCCATGTTCCCGAAGTCATTGTTAATGTATCGCCGGGTTGAGCCGAACTCGTCATCACTGATGATATTTGCGATGCAGATGATACAATATAATTTGTTGCTTCTGTATCCTGACTGAGGAAAATCATCAGACATAGTATCAAAAGTAAATGAAATATCTTAGAAATGCTCACTATGTTTTAACTTATTCGTTTAATAATAAAAACAATCCCGTCCTATACTACAAAATAGGACGGGATTGATGCGGTTTGAAAATATTACTTCACCAGAATCATCTTATGAACAGAATGGAAAGTATTGGAGGTTTCACCCTCTTCTGCTATTCCTTCTGCCGATAAGCGGTAGAAGTACACACCACTTGCAAAGCTTGATGCGTTGAATTCTACTTCCTGCATGCCTTCAGTCATCAACTCATTGTTGATTAGTGTTGCCACTTCCTGACCTAACAGGTTGTATATCTTCAAGGTTACCATGGCTTCCTGTGGTATATCGAACTGTATCGTAGTCGTCGGGTTGAACGGATTCGGATAGTTCTGATATAACTTGTAACTTTCCGGTATCTGTTCC
>JACRFD010000017.1 GCA_016218025.1 Ignavibacteriales bacterium
AAGCCGTAATGTTAATGAACGCCGGAGTTGATTATCTCGGGTTTCCGCTTAAACTTCCCTTGCACAAAGAAGATCTAACCGAAGAGGAAGCAGTTGAAGTTATAAAAATTATTTTTCCTCCGCACAGAGCAGTGCTTATAACTTATCTTGATAATGCCGATGAAATAATAAAACTATGTACTAAACTAAACCTTAACATTGTTCAGCTTCACGGAAAGATCTCTAAAGAAGAATTGAAAAGAACAAAATTATTGCGTCCCGATCTTAAGATAATTAAAAGTCTTGTTGTTGCCGGTAATAATTATCCGGAACTTGAAAGAACAGTTGATACTCTTTCAACTTTTGTTGATGCATTCATCACGGACACTTTCGATCCGGCAACCGGTGCAGAAGGCGCAACAGGCAAAACACATGATTGGAGTATCAGTAGAAAATTAGTTGAGATATCTTCCAAACCGGTTATCATTGCCGGCGGACTAAATCACACCAATGTTAAAAAAGCAATTTTAGAAATCCATCCCGCCGGAGTTGATGTACACACGGGAGTTGAATCCAAAGACGGAAGAAAGAATTACGACAGGGTTAAAAAATTTGTTGAAGAATCCAAAGAAGGGTTTGCGCTGATCAATTCTTAGTGATTGAAAACTCACTCTTCATTTATTTTTGCTTTACTCCGTTTATAGATCTTGCTCGATTCTTTAACTTTCTCGCGCTGCTTCGGCAAAGGAATACGGATTTTCTTCTTCTTTATTTTGATCTTTCGTTTCATACATCACCGCGGTTCTGCAATTGTAAAATGCCCAACTTTGATCATTCTTTCAAGTGATTTGGTGAAATTAATTTTGCATTGTAAATATGCTGGGGCTTTTATTACTTTTCTACAGATTCAAAAAATATTTTACAGCATGATAAAATTATTTTACCGGTTTGTTTTTCTCGTTATTTGCTCGGTGGTTTTAATTGCTTGCATTAACGAAACAGAACCAGCTGATCAAGGCAATTATCAATGGCAGACGTCTTCCCCGTCCGAACTAGGATTAAATGAATCGATGATCTCAACGGCAATGTATGCCGCAGGAAACGACGGATCAATAAATAGCATGATAATAATTAAAAACGGAAAGATTGCAGCAGAAAAATATTTTAACAGCAAGGATGTTAACAGTTATCAAACAATCAGATCAGTTTCAAAAAGTTTTCTTTCTGCATTGATCGGAATTGCTGTTGATAAAGGAATTCTGCGCCTAACAGATAAAATGATGGATTATTTTCCCGAGTACAAATCATCAGCAACAGACTCACGCATAAATAATATTACGCTTGAACATTTACTTACCATGAGAAGCGGCATTAAAGGTGATGAAGAAATTTATTCCACTTTTACAAACAGCAGCAATTGGATCGAAACAATAATCAAACAGCCGTTAAGTTTTGAACCGGGCACAAGCGGATTATATTCAACAGCGGGTGCACACATAGTTTCGGGAATGCTAACAAAAGCATCCCATATAAGCAGTTATGATTTTGCAAAAAAATATTTGACCGATCCGATGGGAATTGTAATTAAAGATTGGACTCGCGATCCGCAAGGAATTTATTTCGGAGGCAACGAAATGTTTTTTACAACCCGCAACATTGCAGTTCTCGGGCTGCTTTACTTGAATAAAGGAAAGTTAAACGATCAGCAGATCGTTCCCGAAGAGTGGATCAATAAATCGCTGTTTATTCCGGCGGGTCAAGCTCAGTTTGGGGAAGTTTAACTAACGGCGGTTACGGATACATGTGGTGGCTGGGGTAGGTAGCCGGACAAAAAGTATATTTCGCTCTTGGCCACGGCGGTCAATATGTGATTTGTATTCCAAAATTAAATATGATAATTGCCGCAACATCCAATCCCTACTTTAATTGGAACGAAGCAGATATTCATGAGCGCACAGTTCTTCAGATCATTTCGGATTATATTATTCCTGCTGCAGGCAATTAAAATATTACCTCAACAAAAATATTCTTTTGATTTAGCGCGTCTAATCATCGGTTGATTCTTTTATAAAATAATTCATCAGAAATTTATATTTTTTGTTCAATCATAATTCATCAAAGGTGAAAGCATGAGAAAAACTCTTGTTCTACTAATTACTCTGTGCTCGGTTTTATCTGCACAGAGTCAGATTAAAATACCATACACTCATCATGTACTTCCGAACGGATTGAATGTATTGCTGCATGAAGATCACTCGACCCCAACCGTAACAGTTAACACATGGTTTCATGTCGGATCCGGTTATGAGAAACCCGGACGCACGGGCTTTGCGCATTTGTTCGAACACTTGATGTTCATGGGATCCGGGCATATTGCAGAAGGAGAATTTGATAAATTGCTCGAATCTGCCGGCGCAGAAAACAATGGATCAACAACTGAAGACAGAACAAATTATTATGAAGATCTTCCTTCGAACGCACTTGAACTTGCTCTTTATCTTGATTCGGACAGAATGGGATTTCTCGTTGATGCGATGACTCCGCAAAGTGTTGATGCACAAAGAGCCGTTGTAAAAAACGAAAGACGTCAGAGTTATGAAAACCGTCCATACGGATTATCGCAAGAAACAATTTTAAAAAATCTTTATCCACCAACTCATCCTTACAGCTGGCCCGTCATCGGTTCAATGGCGGATCTAAGTGCAGCTACATATGACGATGTTGTTGAGTTCTTCAAAACATATTACGTACCGAACAATGCATCAGTTGCTATTGCCGGAGATATTAATCCGCAAGAAACATTAAAGCTTGTTGAAAAATGGTTTGGCGGAATTCCGGCAGGAAAAACTGTAGAACCTCAAAATCCTGCTGCAGTAAGATTGAACGAAGAAAAAATCTTATTTATGGAAGACCGGGTTCAGCTTCCCCGTTTGTATATGACATGGATTACTCCACAGAGATTTGCACCTGGAGATGCAGAACTTGATGTTCTTGCAAATATTTTGTCCGGAGGAAAAAATTCACGGCTGTATCAAAAATTAGTTTACGAACTGCAGATCGCCCAGGATGTGCGCGCATTTCAAGGTTCAAGCAAACTTTCTTCACAGTTCCAAATAGTTTCAACAGCGCGCTCCGGTCATACTCTCGAGGAATTGAAAAAAGTGATTCAGCAGGAAATAAATAAAATAAAAAATGAAGCACCCAAACAAAGAGAGTTAAAGCGAGCGGTCAATCAATTTGAAGCATCGTTTTTAGATGCATTGGAAAAACCGGGCGGATTCGGCGGAAAAGCAAATCAACTGAATGAATATTTTTATTACGCAGGCAATCCCGATTATGCAAACGAAGATCTCTCGCGTTACAAAGCGTTAAGTGTAGACGATATTCAAACTGTTGCACAAATTTATTTACGCGATAACGGACGCGTAATTCTAAGCATAGTTCCTAAAGGTAAAACGGATTTAGCGGTTCAACCTAAAGAGGAGGGCAAATAATATGAAAAAAATATTTTTATTCTCGATAAGATTGATTGTCATCTCTGCATTCTGTTTTTCTCTTTATGCACAAACACCGGATAGAACAAAACCGCCACAGCTTTCTCCTCCACAAAAATTAAATTTACCTGCAGTTCAGCAATTTGTACTTTCAAACGGATTAAAAGTTGTGTTGATGGAAAAACACGAAGTCCCGTTAGTTCAATTGAATGTTATTATTAAAATGGGAAGCGTTAACGATCCGGAAAACAAAACCGGGTTAGCCGGATTAACGATGAGCATGTTAACCGAAGGCGCCGCCGGGAAAACCTCTCTTGAACTTGCAGACGCAATAGATTTTTTAGGCGCAAGGATTTCTGCAAATGCAGGAGCTCATTCATCAGGAGTATATCTTCACACACCGCTTTCTAAATTTGATGATGCATTAAAAATTATGAGCGATATTCTTCTGCGTCCGGATTTTCCTCAAAATGAATTAGATAGAAAAAAGAAGGATCGCTTAACATCGTTAATGCAAATGCACGATCAACCGACCGCCATTGCCACTGCCGCATTTAATAAAATTCTTTTCGGAAAAGATCATCCATACGGAAGGATGGCAAGCGAGAATGAGATCAAAGGTTTTTCTGTTGAAGACATGAAAAGTTTTTATAAAAAATATTCTACCGCAAATAATTCTTTTGTAATCGTTGTTGGAGATATTAAGAAAGAAGAACTGAAGAAAAAATTGGAAAACATTTTCGGTAAATGGCAAAAGGATGATGTTAAAGAAGTTAAAATAAAAGAGCCGGCTCAAGTTGCCGGTCGTATTGTATATTTGATAGATAAACCGGGCGCAGCTCAATCAGTAATTAATATTGGAAGAATTGGTACATCACGGCTAACACCGGATTACAATTCTATTGTTGTAATGAACACACTTCTTGGCGGATCGTTTACATCGCGCTTAAATCAAAATTTGAGAGAAAAGCACGGCTATACATACGGCGCATCATCAAGATTTGTGTTCAGACCATCGCCGGGAAGTTTTATCGCATCTTCTTCTGTTCAAACTGAAGTTACCGATAAGGCGCTAATAGAATTTTTCAACGAGTTGGATGGAATACGCGAACCGTTGACAAATGCAGATTTAAACCGCGCGAAGAATTTGGTCGCGCTCAGTTATCCGGGTAATTTTCAATCCGTTGCGGAGATAGCAGGAGAGCTTGAAGAAATGGTATTATATAAACTGCCCTCAAATTATTTCGGTGAATTTGTATCGAAGATTCTAAGCGTAAACGGTAATGATGTAAACGGAGCCGCTAAAAAGTATATTGTACCGGATCAGATGATTATTGTAGTAGTAGGAGACAAAGCGAAGATCGAAGAGGGAATTAAAAAATTGAATCTCGGAGAATTGAAAAATCTTTCGATCGAAGATGTTTTAGGCAAAGTACCGCAGCTTAGCAAATGAACAAAGTAATTATTATAACCGAGGAATGAAATGAAACGTTTAGTAAAATATTTTACTCTGTTTTTAGTACTGTTATGTTTGGGAGCGAATAATTTCTTGAGCGCACAAGAAAATCAAAAAAAAGAAGAAAAAAAATTCACAAGTCTGTGGGAAGGTAAGTTAAAATTTGGCGC
>JACRFD010000019.1 GCA_016218025.1 Ignavibacteriales bacterium
ACCGATTGCGGTGCTGTTAAGTCGAATTCAAATTCACATGCATTCGCCTTACGAGCGATGTATTTGTACTTTGTCTTTAAATCTTTCGATCCGGCTATGCTGTCAGGATCAAATGAGCGGTACATAACCTGATACAATGGAGCAACTGAAAATACTGCATGCAGAGTATGATTCAATGTGATATCACTAAATGTATAACTCGTTACGGAATCCGGTATGTACACTCCATCAACAAAAATACTGTCGATCACATATTTTGGATTCGCAACAAAAGTGAATGACGCACTACCGTTTCTTACAACGGTAACCGACCCTGACGGCACAACTGATCCGCCTGAACTGCTTGTTGCAGTAACTGTAAAACTATCCTGCATAGCAATGGCATTCCATGTATTTCCTATACGAATACCATCAAGCCATGCATGTGGTTTTCCACCTTGTGTCATGATATAGAAATGACCAAAATCAATAACCTCGGTTATTACTGGATCTTTTGCAACCGTGATATCGGGTGTTGGTTCGGTGGAGGAGATACTTGGATTTATCCATAATGAAACTGAATCATTCGGTCGATATCTCACGACTACCAGAACTGTACTATCTAACGATATATCTTTCGGCACCCAACCCATTGGACCTGTTTTGGCAGATGAAGTATTTACTCCAAGTGCAAATGTATTCGGAGTAGTACCTAATCTGAAGCGTAACATTCCGCGCAATGATGTCTTGGTAAATCTATCTGTGCTTGGAGGAACCGGAGATACAGGTCCGACACCTGTTAGCAGTTCTCCATAACTTGATGTAGCACTGGATAATCCGCCTAGATCCGTTAACTTCAGCATCATGGCATAATAAATTTGTCCTGCATACTCACTCTGAGAATTTGAGAATGCCCTGTATGCTCTATCTGGATCAAATGTTCCGGTCAGATTCGGTATTCTTATTTTATTTCCTAATCCGGACAAACTATATTCCGGATAGATCAATGATCCACTCTCAACCATGATAGAATCGTTAGGTGGATTCGAAGAATTATTTATCCACAAACCACCACTAACGTTATCAGTTTTAGTCGTTAATCCGCCCAAAGAGTAGCTGAAATTTTCTCGTAATAAAACGAGTTCAGATAATCCTTTTCCTGTGACTGATACTACCGATGGTGAACCTGAAGCATTGTGTGTAAAAGTTATTTCACCTGAATAATCTCCGCTACTTGCAGGTTCAAAAGAAAGGGTGAACTTTTGATTTCCACCTGCGGCGATGGTTGATGTGGCCGGCGTTACAGACATTGATCCGGCAGATGAAGTCACTTCAGAAATTTCGAGACTTGCGGATCCTGTATTTGTTACTGTTATTGTTCTGAATGTTTTCGATCCGGCGGCAATGCCACCAAAATTCAAACTTGTTTGTGATATTGAAAATACCGGTGAAAGAATTGAAGTACCAGAAACCGGAAGATCAGCCGGAGATGATGGAGCGTCATGATTAAATCTCAATGTTCCGCTCATCGATCCAGCAGAAGCCGGTGACCAATTTATATTAAATACCTGTGAACCCCCGACACTAATTGATGCTGTCGTTGGATTAACAGTGACAGAAGTAAGTGAAATTAATTCCGTTGAAACATTTAAAATTGCAGTTCCATCATTTGTGACAGTTACACTACCAGATCCGGTTTGATTTACAATTACAGTACCAAAATCAACCGATGAGGGATTTACAGAAAAAACCGGTTGAGTACCTGTACCGTTCACAGTTACAATACCCGGAGAACCAACCGCGTTATGCACAAATTGAATTTCGCCTGATTGAGAACCAGCAGCGGTTGGTGCAAATGTAACTTCAAAAATCTGATTACTGCCGGCGGGGATACTTGCAGACACTGGATTGACTGTAAACATTGAATTTGTTGATAACACGGACGATATGCCGAGTGTCGCCAATCCGGTATTTGTAACAGTTAAAGAATCTTTATGAGTTGCCCCAACTAATAAATTGCTAAAATCGATTGATGATGGTGCTACTGAGAATGCCGGTTGGGCTGGCCATGACTGAGTTACCTGAATACCATCTAATGCACAACGCGGTTTGTCTCCATTTGGAATTACTGCAAACGAACCAAAATCGGAAATTTGTGTTTGAACAGACGGTTTTGTGGAAACTCTAACATTAGGTAGACCTTCTGGTAAAGACAAATCTGGATTTATCCATAAAGAAATGCTATCACCTATTTTATATTTTACAACTACCAAATAAGTAAGACTTGTATCCAGATTTACATCGTGCCACCCTACAGGTCCGCCATTTGCCGGTTTGACATATCCATCACTAACACCAAGCTGGAATGAAGGAACAATACTTCCCGCTCTGAACCTGAGCACACCTCTGATTCCACCTTTAGAATAACGATTGGTGTCTGGGCTTGCAGGAGTTTGATCTGGATTTGTAACAGCTCCAACGCCAAGCAATGCCTCACCAGAAGTTGAAGGATAACTGGATAATGCGTAAATATCACTCATCTTTAAGAGAAGTGAATAATAAATTGAATCTTTGTATTCGCCAGGTGTATTTGAAAATGGGCGAAAAGCCTTATCGGATGCTTTGTTTGGATAAATATCTAGTCTATTATCCTGACCTGATAAAATATAACCTAGATATGTGAGTGGTCCTGTTTTTACACGTAAAGTATCGGTTAATGCCGAGGTCCCAGTGTTGAACCAATTATAATTACTTACGTTTGCCAATGGAGTTGCTGTTGTTCCGCTTGTTAAATCGCCAGCGGGATAATTAAATACTTCAATCATCGGTAAACCTGATGCAGGAATCCTTGCATCTAAAGTAAAGGCAACTACGTCTGTTCCGGATACATCGTTGTGCATAAAAGTGATATTACCTATTTGTGGTGCTTGCGTAATTAAGGTACCGGTTACATTAAATGTGAATGAAGCACCGGGAGCAATATTTGCGCTTGTCGGAGAAATTGTAAACCGTGAATTATCCGAGACTGCACTTGTAATTTTGAGTGTATCAAGTCCGGTATTTGATACAATCAGTGGTTGAAGCTTGGGTTGATAAACATGAGAAAGACCCATATTTATAGAGTTCGAATTGACAGAGAAAATCGGGGCAAACAAATCTGCCCATGTAGTTGCTATTCTAACACCACCAATCCAACCGGATGGCTTATTATCTCTTTGATAAATTGTAAAATACTTTAATGTATTAAGATCATTTACAGATATGTTAGTGTTGACTGCATCTGGCGTCGGCTCCGAAGTTGAAATTGTCGGGTTGAGCCATAAACTCGCAGTATTGGTAACAGTATCGACACTTACAACAACAAAATGAGTCGACAATGTATCCAGATCCGCGAGGGCAAAAGCTGTTCCCGCATCATCTCTTGTGTAACTAACACCAACCCTTATTTTCCCCGGTGTCAATGAACGATTATACACGAGCAATCCTCTAATACCGCTACTTGAGGTGCTGGTGTTTAATGACGCGATTGTTGTTCCATTCAGATCTGAAGTCATATCCCCTAATTGATATGCTTCCTTTATCTGAACCATCATTGCATAATATACTTTCGTTGCACCGGCGAACGATACACGTGCACTTTGGCGGGCTTGACCACTGGTCGCCGTCGGTAGATAGACCTTTTTTCCTAATCCCGATAATCCATAGCCGGGATATGTGAGTGCACCTGTCTCAACAAGCAATGGACCAATAAATGCCGAAGTAGCTGTCGAGGACCATGTCCCCCCACTTAGGTTCGAGTATGTTTGTGGATAATAAGGTGATGTGGCTGACAGCCATGTTAAGTCTGCCAATCCTCCATCATTTGGATAATTAAAAGTCTCCGTCACCAAAAGCTGTGCATAAGCACCAGAAGTGATAACAAAGAGGAGCAAGAATATAACGAGCAAATTCTTCATAAGAACTCCGTTAAGTTGGTTGAGTGGATTATTAATTTGTTATTTAACTAAGATCATTTTTTTCGTTGAACTAACGCCATCGACGGTCAGTGAATAATAGTATGTTCCAGTAGATAAAGATAGACCGTCTAAAGATTTTTCGTACTCACCAGGCGGTTTAATTCCCTGATCCAATACGGCAACTTCTCGACCCAATGGATCAAATATTTTGAGAGAAATTGTCGATTGCTTAGAGAGAGAAAATCGAATTTTTGTTGCTGGATTAAAAGGATTTGGATAATTTTGAGATAAATTAAAATTAGATGGTAATGAACTATACTCATCACCGACTCCATCAAAGCAGAGGTCTAACCCCCAAATGAATAGAGCTCCTAATGGTTTACCACAGATTCCTGCAGTGTAGAGTGGGTTGGATGTGGAATATTTGAAGTCAAACGGCACTTGAACGCAACTCCAGCATCCTTTACAAGAATCCGGTCCACAATAAATGTTTCGTTTCTGTCCGACTGGAATTGAATTATCCCAGTAATCTTTCATCGGACCGATGCATGAATCTGCCGGAGAATTATTAAATGTGATTGGTAATTCATTGTTCAATGCAAGATCGCCGTTTTGTGTGAGTAAATATATCGAGAGTGAATCAAAGAGCAATTGTGCTGTGATCACACCTCGTGGTCCGAAAGTGGTTTTATATGCATCAATTAATGCCGGTGTCATATGAAAATTGTTATGATGTACTCTGTAAATTCTTTCACCGACACCGCTGTATTGTAATGTATTGATTTGAGAAGTTTCTAATGAATCGTATCCCCTGAAATATGTATTGACAAATAGATTATTGGTAATATGAACTTCTTTCGCATCACCGGAAGCAAATGGTCTATCAAATACGTTAACGAAAGTATTATGATTGAAATAGAAGTAATTGACTATCCCGCCGCCGTCACGAGTCATTCTACCGGTTAAATTGTAGATTATATTATCTTCAAAGAAAACAGTATCGACATTATTACCGCGATCATCCCATGCCCTGCCATTATTGTCAGCCATTAAGCCGAGATTCGAGATATACGACTTTGTTACAAAGCATCTTGTATTGGCGCTTTCAACTCTAAGTACCGATTGAAGGTCACGATCGAGGTGACAATCATTAATTGTGATTCTGATTCCAGCCCCGGCAGTACGAACACTATTTTGTTTTAATGTACTCGCTGCATCTACAGCATTAATGTATAAACCATCTAATGTGAGATCACCAGTTGGAGCAAAACATCGGGCGGTTCCAGCATAAGGTCTTACGATCGGCTTGAATCCCGTTCCAGCCGCCGCCCTTATCCTGATGTGCCTCGATGAAGGATTCGAGATTGGCGTCATCACTGTGTAGTAACCATCCCTTTCGAGTTCGTACCATGTATCGGTAGTCCAACCCGCATCATTATTGATAGCGGTTTCAATTACTCCATCTCCCGAAGCAATCGGAACAACTCTTTGTGCGAAACTATTCGACATGGTAAAAACAATTAAACACGCGAATGTCATCATTAACCAAACAATTTTAATATTCTTCATATTAGTTCCCTTGAATGTTTGTTTTTTGTGAATGATTTTTTCATTAAAACTCATATTTTATTCCGAAGTCCAATGTCCATCCAAAATATTCTTCTTTAGTTGGATTAGCAAGATAACTTATAAATGAACCTTCGGGTAAACTTGTAATATTATTTACATTTCCAATAAGAGCAAAATTAGAGAATAGTTTATACTGACAAGAGAAATCCCATCTTAAAAATTCTTTAGTATAACCATCTGCCTCAGGGAATTCACCTACAATCTCCAAAGCATCTCCCTGATAAGTAAGAGATAATCTACTCGAGAATTTTTTCTTCTCATAACCGATGGTAATATTTACAATCCGGTCGGCTTGCCTGGGCATCCGTGAAGTTCTTACGGTATCAACATATTGAATATACGTTACCGGACTCGGAGGTCTCCTGTATGATCTGATTATCTGATACGGAAAATTTGTTTGAGATTTTAACAATGCGAAATTGATATTGAAAATGATTCCGTCAAAAGGATTTGGCAGCAAGCTTAAATTTGATTGGAGGTCAATCTCAATGCCATACACTTTTGCGGGATATGGAGAATTTTCCGGTTTATAATAATCAACATCACCGCCTGTATTGAGAGTTGATCGGGCTCTTGATTTTCTAATATAATCTATGTTAGTAATATTTTTATAAAACCCTCCGGTCGTTAGTAATCCATACTTACCATAAAGCGTGAGGAAAATATCATAGCTATATACTTTCGAATTTTTCAGATCTGGCGTTCCTCTTTCAAGTCCATCCGATGTCTCTCTTTCCCATGGAACCAATTCTAAATAGTTCGGTCTTGAAATTCCTCTTGTATAAGCTAGTCTGAGGTCGAACCAATCTGTAAATCGGTACCTTGCATGCATCATTGGTAAAAGATTTGTCTCGTACTTAACACCAATTGAATCAATCGCTGGAGAAGCTATCTCATCACCATTTTCATCGTATTTTATTATATTCGAATATTTGTTGGCAAAATTTGTTTTTGTATGTTCAACTCTAACCCCGGGTAGGATCATTAGCCGTGGTCCGAGATTTATCTCTGCCATTGCGTAACCCGCAAATATATTTTCTGCCGCACTGTAATCTTTCAGATCGATTTCGAAATCCGGTTTATAATATGAGGAGTAAAGATTTTTGAAATCCTCAAGTTTAGAAAGTGATAAAGGAAATGCGGGACCAAGTGAATATCTTCCATCTAAAAAGGTCCTGTAGGAATAATCATAATCATAAAAGTTATTGATATTCGGAAATAATCTTCTCACACTGCCAACAATCCATCTTCCACTATCATCTCTTACGATAGAATTAAAATCGGCCCCTTCGATATATTTTGAATCTCCATTCAGGGTTCTAGTTTTACCTCTATATTTTCCCCCAAATTTAATTTCAGATGAAAGGTTGTTCGAGAAATTTAATGGAATCGAAAAATCAATTTGAGCAGTTATGTCACGGTCGGTTATTGTTTCTTTACCGAATGTATCGTTATAGAATATTGTATCTGTAGTGTCATTTTTTGAATACTTCACTGCATCATCAGGAGTATTTATAAGTGTTTCGTTTGTATAAGCAGATAGTTCTCGAAATTCGGATTCGTGATAGTATGGAGTTATTTGTCTTGTTAGCAAATATGCAGCTTGCCATTTTATATGCAGAGGATAAAAATCATGTTTACCGGTTAACGATCCAGTAAGGAGGTCGGTATTAATTTCACTTTTACGTGCAACATACCGCAGAATGGATGAACCGGTAATTGAAAAACCTTTGCGTCTTCGGGTTTCATCCCGATCTGTTCTGCTGTACAAACCATTAAACAATAATTCATGATGCTTTAGAGAATAATCGAGCACAAGATTCCCTCCGTATCTATGCCTTATTTCACTCTTATCAATTAAATTTAAACTGGCTAATTTAATTATCGGAATGCTGGTGCCGGATTGTGTTCCCACCTTAGCATATTTTGCATTTAGGTTATCAGAGCCGCGATTTGCACGCTGGTAATTTCCCGAAACAATCAGTCCAAAACTTCCATCCAAAAATCTGTTACTTGCTGTTACCGTCCCTTTGATATTTCCATAATCATCGTTTAATTTGTTATAGCCGCCTAATAATTTCGCATCCGATCTAAAACCTTCCCGAGCTTTGCTGATTTCAAAATTGACAACACCTCCAATCGCATCTCCATCCTGATCCGGCGTTATCGCCTTTACCACTTGAATACCCGCCAGAATATCCGACGAAATCATACTTAAATCAACGGATCTATTTTCGGCGTCAGTTGCCGGTATTCTTTGGTTATCAATGAGAATCGCATTGAATTTTGGCTCAAGTCCTCTGATTGTAATTTTACTTCCTTCTCCACCATCACGTTGGATTGAAATACCCGGCAATCTGCTGATTGATTCGGCGGCATTATCATCCGGCAATTCGCGAATCTTATCTTTCGAAACAATGTTTACAATTTTATTAGAAGATATTTGTTGATTTATTGCTGCTTGTTGCCCCTGCATTTGGGCGGTAATCAGAACTTCCTTACCGATCAATATATCTTGAGTCAATGAAAAATTTATCTCAAGATCTAAATCTTTTTGTACCACAACATTTGCCGTATCAGATTTATAGCCGATATAACGACAGATAATTTTAATATCCCCTGTCGGCGGATTTGATATTCTGTACGTTCCATTTAAATCAGTTGTACCACCAATAACAGTACCTTCAATATAAATCGATGCACCGATAAGCATTGAATTATCTGCTCTGTCTGTTACCTTTCCGGTAATTTTAATTTTGGATTGAGTGAATGAATAATCAATCGGTGCTAATAACATTACGGTTAACAAAATAATAAATGGAATTGAGAACGGCCTCATAGCAGAATATTCGTGTATGATTAATGCTTTACAAGATGGTGAAAAAATTAATAATTATAATCAGTATACTGAGTATATTCAATATACTATTTTGTTTTTTTGATGTCAATAGGAGAAAATAATAAATTTAATATTTTGTACTTCATAAATGAATGATGATTTTAGTGGGGATCGTAAGATATGGTTATTAATTGATTTATAACTAAATCAATTAATATAGGATAAATATATCCGATTCCTCAATATGGCACAACGGACGAATTTTACTATCATTCAATACGAATTCGATGAACCCTCGCCATGATGGTTTCTTCTTGATTTGACTCTAGTAGCTTCGATGAAATCTTTTTTAAAATCACCAATCTATAAAAATGAACATCTCAATTGTGTATGCAATGTCCCAAGTAACAGTTTTCATAACGCCTTTAAATTCCACACAAAAATACTTCCCAAATAAATTTCAATATCTGAACCAATCAAAATCAGCATAACCGTTTTGTGCGGTCTGACTTTTACTTATGCTGAACAAGCCGATCTTTGCCCCAATCCATTTTCCAGGTTTAGCCGTGAATGAATCACCGACAAGAATATATTTATTGCCATCTTCACTGTAACTAAAGTTACATTTGGCATCTTCACCAATCTTGACTCTTAAATAAATTTCTTTAGATGAAATCGAGACACGATCAGATTCAACTTCAGTACTTCCTTTATCGGCATTTAAACAAAATAAATGCGAAAGAGTGAGTTTATTATTTTGTTGTTGAATAGATATATAAGAGTAATCTATTCCCATTACAATTAATCCCGCTTTCTCTCCGTCTTGGTTAAAATCGCATTTAATTTTCGTAATTACTTCAAATTCCGGTGCGGGGAATTTTTGTAATAACAAATTAGGGACATCCCAAAAATTCCTGAAATTATCTGGTAAGTTAATACAATTCAATCTTAAACGTCCATGACTTTCTACCAAAGAATACCAATTTGGTTTTGGATTAGCATGCCATTGCCACTGCAAACCAAGAGTATATAAATTAAATTCATCGGAAGTTTGCGGAATATCGATTGAATAAAATCGACCGACATTCGGCTTTACATATTCTTGTACGGGTTCACCTTTTCCATCTCCATTCTTATCAATCCCAATTACGGGCCAATCGTTAAGCCAATTTACAGGTTGAAGATGAACTACCCTGCCGTAAGCATCCTTATCCTGAAAATGAATAAACCAGGATTCACCGGATTCGAGTTCAACCCACGCACCTTGGTGCGGTCCGTTCACCTCGGTATCTCCCTGATCCATAACTATTTTGTCTTCATAAGGTCCGTAAATATTTTTTGCGCGCAAAACTGTTTGCCAACCGGCTTTTACTCCACCGGCAGGCGTGAAGATATAATAATAACCATTTCGTTTATAAAGTTTAGGACCTTCAATGGTTGGATGATTTTTATGACCGTCGAAAATTGTAATTCCACTATCCAAAATTTTGGTTCCGTCTGAATTCATTCGGTTCAAAGTAAGAATACTGTTATATCCACTGCGACTTTTTGCCCATGCATGCACCAAATAAACATTGCCATCATCGTCCCAAAGCGGACACGGATCAATCCAGCCCTTTGCCTTTTTTATCAGCAACGGTTCATCCCATGGACCAGCAGGGTTTGTTGCCGTAACGAGATAAATTCCAAAATCAGGGTCACCATAATAGATATAAAATTTATTTTTATGATATCTGATACTTGGCGCCCAGACACCTTTGCCATGCTGAGGAGTATCGAATATTTTCCCTGGCTTCAACGACTGAAGTGCATGACCTATTATTTTCCAGTTTATTAAATCGCGAGAATGCAGAATCGGTAAGCCGGGCACACAATTAAAACTTGATGATGTCATATAAAAATCATCACCCACACGAATTACATCTGGATCAGAATAATCGGCATAGATTACAGGATTTTTATAGGTTCCGTTTCCTTTATCGGGGATCCAGAGATTTGATCTATCGGGAAAGAAACTTTTCATCTCACGAAGATGAAACAATGAACATGACGAGACAAACAAAATAATGGAAAGAAATAAAATAGAAAATAAGCTGGAGAATAATTTCATTTGAGTATAACTAAATGGAATCAATTTATTTTTTTAGGTGATCGGCGATACCTAATTTTAGTTCTTTTATTCCAGCCACTGCCAGCTCTGCCATAACCTTAGCTCCAGACTCGCTAAAATGAGTGTTGTCTTCTTTTCCCTCAGGAAGAGATTTATACTCGCCCGGTTTGATCCAAAGAAATATTTTCTTAGAGCCTTCTTCACCCGCTTCAACTATAACCTTTTCACTTTTACGGTGCATATCGATTAAAGGGACATTATATTCCTTGGCAACTTCTCTTACAATATCGGGATAAACTCCATGAACATCATAGAATTTACCATTTTCGTCAAACCTTCTCCGCATGATAGGCGTACAGAGAATCGGTTGAGCTTGTTTGTTTTTTGTTTCTTCAACAAATTTAATCAAATTCTTTTTAAAATCTTCAGGAGGCGTATAGCGATCCGTTTTTTCTTTACTTTGATCATTATGTCCGAACTGAATAAACACATAATCTCCCGCAATCAATCTATCGGTTATCGGCTTCCATCTGTTCTCGAATAAAAATGATCTTGTGCTTCTACCGTTTTTTGCGTGATTTTCTATTCTGACGGAACCATCAAAAAATTCGGGAAACATTTGTCCCCAACCCCGCTCCGGATTATCTTCGGTAGGTTTATCAGCCATTGTCGAGTCACCGATTAGAAAAATGGTAGGTTTTTTGTCCGTGATTCTCACAGAACATCCGGTCGAAAGAATCAGCAAGAATATTATTATTCTTTTGGGAATATTGATATTCATTTTTCTGAGAGAATCCAGTTGTCAGGGAATGGGTTGCGACGACTCTCTGATGCGAATATTTTTTCAACAGTATAATTTTCAGCTTCTTTATCTGTTAATTGTTTTGACCAAGTCACTCTTTTTGAAATATCCACACCTGATCCGAAATTTTTATATTCAGCGTAAAAAGCGGTCTTTTCGTTCTCAGGATTTCTCCAGTTGTTCCATCCGACAGAATCTATGTGCTTACCAATTTCGCAATTCATATAAACGACACGTGCAAAGGGACGCCACGGCCTGCCCAAAGTAACTCCCACTAAACCCGAATCGGCAGTGAGTTTACAATTTTTAAAAACATAACCAAATTTATTACCTTCTGGAGTTGATGCGGCAGTAACATGCGATTTCTTTTTGCTATACATAGTACAATTCTCAAATAATGCGATTGCATTTCCGAAAATAAAATCGGTTGTTCCTTCTATGTAAGTATCTTTTACATATATTCTGCCTGACGTATTTGTAAAAAATGTATCCTGATTGCCGATAAAACGGCAATTTTTAAATTGAACTCTATCACTTTTTACCATGAGCGCGACAGCTTGTCCAACACGCCCTGCAGAATTTTCAAATGTAATGTTCTCAGCAATAAAGTCATCCGCCTCTATTGATGTACTGTAAGATGTGTATGTGTTTATAGTATCAGTGTCGATTTTTTTGCCGGAGTGATCATCATACGTCAACATCACACCTTCTACACTCTCTCCTATTATGGTTACTTTTTGTTTCAATGCGCCTAAGACAAGTTTCTCTTTGTATCGTCCGTTCTTAATAAATATCACTGTCCGTTTACTGTTTGAGTCGGGAACCGCATTGAACGCTCCCTGAACAGTTTTATAATTCCCACTTCCATCTTGAGCTACAACGATATCGGAAGATTTTAATGCTTTTAGGTATGATGAACTAAGATCGTCTTTCTTCTCTTGTGTAATATACTTAGTACTGCATGAACTTAACAATACAATCAGCAGTAATGCAAAATATTTTATTTTATATAACATATGAAAATATTAGAATTAAATTTAGATCAGAGAATATAACCGCATAACTCAATATTTATTTAAGAGTGATATCCGAAAGACCGGCAATCTTAACCGGGAAACCGGTGTCGATACTATTCCGAACGGCTATACCAATACTATCGCTTAAAAGGATCCAAATGTTTTCGGAAATGTTTGATAATATTATTGTAATGAATGTCCTCATTCTTATCCAAAGATTTCATAAATCTCTCACGGAAAAGTAATTGTCCGGAATTATCGCGGGTACTAAGTACCTGACCAAATGTAACATGAAATATCTGCCTTGCATCGTGCTGATTAAATAAATCTTGCAGTTGGGTATCTGTGCAATTTTTTCCGGTCGGCACACGATCAAGTTGTCCGGTGACGTGATAACTTTGTCGCGCAACTGTATAATTATCACGAGCAAAGTCAAGTATCTCTCGAATCAGGTTTGGATTTACCATAGCAACAGATCTGAGCGCCTCAAGATAACTTGTTCCTGCTGTTTTCACATGGACATTACCCGACCTAACCGATCCGATCATTTTATACACACCGAATTTATCGCTACCGGAATGAATGCTTATTTTATAAGGACCCATCAACTTTGAAATTCCGACATGAAGTTTATATTCAGACACAAAAGCATTCAGATCGCCGCGGTAATCGACACCTTTTTCGAAATCTCCTATAAATCTCGGTGCCAAGCTTACCCATTTCATACCTAATCGCTTCAATTCACCTGCGATGAAAAGATGTTCAGTTGGTGTTGTAGGAATATCGGTCTCATCAACAGAAAGTTCGACTTCTGTTTTAAGCGATGAATGCTTGTTTACAAGATGCTTATACAAACTTAAAGTATATGTTATTACAGATCCGTACTTAACGAACGCACGAATTATCTCGATCCTTTTCGGTTCAAGCGCACTGTCGTCATCGAATCTGAATGTACTTTTTGAATATCTATTCAAACAATCTTCTAATTTTAAATCGGCTGTTTCAATGCTTTTTGCTCTGACCAACAATTCGTCTTCTGACAATCTTACTGCATCATTTACGACATGTGCGCTCGGATCAAATGTAAACATCGTAAAACCGGCTTGAGCGTATCTGTCAATATCTTCTGTCGTTTTCAAATGGTCGGCATCAGCCCCGAAACCTGTAGTATAACCTTCTTGAAAAACTGCCCACGAGGCAGCATCCACAACTTCAGACGCGGTTCTCTGAGTCCTGTCCAGTTCACGGATAGATTGCTGGGCAAGTATCGGTCTCATGTGTGAACCTTGAAGCGCTCTGATATGTGCTGGATTCGCGATTCCAAGTCGATCACCAAATCCGAATGAATCTGCCAAGCCTAAAGTTACCGGTTTTGTAAAGGAGAAAATTTCCCTGAGCATTTCTGCATTTTTATGATTAAGCGAACATCGATTCAAAAAATAATTTGCATTCTCATGCTGAATTATCGATTCATCTCCTTCCAAACCGGAAAGACTCTTTTTTTCCGAAAGAATATAGAGGAATTTTCCCGAGCCCTCTCTGCCAATAAAATAAATTTCATTTTTATTCTCTCTCATCGATTGTGGATATATATTTAATGAAATATCCGTGTTATTTCGTTTTAAACTAAACGGATTAATGTCGTTTGATTTTGATTGAAACATTTTAATAATATTTGAAACAGACATTTTGACGCCTTACCCTTTCAACTTATAATTATTATTTTTCGTCACTGAAGAAATTAAAATAACTGTGTGCATTATTATAGCATATATCTTTTACCATACCACCGATAAGATTAATGTCGTTTGGTATCAATCCATTTTCAATCTCTGTTCCGAGTATGTTGCATAGGATTCTTCTGAAATATTCATGGCGGGGATACGACAGAAAACTTCTCGAATCGGTAAGCATTCCCACAAATCTACTCAACAACCCCATATTGGATAGTGCATTGAGCTGACGCTCTATTCCGTCTTTTTGATCGAGGAACCACCATCCGCTTCCAAATTGTATTTTACCCGGAATATTTCCATCCTGAAAATTTCCTATCATCGTTGCAAATATTTCGTTGTCAGCAGGATTAAGATTATAAATGATAGTTTTTGTCAATGCATCTCTGTCTGCAAGCTTGCCAAAAAGTCGAGCTAATGGCTGTGCAATCGAAAAATCGCCGATTGAATCATACCCCGTATCAGGTCCAAGCTGACGAAACATTTTTGGGTTGGTATTACGCATTGCTCCAAGATGGAATTGCTGAGTCCACTCTGCTGAATGGTCCATCATACACAAATCGAGTAAGATAGCAGACTTGAATTTCAATATCGAAGATTGATCGAGTGTCGCAACCGATAAAGCATGTGAAAAAATCGTTTCAATTTCTTTCTCATTAAAGTTTTCCACGTACACAGTTTCAAGACCGTGGTCGGATAATCTGCATCCTTGTGAATGAAAGAATGCATGTCGCTTCTTAAGTGCTTCAATTAGATTTTGATATGATGAGATTTGAATGTCTGAAACCTCACCAAGTTTTTCAATATATGCTATGAACGACTTACCTTGCTCTATATTCATTGCTTTATCGGCACGGAAAGCCGGTAAAATCAACACGGGAAAGGACTTATCGTTTTTCAATTTTTGATGATATTCTAACGAATCAATCGGATCGTCGGTTGTACAAATAAGTTTAACATTCATTTGCTTAATGATACCGCGAGTTGTGAAATCATTTTCCGATAAACGAGCATTGCATCGTTTCCAAACATCGTTCGCAGTATTTTCATTGAGAAGGATATCCGATATTCCAAATGGTTTTTTAAGCTCCATATGTGTCCAGTGATAAAGCGGATTGCGAATTGTTTTAGGAACCGTCTGCGCCCAGGCAAGAAATTTTTCCTTATCCGAAGCATCACCGGTAATTAGGCGTTCATTTATTCCGTTTGCCCGCATCGCTCGCCATTTGTAATGATCACCTGCAAGCCATATCTGAGTCATATTTGCAAACCGACGATCTTCTGCAATTTCTTTGGGAGGAACATGACAGTGATAATCGATGATCGGCTGGTCTTTGGCATATTGATGAAAGAGTTCAATGGCGGTTTTGTTGCTCAGTAGGAAATTTTCTGTAATGAATTCATTTATCATTTGCATAAACGTCGATATTATGGATTATTATTTTATTTATTAAAGTCGCTAAAGATAACAAGATAATTTGATTTTCAAAAAATTATTTTATTATTATAGCCCGTTTTTCAGCTTTATTTTTGAAAATAAAGTCCGTCTTAACTTTTGAAATATCAATATTTTCAAGTTGAATATTTTCAGATTTCTCACCGGACAATTCCATAAAGGATGTGACATCATCCGGGTATAAAATTTTACTCAGAAAGATATTTTTGCCTTGATTTACAGCAAACAAACTTCCACCTGTTTTTCTGATATCAATATTTTTCATAAAAATACTATCCGCATCAATGATAATAAATCCCTTGTCTGCTGAGAGATTAATATTTTCCATAAAAATATTTTTGACTGGCATTTCGGGTAATCCATTTATGATTACCGCCCTGCCTGCATTATTACAAATTATATTTTTTATATAGAAGTTTTGAAAGCGGGGAGTAAGCTCTGTCAATGGTGCATTTTTTTTATCATCAATGCCGATTGCAGCTTGTGCCTCAGGATCTCCTTCTCCATAATACATATCAAAAAGAATTGCCTCATCGACAATATTACTCATTTGAATATTTTCGATAAATATATTTTCAATCAATCCGCCCCTCTCTCTGTTGGATTTAAATCTTAATCCAACATCCGTACCGATGAATATGCAATTTTTTACAGAAATGTTTCGTGCTCCTCCATAACTTTCACTGCCGATAACAAATCCGCCATGTCCACGATAAACTATACAATCGGCGATAATAATATTTTCGCAAGCAGGACCTTTTTCCTGTTTGCTGCTGATGTTACCGGGTTTAATGCAGATTGCATCATCGCCTGCATCTACGGTAATATTATATACAACAACATTCCGGCAAGACCCAAGATCAAGACCGTCGCCGTTCTGTGCATACCATGGGGTTTGAATGCTGATATTCCGTACAATAATATTTTCGGATTGAGTCGGGTAGATATGAAATTTAGGGGAATTCCTGAAAATAGGACCATCAATTAAGATGTTCTTACTTTGTACTAATTGTACCATATGTGGACGGAGAAATTCTTTTACAGAAGCGTAATCGTTTTCAGTTGCAACTTTGTTGCTTGATTTAAGATTAGCTAGATAATCTTCTCCTTCAAGTGCTTCTTTAGAGGGCCACCATATCTTTCCGTCTGCCGAAACAGCGCCCCCTGATGCGATTAATTTTTTCCATTGTCCGGGAGTTTGTTTTTCTCTTTTTACAGGTCGCCATGCCTCACCGGATCCATCGATGATTCCTTCACCGGTAATGGCAATATTATTCAAACGATAACCAGAAATCGGTGGCGATATTTGAAATTTTTTTGATTTACCATCAAACCCGGCAATTAAAGGGAAATTTTCTATCTTATTGCTAAACAACAGCAATGCACCTCTTTCAAGATGAAGATTAACGTTGCTTTCAAGTTTTATCGAACCAGTTAACCATGTCCCCGCTGGAATTATTACAAATCCCCCACCAGCTTTTGTACAAGCTTGAATGGCATTATAGATTGATTTCGTATTCAAAGTTTTTCCATCGGAGATTGCTCCGTAATCGACAATATTAAATTGTCGGTCTGGAAATTTCGGCTCAATTATTTCCGGCATTGTAAAAGGTAAGTTTGAAAGATAATCTTTTAAATCTTTCGAACCTGCTTCCTTTGAATTCAATGCCATTACAAAAAGTATATTTATGGAAATAATAGTGATTATATTTTTTAGTGAGTTCTTCATTGATTGCGACATAACATCATAATATTATTTTATAATAATCATCTTATGAACAGAGTGGAATATATTGGAGGTTTCACCCTCTTCTGCTATTCCTTCTGCCGATAAGCGGTAGAAGTATACACCACTTGCAAAGCTTGATGCATTGAATTCTACTTCCTGCATGCCTTCAGTCATCAACTCATTGTTGATTAGTGTTGCCACTTCCTGACCTAACAGGTTGTATATCTTTAAGGTTACCATTGCTTCCTGTGGGATATCGAATTGTATCGTAGTCGTTGGGTTGAACGGATTCGGATAGTTCTGATATAACTTGTAACTTTCCGGTATCTGTTCTAACTTCGTGTAATCAGGCACTATCTTCGCCGGCATTACTCCTGATCCCTTCAAATACGGTACATCTATCAGCTTCTTCACTCCGGTGAATACTAATGAATCTGCGAAATACAATGTATCTAACTCTCCTTCGAATGCATTG
>JACRFD010000018.1 GCA_016218025.1 Ignavibacteriales bacterium
GCGGCAAAATATAAATCCGATTTTTTTATTTATAAAGACGGAATGGAAATAAACGGTAAAAGTATAATTGGTGTTATGACTCTTGCGGCAGAACAGGGATCGACACTGCTTTTAAGGTTCGACGGAGTTGATGAGCAAGATGCTGCCGCCGATGTTATCGATCTTTTTAACAGGGGTTTCGACGAGTAGATGAGCATACAGTCGGAAAAACCTGAAATTGTATTACACGGTATTCCTGCATCGCATGGAATTTCGATGGGATCGGCATATCTGTTTTTAAAAGATTCTCCCGTTGTTGAAGAACGTTTTTTAAACAGAGATGAAGTTTTGCTTGAGCATGAGAGATTAAACCGATCACTTGAAAAGTCATCAAAAGAATTACGAAAAATCCTCGCGTTTGCTCAGGAAAAAATCGGTGAAGCGAAAGCTAGGGTTCTTGATGCTCAAATCATGGTTCTTGAGGATCCGGTTTTAATTGATTCTATAAAGAAACGAATCGACAAAGAAAAGAAAAATGCCGAATTTATTGTAAACGATGAAATTGGCAAATATGCTTCGTTGATGCTGAAAGCGAACGATGAATATATGCACGAGCGTGCGCATGACATGGAAGATCTGAAAAATCGCATCGTTAGAAATCTTTTACAGGAACGACTTATTTCAAAAATTGACGGTTCTATTATTGTTGTTGCTCACACACTTACCCCGGCTGATACAATGATTCTTAGCAGTAATCAAGTTCTGGGGTATGCTACCGACAGAGGAGGAATTACATCGCACGCAGCATTATTTTCACGTGCAATGAAGATTCCGGCGATTGTCGGACTAGGAGATGTAAGCAGATATGTTTCTTCGGGCAACCAATTAATTATTGACGGATATAGCGGAACCCTTATCATTCATCCATCAGATCAACATATTAAAGAATATGAGCAAAAACGAGATCGTATGCTTAAATTTGAACAGCAACTCTCGTCGTTGAAAGATTTACCGGCTGAAACGAAGGATGGTCATAAAGTTGAACTTTCCGCAAACATTGAACTGCTTGATGAACTTGAATATGTTGTGGTGCAGGGATCTCAGGGGATCGGATTATATAGGACCGAAAGTTTACTGCTCGGCAGGGATGATTTTCCGTCTGAACAGGAACAATATGAAGAGTATAAGAAAATTGTAGATAGAATTTATCCGCACCGGGTGATAATGAGAACTTTTGATATCGGAGGAGATAAAGTTGCGCCCGCTACCGCAAATGAAACTAATCCATTTCTTGGATGGCGGGGTATACGGATATCTTTAGATAAACCGGTACTATTTATGAACCAATTACGCGCGATGCTGCGGGCTGGTGCAAGAAAAAATTTATCGATAATGTTTCCGATGGTTGCAACCATTGAGGAAGTTTTATTGGCAAAACAATACGTCCGCAAAGTCAAAGCCGAACTTCGTGCAGAAGGTATTAAATTTTATGAGAAGACCCCGATCGGAGTGATGATAGAAGTTCCCTCTGCCGCTCTGATGATTTCAAGAATCGCATCGGAAGTAGATTTTGTCAGTATAGGCACGAATGATCTCACGCAGTACCTTCTTGCCGTTGACAGAGGTAATACCTTGGTATCAAAATTATATAAACAATTCCATCCAAGCGTGATTAATACTCTCAAACATATAGTCAACGGTGCTCATAAGCAAAATATCTGGGCAGGAATTTGCGGCGAAATGGCAGGGCACCCGTTAGCGGCTCCTTTACTCGTCGGGTTAGGCATTGATGAGTTAAGTGTTGTTCCGGCTGTGTTACCGGAGATTAAAAAAATAATCCGATCTCTTAATTATTCAGAAATGCAGGAGCTTGCAACCAATGCATTACATGCTGAAACAAACGAAGAATTGGAGAAAATATTAATGAAATTTTTCAAAAAGAATTTACATGATATACCACTCGATAGTTTATAATGAATTCACATGTTGTCAAGTAATCAATCAATTATAAAATATTTTCCATATGAATCCCACAAGCATACAACGTTACGATAAATCGAATATGCACCGTCTAATTGCAGAATTTCCAAAACAGATTGAAAATGCAGTTAAGATAGGCAACAAATATAAACCGGTTTATAAAAAATCACAAATTAATTCTATTTTATTTAACGGTCTGGGTGGTTCGGCAATCGGTGGAGATCTACTCCGTTCATATCTTGCCGAAGTATTATCGGTTCCGTTTGTCGTGAACCGTCACTACTCCGTGCCTGATTTTGTGAACGATAAAACACTTTCATTGGTGTCGAGCTATTCAGGAAATACTGAAGAAACAATTGCTGCACACGCCGAGGTGAATAAGCGGAAAGCAAAAACAGTTTGTATCTGTTCCGGTGGAAAAATTGAAGAAACAGCGTTAAAAACCAAACAATCTCTGATTACAATCCCAGGAGGATTGCCGCCGCGGGCAGCTTTGGGATACTCATTCTTTCCGACACTTATAGCTTTGTCGAAAATGAAGTTGATTCCGCCGCAGGGAAAATATATTGAAGAAACGGTTAAACTGCTTAAGAAGAAATCCAAAATCTACTCAGCGCTTTCCGACAGCAATCCTGCGTTCCAGTTAGCAAAGCAATTGTTCACAAAATTGCCGGTGCTTTATTCGTCTGCCGACAGATTTGATGTGGTCAATTTACGCTGGCGTGGGCAAATTGCAGAGAATGCAAAACAACTTGCTTTCGGACATGTAATTCCTGAAATGAATCATAATGAACTAGTGGGTTGGAAATCATTACGGCGTGTTATGGAAGAAGATATTGTGGTTTTGTTTCTCCGCGATAAGGAAGATCATGAGCGGATAAAAATCAGAATGGAGATTACAAAAGGTATTGTTGAACAGTACGCCTCTAAAATAATTGAAGTTCATAGTGAAGGCAAATCGCTGCTTGCAAGAATATTTTCACTTGTTTATCTCGGTGATTGGGTAAGTTATTATTTAGCGATACTTAATGGCATTGATCCAACGCCGGTTAAAGTGATTGATTATTTGAAAAATGAGTTAGGGAAAGTTTAGAGATATCTATAACCCATCTCGACTCATTTTCTTAATAACAAATTAATTTAATCGTATTGAAATATTTCGCCGATCAATTTAAAAAACCTCTATAATTAAATGCACCGAGGAGTTAAAATATTTTTATTAATTATTTTTTTAACTCCTTCCATTGCCTTTTCCCAATTCTCCTACTTCGGAAGAAATAAAGTTCAATACACCAGTTTTGACTGGCAGTTGTTGAAGACGGATCATTTCGATATTTATTACTATACTGAAATGAAAGAGCTTTCCGAAATAGGGGCAGCATACGCAGAAGAAAGTTACAAAATTCTCCAGGAGAAATTTTCTTTCAATATTTCGTCACGCATTCCGTTAATATTTTATAGCACACATCTGCATTTCCAACAAACAAACACAACTCCGGGTTTAGTGCCTGAAGGTGTTGGTGGATTTTTCGAATTTATGAAAGGCAGGGTTGTAATCCCTTACACCGGATCGACGTGGGATTTTAAACATGTTATCAGGCACGAACTAGTGCATGTCTTCATGTATGGGAAAATAAACCGACTATTTTCAAATCACAGAATGCCGCAGGATAGATTACCTCCGCTCTGGTTTGTAGAAGGACTTGCGGAATATTGGTCGATTGACTGGGATACACAAGCCGAGATGGTTTTGCGGGATGCAACATTATCAGGTTATATAGTACCACTTGAATCGATTGACAAGATTTACGGATCGTATCTCATGTATAAAGAAGGTCAGGCTATTCTTAAATTTATTAGTCATAAGTATGGTGAAGATAAAATTCTGCAACTAATGGAGAATTTCTGGCAGTCGAATAGTTTTGAAGATATTATCTCAACAACATTGGGGGTCGATTACAAAATATTTGACGAGGAATGGATATACGCTTTAAAAAAGGAATACTATCCGCTCTTGAAAACTTCTGATCAACCGAGCGGTGCAAGCAGCGTTATTGTTGGCGATGGGTTCAACCTTAAGCCGGTTTATTACGAGAAAAACGGTAAACGTGAAATTTATTTTATCGGAAACCATACCGGCTATACAAATATCTACAGAATCAATCTTGATAGTGCTCTTAAAAATTTAAATCTATCACCCGATCTGGTTATTAATGGTGAGCAAACAGATGAGTTCGAGGCATTTCATCCTTTCCAAAATAAACTTTCAATCTCAAAGGATGGAATACTTGCATTTGTAACCAAAAGCGGTGATCGTGATGTTCTTCATCTTTACGATATAAATTTGGAAAAAAAGGTTGAAACATTCAGGTTTAAAGATTTAATAGTTCTTGGTTCCTGTGCCTTCTCACCCGAAGGAAATAAGATTGCTTTTAGTGCGATCGATATGTCCGGAGCTAATGATTTATATGTCTGGGATTTGCAAACACTCCGTTTGGAAAAATTAACAAACGATTTTTATGATGATCGTGAACCGAGTTGGTTGCCCGATGGAAAGCAAATTGTTTTCGCTTCCGACCGTGGTCCGTTCGGTGATTCAGGAAAATATAATCTGTTCAAATATAATTTATCCGATGGTGAAATCTATTTCGTGAATCAGGGCAATTATAGTTGTTCCTCACCTCAATACTCGGATGACGGCAAGTTTCTTATATTTACTTCCGATGCAGATGGAGCAAGAAATATTTGGATGATGATGTCGGCAGATGATCCAATCTCTCCTAAAATGAGGAAAGTAACCGAATTTACAACTGGTGCATTCGATCCGGCCTGGATAAATAACAATTTAATATTTGTCGGCTTTGAAGATTTTAGTTTTAAAATAAGAATGGTTGAGAATCTTGAAAATTCATTTGAAGCATCAAAAGAAATACGAGCTGTTTCTAATACACCGATTTCAAAACCATGGAAGTTGGAAAAAATTAAAGATACAACAGAAACACAATCTCCAAAGTATGCAGAGGAATACAGCTTAGATGTTGCTCAAAGTCAGATTGCAACAGATCCGGTCTTTGGCACCTGGGGTGGAGCATATTTGTCTATGAGCGATCTGCTGGGAAACGAGCAATATAATTTTTTAGTATACAATACGGCGCAATCAACCGATGAATTGTTGTCGAGCTTCAATGTTGCAATTTCAAGACTATCTCTCCATAAAAGAGCAAATTATGCTTTCGGGATTTACAGGTTTAGCGGTCGGAGATATGATCTGACTGATCCCGATTTATATTATTTTGAAAAAGTTTTCGGAGGATACTATTCGCTTAATTATCCTCTCTCAAAATTTAAAAGAATAGCCGTTACAACAAGTATAAGCCATTCGGAAAAAGATATAACCTTGGGTTTGAATTTAAATTTGTACGGAAACAATATTGATTATTCGCGGCGCGCATTATTTCTATCCAATTCAATTTCATTCACACACGATAATTCACTATGGGGACCGAGCGGACCCTTAGACGGCAGCAGATATAATCTGACGCTTGCATATACTTCGGATATTCAATATTCTCATGCAAATTATTATTCGGTGATTTTAGATTATAGGCATTATTTCAGAATCGGATTAATGTCTGCTTATGCAATGCGTTATTGGTTGTTTTATAACGATGGGCAGGAAGCCCGCAGATTTTTTATGGGCGGAAGCTGGGATTTGCGCGGTTATCCTCGATGGTCTTTGCGAGGTGAAAAATTATGGCTGACCAGCCATGAACTCCGATTTCCTCTCATCGATGAAGTTAAATTACGATTTCCATTTACAAGTATTTCATTTTTTGGAATTCGTGGAGCGCTCTTTGCCGACGCGGGCAATGCGTGGGATGAGCATTATTTTGAAACATTGGGTGCGGTTGGCGGAGGAATTAGATTAAATCTTGGAAATGTTATTGTTTTCAGATATGACATCGGAAAACGGGTCGAAGAAAACCTTAAAAGATTCCAATCCGGTTTATTCTATCAATTTTTCTTCGGATGGGATTTCTGATGATACTATTCAGAATTTTACTGTCGGTTGTTGTCATCGTTTTCTTTGGATGCAACCGTTTTATTTTGAAAAAAAGTATTGAATCGGAGAACACAGGCTGGAAAACATTCGGTGGATCAAATGAGAGAACAAATTTTTCGAGTGATATATTGATACCACCGCTCGAACAAGTCTGGGAATACGATGCCTCTGCCGGATTTGCAAAATATGGTCCGACTGTTTATCGCGATGTCGTTTGCACAGGAAATTTGCGTGGTGAAATTCATCTTATCGATAAGAAAACGGGAATTTCACGGGGATCAAAAAATTTTGGAGATCCAATTTATGCATCTCCAATTATTGAAAACAATATATTGTATTTTGGTTTGTCTGGTGAAAAAGAAACAATTTATTCATATAATCTTACTCACGGATCAGTTATCTGGAAAAAATCTATTGGTAGAGTTGAGTCTTCGTTTTTATCCCATGAAGATAAATTATTTGTGAACACCATTGACAACGGTTTGTTAGCTATTAAAAAAACGGATGGATCTGTGTTGTGGCACTTTACATTCCAGAAAAAATATCGACAGATAAAAAGCCATTCATCACCCGCATCGGATGGAGATATTATTACATATGGTACAGACGATGGATTAATATTTACAATTAAAATTTCAGACGGGTCGCTTTTCTGGAAATATCAAGCAGAAGGCGCCATTATCGCCGCTCCGGTAATATCAGATGGAAAAATTTTTATCGGCAGTACGGCAGGAAAATTTTATGCTTTTGATGTTGCAACCGGAAACGTTTTGTGGTCAAAGGATGTAGGAAGTAAAGTTGAAATATCTGCCGCGGCAGGAAATAACGCCCTGTTCGTTACAACAGCCGCCGGCGATTTAATCTGCCTGAATTCCTCCGACGGAGAATTGAGGTGGAAAAAAAATATCGGAAGTGTGATTGGAGCCACTCCTCTAATTTCGGGGAACATTTTATATGTTGGTTGTTATGATAAACAACTGTATGCAATCGATGTCGGAACCGGGAATGTTATCTGGAAATATAAAACTAATGGTAGAATTATATCAACACCTGTAAT
This sequence comes from Ignavibacteriales bacterium, assembly GCA_016218025.1. Taxonomy (GTDB): domain Bacteria; phylum Bacteroidota; class Ignavibacteria; order UBA10030; family SZUA-254; genus PNNN01. Next base: position 7,080 of record JACRFD010000018.1, read on the forward strand.
TAATAAAGATATGCTCTTTCTATTAACCGACGACCGGACTGTTATAGCTTTAGTGAAGAAAGAGGCTCGATGAGACAGATAATATTTTATTCCGTTTGGTTTCTACTTGCTCAGCAATCAGTTTTTCCCCAAACCGATACGAGCGATGCAAATAGAACAGAAATCTCTATTCACTCAAATATTCCGGCAGAAATATTTTTAGATTCAATCTCAATAGGAATTACACCCATTGAAACTTATAAGATTTCCCCCGGTACTCATCATATAAAAGCTATTTCTTTACCGTGCTCTAATTCAAATCAAAATATATATCTGGATACAATTAATCTGTCGAGTGGAGTCAGTCTGAAAAAAGAAATAGAGCTTCATCGCGGATCTGCAATACACACAGAGCCGTTCGGTGCCAATTTGTTTTTCAACGATTCATTAATAGGAACCAGCCCATTCATTTTGCCGGATCTAAAAGATGGATCGGTACTGAAAATTAAACGTCCCGGTTATTCTGATACTTCTATATTTTTATCAGAGAATTTATCGATCACAAAAATTCTCCTTCAACCGGTTTTTAAAAAAGGTGAAGCGGGTCATTCAGAATATCTAATTAATAATGGAGCAAAATCAACATTGCCACTATATATATCGGGTGGAACCGCGATTGCGGGAGGAGTTGCTGCTGCCTATTTAAAAATATCGGCAGATAGATTATATAACGAGTATCGCATGAATCAAAATGATGAAACTTTGTCTAAAGTAAAGCGGAAAGATACGATTTCTGCCGTTTCCCTTATCATTTCGCAGGTTTCATTGGTAATATTTTCATATTTATTATTTTCTCAATGAGATAAAATTAAAATTAGACTTGACTTTCAACCTCATCCACAGTATATTATTTCAAACTCGTTTAACAGATTTAGAGAATCTTCAATAACGACGAAAGAGAAGCATGGAAACACATATTAGCATAGCAGGTGTACCTCAAGCCCCATTATCATCTGAACTTGGCGAAGCAATGGAATTTATCCGAAATGTTCCTGTTTTCGCCGACATAGAAGCGGCGGAACTCGCGAAAATTGTCCGTGTGGGGGTGAGAAAAAAATATAAAAAGGGGAGCATTATACTATTAGAAGAAGAAACCGGAGCTGCTTTGTTTGTGATAGTGCAAGGTAAAGTTAAGATTGTCCGGACAGACGATGAAGGTAGAGAAGTAATACTCTCGATTCTCGGTGAGAATGATTTTTTTGGGGAGATGTCGATTCTCGATGGGTTATCCCGTTCGGCAAGTGTTGTAGCGATAACAAAAACCGAATTATTCATGATACACAGAAGAGACTTCCTGAAATTGATGCAGGATGTTCCTTCGGTTGCAATATCTTTATTAAAAGAAATGACGCTTCGCCTCCGCAAAGCTGATTCACAAATAAAAAGTTTATCGTTGAAAGATGCCACCGGAAGGGTAGCTAATGTGATTCTTCAACTGGCGGATGATATCGGAACAATAAGGAAAGGCAGAGTTGAAATCGACGAATTGCCACTTCAACAAGATTTGGCAAATATGGCAGGAACCTCTCGCGAAACTATTTCGAGAGTAGTTCATAGCTTCATTAAAAAAGGACTTGTGGAGATGCGCGGTAATAAGCTCATCATAAGCGATTACGAAAAATTTAAAAGTCTATTCATGTGATCGTAATCTATCTCATAAGTCAGGCTAAGTAGATCCGGGAGGATTTTGTGGAAGCAAAAGCAGACCTACATTTACATACGCGATATTCCGACGGGTCGTATACCCCGGAAGAAATTATTAACAAAGCTGTTGATAGCGGATTGAAAATTATCAGCATCACCGACCACGATAGCGTGGCGGCAATTGAAGAATCGATAGAACTAGGTAAGCAAAAAGGAATTGAAGTAATCCCCGGAATTGAGTTGAGCGCAACATTCGACGGAACAGAAGTTCATATACTCGGATATTTTTTCGATTACGGGAATGAAGCACTTATTGAATCTCTTGAAGGATTCCGGCGTGAAAGGATGAACCGTGCTAAAAGAATTGTCGGAAAATTGAACCAAATGAATGTTCCTTTAAGTATCGACTCTGTGTTAGATGAAGTGGGCGGTGAATCTGTAGGCAGACCACATATTGCAACCGCTCTCGTGAATGGCGGGCACACCGAAACATATTATGAAGCTTTCAATAAATATATCGGCGATGGAAAACCGGCATACGAACAAAAATGGAATTTTTCTCCCGAAGACACAATACGTTTGATATCTCAATCCGGCGGATTATCTTTTCTTGCACATCCGGGACGCTCGGCGAAAGAAGATTTAATTTTCAGATTAATAAAAGCCGGATTGGATGGGATTGAAGTTGTACATCCCGGTCATTCTCCGGATTTGGTTTATTATTATCGCGGTATTGTGAATGAGTACTGCCTTCTTGAAAGCGGCGGCTCCGATTTTCATGGTGGGGAGCGAAATGACGACGAAATATTAGGTCGATACTTTGTCAAATCCGCCGTTGTGGATATGATGCGCAGAAGACTACCTCAAAACTGAAATTGTTGACTATTCATTTTAACTATTTTAAAAATTATTATGGCAAATATAATAGAAGGAAATCTTTCGGCTGCGAATTTAAAATTTGGAATTGTTATCAGCCGTTTTAACGAATTTATTACCAAACGATTACTCGAATCTGCACTCGATTGCATAACAAGACACGGCGGTCAGGAAAAATCGGTAGATGTTGTTTATTGTCCGGGTGCATTTGAGCTTCCCCAGGTTGCGCAAAGAGTTGCACAGAACGGAAAATACGATGCTGTTATTTGTCTTGGCTGTGTTATTCAGGGTGATACACCTCATTTCGAATATATCGCGAACACCGTTAGTGTTGGAATAAATCGTGTTGCGCTTGAAGAGCGTTTACCGATAGTATTCGGTGTTTTGACTACAGATTCATTGGAACAGGCGATAGAGCGCGCTGGGACAAAAGCTGGCAACAAAGGTTGGGATGCAGCTCTTGCAGCAATTGAACTAGCGGATCTCCAAAAAAAGATTGTAATAAAGAAAAAATAAAATAATACTCCGAAAATTTATTGTGCGATTGGTTTGGTTGATTCTGTGTGTAAGCGTTTTCAATTCTGTAACTTTTTGCAAAGTTGGAGATTGGAAATCTTATACATCCAAACGGGAAGTCCGCGCAGTAGCCCTAAATAAGTCAAATGAAATTTGGGCTGCAACAAGCGGTGGTCTGTTTAAGTATAATATCACCGATAATTCTTTTCAAGAATTTACCCCGTCTGAAGGTTTACATACTCTTGATCTAACCGCATTGGTAATAGATGATCATAATGATCTCTGGATCGGCGGAGCCGACGGATATATTCACAGATACACGCCGGTTACCGGCGAATGGTTATACATTACTGATATTTTTTCGGATCTAAATCATGGACCCGCAAAACGTATTAATAAATTTGAAATAAGCGGGGACACTCTGTTTATTCTTTCAGATTTGGGAGTCAGCGTTTTTTCGATTTCAAAATTGCAATTTGGCGATTCTTATCTCCGATTCGGAGTCCCATCTTCACTTATCAGCGGAAGTGTAACAGGTATTAAAAAATATCACGATACTTTGTGGGTTTCAACTCGTAATGGAATAGCGTTCACTCCTGCCGGTAATTCAAATCCATCTTCTCCACAAAGTTGGTCGGTTCTTACGCAGTTAAATGGTTTAGGATCGAACAATGTGAACGATTTAAAAGTAATAGATGGTAAATTGATTGCCGCAACTTCAAACGGTGTTAGCCAATGGATGGGAAATTTGTGGATCACATTGCCCGGTTCTGAAAGTAAGAATATCCTGAGCATATCACTGGAAAAAGACACAACAGATACTAACACACTTTTTTATTTTGTAACTTCACGGGAATTGTTCAATGTTTCATTGAACTATAATGTTACCAGCGTAAAGCAATTTACATCTGATTTATCCGGTATCGGTTCAAGTTCAATACTGGGAACTGCAAGCAGGGGGGTAATCTGCAAAAAGAATATTTCCCCATCAGAGGTTGATTGGATAGAAATTATTCCCCCCGGCCCACATTCGAATAAATTCGTGAGTGTGATTGTTGACGGCAAGGGAATTGTATGGTCGGCAACCGGCTCTGCAAATGGTGATGGTTTCATGAGTTTTAACGGAACAACTTGGCGATCTTACACAACTGCTACAGAGCCGAATCTTTGTTCGAACGATTATCACAAGGCAAGTATTGGAAGCAACGATTCGAAGTGGATGGGCAATTGGGGCTGCGGTGTTACAATTGTGGACGCAGAAGGTAACGTCCAAAAAACATTTAACACTACCAATGGTCTTCCGCCAACCGTAGAGAATAATTTGAGTTATGTTGTTGTAGGCGGTGTTGCAGTTGACCAGATGGGTGACACATGGATAATAAATAGAACCGCTCCCGGTGATACTGCCGTAGTTGTAATGAAACCAGATTCATCGTTAGATTATCATGTCAAGAAGAATATGCGGAACCCGCTTACCATATTCAACGATGTTGTGGTAGACCAGAATAATACAAAATGGTTCGCAACTACCGGGAGGTTCGACCATGAATCATCTCAGGGATTGTTTTATTATAACGACAAACCGATTTCACCCGGAGTTAGTCAGGGCTGGGGAAGATTGACAACAGATAATGGTTTGACAAGTTATCAAGTTTGGTCTCTTGCAGTTGATCATAATGGTGAATTATGGATTGGTTCCGATCAAGGTATCACAATTATTTTTAATCCTGCTGATCCGGTTAGAACAATTGCAACCTACCATCCTTTGCGAGATCAAACTATTCAAGATATTCTTGTAGATGCTTGCGATAATAAGTGGATTGCCACCAAGCAGGGGGTGTTTGTTTTGTCGCCTGACGGAACATCTATTCTTGAAAGATATACTTCCGAAAGTACAAATAGAAAACTTCTCGATGATGATGTCACGTCTATAGGTTTGGATGGCCGGACAGGAACAATATACTTCGGAACCGAAAAAGGTTTGTCATCATTAACAACTCCTTTTGTTGCTCCCAGGGAATCGTTCGATGAATTAGTTTTTAAACCGAATCCGTTCGTGATACCGTCAATCAACCAATTGACTGTGGATGGATTGATATATTCATCAACAATAAAAATTCTAAATGTGAACGGCAATCTTGTAAAAAATCTATCCTGTCCTTGCGGGCGTGTTGGTTTTTGGGATGGGACAGATGAAAATGGTACTTTGGTTTCAACCGGTGTTTATATTATTGTAGCTTACTCTGAGGATGGTACCAAAGCAGTTGCGGGAAAACTTGCAGTCATCCGGAGATAATATCTAAAATGTGTATCATGGAAAAAGCCGAAAGAAAACAATTGAATATATTTTCGCATCAGGTTAAAGCCGGTAGAAGGACTTACTATTTTGATGTGAAAGCTACAAAATCGGGTGATGATTTTTTCGTGATTATTACGGAAAGCCGCCGCATTGATGATCAAAAGAAAGAAAAACAAAAAATATTTTTGTACAAAGAAGATTTCAGAAAGTTTTCAACTGCCATTACAGTTGCCATAAATCATATCGAAGAAAAATTAAATTCTGCAACTGTAGCAGTATCTGATCTGCGAAATTGAATTGAGATGGGTATCGATTCAAATGTCACGGTAGTAATTATAAACCATATGACTGCCGACTTACTAAAGAATGCGATTAATTCTTTTCGTATCTACTATCCGGCTTTGCCTCTTGTGGTTTTCGATAATGGATCGAAGGATGCAAGTATAGATTATCTGTTGATGCTGCAAGGTGAAAATTCTGAAACTACTAAAATCATATTCAATAAAACAAATGCTCATCATGGTCCGGCTATGGACCAAGCTCTTAAAATTTTAAAATCATCTTATGTTCTATTTTTAGATTCTGATACCGAAACATTTCAATCCGGATGGATAGAATCTATGTTAAAACTTATCCAAGAATCGGAATTGAATTACGTTGTAGGAAAAAAGATATACATGAATAAAAGGGGTTTTGATGTTGAGACGCCGGGAGAAGGTAGCGATTACATCCGCCCAATCTGTATGCTTATCCGGAGAGAGTTGTATTATACACTTCCACCGTTTATCAAGCATGGTACTCCCTGTTTAAAGAATTTCAAGGCGGCTGCGATAAGAAATTTGAGATTAATCGATTTTCCGGTTGAGAAATATGTCCGCCATCTTGGTAGAGGAACTGCCTCCCGCTTCGGGTATAATTTGGGGTGGCGTGGACGCTTAAATTTCATACTTAACAAAATAAGGTTATAAAGAATCCATTATTTCGGACTATTTTGTATGAATAAGTACTCCTTGACTCTCGGCTGATTATTTTCTATATTTATATTGCTTTTTATGAAAAACAGCGTTATTTGATAAGTTTTTGAGGGTTGGGTGAATTATGAAGCATGTGAAAAATAGAGATAACGAGTTACTAATACGTATTTCTGGGCTGTCAAATGGTATTCATAATTATAATTTAGTGGCTAATCCTAATTTGTTGGAACTGAACGAACAGTTTCAAGAAACGGTTAATGTACAAACCGAGCTTGACAAATCCACGCATCAAATATATTTAAAAGCAAAAATTGAAACAGCCGGAATATTTCAATGCGATCGGTGTCTTGAGAATTTCAGGAAATCAATCTCGTTAGTTCACAGGATATGTTATGTTTATAGTGAAAATGAGGGAAAATCATTTCCACCCGAAGAATTGCAGATAATAAGTCCGGACACAGTTTCAATTGATTTAAGCGAAGACATTCGTCAGGCGCTCACAGTTTCGGTACCATTAAAACTATTATGTTCTGAAGAATGCAAAGGTTTATGCCGCCAATGCGGAACGAATTTAAATAATTTAATATGTAGATGCGAACCAGAAACAACGGATCCGCGCTGGCAAGGTCTGCGTGATCTTTTAAAAAAGTGAACATCAAAAGGAAGTAATAAAATGCCAAATCCAAAACGCCGACATTCAAAAACACGCGGTGCAAAACGTAGAACACATTATAAAGCCGCCAAACCATCGTATGGTGAATGTCCAAATTGTCATGAGCAGAAACTTCTGCATCGTGCGTGTTCAAACTGCGGTCAATACAATGGCCGGTCAGTTATTATTCCTAAAGAATCATAAAACAATCAAGCGGAAATTTCTTTTCTAAAAAACACAGCATTATCAATTGAAGCCGCAAAGACATTCTATTGAGCGCTGGAACTACTAATATACGGATTGCAGTTGACGCCATGGGCGGTGATTTCGCCCCGCAAAATGTTATTGCAGGAGCGGCGGACGCACTTAGCCGTTCCAATAACAGGTTTGAGATTATTTTGGTTGGTCCCGAAGTGCTCTTGCGTCAGGAGGTCAATAAAATTACATCTGGTGATCTTAAATTCTCATATGCTGAAGCGTCTCAGGTTATCGATATGCATGATACAGCAACTGCGGGTGTGAAGCAAAAACGAGATTCATCCATCAGCGTTGGAACAACTTTGCACAAAGATGGAAAAGCTGATGCCTTTGTTAGCGCCGGACATTCAGGGGCGGTTATGTCAACGGCAACACTCATACTTGGAAGAATTGAAGGAATCAGCAGACCGACCATAGGAACATTTTTCCCTACAATCGATGGTGTTTGTCTTTTACTTGATGCAGGAGCAAATGTTGATTGTAAACCGCAGCATTTATACGAATTTGCTTTGATGGGAAGCATTTATACGAAAGAAATGTTTGGAATACAGAAACCTAGGATTGGATTGCTGAGCATTGGTGAGGAAGAAACAAAAGGAAATGATACTGTTAAAGAGACAAATAAATTATTGAAACAAAGCGGTTTAAATTTTATTGGAAATGTAGAAGGGCGAGATATTCTTTCTGCCAAAGCTGATGTGGTTGTGTGTGATGGCTTTGTGGGAAACATCATCTTAAAATTTGGCGAAAGCATACCTTCTTTTTTCAAACATCAAATTAAAAAAGTTGTTGAACAAAATATTTTTCTTAAACTCACCGGACTGCTGTTGCGCAGCACTCTCAGGAAAGCGTTTAAGAGTATGGATTATGAAGAATTCGGCGGTGTTCCGGTGCTTGGTGTAAACGGAATTACGATTATTGGTCACGGTAAATCTACTCCGAAGGCAATAATGAATATGATTTTCCGGGCTGAAGAAATGGCAAATAAAAATATCAATCGCCGGATACAGGAAGCACTTATCAAATGAATAAAGAAAAAAGTAACAAAATACGAGCTGCAATTACCGCCGTGGGACATTATGTTCCGGAAAAAGTATTAACCAACAAAGATCTTGAAAGAATGGTTGATACTAACGATGAATGGATTTATACGCGTACCGGGATAAAAGAACGCCGCATCTTGGAAAATGGTGCATCATCCGACATGGCAGCGAAAGCAATTCAGGAACTTCTAAAATATCGCGGAATTGGTCCTGAAGAAATTGAACTGATAATTACCGCAACCGTAACGCCCGATATGCTATTTCCGCCAACGTCATGTATAATTCAAGATAAAGTTGGGGCAAAAAATGCATGGGGATTTGATGTCTCTGCCGCTTGTTCGGGATTTTTATATGCCTTATCGGTGGGTACGCAATTCATCGAAACAGGTGCGCATAAAAAAGTTATAGTCGTAGGTTCCGATAAAATGAGTTCCATCGTTGATTATACAGATAGAAACACATGCGTGCTTTTTGGCGATGCATCAGCGGCTGTGCTATTGGAACCAAGTGATGATCCGAGTTTAGGAATTTTAGATAGCAAAATGTATTGCGATGGATCGGGCGGGAAATACTTACACATGAAAGGTGGAGGCAGCTTGAATCCGCCGACACACGAAACCGTAGACAAGAAATGGCATTATATTTATCAAGATGGTAAAGCCGTTTTTAAAGTTGCGGTGATAGGGATGGCAGATGTGTCTGCCGAGATAATGGAAAGAAACAATTTGAAAAGTGAAGATGTTGATTATTTAGTTCCACATCAAGCAAATTTAAGAATAATCGATGCAACCAGAGAACGAATGGGACTTGATCCATCGAAAGTAATGATAAATATAGATAAATACGGAAACACGACAGCGGCAACAATTCCGCTTTGCTTATCTGAATGGTGGCAAGCCGGAAAATTGAAACGTGGCAGCACGGTAGTGCTTGCAAGCTTTGGTGCCGGATATACATGGGGTGCTACATTGCTGAAATGGTCGATAGATAAGGTGAAGTAATAATGTCGAAAGCAGCTTATATATTCCCCGGTCAAGGTTCCCAGTATGTGGGAATGGGGAAAGACCTTTTTGAAAAAGATGAAAAAGCAAAATCAATGTATCATGCTGCCGACGAAATACTTGGATTTAAGTTAAGTGAAATTTGTTTCAATGGACATGAAGAATTATTGCGTCAGACAATGAATACTCAACCTGCAATTTATCTTCACAGTATGGTGTTGTTCAGGTTATTGGAAAACCCAAACCCTGCGATGGTTGCCGGTCATTCTCTCGGTGAATATAGTGCGCTTGTTGCTGCCGGATCCCTGACATTTGAAGATGGTTTAAAACTTGTCAGGTTGCGTGGTGAGTTAATGCAGCGTGCCGGTGAGATTGCTAAGGGAACTATGGCTGCAGTTGTTGGGTTAGATTCAAATATTGTCTCTGCGGTTTGTTCGGAAGCGAGTTCCTTTGGAATTGTTCAATGTGCGAATTTTAACTCACCCGGGCAAATAGTAATTAGCGGTTCGGTGGATGGTGTAAGAAAAGGGATGGAAATTGCAAAAGCAAAGGGTGCAAAAATTGCTAAAGAATTGGTTGTCAGCGGTGCGTTTCATTCACCTTTAATGGAAAGTGCGAGTAACGGTCTGAAAGATGCATTGCAGAAAGTTACGCTTCACGACTCCCGAATTCCTGTCTACGCAAACGTGACCGCAAAACCGGTTCAAACAGCAATCGAAATTAGAAAGTTATTGGTGGATCAATTAACTAATCCTGTAAGATGGGAAGAATCTGTTTTGAATATGTCGAAAGATGGCGCCTCGTTATTTGTAGAGGTTGGCCCAGGAAAAGTACTACAAGGTTTAGTGAAACGAACGAAAGAGAATGTTGAAATAAAGGGTGTTGATAAATTCGAAGATATAACGATAGCATAGAAAGTGAAAATATAGATGTTTAGATTAGAAAATAAAATTGCAATGATAACGGGCGGGGCCCAGGGGATAGGTAAATCAATCGCGATGATGCTGGCACAATCTGGTGCGGATATTATTATTGCAGATACAAATGCAGACGGTATTGAGAATACAAAAAAAGAAATCGAAACGATTGGCAGAAAAGTTTTAGGGGTTTCATGCAATGTCTCTGCTTCGGTAGAGGTTGATTTGCTGGTGAAAAAAAGTCTTGAAACTTTTCACCGAATTGACATTCTGGTGAACAATGCCGGTATAACTCGCGATACTCTTATGATGCGAATGGATGAAAAAGATTGGGATCTTGTAATGGATGTAAATTTAAAAGGTCCATTTTTATTAACCAAAGCCGTCAGCCAAATTATGATGCGTCAGCGCTGGGGTAGAATTATCAATATGGCATCGGTAGTCGGATTGATGGGAAACGCCGGACAGGTAAATTATTCTGCATCCAAGGGCGGGCTGGTTGCATTTACTAAATCAGTTGCAAAAGAGTTAGCTTCTCGCAATATTACGTGTAACGCAATTGCTCCGGGTTTCATTGAAACCAAAATGACAGAAAAATTAGACGAAAAAGTTAAAGAAAGTTATTTAAGCGTTATTCCACTAAAGCGATTCGGGAGACCGGAAGATATTGCGGCGTTGGTTCAGTTTTTAGCTTCCGAAAATTCTGGTTATATTACCGGACAAGTAATCGGGATTGACGGCGGAATGTTTATGCGATAGAAATTATATATTAAAGTAATTAATTAATAAAAACAACAACAAAAGGAATAATTCACATGGCAGATGTAGAAGCAAAAGTGAAAGAGATCATTATGAACAAGCTCGGTGTGGAAGCCTCTCAGGTGACTACAGCAGCATCATTCACCAACGATCTTGGTGCCGACTCGCTTGATACGGTTGAACTGGTAATGGAATTTGAAAAAGCATTCAATCTTCAAATACCCGATGAAGATGCCGAAAAAATTTCAACAGTCGGAGATGCAGTTAACTATCTTTCATCAAAAGCAAAATAAATATTAATCGCACATTAAGATTGCTGATTCGGATATTTGAATCCGGATCATAAATTTTTTTGCGGAGAGTTTATGAACGGACATAGCAATAAACAACGCAGAGTTGTTGTAACCGGAATGGGAGCAGTTACACCGATAGGTTTATCGGTTTCGGAATATTGGCAAAATGCAGTTGCCGGCACGAATGGTGTCGGTATGATAACATATTTCGATACAACTCAATATGATACGAAGATCGCCGCCGAGCTTAAAGGCTTTAATCCTTTAAATTTTTTGGATCGAAAAGAAATCAATCGGATGGATCCGTTTGCGAGATACGCAATGGCTTGTGCTTCAATGGCTATTAAAGATTCAGAGATTGATTTAGAAAAAATTGATCGCGACAGGGCAGGGGTCATTTTTGGATCCGGAATCGGTGGAATGCTTACATGGCACCAGCAAATGGAAGTTTACTACAATGGCGGCGGGCCCCAACGTATTAGCCCATTCTTCGTTCCCATGATGATTGCAGATATTGCCGCAGGCCATATTTCAATGCGATATAAACTGCGGGGACCAAATTATGCAACTACTTCCGCTTGTGCAACTGCTTCTCATGCTATTGCCGACGCTTTCATGCTCATTCAAAGAGGCAATGCCGATATAATGTTATCAGGCGGCTCCGAAGCAGCAATCACCCCGATGGGAATCGGTGGATTCAACGCAATGAAGGCGTTATCGACCCGGAACGATAAACCCGAAAAAGCGTGCAGACCATTCGATGCCCAAAGAGACGGATTCATTATGGGTGAAGGATCCGCTGTTTTGATTCTTGAAGAACTTGAACATGCAATTAAACGCGGCGCTAAAATTTATGGAGAAATTGGGGGAATCGGTCTTACAGCCGATGCTCATCATATTACCGCTCCAGCACCGGGTGGCGAAGGCGCTGTTCGCTCGATGCGTCTTGCAATTCAAGATGCAGGACTAAAACCGGAACAAGTGGATTATATCAATGCACACGGTACATCAACCGAGTTCAATGATAAATCTGAAACTCAGGCAATTAAAACTGTTTTTGGTGAACATGCATATAAACTTCATGTCAGTTCCACGAAATCAATGACCGGACATCTGTTGGGTGCTGCGGGTGCAATAGAAGCGATAGTAACGATTCTTGCAGTTCAAAACGACATAATGCCTCCGACAATTAATTACGAATTTCCGGATCCGGAATGCGATTTAAATTATATACCGAACAAATCGGTTAAGAAAGAATTAAATGTTGCTATCAGCAATACTTTTGGATTCGGCGGTCATAATGCAACGTTGCTGATGAAGAAGTTCCGAAATTAATTCTGAATTGTTTCGATGAAAATTTTGCGCCGGTTTCTTTCGATATTTTTCAAAAATAAAGGCGCGCCCGATGTAATATCTTTAGAAATTAATTATGCCGGATTGGAAGCGGCTCTTCAATATTCTATCTCTAAGCATTCATATTTCAGGGAAGCATTATCACACCGATCTTATCAACAAGTTTCAGGTAAAAAAGATTCACCCACCAATGAACGTTTGGAATATCTCGGTGATTCTGTTTTAAATCTAGTTGTCGGAGATTATTTATTTCATCTTCATCCGAATGCGGAAGAAGGGGAGCTAACCAAAATACGTTCCCGGCTTGTTAATCGCAAAGCCCTCAGCATTCTTGCATGCCAAATCAATCTTACTAGTTTTATATTGTTAAGCCCCAGCGCACTTCAGGTTTCGGAAAAAGGATTGGAGACAATTCTGTCCGATGCATTCGAGGCAATCATCGGTGCAATTTATCTTGACGGTGGATTTGATGAAGCAAGGAAATTTATTTTAACCTCCCTCCGGAAATCTTTTGAAAAAAATCTTTTAAAATTGGAAGACGACAATTATAAAAGTCAGCTTCTTGAACATGCCCAAAGTCTTGGACTGGGAAATCCGCGGTACTCAACGGTTTCAGAATCAGGCCCGGATCACGACCGGATTTTTACCATAGAAGTATTTATTGGAAAATATTCATATGGAACAGGTTTGGGGAAAAATAAAAAAGCCGCCGAGCAATCAGCCGCCGCCGATGCTCTTCAAAAGTTAATTGTAAATAAAAGGGACATAAATAATGAACATGCTGAATCAGACAATTAAAAAGATTCTTGAAGAAGCAAAAACAATCGCAATTGTAGGTGCTTCCAATAAACCGTTGCGCGATAGTTATCAGATCATGAAATTTCTGATCGAAAAAGGATATAACGTTATTCCCGTTAATCCATCTTATACCGATATACTGGGGAAAAAATGTTATTCAGATCTTCGCCAAATCGACGAACCGATAGATATTGTAGATATCTTCCGTAGATCGGATGAGGTGCTGCCAATAGTTCAGGATGCTATGCTTTCAGGGGCGAAAACAATATGGATGCAACTGGGCGTAATAAATGAAGAAGCTGCCACCATTGCTGAAAGAACAGGAATAACCGTGATTATGAATCGGTGTATTAAAATTGAGTATCTTAACTTCATAGATAGATAATTGCAATATTGAATATTTGAATTCCGTTATCTATAAATTTACAAAATGAAATTAATCATAGTTTGTTTAATATTATTCCTTTGTTCATCTGGAGTTGTATTTGGACAAACATCACCAGACCGTCAAGATAAACTTCCCGCAATTCCTGATTCAATATTTGTAGTTGATTCTATCTTCATATTTGGAAATTCTCATACCAAATCATTCGTTATTTTAAGGGAGATGTCGCTGCAATCCGGATCTATTATTACTAAAGATTTAATTATTTATGATCAGAATCGGATTTACAGTCTTGGTTTGTTTAATCGGGTTGAAATTGGTGTACAACCTACAACCGATGGGAAAGCAAGCCTGATGGTTGAGGTGGATGAACGATGGTATGTTTTTCCTTTTCCAATGTTCGGGATTAAGGACAGAGATTGGAAAAAATTATATTACGGTGCCGGTTTGCTTCACTCGAACTTTCGCGGAAGGAACGAGAAACTGTACGGTGTGTTCGTTTTCGGATATGACCCTTCGGGGGAGATTTGGTATCGCAATCCATTTTTAAGTGCGGACGGTTCTTACAATCTTGATGCAAAAATAGCATACAGTAAAAACAATAACAAGTCGGTTTCTGCACTTCAAACAGGAAACAATTTCAAAGAAGAGCACATCTATGCTACACTCGGTCTGGGAAAAAGATTCGGGTTGTATCATCAGCTTTGGCTGACTACGGGTTATGAAAATGTTAAAGTTTCAGAATATCAACCGAGCCGCACAATTTCCACAAATGGCGAAGATGATTTTCCATTCCTCGGTCTGAGTTATACATATGATACGCGTGATTTAGTCGAATATCCTTCTAAAGGTTCTTTCGTTCGTTTAGCAACGACTAAATACGGAATACCAGGTAATAAAATTGACGTTGTCCGCTATGCAACAGACATTCGACAATTTGTTCCTCTCGATTCTAAGTTTGTTTTCTCCGCCCGACTTTTTACAAACAACGTCGCCGCCGGTCCCACGCCGAGTTACAACAGAGTTTTTTTCGGTTACACAGAAAGAATCCGCGGACATTTCAAAGAAATTATTGAAGGAGAAAATCTTTTCGGTTTCTCCTCAGAGCTTCACTATAAATTTTTTGAACCGGTTTTTATACGAATGGATTTTCTTCCGCAGCAATTCAGCGTTTTGAAATTCGGAATCAATGCCGCTCTGTTTGCAGATGCCGGAACTGTCTGGTTCAGAAATGAACAGTTTGCTCTAGATCGATTCATTAAAGGATACGGATTCGGATTGCACTTCCTGCTTCCATACAGCATCGTGCTGCGGACAGATTATGCATGGAATGAATCACGCCGTGGAGAATTTATACTCGATCTCGGTTCCTCATTTTGATTTCGTGCTACAAAATCCTACCTTATCAAAAAACATAAATTTTTATTTTTTAATTTTTCATTTTGACTGATTTATGGATTATTTTTATTCTCAAAATATATCTGAAAAAGAAGTGATCATCGATGGCGATGAGTTTGCTCATCTGACTCATGTCATGAGGAAAACATCCGGCGATATCATTCGTGTTGTGGATGGACTTGGTACCGCATTCGATGTCCGGCTGAATGAAATAAAAAAACACACCGCCCATGGAACGATTCTTCAGGAATTTAAGCATCATAACGAACCCTCAAACGAAATAGCCATTGCCGTCGGAATTCTCAAAAATCCCTCAAAATTCGATTTTTTGGTGGAAAAAACCACCGAACTGGGGGTCAGAAAAATTATTCCTCTTCTGACAGAACGCACTATCCCTACGCATGCTAAAATAGACCGCTGGCAAAAACTTGCTCTTTCAGCCATGAAGCAATCGGGCAGATCATTTTTGCCTGTAGTGGAAGAACTGACAACATTCGATGATTTACTGAAAAGGAATAGGGAGTATGAATATAAATTGATAGCACATGAGAAAAAAAATCCGGGCGTTCATATTCAACATGATTCAAAGGTACTAGGTCATAAAAATATTCTGATACTCATTGGACCGGAGGGAGGTTTCAGCGATGATGAAGTTGAGAGATCGGTTTCATCGGGTTTTAAATTGTTGTTTTTAGGCGACAGGCGGCTTCGTACAGAAACTGCCGCAATAGTTGCAGCGGCAAAATTAATTGTCTGATAGATTTTAGGGAGGAGCATCCCATTTTATTGTTGACATTCTTAAAGCGATTATATATATTCCCGTATCCCTCAGGGTGAAACGTGTAAATTCTTGATAAATAGCGGTAATTTGAGTTTTCAGGGTATTTTGATGCTTATTTAATAATTACTTTGGGGTTGGTTCTTATGCGGGACAAGAAAAAATTATTTTATTTCGGCAGTATTATAATCATTGTTTTATTAGGGGCAGAGGTTGTCCTTCTAACGATTCAGAATAATCAATTAAAAAACAAGCTTCAGGTATATGTTCAACCCGAGATCGATCCGCTTCGTGCCGGTGATACGGTAAAATCTTTCAGGGTGCAGACGTTGGGGGGAGGATTTGAAGAATATAGATACGAAGATTATTCTTCAAGACATCTTTTCTTTATACTTTCCACATCCTGCCCTCATTGCCTGAGAAATTTGCCAAATTGGAATAAGATCGCTGAACAAAGAACAGATAATGTGAATATTTTCGGTATATCTACGGACGATATTCAACTGACAAAAAATTATTTAGAAACAAAAGATGTAAAATTTTACCTCACCTCACTTACAGATACAACTTTTAAGAAAAATTATAAAATAGGAGGTGTACCTACCACAATTCTTGTTAATGAAAAAGGTGTTGTTGAGAATGTATGGGTTGGCGCATTCACCGACAGTACAACGAACGAGATAATCAAACTTTTAAAGCCGATAAGGCGAATTATAATAAACTGATTCAATAATTAACTAAAGGAGGTTGTATGAAAAAACTTCTTATTTTACAATTGGCTGCAGTAGTGATAAAACTGTTGGCAGGAATACAATTATTACACGAGACTGCTTATGCTCTTCCGGATTGTGGTTCATACTGTCAATGTGGATCCGGTTCATCTCATTGTAATGACGATCCCCTTTGTCATGGCCCAGACGAAGAAGTTCAGTTAATGAAGTGTAATGATTTTGGGGTTACAAAAACATGTATGCTATATTGCTGCGAGATGCCCTGCAACATAAATTTATGAAGGTTCAAAATATAACAATAGAATGTTTAAAATTAATAACCATTTTTATTTTATCTTTTCATACACTTTGTAGCTCTCAATATTTGTACACATCACCTGTTCGGCAAGGCTTTAAAATTAAATTATGGATGTCTGATCAGGGAACAATTGGAGCGAATGGTGGTTTTATGTCAATATCTCTTGATGATCTCGATACATACGCTGGACTTGAATATCCGCCCGGTTCGCGGTTTGAACATCTGGTGAGCGGCGAACTTTGGATAGGAGCGATAGCCGACACAGGGAAATACGGATCGCATCAATGGGCAAAATTAGTTACATCTCCATCTATCTTTGATAGCGGTGTAGAAACCTCTCGTCCACTTGAGACCTTCACGATCGATACAATACAGCCATGGCGAAGCACATCGACTTTGTTGGAGAATGAGCCGAACAAGAGAGGGATAGACGATGATGGCGACGGACGGATAGATTGCGACAGATTAGACGGAGTAGATAACGACGGTGACGGGCTGATAGATGAAGATTACGGAGCAGTATCGGAAAACGATCTGTACTGTGCTTACACAGATACATCTCGGTTGATAAAGAATCCAACACATAAACCGATAGGTATAAAAGTGCTTCAGTCTTCGTATGCATGGATAAAAGCGGTTAAAGAGCCGATAATAATAATGGAATACGAAGTTATCAATCTCGGCAGGTACCCTCTCAAGGATGTTTATATTGGGTTTTATTTTATTTCCAGCATAGATGCTTGGCCTAGTTCTGATATTGATACCTACATAGGATATTGGCCCGAGTTAATGACGGCATACACGTATGCACCATCTGAGCGGGAGGCATCGCCATTTGGAATAACAACTCTTGAATTACCTAAACCGCTCGACAGTCTAAATTATTATTTTAAATGGTTATCATTATTGGAGGGAATGGATTATGTATATTACGCTAAAGACCCGACCCGTTATGACATACTTAGTGGTATATCTCCCCCGGGACTACCGAAAATCCGCGATGATATGCCGATGAAAGGTAGACAACGATCTCCTGCGTTTGTATTTTCCTTTGGTCCAATAAACGATTGGCATGCAGGAGATACACTGCGAATGTCGTTTGCCGTAGTAGGAGGAAGATCGTTACGTTACTTTGCCGATAATGTTTATGATAATGCTAAAGCTGCCCAAACATTGTATGCACGGAAATTTTATCCGCCGTATGTACCACCTTCTCCAAAATTATCAATAGAAACAGGTTATAAATCAACTACATTAAACTGGGGTTATAAAGGAATAGGAATAAATCCTGAGGAGGGGTGGGACGATGCAAATGCGTTGGTTGATATATTCCCACCCGACCATTGGCGTCGATCAAATCCGCCTGCAGGTCATACAAAAGGAGGCAGAGTGTTTGAAGGATACCGGTTGTACCGCAGTGAAGATCCAGCCGGATCGAGGAACAGCTTTGTAATGCTGAAGCAGTGGGATAAGATAGATTTTGTAGGTTCGAAGTATGGCTATGATACGGGGATAGAGACAACATATGTAGATGAGAATTTGACTACAGGAAAAAGATACTGGTACAGCGTAACATCGTATGGGATACCGGATCAGCAGGTGATGAGGTATATAGACAGGGATGGAATGATAAAGACAGATACATTATCGACTAACAGTTTGGAATCCTCAGTATTGGCATCGAGGAAACGGGTGAAGATGCCATTTTCGGTATCGCATGAAAGGAATAAAGTTCTGGTTGTGCCGAATCCGTACAAGGTAGATGAGGATTATAGTTATGAGATGGGTGGATATGAGGGTAGGGCAAAGATATGGAATGAGAACAGGAGAATGATAAAATTTATCCATTTGCCGGAAAAATGTAAGATCAGAATATACACGATGATGGGAGAGATTATAACGACATTGGAACAAGAGAATAGTATGAATGGAGAATTAGATTGGAATATGATGAGTGAAAGCAACCGGACAATAGCCAGCGGAGTTTATATATTTACCGTTGAATCTGAATACGGTACTCAAATAGGTAAATTTGTTGTGATTAGATGAGGAAAGTTAATATGAAAAAAATATTAATATCCATTCTATTTTTTAATTTCATATTATTAATAACTGCATGTCAAAAAGCAAGTTTGCCAACTTCTGCTAAAAGAGATGTTCCTTGGAAAATATTTAATAAGTCAAACAGTTTACTGCTGGATAACAAAGTAAATAATGTTTTTGTTGATGGATCAGGTGAAAAATGGTTTGCAACGAATAAGGGCGCGAACAAATTGTTTGCAGAAACATGGGAATCGATAATTAAAGAAGTTCAGTATGAAACAATACAGGGAAAGATTAGCGTGGTCAAATCTATAACGAAAGGGAAAGATGGATCTGTTTGGTTTGGTCTTGCGGGTGGTGGAATACGCCGCAGAATGCCGAATCAAAGTAAGATATGGAAAGAATATAAAACGCCTGATTTAACATCCGATATGATATATTCAATAAAAACAGATCATGCCGGAGATATTTGGGCAGGAACTTCAATTGGTGTGAGCAGATGTATTCCGTCGATCAAGGAGCAGTCAGAAGATCGCTGGTATCGATATAATTCGGAAAACAGTTTAATACCCGATGAACCAATTCAAAGTGTCGGAATCAATCCGCTTGATGGTTATGTCTGGTTCGGGACTTATACAATGGGAATTATTACTTATGATGCAGATTTAGACTGGAATTTCTTTTCCTACAGCGATAATTGTTTGCCGATAACCTCCATAGAATTTACTTATGGTGTAAATGTTTGGATAGGAACATATGCAGATTGGGCATTTAAATATAATTTAAATACATCCGAATGGATACAATATACCGACACATCTAAAGGAGGAGGTCTGCCGAATTATTTTGTCAATACAATTGCACAAGATCCGAAAGGGCATATCTGGTTCGGAACAAATAGTGGCTTGACAAAATATGATGGTAATAATTGGAAAACGTTTCGTCGTTCAAATTCTGAATTACCAAGTGATACTATCAATACAATGATGTTCGATAAGAAAGGAAACCTGTGGATTGGAACCATGAACGGTGTTGCCGAATTTAACGAGGAAGGTATTATTAAATAAAAAAAAGGCAGGATCAGCCTGCCTTTCTGTTGTTAACAAGAGATTATAATTTTACTTTTTTAAAATCTTTCTCTGGACAATTCCTAATATCTCATCAGATTTGTGTTTGCATGTTCGCTGGAGAGTTGCTACTTCGTCTGTATGCCACCCCACAAATTCCTGATCGTTGATTCCACTTAGATTGATGTAAACATTCAGCGCCGCACCTTCGGCACCGGCGTAGAGCATCAATGCCGCAACTCCCGCATCCGAAGCAGAGTTGCTGTTTCCTTTTTCGGCAACGATCTTTGTGAGTGCAAGTGCATCAACAACCAATTTCATAACACGCAACGGTATCAATGCCGCTTCTTTTGTTGCTTCCTGAATTGCGGTTGATCGGAGTGCTTTTTGATCGTCTGTATCTTTCGGTAAACCGAATGCCTCCATAACTTTGTTGAATGCTTCGGTATCCTGATCTATTATAATTGTAAAAGCTTTCCTAAGTTCCTCCGATTTTGACCGGAGCGATATCATTTCGGTTTCAACATCTAAATATTTTTTCTTTCCTATGGTTAAATTTGCAACCATCGAGGTTAATGCCGCTCCCAGGGCGCCTGCCAATGCAGCTACACTTCCCCCTCCGGGTGCCGGTGAATTTGATGCAAGTTCATCCAAAAATTTTGTCAATGATTTTTCTGTCAGCATTTATATCTCCTGTTTTACTTTTTAAATCATATACTCAATTATTTTTTTCTTCGGATCGAACCTGTCAAGCTGGCTCAATCCTAATGCTTCAATTGCGCGGGCGATATATTCTTCTTCTTTAATATTCTTCATGTGATCCGGAGTGTAAAATTTTCCGGCTAACACCAATGCTTCTTTAGGTATTAATCCAACAATCTCGCTGCCGGTTACATTGTTGCCTAATTTCTGAGCTTCTTTTTTCACTTCTTCGAATGCAACGTGCGGCGGAGTTATATTGAAATTTGTAAGATTAATCGATACCTGTGCTATATCGAATCTTTCAAGAAGAACCCCCATCGCTTTAACTGATTTTAATGAACCCGGAATCTTCACCGTTTCACCATTTTCCTTTTTAATCGTCTTTCCACTCTCGCGAATCTTTAATGCTATCTCATGTGCAATGTCTTTATTATTGGTAGTGAGATTGACATTGTAAGCGATTAAAAAAACTCTGGCGCCAGTTACAGTTGCCCCCGATTTTGCATTAAAATTAGATGATCCGAAATCAGGTTTCCATTGAGGATCGGCAAGCTTGGATTGCAGCCCTTCATATTCACCTTTTCGGATGTTTGCTAAATTTTTTCTTTCGGGGATTTGCGCCGCCTCTTCGTATAAATAGATTGGAATATTCAGTTCTTCCGCTGCACGTTTACCATATTCATTCGATATTTTTACACAATCTTCCATTGTAGCACCGGTTATTGGAATGAAAGGAACTACATCAGTTGCACCCATCCTGGGATGCTCGCCTTTATGTTTAGTCATATCGATCAACTGTGAAGCTGTTTTTGTTGCACGGAATGCCGCCTCTTTGACCGCTTGTGGTTCGCCAATAAATGTAACAACAGTCCGGTTATAATCTTTATCCGGTTCCACACTCAACAGTTTAACATTCTCAACTTCGATTATGCTTTTTGATATTGCATCAATGATTTTTATATCACGACCTTCACTAAAATTTGGAACACATTCAATTAGTTTATTCATAATAAATCCGGTCTATTTTTTAATTCTGTTTATTTGAGAGAAATTTTTATAAGTAGAATTCAGAATTCTAATATAACTCCGTTCTTAATCGTTCTCCAGACATGGTTTTCTCCGAAGTGGTACGGAATAAATTTATAGTCGGGTATATCTAGAACAATAAGATCGGCATTCTTACCATGTTCTATACTGCCGGCGGTTTCTGATAAATTCAAAGCCGCAGCCGAGTTTATTGTTGAAGCAACAATTGTTTCCTCGGGCGACATCTTCATCTGGGTGCAAGCTAAGGTCATCATCAACTGCATACTGTACGACATGCACGATCCGGGATTAAAGTCGGTTGCAATTGCAACAACAGCACCTTGATCAATCAGCTTGCGGGCAGGGGCGTACTGATGGTTTAAAAATAGGGAGACACCCGGTAAAAGAACCGCAACAATTCCCGTTGCTGCAAGTGCGCGTATTCCAACATCGCTGATATGTTCAAGATGATCGACCGAGACGGCATCCAACTCCGCAGCTAATTCTGCACCACCGCCTGAACTGAGTTCATCGGCATGAAGCTTTGGTTTCAAACCATATTTCCGGGCTTCGGTAAGAATGGTTCGGCAATCGTTTGCATCGAAGTACCCTTTTTCATTAAATGCATCGCAATAAGTTGCAAGGTTTTTCTTCCCGATATAAGGAAGCATTTTTTCGATGATAAGTTTTACGTATCCGTCTTTATTTCCAAAATATTCCGGCGGTATAGCATGAGCCCCCAAAAATGTTGAGACAATCGAAATTACTTCTTCACTATTTAATTCCGTTATTGCTTCCAGCATTTTTATTTCGTTATCCGCATCAAGACCATAACCGCTCTTAATTTCAACTGTCGTAGTTCCATGCTGCAAAAGTTGATTGAGATATTTTCGTGCAGTTTTCTTTAGTTCTTTTTTGGGTGTTTGTCTTACACTGTTGACTGTACTCAATATTCCACCGCCCCGCGCCGCGATTTCTTGATAGGTTGCCCCGGAACTTCGCATTGCAAATTCATTTTCTCTGCTTCCAGCAAAAACAAGATGTGTGTGTGAATCTATAAATCCGGGCAATACAATTTTATTGAAGCAATCCAGTACATCGGTATCTTTTAAGCTGCTCATTGAAAGATTTTCCATTCTTCCAATCCATTTGATCGTACTATTATCAATCAGCACCGCAGCATTTTCAATGATACCTAAATCTTGCATCGATTTACCGATTTTTGCCCGGTCACCTTTTGCCGAAACGGTTACAAGTTGCTTTATATTTATTAACGCTAAACTCACAAGAATTTATTGAATTTAAACTTAAACTGATGCTTTATTTGATAAAAGATAGTTAAAAGAAGCCCTTTTTCCAATTCTTTGCGGAGAGTAAATATCTGTGAAATAATTTGATTAAAGAAAAAGAGGGAGATGGTTTGAAAAAGATTAATATCTGAAATCGATTAAAGATTCTTCAAAATCTTATTAAATTTATTTTGATCTATTCTGTAAGTGTACCATTCTTTGAGATGACGGGCACCGATTTTATCATAGAATTTTATTGCGGGTTTGTTCCAATCCAGGACAACCCATTCCATTCTTCCACAACCTTGCTTTTTAGCTTGGGTTAGTATGTGTTTAAAAAGAGATCTTCCGATTCCTAAAGATCTGAAATCGGGAAGAATAAAAATATCTTCCAGATATAGTGTCGGCAGTGCCATGAAAGATGAATATGTTTCGAAAATGATTGCATAACCAACAGCTTGCTTATCAACGAATGCTAAATATCCTTCGAACCGCTTAGATTTGCCAAAGCCATCCTGAATTAATCGTTGTTTTGCAGATTTTGTTGGACGTTTTAATTTTTCGTAATCGGCAAGTGAATCAATTAAAGCTATGAAAGACTTTTCATCTCCCTTTTTAATTTTTTTAATTGTGACTTTACTTATTTCTCTTTTCATTCGCTTCGGATTGTTGTAACTGCTCGACAACTTTACCTAATCCTTTTGTGACAAGAGTATCAAGTAATGTGCCGGTTAGTTTAATTGTCGGTTCATCTAAATGTTTAAAACCCTCTTCCGACTTGGCTAACTCAGGTTTTATGCTATCACCCAGTTTTCTTACTTCCGGTTCGGTGGTGATATCCCGCGATGTTTGATTACCTCCGGTAAGAGCAAATTTTGCACCCAATTCTTTTACAGGCTGGAAGAACTCGTCCGGTACTTCGCGGGTACTTTTTTGAATAAGTTGTCCAACCTCCGACATCCTTTTATCTAAAGATCTTCCGCGTAAACGGGATGAACCTGCAATTATGTACATTGCATTTGCTACATTATGGCTTAAAGCCTGTGAAGATGCCTGCATTGCTCGGCTTAGACTTCCGCCGCATTGTTCGATATGTTCACCAAGAGTGGATAATCCAAATTGAACTGAATTTCCTAACGATTCTATTCCTTTACGCACCTGTATTCCAAATTCTACAGTCGATTGTGCCTGCAGACGTGCCGCTTCAATATGTGAAAATTCCTGAGCATACGATTGCAATAGCTGTGTGGTCCGTTCAATGTCGAATTGGATTCTATCAACCATTGCACTGTTCTTGTTTTCAAAATAATAATCTCGCCCTTTATAAAAATGCCAAATTGAAACCTGCATCATTTTTTGGAGTAAGTTCACATCGTTGCTGATGGTCGACATTGCTTTTTGACCAATATGTAGATTGATTGCCGCTTCCCATTCTTTCGCCGATAAACGAATGAACCACTGGCGGGCCGCAACCAGATCGTTTAAATCTTCTAAAGTTTTTATTTCCTTGTCAACACCACGCTGGGCGTATCCCATCGCAATCATATATGCAACCGAGAGAGCAGATTTGTGTATTCCCAATTCAGAAAATAAGCGGAATGCAATTATCAGTTGATCTAAAACTTTATCCGATAGATTTCCGTTCGAGAAATGCTCATTAATTTTAGCGTATATTTCCTGAGCTCGCTGAAGGTAGAGTTCTGCTATTTCACGATAACGCTGTTTTAAAATTACCGATCGTTTGGCATGACGGTCGAGATAGTTTTTTCCTTCTTTTCGAAGTGAATTAATTGACTCGCGAATTTCTTTCAGCGAAATACAATCTGAAATATTCGTGCTTTCACACATCAAGCACTTACGGCGGGCAGCTTCATAATCTATCCATCGGTGACCGCAGTCTGTGCACCGCTCCATTCCAAGCTTCATCGAAAAAGAATCGCTCATTGTTTTCTTTCCTGGATCTGGCGGATTAATCTGGTGTATTCATCTTCAGTTAATTCACCAAAAGCATATTTCGTTTCGATCGTTTCACGGTCGAAATGCTGACGTGCTTTGGTGGCAATCTGTTTGTAAGTTTCAGCAGCCCTGATTCGTGCGAATCCGCGGAGAGTTTCCATTTCCTCCTGATACATTGAGGCAAAGCGGGATGTGTCGCCTGTTAAATCGAATGTTTTTTCACCGCGTGAGATACGACGAAGGTTTGTAAGCTCACCATATTCTTTTACGCTGATATTTTGTAAAAGCTCCAGCGCAATCTCGAATTCTTTTGATTTCGTATAAAAATGGTATGCCGCCTTGAACTCGCTTTCTTTTAAAAACCAACCTGCAAGTTCTTTGTATTCCTGGGCAGAAAGCATTGCTCTATCGTAAATCAGAAATGCAGTGGTAAAATCTTTAATATTTCTTTTCAACGCCCCGACGCTGTTCAAATCATTTTCAACCCAGAAGTACCACTCCTCTAACTCGTTTCTGTTTTCTGTTCTGGCAATTTCAATGAAATCGGCTGACCGGTCCCATGCACGTAAAAAACAATAAGTTAAAAACGCGATATCAAGATTGTGCGGATTGTTATTAACTGCCAGCCTGAGAATTTCAATCATTGTTTCTTTTTCATTTCCGGGTAAAGAGAAAAATAATTTGATTGGAATTCGGGGGAATTTTCGAAGTGATTTTGTGTGATCGTAAAATTGAATTTTTAATTGCGGGTTAGATGCCGGCGGATCGAGTTCTAATTGTTCAATTGCGGTGTAAAATCTATCTGTCTGTAAAATTTTTCTAATGCCATTGTACCAAGGAGTGTCCGAATCTTTCAATACAACATCCAGAAATTGACGCCATGAACTTAGTAAACTTTCGTTGAAAGAATTCTCCTGCAATGGAATTGTTGTTTTAAAAATTTCAATCAGGTTATTATTCCGGTTTATCTTGACCTCATCAGAGTTAGAATCATTTAAAGGCTGTGTCAGGAAAAAATGTTTCAACCACGGACGTGTGAGTGGTTCGTTAATCGGATGCTTAATTTCCGATTTATCTTTTTCAAGCTCAATCAAATTTTGTGGAAATGACCCTTGAGCCCCTGATTTTAAACGTTCTTTTGATGTTTGAAAAATTTGAAATTTTGCCACTATATTATCCTTTGTGCGTCGGGTGGATATCTCCAAGATTACTTGAGAACAAAGTCAGCATCTGCTTTAGATATTATAATTTAGGATGCAAGAATATACAAAAATTTTGAAATCAACTCCAAATATTTTCTTGTAAAATTAATGAATTTCGAAATAATTTACTCGGAATTCTTTAAAATGTAACGAATTAAGCGATTTGTAAGTCTGGGTAAATTTGAGTTCTGCTGGCAGATTTCGACATATTTTTTAAAAAAGTAAAATGGATTGTTTCCGATAGATTCAATCAAAATATTCCTTCCTAATTGCCTGTCAATTTCTCTTGCCATAAACATTCCGGATATCGAACCATAACTTTCCCAGTATCCGTTCAGGTTTGCCTGCTTAATGATTTCTGAAACAGTCCTTGGCGAAAGAGTATCTGAGAAAAGTAAATTCGTTTTAGAATTAAAAATTGATAATGCATTATCTGTTTTCTCTTTCCAATCACGCGGGAGATAACCGTTTGATTGTTGTTCGAGAGAAAGATAATATGCGATTCCTTCATTGTGAGTCAATGCAAGAAGAGCATCAACAGGTGAATGAAATTGGGAATAATATTTTTGCCAAACTGGGGATGACTCCTTGAGTTTTCCGAAAGCCGAATGAAATACCTCGTGAGCTACAACTCCGAGAAGATTTATAAAACGATCATCTGTATTATTGCCATAGTTGATAGCTTGAGATAAATTTAGAATTATAGTTAACTCGCCCATGTTTTCTCCTACAAACTCGGGAATGTCTCCGTGCCAAATAATTCTTCTGACATAAGCATCAACATTTTTATGACCTATTGCCACAACGTAAACTGGAATATCGACCGTAATGTTTGCATCGTTGGGAAATATTTGTTCAACTGTTGCAGAAACACGGCGGCTGAAATTCCGATTCTGCATTACTTCGAATAATTCCTTTATCTTTGAAATATTTGCCCTTGTCTCCTCAAGACGGTAAACATCGTTTACTATTTTTTGATGATACTTAAGTGAATCAAGGTACTTTACAAGGTTGTTTGTGACGTTGTTTTGGTTGGAAATCAATCCGGTGGTTGATGCCGCAATTTTATTTCCCCTTAAAGCGGCAAGCTGCTGTGTGTTTATCGGCTGATCATCGCAAAGAGAGATGTATTGTTCGGCTGATGAGTAGTCTAATATTAAGTTGATATTAAATTCTGATTGGGAAAAAACAAATGTGCTTGTCCAGCAGCTTATCCCCAAATAAAAAAAGATTTTACAAAAATAATTCATCGATAATAATATCCTAATACAAACACGATAATGAAAAAAGGTTTTTAATAAAATATTTATGAGGAATTATTTCATCATGGGAATTTTTACATTAAATTTTTTTGCATTTTCGACAGCTCTTTCATATCCTGCATCTGCATGACGTATAATACCCATACCGGGATCATAAGTTAAAACCCGGTCTAATCTTTCTTCGGCCTCTTTTGTTCCGTCTGCAACAATTACCATCCCTGCATGAATCGACATTCCGATTCCTACACCGCCGCCATGATGTACGCTAACCCAGCTCGCGCCACCTACAGAATTCAATAGTGCGTTCAGCATAGGCCAGTCGGCGATTGCATCGCTGCCGTCTTTCATTTTTTCAGTTTCACGGTTCGGTGATGCAACAGAACCGCAATCAAGATGATCTCTGCCTATAACTATCGGGGCTTTAACTTCACCTTTCGCAACAAGTTCATTGAATTTTTTTCCCATTAATGCACGTTCACCATAACCGAGCCAGCAAATTCGGGATGGAAGTCCTTGAAATTTTATTTGTTTTTGCGCTTTTTCGATCCAGCGAATCAGTGCTTTATTCTCCGGAAATGTTTCAACAACCGCTCTGTCAGTCCGGTATATATCTTCAGGATCTCCGGAAAGTGCTGCCCAACGAAAAGGTCCTTTACCGTCACAAAAAAGCGGACGAATATACTCGGGAACAAATCCGGGGATATCGAATGCATTATTTAATCCGTTAGCAAAAGCCTCTCCGCGGATATTATTTCCGTAATCAAATGTAATTGCTCCGCGTTTTTTTAATTCAATCATTGCTTTCACATGTTCAACAATAGAGCTTCGGGATTTTGAAATATATTGTTGTGGATCAGATTTGCGAAGCGAGAGAGCTTCTGCATAAGACATGCCATGCGGAACATAACCGTTCAGCGTATCGTGTGCAGATGTTTGATCGGTGAGAATATCGGGGACAATACCTCGTCGTACTAATTCCGGCAAAACATCTGCTGCATTTCCCAGTAAAGCAATTGATATTGCTTGTCGTTTAAGACGTGAATCTTGAATCCATGATAATGCTTCCTCAAGATTATCAGTCATTTTATCTACATATTTTGTGTTCAATCGTTTTTCAATTCTGGATTTATCAACTTCGATAGCAAGGCATACTGCTCCATTCATTGTTGCTGCCAGTGGTTGCGCACCTCCCATGCCGCCGAGTCCTGCTGTTACTAAAAATTTTCCTGTAAGCGAGCCGTTAAAATATTTATCGGCACATGCGGCAAATGTTTCATAAGTGCCTTGTAAAATCCCCTGACTTCCGATATAAATCCAACTCCCGGCTGTCATCTGGCCATACATCGTTAAACCAAGAGCTTCAAGTTTGCGGAATTCATCCCACGTGGCCCAGTGTGGAACAAGCATCGAGTTTGATATTAAAACTCTCGGTGCATTCCTGTGTGTTTTAAAAATACCGACCGGCTTTCCCGATTGCACTAATAATGTTTCATCGTTTCCAAGATTCTTTAATGAATGAATGATTGCCTCGTAACTATCCCAATTACGTGCAGCTTTCCCAGTCCCACCATAAACAATCAATTCTTCGGGTTTCTCACCCACTTCTGCATCCAAATTATTCATCAGCATTCGCATTGCAGCTTCTTGTATCCATCCTTTACAGCTGATCTGTGTACCATGTGGAGCTTTGATCGATTTTCGATTTTTTTCTTCCATTATTAATTTACTCCGGGTCTTTGTTATTAAAAATTAGTTCTCTGCCGTCATCGATACATCTCTGATGCTCGGCATTAATAATACGCTGTTCAAAAAAAGTTTGTTTAAATTTTCCCAAAATAAGCGGAAATTTGGATCATCTGCAAATAAGATAATATTTCCAGATCCCAATTGTTCATGAGTGAGATAAGGCGTTTCTCCGAGCATTTTTTCATTCTCTTTTGATATGTAACCGCTGAGCCGTGGGTTTTTTGTATAGATACCGGCATTGTATCCATTCGGGCAGAGCTCATACATCGTATTGCCGGTTTTAAGAACCGTAATTATTGAATCATAACCAAAACCGAGTGGATGTGAATTGTCCAGCTTCACACGAAGCATTGTGCCGGGAATATTTTCCATTCTTTGCTTTCGTTCACGTTCTTCAACGGTCATCCTTTTTTCTATTTCTTCATCCGATAATTTTTCTTCTTTCTTATTATCTTTTTTATTTTCCTTGGTGTCATCTTTCTCTCCCTTTTTCTTTTCTTTAAATTTTACCCCGGATATTTTTCCAACCGAAGCCGATGCAAATGCCGCTCCACCCTCAATTCCAATGAATGTCCCGCCACCGGCAATCCATGTTTTGATTTTTTGTACCGAATTAGAATCGAGTTGAGATTTATATCCGTTACCGTTTCTCCAATCATCGGGGAATATGATAGTTGTATAATCGTGCAGGTCGATACTCCGGATCCTGTCAAGTTTCATCGGTACGAAGTCAATTCCATAGTTGTTATCGAACATAGACCAAATTGCACCGAATGATTCCGATGAAACCGGTGAATTTGTTGCCACAATGATTTTTGGCTTTTTCAATCTAACTGCACGGTCTGATCCTAGATTTATTCCGTCCTCAGTGTATCCACTTCTTGCGGAATAAATTGTGAGATCAAATTTTTCGGCAAGCTCTTTTAATTTAATCTCAATCTCTTTTGGATTCCCCGATCTTGGAATGATTATAGATCCTCGTCCATATTTTTCTCCATCGATCGTAAATTCTCTTAAAGCAGTGTGAACTTTATAATCATTTTGTAATAACCATACAAGTGCTTTTATCGAGTTATTTGAATTCCATTTGAAAACATAAGCGTATGCATCGTCAACAATATTTGATTTATTTGTTATGCTATTCGGGTTAGATATTTTTTCGAGATTTACGGTGAGTGGTTTGCCTGTCCAGTATGTTTCAACACCATAAGCAATCGGCAAAGCCCATGAAGATATATCGTAAAAAAAAGTATCGCTAATTACCGGCTCCTGTTCCATCAAAGACATGATAAGTCGTTTTGATGGTTGATTTAATGGTATTACATAACTGTTAACCGGAAAGGATTTCGTTATTTTTTTATTTTCGAAATAAATGTTTAACCCTTCCGCGGTAAAATCTTTACTGGGCTTGAAAATCTCGACACCTTGTTTTAATAAAAGCGATATCATTTTTTCAGCTTTTGAAAAATCTTTCGAAGGGTCTATTAGGAAAAATTTAATCGGTCCGTTTTTGCCCTCATCAACGGCATCCTTAAAAAATTTATGGAATGATTTTAATAAATCTTCCCTGTTGTTTGCGGTTGTTTGTATGGTGGCAAAAGAAGTCGCTGCGTGATGATCGAGACGATCTCTGAGTGTAAGTATAGATTCATCGTTTCGTTTTACTCTGACCCCGACTTGACCGGCTTGTTCGTACGTCATACCGATAGCACCATTTAAAGAGGGCCATGAATCGCCGAAACCGGGATAAAAAAGATCGAAGACCTCACCACTCCAGTAACTCCATCCCTTTGCATCGAAAGTTGCGGCATTCGCTTTTCCGAAAACATCGCTCCACTTAGTTGTGCTAACCGGTAAATTTTTATTGACCGGTTTAAATGAAGGAAAGAAAAAATATGAACTATTGTATCCCATTTCATGGAAATCCGCATGAACCTGTGGTTTCCACTCCTGATATATTTTAATTCTTGCCTCGGTCTCTTTCTGAGTTAGCCAAGCCCAATCTCGATTTAAATCAAAATAATAGTGGTTTGATCTGCTGCCGGGCCAGTCCTCTGAATGTTCTGCTGAGGCGCGGTCATCTACCGGCTTGATTCCTGTATGAGAGATTTGAAAATTAACGTACCGTTCATGACCATCGGGATTTAAAAGAGGATCAATCACTATCACGAGGTTTTTTAATATCGATTTAATATTATCGTCGTTTTGTGTAGCCAACCGGTAGATCACTTCCATTGCGGATTCTGAACCGGATGCTTCGTTTCCATGAACACCATACGATAACCATACTATTGCAGGTACAGTTTTGATTATTTTTTCAGCTTCTGTTTCAGAAGTTAATCTTGGATCTGATATTTTTTGTATCTCTGCTTTTATCTCACTCAATCGATTTAAATTATCTGCTGAACTTAACAAAACCAAATTCAACGATCTTCCTTCGTATGATTCACCATATTTAATTATGCGAATTCGATCGGGCATAAGGTTGGCAAGAGTTCTGATATAATTATCAATCTCGTTATGTGACGTGAATTTTTCCCCGAGCTTATGTCCGATAATTTGCTCGGGTGAGGGAATTGATTGGCAGAATACCGATAGGTGTGAAAGGATACACAAAGAGCTAATTAAGAGAACGAAATATTTCATGCGGTACCTTTAATTAAATTTATATGCAATGGCAGAAATTTCAATTCGGGCATCTTTTGGTAATGCGGCGACCTGAACGGTTACACGGGCAGGATAATTCCCTTCTTGAAAATATCCACCGTAAATATTGTTCATTTTTGGATAATCTTTTATGTCCTTCAAATAAACTGTAGTTGAAATTATGTCGGAAGAGTCGCATCCTGATTTGTTTAGTATTGACATAAGATTTTCCAGAACCTGTTTTGTTTCGGTTTCGATATCTTTGTTTTCCAATAAACCCGTATTTTGGTTTAGGGCAATCTGACCCGATACGAAAACAAAATTACCAACCAATTGAGCCGGGCTGTAAGGACCGATAACATTCACATCGCCGATCATGGATCTCTGCATCGACGAAGAAAGTTCTTCTCTAATCATTTCCCTTAGCTGTTGTTCGTTCGGTTGGCAGCCTATAAAAATTATTCCGTATAAAACCAATGTCGATAAATACAATTTAATGTTGTGCATAATACACCTTCATAATAAAATTAAATTCTTAACCCCCCAAAGATATTTGAAAACTAATAATCACTCTTTTTAATTTAACTTATAACCGATGGCTCTTAAAAATTCTTTCCGATTTTTTATGTCGGCATCGTTCTCAATGCCTTTGGGGAACACGCCATCGATTACGCCGATGATTCCTCTGCCTTGTTCTGATTGTGCTATAATGACTTGAACAGGATTGGCGGTAGCGCAGAAAATAGTGCAAACTTCAGGAATATTTTTTATTGCATTCAGAATATTAATTGGGAAGCCGTTTTCCAGAAAAATAATGAATGAATGTCCGCATCCGATTTTTATAGCGTTGTCTTTTGCTATTTGAATCAAGCGGTCATCATTTCCTGTGAACCTTACAAGGGCTGGCCCGGATGCCTCGCAAAATGCCACGCCAAATTTCATGTTAGAATTTGTAGTAACAATTGTTTCATGTATATCCTCTACAGATTTAATAAAGTGAGTTTGTCCGAGTATGAAATTCATATCTGCCGGCTTTTCGATTTCAATTTTTAGTATATCCATAAAATACCTCTGTTAACCGTTGGTGAGATGCTTTTTCGTTTTTAAGATTGTAGTTACCGATTCAATTTCATAATTATTTGTTGAAAAATCAAATAAACCAGTAGAAAAATATTTTAATTGAAAATGGGAAATTTGGAAAATTATTCTTGCCTTCATCTTCTGTTTTCAGTATCTTTTTAAGTAAATAACGTACACCGTTTTTGTCTCGTGTAAATATTTGTGCGAGAGGGCGTAGCCTCGCTTTTACGTCGTAGCTGCAGATGTAAACCAGTGCCCATTCAAATCCAGAATGTTCCACAAGGTTATTTATCTCAGACTCAGGCAACACTGTTCGATTATCTGTGAAGTGCGTTTGTGCAGTAGTAATGCGTATTCACAGTGGAGTTGAAGCGTGAAAAGCCAAAAATATCTGGCTTCGCCGGAAGGTTCTCCGGCATTGAAACCTCGGGTACATATTTTGTAACAATTATCGAAAGGAAGCTCCATGGAAGAGGGCACAGTAAAATGGTTCAGTGGACCCAAAGGGTATGGGTTTATATCGCGTCAAGGCGGTGACGATGTCTTTGTTCATTTCAAGGCGATTGCAGCCGATGGTTACAAAGTTTTGAACAAAGGTGATAAAGTTGAGTTCGATGTTGAACAAGGACCAAAGGGATTACAGGCAGCAAATGTGAAAAAAATCTAAATGTAATTTCGCCCATTTAAAAACCCGACTCAATAAATTAAGCCGGGTCTTATTTTTTTGTGTTGAATTACTTCTGAATCTTAACTATAAATTTGGATCGAAATCTTACATCATTCCAACCGGATCAACATCGATGTAGATTTTTACCGTCCTACTAAATTTATTTGAATTGCGAAATGTTCTGAATGTTTGCCTCAACGTTTCGTGAGCTTTTCTCCCGGCGGGATCTTTAGTTCGGACATTTTTTAACACTAAATGCCATCTGAACTCCCCCTGAAGTTTGGATATAGCAGCCGGCGCAGGTCCGAGAATCAAAAGATCGCGGTTAATTTTTTTTAGGATCATATTAAATGCATTTGCAGAATTAATTACATCAGATTCCATCCTTCCCTTAAATTCCACCAAGATGATTCGTGAATATGGCGGATAATTCAACTCTTTCCGAAACGAAATCTCTTCTTCATAAAAACCTTTATAGTCGTGAAGAGCAACAAATTTTAGACTTGAGTGATTTGGTTGAAGGGTTTGAATTACGACCTCTCCTGCAAGATTGCTACGACCTGCTCTCCCGGCAACTTGAGTTAACAACTGAAATGTTCTTTCTGTAGATCGGAAATCGGGAAGTAGCATTTGTGTATCAGCCGAAATTACTCCGACAAGAGTTACACGGGCAAAGTCCAAACCTTTTGCTACCATTTGTGTTCCAAGTAAAATATCTGCTTTGCCTTCGCCGAATTGTTTAAGTAGCGCATCGTGAGCACCCTTGCGAGAAGTTGTGTCTAAATCCATTCTTAATATTTTTGCGTTGGGGAATAATTCAGTCAGTTCAACTTCGATTCTTTGTGTTCCGAATCCACGATATTGAATTGCAATTGAGTTACATTTCGGACAAAAAATCGGCATCATTTTTATAAATCCGCAATAATGACACCGGAGATGCTTTTTCGTGTCGTGATAGGTAAGGGAAATATTGCAATTATCACACATTTCAACATAACCACATTCAGGGCATTCAATATAGGGGGCAAACCCGCGGCGATTTTGCAGGAGTATAATTCCTTCTTTCTTTTTTAACCGGTCATTAATTTTTTCATTAAGCAAATCCGTTAATGATGAAAATTCGATTTTGGTTTTACGCAACTTCCTTAATGAAGGATCTATCTTTAAGTCTTGTTTTCGGTTTATCCTGTGTGTTTCTAATTTATCTTTTCTCTCTTTTCCGATATCTATGATGCGAACTTCTGGTAAGCTTGCATTGTCTGCACGTTCAGGCAATTCAACAAGTTTGTGTTTGCCGTTTAGTGCATTTGTGTAAGATTCAAGCGATGGTGTTGCTGAGCCCAGAATTACAACCGCATTACAAAAAGATGCACGTACTAATGCAACATCACGGGCGTGATACCGTGGTGTCTGATCGAATTGTTTGTAAGACGCCTCATGTTCTTCATCTACCACTATCAAACCGACGTTTTTCAGGGGAGCGAAAATTGCAGATCGTGGTCCAATGACTATGTTTGTTTTTCCCTGTCTTGCCATCCTCCATGCATCGAATCTTTCTCCACCCGACATTCTACTGTGCATGACAACAACGTTTTCACCAAGATGATATTTAAACCTGCGGACAATTTGAGGAGTAAGAGATATTTCCGGTACCAGAACAATGGCGGATTTTCCTTTACCTACCGTATGTTTAATAGCTTCGATATAAACCTGTGTTTTTCCACTGCCGGTTATTCCATGAAGCAGATACGAAGAAAACCTTTCATCATCAATTGCTTTTTTAAATAATTCAAACGCATTCTGCTGATGATTATTTAAAGTAACATTGGTTGCACCAAGCGCCGACTCGTAGAATTCGAATTGTGCAATCCGCATAACTTCACGCTTGCCAAGTTGAATAATGTTCTTTTTTTCCAATGAAGTAATAGTTGAAACGTTTGCTCCGGTTTTTTTTAACAGTTCTGCAATTGATATGTATTTTATATTCTCATCTAATTGAATCAATGTTTGGATAATCTGAATTTGCTTCGATCCCCTTTTGGTGGAGCGGGAATAAATTTCTTTCAACCAAGCATGCCATGTGTTGAATGAATCGGGAGAAACTTTGATTACTGTTTCATATTTTGGTTTGAACTTTTGTTTTAAAGAAGTTTCCTCTATGTTTACTAATCCTGCCTCTGAGAGTATTTTCAGATGTACGAGAAGGTTTTTTAATTTTTTGTTATTCTTTAGTTCCGATACTGAAATTGAACCGGCTTGTTTAATGAAGAAAAATAGTTCAATTGATTTTGAATCCAAATTTTGAAAGAGATCCGGATTAATTTCATTTTTTGTACAAGATATATTTCTTTCCGGTTGTTGAAAAGCACTGAATGCGAATGCCCCTTTTAATACTTCGCCGAGCGGTGAAAAGTAATATTCTGCCATCCAGCAGGCTGTCTTAAATAAATCGGCTGGCAGAATTGGTTGTACATCTATAATGTTTTTTATTGATTTGATATTTTCAATTTCTGAAAATTCTTTCAACCCAATAATTATGCCAACAAGTGAGCGTTTTCCGAATGGGATGGTGACACGAATTCCCGGTTCCACAAGAGTTTGTAATTCAGTGGGAACGCGATAAGTGAAGACATTATCAATGGCTAGAGGGACAGCTATATCGGCAAATAGTTCTTTCACGCTGATTTTTTAGTTAGTAAAATTTCGTAAAATTATCGTGGATAAACAAGATGCTTTTAAAAATTTGTTTGCTTATGTCTTACCAATTTTGTATTCTCATACTAATGTTCTTTAAAAGATAAGAAAGCAATAATTTAAACTGAATGCAACCACAAAGTATAAAAAAAGTTAATCAAAACGAAGTTGAAATAACCTGGAATGCCGAACATAAAAGTATTTTTACTTTAAAACAACTCAGAGATTTATGCCCCTGCGCAGGTTGTCAGGGAGAAAATATCCTGTTTCAGCATGTCCCGCCAGGCAGAGAAAACGTCGGTGAGGAAGGATATGTTATCAAGGCAATAAATCAGGTCGGTTCATATGCGGTACAAATTGTTTGGGGTGATGGCCATGATGCCGGAATTTACACGTGGGAGTATCTTAATAGTAAATGTTTTTGTGAGCGATGTTATCAAAAAAATGAAAATTGAATAAAAATCAAAAATCTTTTCAACAAAGGGGACAATATGACAAAAATGTTTCGAACGATTTGGATTTGGATTAAGGCTATTGTAGATAAATATCCGGTGATTGTTGCGGCCGTTATTATTTATCTCTATTATTTAATTGCTTCTTTAAATTTATTCAGTAAGCCCAAACACTCCCAGACATTTCTTGATTATGTAATGGAATTTGATTCTTTATTTTTCTTATGGCTTGCTGCTGCGGCTCTTATTCAGGTTCAGCGGATTAGAAAAGCTTTTAAAAGTGAAGAGTCTCAGAGAAGAAATATCGAGCGGGCATTAGATCGTCAACAGATATACAGCACCCTTGTAAAAGATATTACTATGCTATTGCAAGATAATGTCAACAATCCTCTTGCGATTATCTCAGTTACAACGCAGGAAATTCGCCGTCGGTTTGAGACTGATCCGGAAATTGTCCGATATCTGGACCGGATTGATGGAGCTATGAAACGTATTCATAACACGATTCGGGATATTCAATCTTTCGAAGCTCAGAAACTGATTGAATCAACAAAAGATGTTTTAAAGGAACAAAAACCGTAAATTTTGTTTCTCGGAAGTGGACTAATTTTTTTTATTATCACACGCAGTGGCGAATAATTTAATTCGTAACTGAACACTCACCTTTCACTATGCGTGTGGCAGGCAGCATTGGAACAGGAAATATATGTAAATTCTCGAGTTCATATTTTTATCTTGGAATATCGAGAGAATCCTTTTTTAATCCTGATTTATAAATTTCTACATTCTTCTTAATTACTATTTGAAGATTACGGAAGTGAATGGCAGATGTTTTATAACAATCTATCATTTCTTACCAAGCTTATTTAAAATTGAGATGCCTAATTTCTTTCAAACTGGAGCGATTTTAATTGATTTCACCATCCAACATTGTTTTTAATCACACTTGGTGTTGAGAGTCACGAGCGAAGTTTGAATATTGTTGTACGTTTTAACAGTTAATGTCTATGATTTATAATAAACAAGGGTCACGATGTCCGCAAATAATGGAAACAACACATACTTGAAGAAGAATCTATTTAACACGCTGGGCAATTTCGTTATTAAAAAGAAAGATAATGAAATTCAAACCATATTACCGCCGCAAGTAAATGAATCCGAAGAATTACTAAGTTTAATTACTCCTTCCATTTCAGAAGAAACAGATTTTGAAAGGAATTCAATTCCGGATATACAGAATCGTGACATTCAGCCAAACGATGATTCTCAGCTAAAACGCATTCAACCGCCGAGGTTAATTCAGACTTTAATTGAAAAGGGGAAAGTATCGCAAGGCCAGATAAATAAAGCTCTGGAGATCCAGCGAAGCAAAAATGATAAAAGAAGACTTACCGATATTTTAGTTGACGATTTGGGCGAAGATCGTGATGCTATATTTCAAACAATAGCACGTTATTACTCTTTCGAAACAGTCGATCCAAGTACAAGTTTTGGTAATAAAGAGAAATTGCAATTTATACGTCAGGTTTTGGATTCACTGCCGCCTTATTATTATGAGATGGCGGTCCGCAGGAAGGTATTACCCTATGAATTATTTACAAATGGATATGATAAGATAGTTGTAATTACTCCCGACACAACACATCCGGAAGTTCATTCAATAGCGAGAGCTTTGCAATTTCCCAAATATGAAATTAAGCATGTTACTCTTGCAAACTGGAATGAATTATGGCGGCAGCTTGCATTTGACCAAGGAGCCAAACAATTAGGATTGGATGTAGAAGAAGATTTCGGTGAATTCAATAAAGATGAAACCGAAAAAGAAATTGAACGTTCATTAGAAGATGAAATCGGCAGAGGAAAACTGAACGATATAATCGAAAGTTTACTCGTTGATGGCGTAAGAACTGGTGCAAGCGATATCCATGTTATTCCGAAAAGTAAGAATCGGACAGAGTTTCATTTCAGAATCGATGGAAAATTGTCATTGTGGAGTGCAATTACCGACTTACCGGCAGAGGCAGTGATAACAGTTATAAAAGATAGAGCTAAGAACCTTGATCGGTTTGAGAAATTTCTTTCACAAGACGGATTTGCTCAACGGATGATTGATAATAAAATGTTCCGTTTTAGATTCTCGACTATGCCGATATATGCCAGCGATCTGCGTGCAAAATTGGAATCGATTGTAATTCGTATTCTAAGAGGTGCTGAAGAGTCGCTAGGGTTAGAATCCCTCGGAATGGATAATCGAACGATAGAAATTTTTAAGAAATCGATCCGTAAACCACAGGGGATGGTAATATTCACCGGCCCAACAGGAAGTGGTAAAACAACTTCACAACACGCGGCTTTAAAAGATATTATGGATCCGGGCGTAAATATCATTACAATAGAAGATCCTGTTGAATATCTCATCGAAGGAGTGCGTCAGGTAAAATTAAATCATAAACTCGATTTCGAAGGTGCGTTACGTGGATTGCTTCGTCATGATCCGGATATTGTAATGGTTGGTGAAATGCGAGATAAAATATCTGCCGAGATTGCGGTAAAGCTTGCCAATACCGGACATCTGATTTTCTCGACTCTTCATACGAACGATTCAATCAGCGCGATTACAAGGTTGTACAATATGGGAATCGAACCCTTCCTTCTTGCATATACAATTAATGTTATTGTGGCGCAACGATTGATCAGAAAATTGTGTGATCGATGCAAGATGTTAGATGAAGATGTTGATATTGATATTTTATTCAACGCCGGACTCACAGAACAAGAAATCGAATCGACAAAATTCTATAAACCTGTAGGATGTGCACATTGCATAAAAGGGTATCGTGGTCGTATCGGTACATTTGAAGCACTTGCAGTAAACAAAGAGATGAGAAAAATTATACTTAAATCGAGAGATTATATCGATGAAGATGCTCTTAGAACTCTTTCGATTCAAAATGGAATGCAAACGCTCAGACAATCAGCTATCAATTTGGTGAAGTCGGGTCTCACTTCGATCGAGACTGCAGAAGGAATGCTAATCGAAGATTAAGTTATTCCACTGGCGCTGGCCGCTCCGTAGACAAGCGACCCTCCCAGCAGCCAAAAAACAAGCCCGAGGTAACCCCCCTCGGGCTTTTTTTATTCTAATGAAAATAGGAAATAACTTCAACATTAAATAGATTATCACACCATGAATAATTCCTACAAACAAAATGAAAACAAATATGAATTATTGCTCATAATCGTTGTTCTTTTATGGGGCACTAACTATCCCATTGCTAAGTATGGGCTTTCGGGTTTAGGTGGATTTATTTTTAATAGCATGAGATTTATTACAGCCGCAACAATTCTTGCAATTTTTTTATTATTGAAGGGAAAATGGTTGTCGATAGATTTAAATGACCGGGTTAGATTTTTGCAGGTTGGAATTATCTCGTCAGTCATTTATCAAATTTTTTTTATTGTTGGATTAAGCAAAACAACTGCCGGAAATTCAGCCATCCTTCTTGCAACTTCACCACTCTGGACTATAATTTTTAATTCATGGTTTAACAAAGAGCGGATTTTTGCAAATGTCTGGTGGGGTATGATGATTTCGTTATTTGGAATTATTCTAATAGTCACAGGTGGAAGTAAGACAATAGAATTTAATAAAAATGATATTATTGGTGATTTAATTACACTGGCAGCGGCAGCGTTATGGGCATTAAATACTCATATGCAAAAACCATTGCTAACCCGCTATTCTGCTGCACAACTGGCATTCAGCCAATTTTTAATTGGCGCAATCGGTTTATCGATCGTTGCTATTCCTTCAGCGTTCAGTTTCAATTGGACAACCGTCAAGCCAACATATTATCTCTCGGCAATTTTATCTGGTTCCTTAGCCATAGCTGCAGCAAATATAATTTGGTCTTATGGTATACAAAAACTTGGTCCCGGACGGACTGCAAATTATTCAAATCTTGTTCCAATTGTTGCTTTGCTGGTTTCATATTTCACTCTAAATGAAAATCTATCTCCAATTCAAATTGGAGGAGCTGTCATGACTTTATTGGGAGTCGGGATTGCAAGAAAATGAATTGCAATTAGATATCGTTGAGAGTATATTGTATAGGAATATTTAATTAGGTGAAACATGGAAATCTTTCTTTTATCTTTCATACCGCTTTTTGTGGCTATCGATGTATTCGGAGTGTTGCCGTTTTTCGTTGGTTTAGTGGAGAATATCGATCCAAGAAATAGAAAAAGAATTATTATTGAAGCCACACTTGCCGCCTTCGGTATTTCAATTTTATTTTTGCTCCTGGGAAAAGTTATTTTTTCTTTTCTTGGTATTACCGAAAACGATTTTCGAGTTGGCGGGGGCGTCATTTTGTTGGTCTTAGCTATTCAGGATTTGGTTTTTTCAAAACAAGAAGGCCGTAATCCAGAATCGCCTATCGGTGTTGTGCCGATTGGAATTCCGCTTATAATGGGCCCGGCAGCTCTTACGACTATTATTATAATAGTCGATTCATACGGTTATGTATGGACAATTGTTTCTTTAATCGTGAATATGCTGATAGTTTTTTTGGTATTTATGCAGTCGCAATTTATACACAAAGTGATGGGAAAAGCAGGGTCAAAAGCTGTTGGTAAAGTTGCCGCGTTATTTCTGGCTGGTATTGCGGTAATGATGATTAGAAGCGGTATCACGGAAATGCTTAAAAATTTTTTAAAATAAATTCATTATATGTCGAAATTTAAATTATATATCGAGTACGAAGGAACACGTTACAGCGGTTGGCAGGTGCAGAAAAATGCGCGTACTGTTCAAGGTGAATTATTAAATGCTGTCAGAAGCGTTTTTAAAAAAACAGATGCGGAACTATACGGTGCCGGTAGAACAGATGCAGGTGTTCATGCGTTATTGCAAATTGCTCATCTTGACCTGCAAACTATGATCCCGCCAGAAATTATACGAATAAAATTAAATGATAATCTGCCATCTGACATTCATGTGATTGAAGTTGAAAAAGCAAAACCAGAATTTCATGCACGTCACGATGCCGTGGCAAGAAGCTATTTATATCA
This sequence comes from Ignavibacteriales bacterium, assembly GCA_016218025.1. Classification (GTDB taxonomy): domain Bacteria; phylum Bacteroidota; class Ignavibacteria; order UBA10030; family SZUA-254; genus PNNN01. Next base: position 48,997 of record JACRFD010000018.1, read on the forward strand.
AATCAGCCGGAGGAGGACTGCTTTCGGAAAAAGATATGTGTGGTGGATAAAAGATAAATTAAATGTGAAGCAGATGATTGAAGCTTCCAAACAATTTATTGGTCTGAAAAATTTCCAGTCGTTTACAGCAGACGATCCGGATGAAAAATCAACAAAGGTTTTAATTGATGAGATTCAAATTAAAGAAGCTGGAGATTTAATACTGATTAGAGTTATCGGTTCGCATTTTTTATGGAAGCAGGTTCGCCAATTGGTGGGAGTAATGGCTGAAGTCGGCAGGGGAAAACTATCTGTTTCTGATATCGGAATTCTGTTATCTGAAAAATCTGATGAACCGGCAAAACTTACAGCCCCACCATCCGGATTGTTTTTGGAGAGAGTATATTACGCTGGCGATAAACGGTTATCTGTGCTTGAGCCGACTATTAACATTAATTCGTACGGTCTCAGAAAAAAATGAATATTTACGGGATTATTATTCTTTCGGTTTTACTCGGAGAATTTCTGTTAAATTTAATTGCCGACTTGTTGAATCTAAAAACTCTTCGCTTACCGCTTCCGGGAGAATTTGAAAGATTGTTCGATGAAAATTCTTATCAGAAATCACAATCATATACCCGTGCAAAAATACTATTTGGTTTAGTAGAATCAACTACGAGCCTTATTGTCACGATAGCTTTTTGGTTCGGTAAAGGATTTCAGCATCTCGACGATTATGTCAGAGGATATAATTTTGGCGAAATAGGAACCGGTATGATTTATATTGCAGTGATGATGTTATTTCGAGCTGTTATTTCGCTGCCGTTTCAAATATTTTCTACGTTCAGTATAGAAGCGAAGTTCGGTTTCAACCGTACGGGTGTGAAGACCTTTATTACGGATTTGATTAAAGGATTTTTCTTAGCAGTTATAATAGGAGGTCCATTATTATTTGTAATTCTAATAATATTTCAATACGGCGGATTATATGCGTGGATATATTGTTGGATTATTCTATCGACCTTTGTTTTAATTATTCAATTTATTGCCCCGACATGGATAATGCCGTTATTCAATAAATTTACTTCACTTGAAGACGGAGAGTTAAAAAAAACGATTCTCGATTATTCTCAATCGATAAAATTTCCGTTGAAAGATGTATATGTAATGGATGGATCTAAGCGATCGAGCAAATCGAATGCATTTTTCACCGGTTTTGGTAAAAATAAACGGATCGTATTGTTTGATACTCTAATCGCTAAGCATACGGTGCAGGAGTTAATTGCGATATTAGCCCATGAAGTCGGACACTATAAACTAAAACATATCATCCATTCTATTGTCATAACAATTTTGCATTCCGGTTTTATGTTTTTACTTTTATCTATATTTATTATAGATAAGAATTTGTTCGACACATTCTATATGAATAATATTTCAATTTATGCCGGTTTAATTTTTTTCAGTATGCTGTTTTCGCCAATTGAATTTTTCCTTGGGATTATTCTACAGTGGCTTTCGCGGAGGAACGAGTTTCAGGCAGATCACTTTGCAGCGGAGACAACCGGAAATTGTTCAGCAATGGTTGAAGCACTTAAAAAACTATCGCTCGATAATTTATCTCATCTTACACCACATCCGTTTTATATTTTCCTTCATTATTCCCACCCTCCGGTTTTACAGCGGATAGAGGCGTTGAAAAAGTTTAAATAGCAAACTTGCAGAGATGCAATATTTTCGGTAGGTTTGTATAACCAATTGATGAAAACTATCATTTTTTAATTTATTTAGAGGATTTATGAAGAAAAGCAGTATAATCTTACTTGCAGTTTTAGGTGTTATTGTTGTTGTAGGATTAATGATTTTTGGATGGCTTACCGGTACTTATAATTCGCTGGTAAAATCAGACGAAGGTATTAATCAAGGATGGGCACAAGTCCAAAATCAATATCAGCGGAGGCTGGATCTTATTCCGAACCTCGTTGAGGTTGTGAAAGGATATGCGTCTCACGAAAAAGAGGTTTTCGAGAAAGTTGCAGAAGCAAGATCTAGTGTCGGAAAAATTCAGGTGACACCGGAAATATTAAATAATCCGCAGCTCTTCCAAAAATTCCAGGAAGCACAAAACTCAATGAGCAGTTGGTTATCGCGGTTGATGGCGGTGGCGGAAAATTATCCGCAGTTGAAAGCAAACGAAAATTTTATACAACTCCAAAATCAACTTGAGGGAACTGAAAATCGAATTGCTGTTGAACGTATGAAATTTAATCAGTTGGTTCAGGAGTTCAACGTTAAGGTCAGAACATTTCCAACTTCTATGCTTGCAGGTATGTTCGGTTTTTCACAAAAACAATATTTTCAGTCGGAACCCGGCGCCGAAAAAGCTCCAAAAGTCAAATTCTGAGATTCTCCACAACAAAACTATTCCGGTGTTAAATTGATGATAAATAAATATCGTTCACTCTTTATATCTTTTATTTTAATCTTTATTGGAACAGTCACATTGACTGGTCAGGAAGAAATTCCAATCGTTCATGCAAGGGTGAACGATCAGACCGGAACATTCTCGTCGGGTGAAATCAGCAATTTAGAAAATACATTATTTGAATTCGAAAATGAGACTTCAAATCAAATTGTAGTTTTAATGATCATTTCACTTGATGGTAAAGATATTAAAGATTTTGCTTATAACTTTGCTGAAAAAAATAAGATCGGGAAAAAAGATAGAAATAACGGAGTGCTTTTACTGATCGCAAAGGAAGATAGGAAAATAGACATTGAAGTCGGTTATGGGCTGGAAGGTGTTTTAACCGATGCTGTATCGGGACAAATTATACGAAAGATTATTGGTCCAAGATTTCGAGAGGGTGATTTTTATGGCGGTGTTAGCGATGGACTTCAGGCAATTATGTCTGCAACAAAAGGTGAGTTCAAGGGAGATCCAAAACGAAATCATATTAAAACATTTTCACCAATTGCAATTATTTTATTGATATTATTCTTCGGTATATTTCCCCGAATATTCGGAAGGGGCAGAAGAAGTGCAATCGGTTCGCAAGGTTATAGTTCATCGTTTCCATGGTGGGGTGGTGGTTTCGGGGGCGGCGGATTCGGCGGTGGTGGTGGATTTAGCGGAGGCGGTGGAAGTTTCGGCGGCGGCGGGGCGAGCGGAAGTTGGTAAGATGAGATATGAGAATTGAGGATTAGTATGTTTTATAAAAAATATCTGAGCAAAATCGAGTTGGCATCGTTGGCAAACGTTATCACAGAAGCAGAATCAAAAACATCAGGTGAAATCAGAGTTGTTATGAGGCAACGTAGAGGTTGGAAAGATAGAAAATTATCGATCCACGAACTAGCTGTCAAAGAATTCCAACAGCTTGGTATGCAAAATACTCGCGATAAAACTGGCGTTTTGATATTATTGCTTTTGTCCGATAGAAAATTTCAAATTATCGCAGACAGCGGAATAAATTCGAAAGTACAAGCTGGAAGATGGAACGAAATAGCGGTTTCAATGTCGGGTTATTTTAAAGAGAAAAAATATTTTGATGGGATTTCTGAATCTATAAAAGCTGTGGGGGAAGAGCTTTCAAAATATTTCCCACGTAAGGCAGATGATACAAACGAACTCTCCAACGAAATTATTCAGCAATAAATAGTTAAAGTATGATTCATGAATTCAGGTCAAGAAAATATTATTGATCGTATCGAATATTTGGAAAAAATTGCGTTACAGTTAGAACCTTCTGCAGAGAATCGTGCCGCCCTGCTCAATCAAATAGTTAAATATTCAGAAGATTTTATCAATCGTATTTATGAAATTCCTGCTTTCGTTAATTCAACCGATAAAGGAAAAGGCATCCTCGATTATCCGATTTCAGAAGTCGGATCCGATATCACACAACTCATCAATTTAATAAAGCATAATATTGACCGTCCAGGTTTGAATCCAGCATCGGGTGGACATTTAGGATATATACCGGGAGGGGGAATTTATTTTTCCGCACTTGGAGATTACCTCGCAGCAATATTTAACCGCTACGCCGGAATCTATTTTGCAGGGCCCGGTGCCGTTCAAATGGAGCACATGCTGCTTGATTGGATGGCGGAAATTGTGGGTTATCCGCAATCTTCCGGCGGAAATCTTACATCGGGTGGCAGCATTGCAAATCTTATCGGCATTGTAGCCGCACGCGATGCTCAAAATCTTAAAGCGGCAGATTTTAGCCGCTCAGTAATCTATTTGACCTCGCAAGTTCATCATTCTGTAGATAAGGCAATTAGGATCGCAGGATTGAAGGAATGCGTTATTCGATATGTGACGATGGATGGGAGATTTCGAATGGATCCTTCAGACCTTGAAAAGCAGATTACAACAGATAAAAATTCCGGACTAAATCCATTTCTCATCATCGCATCTGCAGGAACTACCGATACCGGCTCAGTTGATCCCATGCAGGATATTGCCGATTTAGCAAATCAAAATAATATCTGGCTTCATGTGGATGGTGCGTATGGTGCGTTCTTTGTTCTATGTGAGGAAGGCAAAAAAATTCTTAATGGAATGGAGCGATCGGATTCGTTAGTCATGGATCCACATAAAGGATTATTTTTGCCGTACGGTTCAGGTGCAGTTTTAGTGAGAGACAAACAGAAACTTTTCGATTCATTCTGGTATCAGGCAAATTACATGCAAGATGCTCTGAAGGCGCAGGATCAATTATCTCCGGCAGATATTTCTCCAGAGCTTACAAAACATTTTCGCGGGCTGCGTTTATGGCTTCCGTTAAAATTGGTTGGAGTTGCACCGTTTCGAGCTGCGCTGGAAGAAAAAATAATGCTTGCACGATATTTTTATCACGAAATCCAAAAGATTGAAAATATCGAAACCGGTCATTTCCCCGACTTATCGGTTGTTACTTACCGTTATTTACCCAAAAGGGGTGATGCAAATTTGTTCAACGAAAAATTGGTCAAAGCGGTTCAGGAAGACGGAAGGGTTTTTATCTCGTCAACAATGATAAACGGAAATTTTACATTGAGGCTTGCGGTGCTATCTTTCAGAACACACAAAAAAACAATCGATTTAACTATCGATATTTTAAAAGAAAAAATAGATCAGTTAGAGAGAGAATAAAAATTCTTATCAGATGTTTAATAATTGAAATATTTATTCGATAGATAAATATCAAACTTTCCGTTCAAAATCTCAATCTGCCGCGATGTATCTGGAGGCATGCTGTAAAGGATTCCATCAAAAATTCCTTTTATATTTTTCGTTTCAATATCGTAAGATGTGATTGTAATTTTGCCTGACTTGGGAACAAACATCTGGAAAAAATTTACAGAATCAGAGAGAAAATAATATATATATGCCGCCATCGATTGAGAGGTGCTATTCAAGCGTGAAAAGGCATAGTCGCCGATTGGTAGACCCGACGTAGTGTCGGTTAATGCAATAAGTATATGCCGTTCATTTAGTGTTGAATTGCTTAATCTGTGTTCATATGCAGTGATCAATGTTTTTATTTTCTTCCCGAACAACATTGTGTCTTTTATAAATCCACCTGAACCAAAGCTTAGAGTATCGTTTGCAAATTGATTGCTTGGTTTGTAAGCTCCGTTAACCGAAAATCCACTGTCGATTCCCGTAGATTCAAAAGAAAGTAATCCCGTTCCGTATAATCCCGACATATTGTTAGTCGACGGCGCCGTGCTTCCGTTTTCTTTCCGACAACCGGTAAAAAACAGTATTTCCGAAATCAAAAAAACAAATAATACGTAGGACATTACTCTCGGGAGGATATTAACCTGTTTTCGGTATTTTGAATATTTTTCCATCAACAATTTCTTGTCACCTCATGATTGTAAGCTTCTTGGTTTCGGTATAGCTGCCTGCCGATATTCTGTAAAAATAAATTCCGCTTGATACACCCGAAGGATTCCATGATATATTGTAATTTCCCGGTTGTTTTACTTCATCCACCAAAGTAGCAATCTCGCATCCGAGTAAATCGAACACTTTTATTGAGACACGACACGCCTCAGAGATCTGATATTTTATATCGGTAGTTGGATTGAATGGGTTTGGATAATTCTGTTCAAGCGAAAATCTTAATGGTAGACCGCCGATAATTTTGGAGGAGATTATTGATAGTTGAGTTAAATCAGTTCTGTGGATTTCTTTATTACCGGAAAGTGAATTTAAAGTTGCCAATTCAGACCCGGAATTTTCATCAAGTATCAAAAAATCAGTATTAGATTTTTCGATTAAATTCCAACGAATATTCAAAAAAGATTTATATGATTGAATGTTGATTTTACATTTAATTTTTTCACTTTCGTTATTGATAATATATATTTGTGATGAGTTATCAAATCTTACATCAAAAGCATCCGGTGGAGGCGGAGGAGGTAGTTCAAAAAGATTCATAAAATTTGCATTTTTATTCTGAGTGAAATACAAGGTTTGGGAGTTCCCTGCTGCATCCGAAATTTCAAGAGTATTAAATGAAGAGATTAAATTATTGATCGATTGTTTTTGTTCTAGAAAATTCAAGTTAGATTTTTTTAGAAACAAGTTCCCATCCTCAGACAATTTAACCCAGTACCCTCTCCCCGGTTTGAGCGTATCGGATGGATAATAACCTGATTCATAATTAAAATATTGTGACTGAATTATATTTGGCGGTGAGGTGGTGAGGGAATTCACCGGAATCGGTTCGCTGATCGATCCGATGATATTCCAACCTGCGTTAAGTTGAACAGTATCCTCGGTAAAAGCTGTTCCGGTGATATAGTTGGTAAATGCAGATGGGAATTTTATCCAATACCCAATACCTGTAAATAATGAATCAGATGATTTGTATCCTTGATCGTAAAAATATCCGGGGGATATGGCGTTCGGATAAATATTTATAACTGACGGATTGGTTACAATCAGAGGAAGTGAGATAATGTTCCAACCACTATTAAGATTTAGAGATAAAAAAGAAGGAACATAATTTCCAAATATGCAGTTGAAATTTGGCGACTGAAGAGTAAGTGAAAAATTATATCCCGATGGTGTAGCGGGTGCTGTATTTGTCCAACCCGATTTTAATGTCTGGCTTATTGAATAATTTCCCAGAGGCAGATCAATAAAAATAAAATCACCATTTCCGTTTGTTATCGTTTGTGCCGATTGTGTTCCGCTTAGATGGATTTCCCATCCTGCTAAGCCGGATTCCTCTGAATCTTTTATTCCGTTTTGATTCGAATCGAAAAATATATTTCCAGAAACCGTGCCAAGTTGTGGCGGAGTTTCAATTTTGTAATTAAGTATTGTTCCGTAATCGCCACAGATTGTATAGTTTCCGTTATTATTTATTGAATATAATGGGTATGCGGTCCGGCTATATTCTTTGACCCAATTTATCCCCGCATCTGAAGTGTGGAGAATAATACCAGAGTCACCGACTGCAGTCGCATCGTAAAGTCCGTTATTTGCAATTGAAAATAAGATAAGATTGGTTCCGCTATTCTGAACATTCCACGTGGAGCCACCATCGGTGGTATGAATTATTTTGCCTGAATCACCAACTACCCAACCATTATTCTGGTCGGCAAAAGTGCACCAGTATAAAACTGTACCAACATTGCTGTTCTGAGGTTGCCAGTTAACACCGCCGTCTGTTGTTTTGTAAATAATTCCGAAGTCACCAACAACCCATCCAACCAAAGAAGAAATAAAGGAAACACCATACATCATGTGAGGCATTGAAGAATTTTGTGTCGTCCAATTTGCCCCAGCATCACTCGAGTGTAAAATAATTCCAGTGTAATTTACAGGATCACCGCCAACAATCCAGCCGTTTGTTTGACTTCCGAAGTTAATACCAAAAAGAGTGTGTGTGGTCGGGCTGCTTTGTTGTATCCATGTAATGCCGTTTGTTGTGCGGAGAATATTACCTTCTTCACCAATTGCACATCCATGTGTTTCGTCGATCATTGAGACGCCAAAAGAAGATAGAAGGGGAGTGGGAGAAGAAAGTTGTTGCCAAGATGCACCGCCATCAGTCGTGCGCAGTAAAGACCCTTCGGGGCCGACCGCTGTTCCAACATTAGCCGATGCAAAGCTAATCCAATTAATACTTAATCTACTTCCTGAGTCAAGATTCGACCAACTTATTCCATTATTTGAAGATTTTAATATCTTACCATATTCGCCGACAGCCCATAAATAATTTCCATTTCTGCTTAAACCATTTAAATTTTCACCGGAAGTAATTGTTGATATCGACCACGAAAGTCCTCCGTTAACCGTGCGAAGAATTTTACCTGCGTCGCATGCAATCCAGCCGATGAATGTATTTGACATACAAATCCGGTTGTAATTGTTCGCATCACCAGTATTTATTGTTGACCATGAAACGCCGCCATTATCGGTTCTTAAAACCGAGCCATCACTTCCAACTATAAATCCAAGCAAGTTATCTGCAAAGGTAACATTAAGATGTATGGTAGAAATTGAACCCAAAGTCTGCATTGTCCACGTAGAACCACCATCAGTTGTGTGATACACTTTTCCTTTGCTTCCTACTGCCCAGCCATCGGTAAGTGAGATGAATGATATACTGTTTATGCTGATTTGTCCGACGATCTGATGTTGTATTGTCCAACTCTCTCCCCCATTTGTAGTGTGTAAAATCGTTTCCTGATCACCGGAAGCCCAACCATTCAATTGATCAAAAAAAGTTATACAATTTAATCCAGTAGAAATTCCGCTTGTTTGTTCAATCCAATTTTCACCTGCATCAGAAGTGTGAAGTATGGTGCCATTATCTCCTACAGCCCACCCTGTGGTTGCCGAAACCATGCTGCAAGAAAGAATATCATCTGTTCGGCCATTTTCCTGAGGCTGCCAATTTTTTCCACCGTCGGTTGTTTTAATTATTGTACCATATTCTCCAACAGCCCAGCCGAGAGATGTATCTATGAATTGAACGTTAAGAAGTGTATTTCCTTGCGGGCGTGGTGATTGCCATTCCCATTGGGTATAAGCAATTTGAGTGAGGGAAAAAGAAATCAGGAGAAAAAGTTGCTTCATCATAATTTATGTGAAAAAAAAGATTGATCGATGAGGCATTGAGAAAAAGATACTATATTCAATTTATAAAAAATTAGTTAAAATTCAACAGAAAAATATCTTTTTAAAAAAAGAATCATAAATTTTGTTTATTTAGATTAAAAATCGTATGTTTATATACATGAAGACGCGATATATTTTCCTCGTTTTCCTCTTGCCCCACATTTTATTCACCAGATTCAGCTATTCCGCAGAAGCGAAACGTGTTCTTATTCTGTTTGAAGGAAAAGATGTTCCAACTAATTATGCGCGCGGCGATGCTCGCCAGCTTGCAATGCTTTTGGGACACTTCAAAACTGAATACAAAATCGAAGGAGTAGAAACATATAGAAGTGAAGAGATGAAGAATTACGATATAACATTCTTCATCGGATTCAGTAAGCAATACGATCCTCCTGAAAAATTTTTGCGTGATGCATATTCTCCGGATAAAATGCTAGTATGGATGAATACGGGCATGGAATATTTCAGCCGGAAATATGATCTGGCAAAGAAGTATTCAATTAAATTTGAGCGCTTGGATACTATATCCAACTTCGACATTGTATCGGCCGGAGGAAGAAATTTCACAAAAGGTGAACCGAACATCAATATAATAAATGTTCTAAATCAGAATAACGTTGATGTTATAGCTACAGCATTTTCAAACGCAACAGGACGAGAAGTACCTTATATAGTTCGTATTGATAATTTTATGTATATAGCCGACTCACCGTTTGCTTCTGCCACCGAAACAGATCGGTATATCTATTTTGCCGATATGCTTCATGACTTGTTAGATCAACCACACGAAGAAAAGCATCGGCCACTTCTCAGAATAGAAGATGTAACTGTTTTCGAAAATACAGAACGATTACGTGATGTTGCGGATGCTCTTTATTCGAAGTATGTCCCTTTTCTGGTTGGAGTTGTACCATTTTTTGTTGATCCAGATCGCGGCACAAGAGTAAGTTTATCGGATAAACCGGAGATGGTTGATGCACTTCACTACATGGTATCAAGGGGAGCGACGATTGTAATGCATGGAGTGACTCATCAATATCAGGGAACCACGGCAACAGATTTTGAATTTTGGGATGCAAGCACAAACCAGAAATTAAAAGAAGACTCGAAAGATTATGTCGAGAAGAAAATAAAAATGGGATTGGAAGAATTCTGGAAAAACAATCTCTATCCGCTTGTATGGGAAACACCACATTACACTGCCTCACAATCCGATTATCCTATCTTTGCAAAATATTTTAATACAGCCATGGAGCAAAGGTGCGTTCTGGATGATGCAGATTACAGTCAATACTTTCCGTACATCATTGAAAAAGATTTATTCGGACAGCGTTTACTTCCCGAAAATTTAGGTTACATTCCCCTTGATGAGGATCGTGAAGTTGAGGAAGATGCTGTGAAAAAATTATTGAACGGTGCAAAGATGCAACTGGCTGTAAGAGACGGGTTCGCTTCTGCATTTATCCATTCGTTCATCGATATCCGGTACATTGAAGAATATGTTGATGGGATTAAAAACCTTGGGTATCAATTTATTGACGTTAAAGATTTGAATTTGAATGTAAAACTTAATAATCATTTGGTTATCACCGGCTCTCAGGCATATTCTGTAAAACTTGACGACCAATTTTACAGAAGAACAATTTACCAGCCAGATGGTGAGATAGAATCCAGAGAAGAGTCACCTGAAAGAATCTCGGGCGTTGTTAATAATAATATATCATTGCAGCCAAGGTATATGCTTGTGGCTGAACCTCTTGAATTCAAAGAAATTGAATTGAACTGGTTCGATAAGTTGAAGGGAGATGTTAAAAAAATATGGGAAGATGTTTCTAAACCTGAAATAGATTTCGATGATGCAAGAGTAGCAATTTTATGGGACGATAATGCAAAAGACGTATCGTATAATAATCAATCAAGTTTCGCTTCGGCTTTCCGGTCAATTAATATAAATGTTGATACGTTGCCCAGCAGTAGTTTGCCTTCATTGGATTTGTACAATCTTTTAATAGTTCCGTATAACAACGTTGAACTGCTGCTCGATAAAGATTATGACAAAATAGTGAACTTTTTGGAAACCGGCGGAAATGTAATCACCGACGGCAAAAATGATCTGGCTGATGAGCTTGGAATAAAATTTGCCGGCTCAAAAATAAAAATCGAGAAAATGCGAGACCGGCTTTACCCCTCGGATCCTCTTATGTTAAAAACACCTGAGATGATGACCAGATTCGATTATCTTCCGAATGATAAAATCCTTTGTGTGGAAGAAAAAATTGATGCTCCAGTGGTTTTAGGAAAAAATTATGGTAAAGGAAAATTTATATTTTTCGGAATCAGATTTGATCCGATTTCAAAAGACGGTTACAGTCGCTTTCCTTATTTGATTGAATATGTAAGGTCATTTTTTCATCTGAGCCCGATTCTTCGCCGTGAGAATCTTGAAGTTTATTATGATGCCGGTTACAGACACAACGTTAGCATAGAAGATCTCGTCAAGCGTTGGGTGGCGGATGGAATTCGGGCTGTACACGCAGTCGGGTGGCACCAATATGAAAAATGGACATATGATTACGAACGATTAGTTGAACTATGCCATGCAAATGGAATTTTGGTTTACGCATGGCTTGAGCCGCCGCATGTTTCTGAAAAATTCTGGAAAGATCATCCTGAATGGCAGGAAAAAAATTTCCGAGGCGAACCTGTAAAAGCTTCCTGGAGATTTCCGGTAGCTCTTACCGATACGGCGTGCTTCAGCGAAGTGAAAAATATGTATCGATCATTTCTTGAACGATACGATTGGGATGGAGTTAACATTGCGGAATTATATTTTGAAGCAGGAGTCGACGGGCCGGAAAATTCCAACCTGATGACACCGATGCATCCATCGGCGAGAACTGAATTTCAAAGTCATCACGGATTTGATCCGGCACTTCTCTTTGATGAAAAGTCTGCGTATTATTGGAAAAACAATGTGCGGGCATGGAATCTATTCGAAGAATATCGTGTAGCAAAATTAATTCAGTTTCATGATTCGTTTCTTTCAATGGTTGATGAATTGAAATTTAAAAAACCTCATCTGGATGTGGTTGTAACTGTTATGGATAATATCGGGAATCCTGAACTGCGTAAGAATCATGGTGTTGATGCAATAAAGATTAATGAATTGAAAAAGAAATATTTATTTACACTGCAAATTGAAGATCCGCAAAGTGAATGGTCGAAGGATCCCAAGCGGTATCAATTAATAGGTGCCAAATATGATTCGCTGCTGGGCAAGAAAAATTCAGTAATGCTCGATCTAAATATTTTACAATTCAGGGATGAAAAGAAACCGACGATATTCCCATCATTAATTCAAACCGGGATAGAAAGTTATCAGCTTGTACGATCCTCTGCATTGGGTGCGGATCGTTATTCTCTCTATTCAGAGTCAAGTATCCGACCTCAGGATTTAAGAATGATGAGTTATGCTGCATCAGCGAACGCGTTAATTACATACACAGGAAACGGGTGGAGAATTCAATCGCCTCATCCTGTTGTGTTGGAATTGCCTCGAAGATATTTTGCAGTGCAAACCGAGTCGGGTGAAAGATATACAACTGAAAGCGGAAAGTTTTTTATTCCTGCAGGAATTCATTTGCTTAAACCGGAAATTAGAACAAATGAAACGTTCAATATTGCACCCCCGGCCTCAGGTCAGTTACTTTCGATTTCGGGAGAACTTGTTGAGATACAAAATTCTAATCGTAGTGTCGAGATTCTTTATCGCAGCGATACACGTTGTTACACTTCTTTCAGCCATAAACCATATTCTATTTTTCTTGATGGCAATGAACTTAAAACAAAAATTCTGGAAGGTTATAGAAGATACACGGTTGTATTACCTCCCGGTGAACACAGAATGCTCGCCGTGCTGGAGACTACTGTTTCATACAGTGTTGATTTAACAAGCTTTTGGTCGTCTTGGTTTATTGTAGCCTTCGGAATGCTCTCCGGTACACTGCTAATGGGATTTTATGTGATTGTCAGATTCTCTAGATCACGAAAGGAGAATCAATAATGCCAAACGGATCGGTTCTTGAACTCGATCTCGGCATAATATTTTTGTTATCCGTTATCATAATCTGGTTTATGATTTTTTACCAGCTTATTTTAACGATGGCAGGTTTTTTCCATTACAGGTCGTCACGAAAAGAAAAAAAAACAATTGACAAAAATAATTATGATTTCCCATTTGTTACAATTCTTATACCTGCGCACAATGAAGAAAAAGTAATTGCTTACACGGTAGAAGCAATGCTGAATCTTGAATATCCGAAAGATAAGTTAGACGTGCTTGTTATAAACGACGGATCAACCGATGCGACTGCTGAGATAGTTAATAAGTATGCTTCGAATGATTCCCGCCTCAGAATTTACAATGTGCCGAAAGGCGAAGGAGGAAAGGGAAAATCTCGCGCTTTAAACATTGGCTTGAAACAAACTAAAGCCGATTTTGTTGCTGTTTATGATGCCGACAACACTCCCGATTCATCGGCTCTTAAATATTTGATGGCACAATTGTTAGAAGATGAAACACTGGGTGCGGTTCTTGGAAAATTTCGAACGATCAACAAAAACCGAAATTTATTAACACGATTTATCAATATAGAAACGCTTGGATTTCAATCTATGTTACAGGCGGGAAGATGGAAGATGTTCAAGATCGCAACGCTTCCAGGCACAAATCTAATTATCCGCAGGAGTTTGATAGATAAACTTAACGGGTGGGATGAAGATGCCATAACGGAAGATTCGGAATTGAGCGTACGAATTTACAAAGAGGGATACAAAATTAAATTTGTTCCTTACTCTGTTACATTTGAACAAGAGCCTGAATCGTGGAAAGTATGGATCAAACAGCGAACCCGCTGGGTACAGGGGAACAACTATGTTGGGAAAAAATTTCTGAAAGAGATACCTTCTTTTAAAAATAAATTTCTTGCAATCGAATTATTATACATGCTTTCTTTATATTATGTTTTTCTTGTCGCATTAATTGGCTCGGACGCTCTTTTCCTTCTCGGTGTTTTCAATGTTGTGACAATCAACCTGCCAGGACCATACACTTTGGTTTGGGTGGTTGGCGTTATTCTATTTATAATGGAAATACTCTTAGCGCTTTCGTATGACAGGGAAGATAAATTTTCTAATTTACTTCTATCGTTGCTGATGTATATAACATACTGCCAGCTCTGGATATTTATTGTCGGCAGGGCGATATATTTAGATGTAGTGAAGAAAGAAAAGCGGACGTGGGTGAAAACGGAGAGATTTGAGGTGAAAAGAGGAAATTGAGAGTAGAGTTCTCAGATAAAAAAATTATTGAGTGTTAATAAATTCAAATGACTTACTTTGAATTTTTATTTTCTCAATTTTAGGCATATTATCATAGGTTCGACCGTAAAGTTCACGACCAGATAGATCTTTTCTTACACCTCCCCATTGTTTGAAGAAGAATGGAATTCTTGCTTTCCTACATTGTCTAAAAATTGATTTAACCCATTCTGGTTTCATAAGACGAGAGCCTGGTCCTGATTCCCCACCAACAATTACCCATTGCAAATCTTCAAGCTGTAAGTCGTCAAGGGGACCTATGAGCGGTTCGCAAGATAAAAATCGGACTGCTGCGGGAACATGCTTTAAATCTGTAATACGACGAACAACACGAGCATCTTCCACGCTCACCCCCATCCATATATTGGATGTCCAATGAAGCTTTGTAGCAACTTCTCGAAGCCGTTTACTTCTTTTTGTTAATATCTGGAATGTGTGTTGTGGACAACTGACCATTGTTTCGAACACTTGTTTGATGTAATTGAGAGGTACTTTTTCATGAAATAGATCACTCATAGAATTTACAAAAACTATACGTGGTTCTCGCCAGTGAAAAGGTACGGTAAGCAGATCTGGTTGTAACGTGACAGAAAAACCGTTTTCATATCTTTCCATTCCCATGGCTTTTAATCTTTTCGCCATTTTTTCAGCGTAACAATTTTTACACCCAGCGCTAATCTTGGAACACCCCGTAACGGGATTCCACGTCATTTCAGTCCATTCAATATTTGAGTTAGTTGCCATTTTCAATCAGTTCTAATTTTATTTTCGGTGTAGATGCTTTCACGATATCACTCCCAAGCAAAAAATTTTTCTTTTTTATTTTACCATCTTTGATCATGAATTTCAAGACTTTTCTAGCATGTTTTGGAAGAAAACCCATTGTTATAGTAAATAAATAAATATTTTCATCAGTTACAATACGTTTGTCTAATATTCTATTTCGAAGTTCATTCTCGAAGACATCAACTTTTTTAGGTTGTTGAACTTTTCCGGTAAATAAACTTAACTGATTGGGGAGTATATTTTCCTTGTCGATATCGAAGTTCGCTTCACCCCGATCTGGATCTGCCTTCCAGCAAGCGGAAAGAAATTTCTCTATTCCTAATACATGTCCACTTCCAAAAATTAAACCATAAATGTTTGCTCCCTTCTTAATTGAAAATGGGGCCAAATAATATGATCTACTGGATGGTAGAAGGCTCTGATAGTATTCGAGAATTAATTGATGTGTCTTAAAATATTCTGTCGCTTCAACTTTTTCTTTACTTACATCAATGTATTGTTTTATTGTATCCAATTCAGAAAAACGGCGAATAGTCGAAGAGGAAATGAAAAATAGGAAATCTGTGGTTTTAAGATTGACTATTTGCTGAAATATTTCGGGAGTAATATGTTTAATACCACTTTGATCGAGCAAAATTAGATTTGCGGTATTATCTAATTTCATTGCCGTATAATGTTTTTCAAATGCCTCCTTGAAATCTAAATTATCGATAGATATTTTATAAGGAAATTTGTTGTTACTCTCAAGTTGTTCAATCTTCTTATTTAATAAAGAAAATTTATTCTGATTGAATTCATTGAAATAGAGATGCAAATTTATACGTTTTTTTTCAAAATACTTGAAATATGAAGATAATTCGTTGATGATAATAATTGGTGTGCCGTTGTAACCGGTCACGTCTGCTCCCGGTCCCGCAAAAAAATCAAAGATATTAATATTTTCCCAACTCGTGATTTTAGATGCTAAGAAAACAGGCAGCCATGATTTTATGTAATCACTGAATATTTTAAGCTTTGCTTTTGTTCCCTCATCGAATGGTAAATCGTGTAAATCTTTACTCATTTAAATTCCTCCCATAAAATATTTATGCGAACCTCAACTCTTGCTTCAAAATCCATACTCCACACCAATCATAATCGTGCTTTTCTTGAAATCGAAATATACAGAGTTTGAGATATTATTGATAAAATGATAATCGGCATGTGCGTTTAAACTTGTTTCTTCAGTTAAAGGGAATGATCTAGAGATGTTAAGGACAAGTTCTGTCCGTTTATCTTCACGATTAGTTGCTATAACCGAGTCGGCAAGGTTTGTGGCGCTGTAGGTGTATTTTTTTTTCTGATACTCCCATGATCCGTTGAATATCAGTTCAACCGGAAGCAGTTGTTCAACTTCGATTGCAATAGTATTTCCTGAGTAAGAAAATTGATCGTCGTACAGCTCATTTTGCCCCGATATTTTTCCTGCCGTCATATCGTAAAAATTTGCAGCGCCTTTCCGTAATTCCGGTATTGCTCGTGCAACCGTTGACGGTTGATTGAAATGTTTCAATTGAGCGTTTATTCGTGTCGCTGGTGCGGGCTGGTAATTCCAGAGGATCGTAAATGATAATTGACGAACCGAAGGAGTTGAAAGATTATAACTGATGGTCTTTTTCGTCGAGCCGCTCATATCGCCATTTTTTCTCCCACCGCTTGTATTTATTGAGAGCGTGAAATCGCCTGTATTATTTATCGGATAACTCTTCAAACCGAACGATGGAATAAATGCTAACCAGTTCATAGGCAATGCGTCTGTTCCAAATATCAGAGAAATACGGTTTTGTATGTTTGTCAGGGTTGTCAGATTTGGATATGAATAATAATTGATCGAATATGAGGGTCTGAAACTTGCGTGAGATCCCAGCGGTTGACGGAATACTATTCTTCCGCCGAACATTAAATTATTCCAGTCTTGAAAATCTAATTTATTAATTTGTGTCGAACCGATAAATGAGATATTC
Source organism: Ignavibacteriales bacterium (assembly GCA_016218025.1). Classification (GTDB taxonomy): domain Bacteria; phylum Bacteroidota; class Ignavibacteria; order UBA10030; family SZUA-254; genus PNNN01. The sequence continues at coordinate 66,277 of JACRFD010000018.1, forward strand.
AAAAAATTATCTGTACTGTCGTTGTGAACAGATTCAATTTCCTCTTCAATCTCATCATCATTGTTATCAGTAATTGTTGTGCTGTCATTTTGAGATAGTTGATCATCGGAAGTTGAAGATGTATCGGTTAAATTTTCGGCAGCATCATCTTCAAGATAATGATAGTTTATCCCAAGCATAATCATATGAAACTGAAAATTTCGGGCTGGTAAATCTTTATATAATGATAGGGAGCCGGAGTAAAATAATCCCGTGTAAGAGTTTTCTGAAATCCACCCCTTCGAAAGGTCGAGTGATAGCTCTGTTATTCTATCTTTCAATGGCGCATAAGTGTCGAAAATATTCGGATCATTCATGAGTGAGACACCAACACTCACATTCTGGGCATTGAGGGGGATGGCGAACCAGCAAACGAAGGAAACAACAATCGCACTGATTCTGTTAACTGTGTTCTTCATGTTTCATCTACCCTCTGTATGTTATTAATTGCATAAATAATAAGAAGTTTTTTCCGGAAATCCAATGTTTTATTTATGCAGGATAAGTTGACTTTTATCGATGTCTATTGTAATTTAGAAACGAAGAATCAAATGATTATATAATTATAAGTCCCGATTTTCGGGAATTTTTGTCTGTTTTAATTCTAAACCCGTTTTGATTATAAATCGTCTGCTTATAGAAAGATAATATGGAAATAATCCTTGTTATATCGATCGTTATTATCGCTGTTCTTCTGTTTCTTCTTTTAAAACATAAGACACCCGCACAACCATTGCAAAACGATCAAACAATCATGTTAATGCAGCAGCAAGTTGAGTCGTTAAGAACAGATGTTCACAGTAGTCTGCAGCAAATTACCGAAAACTTAAACCAACAACTAACATTTGTAACGAATCAAATTCAATCTCAAACATCCAACGTCGGTAATCGTTTGCAGCAGGTAACTGAAAATGTAAATCAACAACTTCACACGGTAACCCAACAAATACAATCGCAGACGTCGAATGTGGGTGACCGGCTTGACAATGCCGCGCGTGTAATCGGGGAAGTACAGAAAAATCTTGGTGAGCTTGGGCAGGCAACAAAAGAAATAAAAGAATTGGGGCAAAGTGTTTCCAAGCTCGATGAACTTCTGCGGGCGCCAAAACTAAGAGGCGGTTTAGGTGAATATCTTTTGTAAGATTTATTGAAACAGGTTCTTCCGGCTGGAAACTACGAAATGCAATA